>JAGCOB010000021.1 GCA_017645645.1 Prevotella sp. | reverse complement strand
TTCAAAGAACTCATTATTCCTGCCAACACCCGGATTTTGGGCGAAAGCGGATGCAAAGGTAATACAAAATTCCAAACCTGCAAAACTTTTTGCCAACTTTTTTCCTCACTAAACGAAAGTTTTCGCCTTTCATGACAAAAAGCGAAAACTCATACACCTTATTATATATAATATATTAATAGAACTTGAAGTATCTACGAGCATTATTGTAGGAGATATCCTCCACCATCTTACCCAGCAGTTCACGGTCGTCAGGCAGCAGGCCCTTCTCCACGTCATTACCAAGGATGTTACAAAGGATGCGACGGAAATACTCATGACGCGGATAACTGAGGAATGAACGGCTATCGGTAAGCATTCCCACGAAGCGGCTCAGCAGGCCCAGTACGCTGAGGGCGTTCATCTGACGCTCCATACCATCCTTCTGATCGTTGAACCACCATCCGGAGCCAAACTGGATCTTACCGGGCTCACCACCTTGGAAGTTACCGAGCATCGTAGCAATCACCTCGTTAGCACACGGATTCAACGTATACAGAATTGTACGGGTAAGTTTGCCTTCCATATTCAGTCTATTGAGGAACTTAGACATTGCCTTGGCAGTATTGAACTCACCGATAGAGTCGAAACCTGTATCAGGACCGAGTTGGTTGTACATCTTCGTATTATTGTCACGAATAGCACCATAGTGGAACTGCTGTGTCCAGTCGGCATCGGCATCCATCTCCGCCATCACGGTCAGGAAGCAATTCTTAAATTGTCGGACCTCAATGTTAGAGAGTTGCTGCCCGCGCATAGCCTTCTCAAAGATCGTCTCAATCTGTGAGTCAGTATACTCCTCGTCATAAAATTCCTCAATACCATGGTCAGAAAGTTTACAGCCCTGCTCCTGGAAGAAGTCATGACGTTTCTGGAGTGCATCAACCATATCAGCAAACTTCGTAATGGTCACACCACTCACTTGCTCCAACTGATGTACATAATCAGGAAATTCCGGCTTCTCAATATTCATTGCCTTGTCAGGACGCCATGCCGGAATCATCGTTGGATCATCAGAAGCCTTGTGCTTAGCATACTCAATATGGTTATGGAGGTCATCAACAGGATCATCCGTCGTGCAGACACATTCCACGTTATAGTGCTTCATCAGGCCACGTGCCGAAAACTCCGGCTGCTTCAGTTTCTCATTACACTCGTCAAAGATTTCACGGGCTGTCTTGGGAGAGAGCAGTTTGTCAATGCCGAAGGCGGTCTTCAATTCCAGATGTGTCCAATGATACAACGGATTACGAAGAGTATAAGGAACCGTCTCCGCCCACTTCTCGAATTTCTCCCAATCACTGGTATCCTTACCTGTGCAGTATTTCTCATCCACACCATTAGTACGCATAGCGCGCCATTTATAGTGGTCTCCGCCCAGCCACAGTTCCGTAATACTCTTGAAACGATGGTCGTTAGCCACCATCTCTGGAATCAGGTGACAGTGATAGTCAATGATCGGCATTTTAGCCGCATGGTTGTGGAACAGGTCTTGTGCCACCTCATTGTCGAGCACAAAATTCTTGTCGTTAAATTGCTTCATAATCGTGTTTATTGTTTTAGTGATTGTTTTCAAATAGATTGCAAATATAGTAAATATTTCCGAGTTCCTAAAATTATCCTGCCACTTTTGAAGAAAATTTAACGTAAACGATGACGGTATACGGGAAAAATGTGTTATCTTTGTGGCTGCAAGTTAATAACCAAACAATTATAATATTATAATAATGAGAAAAACATGTTTTTTCGGGCTGTTGCTGACTGCCACACTGGGAATGAATGCCCAAAAGCCCATGAAAGCCCCCAAGGGTGGCAAAGTAATCAGTGACGAGTTGATTGGTATCTTCTTCGAGGACATCAGCAATGCCGCTGACGGTGGTCTCTATGCAGAACTGGTGCAAAACGGTTCTTTTGAATTCAGTCCTGCAGAACGTGACGGATGGGGAGCAGGGACAGCATGGCGCATCACACGCCCAGGTCACTCCTTAGGAACGATGGAGGTTTGTAAGGACAATCCCATCCACCCCAACAACCCCACTTACATGCGACTTTATTGTGAACGGGCGAAAGAGTATTACGACTACACGGGCTGGAAGGGCTTCGGCATTCAGAATGACGGCTTTGACGGCATTTCCGTGAAGGCTGGTGAGAAATACAACTTCTCCATCTTCATGCGTAATATCGGTGATGCTAAGAAGGTACGTATCGCATTAGTAAAGAATCAGGAAGGTTGGCCTCCCAAGGACCCAAAGTTGTTGGCTGATGCTACCTTCGATGTTTCCGATCATGCATGGAAACAGTACGATGCCGTCCTGACGGCGGATTCTACCTGTCAGAATGCCTCGTTACAGATTCTTATCCTCGACAAAGGCTATATCGATGTCGACATGGTATCGCTGATGCCGCAGGACACATACAAGGGACACGGTCTACGCAAGGACCTCGCACAGGCTCTTGCTGACCTGCAACCGAAGTTCATGCGCTTCCCCGGTGGTTGTGTCGTACATGGCGGCGGTGACGGTTTCTGGGACACTTATCGTTGGAAGACCACCATCGGTCCGAAGGAACAGCGCAAAGGTCTGAAGAACACGTGGGGCTATCATCAGAGCATGGGACTGGGTTACTTCGAATATTTCCAGTTCTGCGAAGACCTCGGCATGCAGCCACTGCCTATCCTCCCCTGCGGTGTGAGTTGTCAAGGTACCAACGGTGGTTGGGGTATGTACCCCACCCAGGCTCAGGATGCCTGTCCGATGGACGAGATTGATGAATGGGCACAGGAAGCTCTCGACCTCATCGAATGGGCTAACGGTGACCCCGCCACTTCGAAATGGGCAAAGATGCGTGCCGATGCAGGTCATCCCGCTCCCTTCAATCTGAAATATCTCGGACTGGGTAACGAAGAGAAAATCTCACCTGAGTTCAAGGAGCGCTTCAAGTATATATATAAAAAAGTAATGGCGAAATATCCTGACATCGTCATTGTAGGAACAGCAGGTCCTGGTTCACATCCTGGTAATCCTGACTTGGAGAACGGTTGGAAACTCGCGGACGAGTTAGGTATGCCCATCATCGATGAGCACTACTACGAGCCCAACAGGTATTTCCTTAGCAGTCGCCAGTACAATTACTATCCTCGCGACCGCAAGACAAAGGTATATTTGGGAGAGTATGCCGCCAAGGACAAGAAACTCATTGATGCACTGGCAGAAGGTCTCTACCTGTTGCACGTAGAGCAGAACGGTGACATCGTGGCTATGACTTCCTACGCTCCCCTCTTCGCCCGCAAGACCAACACGAACTGGAACCCCGACCTCATCTACTTTGACAACGAGCGTCCGTTCCTCACCTGCAGCTACTATGTACAGCAGATGTTCGGACAGAGTGCAGGACAATACTACTATGGTGATTGCGTGACGATTGAAAATCCCGATGTAGCTCCCCGTTGGCAAGATCTACCCGAAGGTCAGGAAAGTGGTTACTTACAGGGACAGAGCGTCGTGCTGAATGTGAAGACACGACAGTTGTTTGTCAAGCTCTGCAATGCTGGTGACCAAGCGAAGAAGGCACATATCAACCTCTCACGCTTCAAGGGTGTGAAGACGGCTGCCAAGACCACACTGAGCGGTCAGCCTGACGACGAGAACAACTACGACAAGCAGCCCATAGCTCCTCAAAAGGAGACGATTAAACTGAAGAGCAAGACGACGCTCGACATCGCCCCCTACTCTTTCGTGATGCTGCAAATCCAATTATAAACCTATTGCTTGCCAGATGCGAGGCAGAGTATTGTTGATCTATACGGGCGGTACCATCGGTATGAACCGTAACCCACAGACAGGTGCCTTGGAGCCTTTCGACTTCAAGCACCTGCTCATTAACGTGCCGGAACTGGAACAGTTTGACTTGGAAATCGACACACATACGTTTAATCCGCCTATCGACTCCAGTGATATGACACCTGCCCGATGGACAGAACTCAGTCATGTCATTGCTGACCATTACGACGAGTATGACGGCTTCGTGGTGCTACATGGCACTGACACAATGGCATATACTGCCTCTGCCCTCTCCTATATGCTGGAGAACCTGACAAAACCTGTCATCTTTACTGGTTCGCAACTGCCTATCGGACAGTTGCGGACAGATGGCAAAGAAAACCTGATTACCTCCATCGAGATAGCCGCTGCCAAAGACGAACAAGGACATGCGCGTGTGCCTGAGGTAGGTATCTATTTCAACGGACACCTGTTGCGTGGCAACCGTACCACCAAGCAGAGTGCTGAGGAGTTCAATGCTTTCGAATCGTTCAACTATCCCCATCTGGTAGAAGCAGGCGTGAATATCACCTATCATACAGAGCGCATCCTGAAACCCGACTGGAATCATCCCATGACACCCCATTTCCGTCTAGACAACAACGTAATCATTTTCTCACTGTTTCCTGGCATCCGCGAGGACCTGGTGCGCCATATCATCGCTACGCCCAATCTAAAGAGCATCGTCATGCGTACCTTCGGAAGCGGTAACGCCCCTCAGCGCCCGTGGGTGATGCAGGCACTGAAGGAAGCAACGCGTAACGGCAAGGTCGTCATCAATATCAGTCAGTGTATGCAGGGAGCCGTGGAGATGGGACGTTATGACACTGGTTATCAGTTACAGGAGGTAGGTGTCATCAGCGGTTACGACTCCACGGTAGAGAGTGCCGTCACCAAACTGATGTTTTTACAATCCCATTATAACGATCCGGAACATATCCGTCAACAGATGCGACAAAGTATACGAGGAGAAATCACCCGATAATTAATTATTTTCAATTAAACTACATCACATCCGTTAATTTTATCAGTATTTCAACTTTCGAGCGTTAATTTCAAATAGCCGTTAAGTAGAGAACTGAAATTGTTAAATTGCGACAAAAAGATAGGACAATTTGACAGTTTCCCGATTTTTGCGTCTATATTTGCAGTCGAAATCCTGAACAAGGTAACAAAAGCTAATAAGTAAAACTTTTAAGAGAATAGACAAATGAAAAAGATTGTAAAGAACATCATGCCGGCGATCTACTTGGTAGTCATCGCATTCTCGGCAGCATCGTGCAACAAGACTCAGGCAGCCCCCGCTACAGCAGCCGCAGCACCAGGACAACCCGTAGACCTCACCTATGCGGCAGAGAAATCACTGCCCTCCGTCGTCTACATCAAATCCGTTATTAACTCCAAGGTACAGACGATAGAGTACAATGACCCGTTTGAGGATTTTTTCTCAGATCCGTTCGGTGGTTTCTTCGGACGTGGACAGGGTGGTAATAACGGTTCACGCAAGCGTCAGGTCCAGACTCCCAAGCGTGCCGCAGCAGGTAGTGGCGTCATCATATCCGCTGACGGCTATATCGTCACCAACAATCACGTGGTAGACGGTGCCGACGAGTTGACAGTCACCCTTAACGAGAATAGCAAAGAGTATTCTGCCCGTATCATCGGTGCCGACAAGACCACTGACCTCGCCCTTATCAAGATCGATGCCAAGAACTTGCCTGCCATCGTCATTGCCAACAGTGACGACGTGAAGATTGGTGAGTGGGTGCTTGCCGTAGGTAACCCCCTCGGACTGAACAACACTGTAACTGCCGGCATCGTCAGTGCCAAGGCACGTCAAATGGGAGAAGGCGTCGCTTCCATGATCCAGACGGACGCTGCCATCAACCAAGGCAACTCCGGTGGTGCACTGGTCAATACCCGTGGTGAGCTCATCGGTATCAATGCCATGATTTACTCCCAGACAGGTTCTAATATTGGTTACGGTTTTGCCATTCCTACCGCCATCATGAACAAGGTGGTGGAAGACATCAAGAAATACGGTGCCGTACAGCGTGCCATGATCGGTATCAAGGGGACAGATGTCAGCAACTACGTGGATGCTGAAAAGGAGAAGGGCAACGAGGTTGACCTAGGCACCATGGAGGGTATCTATATCGCTGAGGTTGTAGAGGACGGTGCCGCTGCCGCTGCCGGTCTGCAGAAAGGTGATGTCATCACAATGATTGACAACCAGAAAGTGAAGAAGTTTGGTGAGTTACAGGGTATTATGGCACAGAAGCGTCCCGGTGACAAGGTTACCGTAAAATACCTGCGTAACAAGAAGGAGAAGACTGCTACACTGACGCTGAAGAACGAACAAGGTACTACCAAGGTCGTGAAGAACGCTGATGTCGATATCCTCGGTATCGATGTACGCCCCATCACCGATAGTCAGAAGAAGCAACTGGAGATCAACTACGGTCTTGAGGTCCTGAAAGTCAACGGTGGCAAGATGAAAGATGCCGGTGTACCGAAGGGATTTATTATCCAGACCGTCAATGATCAGCCCATGCGTTCCTTCGATGACTTGCAACAGGCCGTCAAGGATGCCAAAGACCAGATGCTGGTCATCAAGGGACTCTATCCCACTGGCAAGCGCGGTGGATTTGTCGTCTACCTGCAGAACGAGTAAGACTTTTTGACAAACAATCAATAAAAAGTAAGGTATTCTTTTGGTGTTTCCGAAAAAATACCTTACTTTTGCATTCGCTTGTTAAAAAACTACTAAATGAGACAACTAAAAATCACAAAATCCATTACGAATCGAGAGAGCGAGTCACTCGATAAGTACTTGCAGGAAATTGGAAAAGAAGAGTTACTATCTACAGATGAAGAGGTAGAACTTGCCCAGCGCATCCGAAAAGGTGACCGCAAGGCACTGGAGCGTCTGACCAAGGCAAACCTCCGGTTTGTTGTCTCTGTAGCAAAGCAATACCAGAATCAGGGACTGTCCCTACCCGACCTCATCAACGAGGGTAACCTGGGACTCATCAAGGCTGCCGAGAAGTTTGACGAGACCCGCGGTTTCAAGTTCATATCGTATGCCGTATGGTGGATTCGACAGAGCATTCTGCAGGCTATCGCTGAACAGAGCCGTATCGTCCGTCTGCCTCTCAACCAGGTTGGAGCTGTGAACAAGATCAACCGGGAGGCCAACCGTTTCGAACAGGAGAACGAGCGTCGCCCGTCAGCAGAAGAACTCTCTGAGAAAGTCGACCTTCCCGAAGACAAGATAGACGATGCCCTGCATATCAGCGGGCATCACGTATCGGTGGATGCTCCCTTCGTGGACGGTGAGGACAACAGCCTATTGGATGTCCTGGTCAATGACGATGCCCCGATGGCCGACCGCCAGTTAGTCATGGAGTCGCTGAGGGCAGAGATTACCAATGCCCTGCAGATGCTCAATGACCGTGAACGTAAGGTGATAGAGGCTTTCTTCGGTATCAACCAGCCAGAGATGACCCTTGAGGAAATCGGTACCAAATACGGACTGACTCGTGAGCGTGTCCGTCAGATTAAGGAAAAGGCCATCCGCCGTCTACGCGGTAATACAAAGAACAAAATGTTAAAAGCATATTTAGGACAATGAAACTAGTAAAGTATATTCTATTCTCCCTGCTCTTGGCTGTGGCCATGCCTTCCGAGATGCAGGCAAAGCACGTGAAGATGCCTAAGATGTATATGTTCGGCTTCTCTGCATCGTTCCAAGATTCCATCATCTATATGACAGACGTTCAGGAAGTAGAAGGTGCATGGTATGATACCAAGACCAAGTTCCTCCTGGGACGGGAGCATTACTCCTATCAGTTGAAGGAGTACCTCGCGACCAACGAGCAGAAGCCTTACCGTGTCTGTGTCGTGATGTTCGCCCCGACACGCAAGGAAGCCGAGAAGCAGTTCATTAAGATGCGTAAAGAATACACCGTCAAGGCAAAAGGGAAATATGACGTGCGGTACCTGACGACCGCACAGTTTAAGTTCCTGCCTATAGATATGGAATGACGAGAATTAAAAAAGAGGAACCCGTTTGAGTTCCTCTTTTTTATGACTCATGATTAATTTTCCAAATCTTCATGCGCTCCTCCAATTGGGCATATTGATGATCTTCAATGAATGAGGTACATACCCGAAGACCTTCCTGATGAGAGCCTGTCGTAATCAGACAGATAGCTGAGACACCATAGTACATCAGTTCTTTGGCAAGTTCTCCGCTGGTCATTCCCTTGTAGCCGATGGTGAAATAGAAACCGTCAGCCACAGGTTCATCAAGGTCTTTGTCGTAAACAATATGGAAACCATAACGGCAGAAGATATCTTTTAACTTGTGGGCGCGCTCTCCATAGACACTTACTTCCTTGCGGAAGTCATACGTTCCGTCTGTGGCTGCCTTCAGCATGGCAGCCATAGCAAACTGTGCCGAGTGGCTGGTACCTGATGACAAAGCATAGAGCATACGTGTGGAAAAGACAGGACCAAAGGGCAGTCCTTCGTAGCGTGCTGCCAGATCAGGATAGTGACGATGGAACAACTTATCAGAGATACACGTCACACCAATACGCTCACCGGCATAACTGAAAGCCTTCGAACCAGAGATCAACAGGATATAATTATCTGTATAACGCCCTACTGTCGGTTGATAAGGTGGTTGGAAGGGCACACTCAGATTCTTACGGAAATCCATCGCAAAGTACGCAAGGTCTTCCATCACGATAGTATCGTACTTCGTGGCAAGCGTACCAATCGACTTCAACTCGTCCTCGTTCAGACAAATCCATGCAGGATTGTTGGGATTCGAATAGACGATGGCACAGATTTTCCCTTTCGAGAGATAACTCTCCAGTTTCGGAGCCAGTTTCTCACCACGGAAGTCATAGACATCAAATGTCTCGTATTTCACGCCCTGTACCTGCAACTGCATCTTCTGTACAGGAAAACCCGGGTCGATAAACAAGACTGTGTCCTTCTTCTTGTCTGCCTGTGAACAGGTCAGGAACGAAGCAAACGTACCTTGCATCGAACCACAGACAGGTACACAGCATTCCGGAGCGACATCCACACCAATGAATGCCTTCACAAAACGTGATGCTTCCTGTTTCAAAACAGGTGCACCTTGTATGTCAGGATAACTGTGTGCAATACCTTCTTGCAAGGCTTTCACCTGGGCATCCACGCCCACCTGTGCAGCAGGCAGTCCAGGAATACCCATCTCCATCTTGATGAACTCCACGCCAGAAGCTTTCTCAGCCTTTGCCGCTACTTGTTTCACCTCACGGATCGTCGCCTTGGCAAAGTCTTTGATACCCAATTCTGCCACGAGTCCGTCGACGATTTCTTTTTTTATCGGGGTTTCTTTCATTTTATATTCGGTATAACGGTACTACGGAATTACGGTATAACGAAGCTACTTCTGCGCTTCGCGCCCTATAGCCAATGCCTTGATATTCGCTTCTACGATTGCCTCACCTTTTCTGCCAAAGACGCGACGGATGGCATCTTCCAGTTTCCCATATTCAATACCGATAGCCTTCTGGGCTGCACCCAATAGGATGACATTGGCAGAACGAGGAACACCATTGTCCTTAGCAGCCTGTTCGATATCCAACATGATGACGTTCTTAAGACTATTCAAATCAGCCTTAATCCTCTCAATATCAGGATAGTTCGGGATATTCACAAAAGGAGTGCTTGACGTAATGATCCAGCCCTCTTTTGAAAGGAATGGCAGGTAGCGCAATGCCTCCATCGGCTCCATTGAGATAATCACATCCGCCCCACCCTTAGGTATCAGGTCACTGGCAATAGGATTGCTGGAGATACGGAGGTTCGATTGTACGTCACCTCCACGCTGAGACATTCCATGCACCTCTGCCTGTTTGATATACAGGTTCTCATTCATGGCAGCCTCACCGATAATGGTTGCGATAGAAAGGATGCCTTGTCCTCCTACACCGCATAATATAATGTCTGTCTTCATTTCTTTGCCTCCTGTGCTTTCTTCTGTTTCAAATGTCTCTGTAAAGTCTGCATACACTCACGACGTGGGATGATGACACTCACACCATGATAGTTAATCTCTTCGCGAATGGTCTTGGTGATCTCTTCCATGTTCTTGGGCAGAGGCACAACGACCTTCAGATGCTCGTCACTCAAGCCCAGACCACGACAGATCGCCTCAAACTTATTCGTACCAGCAGAGTCCTGTCCACCAGTCATCGCAGTGGTCAGGTTGTCGCTGATGATGACAGTGATGTCTGCATTCTCGTTGATGGCATCCAACAAGCCCGTCATACCAGAGTGCGTAAATGTAGAGTCGCCGATGATAGCGACAGCAGGCCATTGTCCTGCATCACTGGCTCCCTTCGCCATCGTGATAGATGCCCCCATGTCAACACACGAATGGATAGCCTTATAAGGAGGCAGGAAACCTAAGGTATAACAACCGATATCACCAAATACACGGGCATTGGGATAGTCGAGCAATACTTGATTCAGTGCTGTATAGACGTCGCGGTGACCACAACCCTGACACAATGCAGGTGGACGCGGGGCAACATCCTCGCAAGGAGCGTAGTTCTCGCCAATCTCCATACCCAGCGCTTTCTTAATCAAGTCAGGATTCAACTCACCCGTACGAGGCAGTTCGCCTGTCAGACGACCTTTGATAACCGCATTGCCAGGCATCACGCCACGCACCTGATCCTCGATGAAGGGTTGTCCTTCCTCGGCAATCAGCACATATTCGCAATCGTCTGTCATTCGACGGATGAGTTTCTTGGGTATCGGATATTGCGAAATCTTCAATACTGGGAACGGGCATCCGTTGGGGAAGCACTCCATGAGATAGTTGTAAGCGATACCGCTGGCGATAACACCCATCTCACGATCGTCTGCATCGATATACGCATTATACTTGCTATCCATCGCCATCTGCTCCAACAGCGGCTGCTGGGCAGTAACGATATCATTGCGCTTACGGGCAAAAGCAGGCAGCAACACCCAACTTGAAGCCTGAGCGTCGTAGTTGAGTTCATTCTGTTCACGAGGCACGTCAACAACCTGAACGACAGCACGACTGTGTGCCATACGCGTCGTGACACGCATCAGAATAGGCAGATGCAACTGTTCCGACATCTCGAAAGCCTCCTGTATCATGTCGTAAGCCTCCTGCTGGTTGCTGGGTTCCAAGGTGGGTACCATTGCAAACTTACCATAGAAACGCGAGTCCTGCTCGTCTTGTGAGGAGTGCATTGAGGGGTCGTCAGCCACCAACACCACCAGACCGCCATTCGTTCCTGTCATGCCAGAGTTGACAAACGGGTCGGCACAGACGTTCAGTCCCACGTGTTTCATACATACCAACGCACGTTTTCCCATGAACGACATACCCAAGGCTGCCTCCATCGCCGTCTTCTCGTTAGTAGACCAACGGCTATGAACGCCACGTTCCTTCGCCAATGGCGACATCTGGATATACTCTGTAATCTCTGTAGAGGGAGTGCCTGGATAGGCATAGACACCACTCAAGCCTGCATCCAGTGCACCTTGGGCAATCGCCTCGTCTCCCAATAATAGTTTTTTCATATCTCGTTAGGTTTAATTTCTAAGGTGCAAAGGTAGTGCAAATTGAGCGAAATACCAAATTTATTTGAGTATTTCCGAAACGCAGCCTACCTTTGACATTGTTAGGATGCTCCTAACCAATAGTTCCATAGGGTGGAACACTTTATTCCATGCCATGGAACAACTAGTTCCATAGGGTGGAACAAAGTGTTAGAGATATCATAACGAAATGTCAGTAGGATATTAAGTCTGGATTACCCAAAGACAAAGAGGAAGGACTCGTACAACTGGACGAGGAGGATGTAGAAGAGAATGCAGGGTGCCGCCCAACGGATGCCATACAACAGGGAGTCGTAGACATCATGGAGCGTCTGGAAGGTACCGGCAATGATCCCATAGACAATACTGAAAAGACAGAGGCTGAAGGCACACAGGGGTATCAGGCTATAGGCAAAGGGGGACGGGAACCAGTTGCCGGTAGCACTGAGCAGAACAGGATGCGGTACGATGGTCAGCAACAGAATGGCTATGACACATACCACCAATACCCCACCACCGATGAACAAGGCACGTCGTTCCCGATAACTCGGAACGGATGAACGGGCACATACACCACAACACTTCACACAGCCGACGGCTATGGCTGCCATGAGGAGCCAGACAAGAATCGGTGTCCCGAGGATATTACCGAAATGTCCCAAGAACCAGCGGATGCCCTCCCCAGAGAGCATGGAGCGCACCCCGCTATTGGGCAGGGCGGCACTCAACAACCAGGAGAGGAAGATCAGTACCACCTCCGCCAGGAAGAGGACAAGGGCGATATAGGGAACAAGTCGTTTCATTCGGTATCAGGCTCCAGGTTATCGATATCAAGGATACGCAGTTCCAAGGCACGTACCACCAGACGGGTGGCATTGACACTCTCTCCATTGGGGAAGAGTTTGCGAGCCAGTTCATTCTGTCGCTTCTCCAGGCTCTTCACACCAAAGGGCATGCCGCGCAGATTGGTAATCTGCTCCTTGGTATAGCCCAAGGCGAGATGACGGAGGAAACGCTCGTCGTATTCGTCAATCTCGTAGTTGATCAACGCCTCTTGACGGACCAACTGGGAAGATACGGCATACTTGAAACGCTCGACGATCTTCTGGAGGATTGGCTCGTTAAATACCAGTTGCTTGCCCTCCATCACCGCACGGACATCAGCACGGGTCAGTAGTTCACCACTCTTGAGGATGATACCGTCGGCACCAGCGTCCAGCACGTCGACCCATAGTTTCTCGTTCAGGATCTCACCTGTGAAGATGAGTATCTTCACCTTGGGATACTGTTCCTTGGTATGACGACAGATCTCCACACCGACGGTAGTTGAACCGCCCAGTCCCAGGTCCAGCAACACCAGGTCGGGCAGTTGTTGTTTGATGAGTCGCCAGTACTCCACCTCATTGGCTGCCGTCCCGATAACCTCAGCCTCAGGAATCTCATGGCGTACGATACCCTCCGTGCCTTTCAGTTCCAGAGGCACATCCTCTACAATAATCAGTTTAAAGTTTTCCATATCTTGGTAGTGTTATTTTAATCATTGTCGTTCCCTCCTCCGTCTCTGCCCAGATACCACAGCCACGACGGTTTGTCGCCTCGCCATGGTCACGCACGATCTGCCGACAGAGCAAGAAAGGTATATGGTCTGTCTGGGGAGTGAAAAGGTTGGCAGCCTCCTCGTCCGACAGGTGCAGGTCGTCACGCCGTACCGTATAGAGCAGGTACTGCCCATCCTTCACTTCTACGGCAACCTCCCCCTTCAGGAGTTCAAAGAGATAATGCAGCAGGTGTTCGTCACCCAAGACGGTCTGTCCATAGAGTTCCACCTTTCTCGGATGCAGTTTCACCTGCTCCACCTGTCGGATAGCCTGTTCGCTGAGTAGTCCATAAATCTCCCGATAATAGGAAGCCACCTCCAGCATCGACTGGGTGTCCCCGTTGTCTGCCAACAAACGGATACGGCTGGGATAGTACATCGTCTCATGCTTGAGGGTCGAGAGACAGTTGTCGAGTACTGCATTCACCACATGCAGGTTGCTATCCTCTAACTCAGCGCGCCGTAACTCATCCTCCGCCATCTCCAGATTGGTCTGCTGCATCCGTTCCCGACGGAAGCGGTTATAGAGACGGTGACGGTAGTAGAGCATATAGTATGCCGGTACAATCATCAGCAATATCAGGAGCAGGAGGATCACGGCGATGCGTTTGTTGGTCTGCGACTGCTGCATCATACGGCAATAGTCGGCAAGGGTATTATCAGCAGAGAGTTCCTTGAAGAGTTGGGTATATACCTTGTTATTATAGGCATAGAGTTCCCATTCATGGAGCGCAAGAGCCGCGACAGCGCTCTCGTTACGGATGTCAAGGATAATCTGGTAGTTGGTGCTCACACTGTCATGCAGCCATTGTATCTCCGGTGCCATAAGAGCGGCATCACCCTGTCGCTGCATCAGCAATTCCCCATGAGGATGGTGCCTGAGGTAGTGAGCGTTGAGGTATTGGCGACAGGAATCGGCAAACGCCAACGTACGGGTATAGGTGCCGTTGACATTGGAGAAATAGGCGGAGTCAGCATAGATATGAGCCTGGTCGAGAGGACTGTTAGACGTTGGCTGTTGGCTATCGGCAAAGAGGGGCATGCTAAAAACCAACAGCCAATAGCCAATAGCCATCAGCTTGCCAATAGGCAGTCGGAAGAAGAAACGGCTGCCTTTGTCTTTCTCGCTCTCTGCGGACAACAGACATACCTGGAATATCTGGCTGATCTTACGATACTTCTCAATAATACCCTTACAGTTCATCAGTCCGAAACCATGTCCGCCCTTCACCTGATGGTTAAACACCTGTGAGAGCTCGTCGGCAGACATGCCCTGTCCCGTATCCGCTACCAAGAGTTCCACATAATCGGCCTTCTGTTCAGCAGAGATACGCACCTCCCCACCCTGCTCCGTAAACTTACGGGCATTATCGGCTAGGGTGTTAAGCATGAAGAGGGTCAGCACACGGTCTGCCTTGACGACGGCATCGGTGGGTTGTACCTCCAAGGTCACACCCTTCATCTGGAATCCCGTCTTGCTACGACCAAGAATATCAAACAACGACTGCACGGGGAAACTCTCGATATGAAGACTCAGTTCACCCTGGCGTAACTGAATCCAATGGGTGAGGATATCGTTCTGGGCATTGATCTGGTCGGTGAGTTCACGGATATATTCCAATCTTTCTAGATTTTCTAGATTATCTAGACCATCTATATGTCTTATCTCATGAATGATACGGTCAATAAGGGGCGTGATGCCAACTACCATCGACACCTTGGCGCGCTGTTCCAGATGACGGCATTCGTTCTTCTCCACCCTTAGGCGAGCCTCGGCAATCTCCTCACCCTTCTGCTCCAACAGGTCATCGTACGCACTGTCCTGTTTCTCCCGCTTATGCATCCGGTTGAAGAGCCACAAGAGGAATACCAACAACAGAATGGCGACGACGACGGCTCCCATCATCCAGTTCAACTGGGTTGCCGACTCCTCATACATTGCAGCACGGGCTTCCAGTTCACGGTCCTGACGAGTCTGTTCCTGCAGGTCTATATAGATATTCCGGTTGAGGTCACTATTTTGTTTGTCATTGACTGCCGAGTAAGCCACACTCATCTGTTCACGGATACTGGCTACCAAGTCTGGAGCCTGATTGATGCGCTTGTCGGCAAGGGCGTGATGCAGATTCTCCAAGGCAAGCATATCATCCCCCATGGCATGGTAGCAAGAGGCGAGCGTCCGGTAGGCTCCGGCTATCTGATAGACATCCCCATACGTTTGAAAGCCCTCCAATGCCTCCTGGGCAAGGTCCACATCCCCCAAATGGTCGGCTAAAGCCTCCTTGGCATTCGCCTCGAAATAAGGATAATGATGACGCTGGGAGATATTCAGGCAACGGTTAAGGAACTCCACCTCCTCATGATAAATATCATCGTCAGTGCCTTCCGTGATAATACCTCCTGCACCGACGTTGTAGAGATAATTCAGATACTGGGCAGTATCACGCCGCATCTCATCCAGGTTGACTTCCTGCAAGGCCTGGATAGACTGACGTTCCAGACCTACATAATAATAATAGGTGGAGTTTACAATGGCGAACTCACTCTCTGCATAAATCAGACGGAGCAGTTGTCGTTCCGACAAGGCGACACGCTCTTCGTTGATTCGTCGGCTACACCCAATGGCACGTTCACGGTGTTCGTAGAACTCCCGGTTACGGGAACAACGCTGACAGAGACGCATCTGCTGGACTTCCGCCACGAAGAGTTCAATCTGGTTATCTGTCAACGACATGGCTTCCCTCAGTTGTTGTTCTGCACGGCGATAATCCATCCGTGCCATACTGACGAACGCCATATGGTTGAGAGCCTCTGCCCTGCCGTCAGCATATCCCTCCGAGAGGTCGTAGGCCTGACTAGCATAACAGGCTGTAGAGTCTATGTTGCGATAATGAAAGGTATAGGAAAGAGAATTCAGCTTGTCCACCGTTGCCTTGTCTGACGGTGAACAAGCTGAGATAATAATGACTACTGCAAGATTAAGCGCGAGCCTTAGCCACATAACCGAGTGCCTCCTTGCACTTGTCGGTTACATACTGCCAGTCGCCTGCCTTCACCTTATCGCCAGGGAACAGTTTAGAACCCATGCCGACACAGAAGACACCAGCCTTGAACCAAGCCTTCAGGTTTTCCTCCTCAGGAGCGACACCACCGGTCACCATGATCTTCGACCAAGGCATAGGAGCCTTCAAGCCCTTCACCATGTTAGGACCAACGACATCACCTGGGAATACCTTCGTCAAGTCGCAACCCAACTCCTGGGCCTTACCAATCTCACTGACGGTCATACAACCTGGACAGTATGGAACGAGGCGGCGGTTGCAGACAGGTGCAATCTCAGGATTGAACAGCGGACCTACGACGAAATTGGCACCCAACTGAATGTACAGAGCTGCCGTAGGAGCATCAACAACACTGCCGATACCCAGTGCCAACTCAGGGCACTCTTTGTCGGCCCACTTCACCAGTTCACCGAAAATCTCATGAGCGAAGTCGCCACGGTTAGTAAACTCAAAAGCACGGACACCACCCTCATAGCAGGCCTTCACCACATTCTTACAGGTTTCCAAATCTTTGTGATAGAAGACGGGCACCATACCGGTATCACCAATCTTCTTCAATACTGCAATTTTATCAAACTTTGCCATAATAACAATAATTAGCGTTGAACACGACCACTTGCATTTCCACCAGCAAGAGACTCTACCTCCTCTACAGATACCAGGTTGAAGTCGCCATTGATGGTGTGCTTCAGGGCAGAAGCAGCCACAGCAAACTCAAGAGCCTCACCCTGTGTCGGCTTCGTTAGCAGACCATGAATCAGACCACCGGAGAACGAGTCACCACCACCGACGCGGTCGATGATTGGGTTGATCTCGTAGCGCTTTGACTGATAGAACTCCTTACCATCGTAGATCAGAGCCTTCCAACCATTGAAGGTTGCGCTGTAGCTCTCGCGGAGTGTAGAAACGACATACTTGAAGCCAAACTCCTTCATCATCTGCTTGAAGATGCCCTCATAACCGGCAGCATCTGTCTTACCACCCTCTACGTCAGCATCGGGCTTGAAACCAAGACAGAGTTCTGCATCCTCCTCATTACCAATGCAGACATCGACATACTGCATCAGAGGACGCATGATAGAGATAGCCTTCTCACTGGTCCACAGTTTCTTGCGGAAGTTCAGGTCAACAGAAACGGTCACACCATGACGCTTGGCAGCTTCACAGGCGAGTTTTGTCAACTCAGCAGCCTTGTCACTAATGGCTGGAGTGATACCGGACCAGTGGAACCAGGCAGCACCTTCCATGATCTTATCGAAGTCGAAGTCCGAAGGATCAGCCTCAGCGATAGAAGAATGGGCACGGTCGTAGATAACCTTTGAAGGACGCATGGAAGCACCCGTTTCAGCATAATAAAGACCCACACGGTCACCGCCACGGGCAATGAACTGGGTGTTCACACCATAACGACGCATGGCATTCACAGCAATCTGTCCAATCTCATGCTTGGGCAGTTTTGATACGAAGTAAGCCTCGTGACCATAGTTGGCAACGGAAATGGCGACATTAGCCTCACCGCCGCCAGGGATGATACGGAATGATTCACTCTGAATGAAACGGTCGTTACCGTTTGGAGAAAGGCGGAGCATAATCTCGCCCAATGTTACAATTTTAGCCATTTGTTTTAGTATTATAAAATAATGATTTTTCAGTTGCAAAGATAGCATAAAAAGTCCAATTAACAAAATAATCGATAAAAATATTCCTAAATTGTGCCGTAAACGTTTAAGTGCAAAATAAAAAAGAAATATTCTTCTGTGTATCATTTTTTTTCTTTATCTTTGCAATCAAATTGTAATCATGTCATATGGATACAGGTAAAATCAGGATCAAGGATATCGCAGAACGTGCCGGAGTGAGTGTAGGTACGGTAGACCGTGTACTGCATAAGCGCCCTAACGTATCGAAGAGTGCTTTGGAGAAAGTCAACAAGGCGTTGAAGGAGATGGACTATAAGCCCAACATGTATGCCTCAGCCCTTGCCTATAATAAGTCATACACATTCTATTGTATCATTCCCAAGCATGAATCGGAAGCATACTGGCAAGAGGTGGAGGAAGGTGTCATGGATGCCTGCGACCGTCGCAGTGACTTCCGTGTCAGCCAAAAAATGATGTATTACAACCGTTTCTCGACAGATACGTTTACCAAGGTCACCAACGAATGTCTGAAGCAGAAACCTGACGGTGTGGTCATTGTCCCCTCAAAACTGGATGTCACCCGTAAGTTCACAGATCAGTTACATGAGATGGGGATTCCCTTTATCCTACTTGACTCCTACATGCCAGACCTCAAGCCTTTGTCATTCTTCGGACAGGACTCTTTCTCCAGCGGTTATTTCGCCGCTCGCATGTTGATGATGCTAGCACCACATGAAACTGAAATTATGCTGATGAAACAGATGCGCAACGGGAATGTGGCTTCCAAACAGCAGGAAAACCGTGAAACGGGATTTCGCCATTATATGCATGACCATTTCCCAGAGGTGATAATTGAGGATGTCAACCTTTCCCTAGACGAGAAACGGGAAAACTACGATGCTATTCTGGAGGATTTCTTCAGCAAGCACCCGCATGTACATCATTGTATTACCTTCAACTCCAAGGCACATCTGGTAGGTGAGTACTTGTTACGCTCGAATCGCCGTAACATCCAGATTATGGGCTACGACATGGTACCGAAGAATGCTGATTGCGTACGTCAGGGCAGTATTTCCTTCCTCATTGCACAACATGGGTATATGCAGGGCTATTCCTGTATTGAGACGTTATTCAATGCCATCGTACTGAAAAAAGAGGTGGATCCCATCAACTACATGCCCATCGAACTATTGACGAAGGAGAACATTGACTTCTATCGACGGAAGAATATCGGATAAACTACTTAAACAAATACATATTATGGAACTTAAGACCTACTTAAAAATTAATCCCGCCGACTCTGTCGTGGTGTGCCTGCAACCAAAGAAAAAGGGTGACATCATTGAGATTGACGGACAACAGATCATCGTGAACCAAGACACTCCCGCTGGTCACAAAGTGCTAATCAAAGATGTCAAAGAGGGAGAAGACATCATCAAATACGGCTATCCTATCGGCCATGCCCGTCAGGACTTGAAAGCCGGTGACTGGGTTAATGAGAACAACCTCAAGACCAATTTAAGCGGAACGTTAGAGTATACATACCAACCTGTAAACGAGGGACTTAGTATCAAGAACGAGAACCGTACCTTTAAGGGATATATCCGTAAGAACGGAGATGTCGGTGTACGTAACGAGATATGGATTGTACCTACCGTAGGTTGCGTTAACGGCATTGCCGAGCAACTGAGTCATCGTCTCATGATGGAAACCAAAGGCGAGGGTGTCGACGCCATCTGGACATGGCATCATAACTACGGTTGTTCCCAACTCTCTGATGACCATGAAAACACCCGTAAGGTCCTGCGTGACATCTGCCTGCATCCCAATGCCGGCGGTGTACTGGTGCTGAGCCTTGGATGTGAGAACAACCAACCAGAAGATTTCATGGCGATGCTGGGAGACTACGACAAAGACCGCATCAAACTGCTTGTCACCCAACGGGTAGAGGGCGACGAGGTGGAAGCCGGCATGGAAATACTACGGGAACTCTATAACATCGCCAAGCAAGACAAACGTGAGGACGTTCCCGTATCCAAGCTGCGTGTCGGACTGAAATGCGGTGGCTCTGACGGATTCAGTGGTATTACGGCAAACCCGTTGGTAGGTGAGTTCAGTGACTGGCTGGTGGCACAAGGCGGAACCAGTGTACTGACGGAGGTTCCTGAGATGTTTGGTGCAGAGACCATCCTCATGAACCGTTGTAAGACACCGGAACTGTTTGATCAGACCGTATCGATGATTAATAACTTCAAAAACTACTTCCTTTCGCATGGCGAACCAGTCGGTGAGAATCCAAGTCCGGGCAACAAGGCCGGAGGCATCTCTACGCTGGAAGACAAGGCGTTAGGCTGTACCCAGAAATGCGGTAAGGCTCCAGTGAGTGGCGTTATGGAATATGGCGACCGTCTGGAGCATGACGGTTTGAACCTACTTTCCGCTCCAGGCAATGACCTTGTCGCCTCCACCGCACTTGCCTCTTGCGGCTGTCATATCGTGCTCTTCACCACAGGACGCGGTACGCCCTTCGGGACATTCATTCCTACCATGAAGATTGCCACCAATCCTACTCTTGCCAAGAACAAGCCTCACTGGGTAGACTTCTCCGCAGGACAGTTGGTAGAGGGACGTACCATGCAGGAACTTGTCCCTGAATTCATCGACAAGGTCCTGGCTGTTGCCTCTGGTGAGAAAGCCCGCAACGAGGAGAACGGCTACCGTGAGATTTCCATTTTCAAGAACGGTGTTACGCTATAACGTAATAACGAGAAAGAAGAGATGAGGAAAGGTCTGATTGCATTATCACCGCTCCTGGTGTTTATAGTACTATATTTGGTCACGAGCATCATTGCTCGTGACTTTTACAAAGTACCTATCACCGTTGCCTTCCTTGCAGCAAGTATCTATGCTGTCACCATCTCCGGAGGCATCCCGTTGGGGAAACGCATTGACATCTACAGCAAAGGAGCAGGAACAAGTCAGATGATGCTGATGATCTGGATATTCATCCTTGCCGGTGCATTTGCCAATACGGCAAAGATGATGGGAGCCATTGATGCTACTGTCAACCTTACCCTCACCCTGTTGCCTGCCAACATGATATTGGCAGGACTATTCCTGGCAGCCTGCTTTATATCCCTGTCCATCGGTACCAGTGTAGGCACGATCGTCGCCCTCACCCCTATCGCCGCAGGTATATCCAGTCACATCGGCATCTCCCTGCCAGTCATCGTAGGAGCAGTCGTGGGAGGCTCTTTCTTTGGTGACAACCTCTCTTTCATCTCCGACACGACCATTGTGGCAACCACCACACAGCATTGTAAACTCAGTGATAAGTTTCGTGTGAATTCCTTCTTAGTCATGCCTGCCGCCATTCTGATATTGGGTCTGTACTTGTTCTTGGGACAAGGAGTCATCTCGCCTCACGGTATAGATGAAGTATCTTTTGTGAAGGTTATTCCTTATATATTAGTATTGGCAACAGCTATCATAGGCATGAACGTCATGGCTGTATTGACGTTAGGCATTCTTTTGTCAGGCATCATCGGACTCCTCAACGGTGCCTTCGACATATACGGATGGTTTGATTCTCTGGGGGAAGGTATCCTAAACATGGGCGAATTGATTATCATCACAATGATGGCGAGTGGATTGTTAGCAATTATCAAATACAACGGAGGCATTGATTTCATCATCCAACGGATGACACGTCATGTGCATACCAAACGGAGCGCAGAACTGTCTATCGCAGGACTGGTCTCTTTTGTCAATCTCTGTACGGCCAACAATACCGTAGCGATTCTCAC
The DNA here is from genome assembly GCA_017645645.1 of Prevotella sp. Taxonomy (GTDB): domain Bacteria; phylum Bacteroidota; class Bacteroidia; order Bacteroidales; family Bacteroidaceae; genus Prevotella. The sequence continues at coordinate 5,475 of JAGCOB010000021.1, read as the reverse complement.
CGTAGGTGGTATCGCCAAACAGATTGGCGACAAGTTCGGTGTGGACAACCGTAAATGCGCCTCTATTCTCGACACTTTCTCCTGTACGATGCAGGGACTGATTCCCTATGGTGCACAGATGTTGATGGCGGGAGGACTCGCAGCCCTCAATCCCGTCGGTATCATCCCCTATCTCTATTATCCTTTCGCTTTAGGCATTATCGCCCTACTTGCCATTATTTTCCGTTACCCTAAACGTTATTCATAATGGACATCATACAACGTAATTTTCTCAGACTTCTTAAATGCGGTGCCTTCGGACAACGCGAACAGTTGGAACCCATGTCTGCATGGAAATGGAAAAGACTCTACCAGTTCTCACAGATGCACGATGTCACCCCATGGGTATATGAGGGTATTCAAGCCTGTGCCAACGACTTCTTCTTGCAGATACATTCGGAACAGATGGAACAATGGAGAGAAAGTGCCATGGTAGCAGATACAGAAATAGTCAAAGAAGAAGAGCAGCGGCTCACCAATCCGTTGTTGAATCATAAACTGCAACAACTGACGGAAAAGGAAGGGGACACACCTACCCTCGAACTTCTGTTTAACATCATCCGGATTGCCCGCTTCATCCTGACACAGGGTATCAGCCTAAGACATCTGTTGGAACTGGGTATCTATCTACGCACAACAAAAGACCAGCTCAATTATGAACTATTGGCTGAATGGATCAGGAAACTAAAGATGGGTAAGATTACACAGTTGGAGGCGGCACTGCTCATCCACTTCTTCGACTTCAAAAAAGAAGAGATTCCATTCACGACAGTAAAGGTCAGCAAAGAGACTATCCGGATTGCCAATGACATCCTCAACACCTCCAGTGAACAGGCTGCCGACTGGTATTTCACCCAAGGCAAGAATGTTTTCGTGAGTACCAACAACTCAGGTGCGATGATGTGGCACGTACGCCATTCCGCCAAATACATGAGTTATTATCCCAGCGAGGCCATTACCAATTTCTTTGCCAACTTCGCCCATTCCCTCTCCCATATTGAGGAATAAGCTTTAGTGATGACGATACCTTAACTCGCGCAGTTTATGGTGTCCCATCAAACGACTCTTGTCCACATAGCCGTTGACACCGACAATACGTCCCTTGCCCGTATACTGCCAGGCAATGATATCCCGCTCGTCCGCCAATACAGGCTCTTCGTCCGTATACATCGCTATCATCAGCTTGTAGTCGTCTAACTTCCCCAGCAGGTACTTATTATAGAAATTACGATAGGTATACACCAGTGGTTTCTGCCTATATGCATCCTCTACCAGATCCAGAAACTTAAGAAGTGAGTCACAGAACTCCCCGACATCAAGTCCGCCCATCGTCTCCACGTCAATCATCGGAATCAGGTCCTGCTCACCCGGCAGGCACTGTCGCTTAAAATTCTCCAACTGGACGACCTGCTCCACCTTCGGACGATAGAAATGGTAACTGCCTACCTTCAGTCCATAGCGGTGGGCAAGGTTGATGTTACGCTCAAACATCTCGTCTATCCTGTCACCGCCCTCCGTCGCCTTCAGGTAGACATAAGCCATTTTGGTGTTGTCGCCTATCGTCTCCCAGAATACATTACCCTGATAGTGGCTCATGTCAATACCATGTACGTGAGAGCAGGTGTCCTCACACTGTACATCCAGTTCCTGAGCCTCAACAGGCAGAACGGCAATACACCATAATATAATAGCATATATAATTGTCTTTTTCTTCATCTTTTCACAAATTTAGGCACAAAGGTAATAAAAAGTTTAGAGTTTTTCGTATCTTTGCAAGAAATTATACCATTATGAGACATTATATATTTAGCTTCGTTTGTGGACTACTCCTCCTTTCTGCTTGTTCCAACGGAGACGGGGAGGACAGCCGGCATCCTGCCAAAAGGACAGTAATAGTCTATATGGCAGCGGAGAACACGTTGTCGGGAAGTGCACAGAGTGATATTAACGAGATGATTCAGGGCGTTAAGTCAATCTCCAAATATGACAATCTGATTGTTTTTGTCGACCGTGCCAGTTCAACGGAGAAGCCGTTCATTATCCACCTGCAGGATAATGACAAGCAGCCTGCAGATACGATCAGGAAATACGAGCAGGACTTCTACACCTCTGACCCGGAGAAATTAAAGGAGGTTCTTGGATGGGTGATGACCAACTATCCTGCAAATGACTATGGACTGATTCTCTGGGGACATGCCAACGGGTGGGTCATCATGAATGACGTGGCTTCGTCGAGAAGAGCCATCGCGGTGGACAATGGGAAGAACATCATCAGCGATAAAGGACTATGGTTGGAGATTCCCTCACTGCGGACAGCACTGGAAGCCCTGCCCCACTCCTTCAAGTTTATCTTTGCTGACTGCTGTAACATGCAGAACATAGAGGTTGCCTATGAACTGAAAGATGTGACGGACTACCTCATCGCCTCACCAGCCGGTATTCCCGGTGACGGTGCACCCTACGACAAGATCATCCCAGACTTGTTTAACTACGATGACGTACAGATGTATACCAAGACCTGTGACGACTATTACGCCAAGACGGATGAGGAAAACGGGCATCTTCCCATCTCCGCTATCCGTACAGGCCAGATGCCCCAGTTGGCAGCAGCGACCAAGACAGTCCTGAAGGACATCTACGACACGCATACCGATATTGACACGGACGGACTCATCTATTATTATACCTATAAGGTATCGGACCCTAATGAGAAGACCATGTACGACATGAACGACTTCATCCGCAAGTATGCCGAGGAGACCGACTATAACAACTGGCTCAACGCCTTTAATGCAGCAGTTGTCTATAAAAAGATGAGCAAGAAGTGGCAGGTGCAGGGTACACTGGTATTCGACTTCGACGTCACGGAGGAGCGGTTTGGCGGCGTGAGTATGTTCTTTCCCTTGGAACGGTATGAACATACACTCATCAAATATAACAAAGGAATCAGGGAAATGGCATGGTATCATGCCGTCGGCGGCTCAGAACTCGGTTGGTGAACGACGACCTTGACTTTGGAGATACGGCGTTCCTCCATCTCCAGTATCTCAAACGTGAAGTTCAGATAGTCTATCTTCTCATGCATCTCCGGGAAGTCGCCCTTGATTTCCAGTAACAGACCGGCTATCGTATCGGCATCGCCCTCCACCTCGGAGAATATCTCGTCGTCAAGTTTCAGAATCTTATAGAAATCACTCAACAGTGTCTTACCCTCAAAAACGAAGGTATTGCTGTTGATGCGGACAAAGCTCTTCTCATCCTCGTCATATTCGTCATTAATCTCACCGACAATCTCCTCCAGGATATCCTCCAAGGTAACGATACCGCTGGTGCCACCGAACTCGTCGACCACAATGGCGATATGCACTTTGTTCTCCTGGAACTCACGCAACAGGTCGTCAATCTTTTTCGTCTCCGGGACAAAATATGGCGGACGTATCAATGACTGCCAACGGAAATTGGCAGGTTTACGCAGATGAGGCAACAAATCCTTGATATACAGAATACCACGCACATTGTCACTATTGTCCTGATAGACGGGGATACGGGAGTAGTTATTCTCCACGACACACTTCAACACCTCATTGAATGATGCCTTAAAATCAAGGTCGATGACATCCTGTCGACTGGTCATAATCTCCTTAGCCGTCTCATCACCAAAACGGACAATACCTTCCAGCATCCGCTGTTCTTCCTTGATATCCTCCTTGTCGGTCAATTCCAACGCCTGTTCTAAATCATCCACGCTCAATACATGATTCTCTTTCTGGACTACTTTACCGGCAAGAATCCGCGACTTGATCAGTATCGTGGCAAAAGGATAGAATAACTTACGGAAAAACATAATGGAGTTGACTGCCGTCCTACAGAAACGGAGCGGCTGTTGCCCTGTATACACCTTCGGCATGATTTCACCAAACAGCAGCAGAAGGAATGTCAACAATACCGTCAGACATACAAACTCTATCCAATAGGCGTTACCGAAATTGATGACCTGCGCAAAGAAATAGTTGCAAAGCATGATGATGGTCACATTCACCAGATTGTTGGTAATCAGTATCGTCGCTAAGGTGCGCTCTGAGTCCTCACGGAGTTCCAGTATCTGGCGGTCACGTTCCGTCTTCTCCTCCTCCAACTCACTCAAATCCGATGGAGAGAGAGAGAAGAAGGCAATCTCCGAGCCAGATGCGAAACCCGACAACAGTAACAAGCCACAAGCAAGGATGATAGCGACAATGGCACCGTAATCAGGTGCCATGACATGTATTTCACTCAGTATCTGTTGAATTTCTTCCATTTGACAGCATTTCCATATTATCTGCCCATATCTCTGTCACATAGCGACGCTGACCTTGTTTGTCGTCATAGGTCGAATAACGCAGACGACCTTCGATGTACAGTCTGTCACCCTTGTGAACATACTTCTCTACGATCTCGGCAAGTTTCCTCCATAGAATCACCTGATGCCAGTCAGTATGGTCAGGTACCTGTGTACCGTTCTGCAAGGTATAGCCCCGCTCCGTCGTCGCCAGACGAAGACGTGCCACGGCAACCCCTTGCTCCACATAGCGGACTTCAGGGTCTGCACCCACATTGCCAATAAGCATCACTTTATTCATAGAAGCTATTACTTACAATGACCAAGATAGCGGAACTTGAAATTCTTTCCTTTGGCAGAAGGGAACTGACTACGTTCATCCACCCTGCCACGCAGGTAGTCGACTATACGGTTATAGCAATCAATACCAGACATTGCCTTACACTGCGCTACGAAATGCGTATCACGATACTGAAACTTACCCGTACCAGGCACCATCAGTACCCGCTTGAAATCTAGGGCACCCTCATACCATCCGGGAACTTCCTCATTCAGACGAGCCAACGTAGGGGTCATCGCCTTCTCACGGGTCTCAATGGGAGGATGGACAGCACGCTTTTCCTTGAAGTCCATCATAGTAGCCGCTTCAGTCTTAATAATGATGAAATATACACGGGAACGTACCTTATAACGTTTGGGATAATACACATCACTGTCACAATAGGCACGGATATCGTTTTCAAGCACAGGATTCATTCCTATCTCGGGAATATCAGCGAGAAAAGCAATAGCATCGTCAACATTATTGACTAGGATTTCTTTGTCAAAGTATCGTAAATATAAATTCATAGAATAGTTTGTTTTCCTAAAAAGTCTATAAGAAAGAGCGGAAAACGGGACTCGGACCCGCGACCCCAACCTTGGCAAGGTTGTGCTCTACCAACTGAGCTATTTCCGCCTGTCTGCGACAGTCGAGATTTTCGGCGGCGCCTCGGCATAAAAGCAAGCTTTTCTGCTCTCGGCTTGCGCGAAAATTCCGCTTGTGAAGAGGAGGAGACTCGAACTCCCACGTCGCAATTGACACTACCCCCTCAAAGTAGCGCGTCTACCAATTCCGC
>JAGCOB010000001.1 GCA_017645645.1 Prevotella sp. | reverse complement strand
GTACGCGCACTCAACTGCCTCAAGGCAGCCAACGTCGAGACAATCGGCGACCTCGTGAAATACAACAAGAGCGACCTCTTGAAGTTCCGTAATTTCGGAAAGAAATCGCTCTCGGAGCTTGATGATTTGCTCCAGAGTCTGAATCTGTCGATTGGAACCGATAATTCAAACTACAAATTAGACAAGGAGTAAACCTATAGGAACTATAGGTGCTATAGTAACTATACGAACTCCTTCCAAAGAAGAAAAAAACGAAAAAATGAGACACGGAAAGAAATTCAATCATCTGGGCCGTACTGCAGATCATCGTCGTGCCATGCTTGCCAACATGGCCATCTCCCTGATCATGCACAAAAGAATCACTACGACCCTCGCCAAGGCAAAGGCACTCAAGAAGTATGTTGAGCCCCTAATCACACGCTCAAAAGACGATAGTACCAATTCACGCCGCGTGGTATTCAGTTACCTGCAGAACAAAGAGGCTCTGAAAGAGCTCTTCGGCGTTGTAGCACAGAAGGTAGGCGACCGTCCCGGTGGCTATACTCGTGTGATTAAGTTGGGTGCTCGTCCTGGTGACGGTGCAGACATCGCTTTCATCGAACTCGTAGACTTCGATGAGAACATGGCTAAGGCTCCCAAGGCAGAGAAGAAGACTCGTCGTTCACGCAAGTCTGCAGCTCCTAAGGCTGAGGCACCTGCTGCAGAAGAGGCTCCTGCTGCTGAGGCTCCCAAGGCAGAAGAGGCTCCCGTTGAGGAGGCTCCCAAGGCAGAGGAAGCACCTGCTGCTGAGGCTCCTGCTGAAGAGGCAAAGGCTGAGTAATAAGGTTTATATCTTAGATAGAGTGGGGTACTGCGATGGCAGTGCCCCACTTTTTTATGTTTTGTAAAAAAAAAGATGAAAAACTTTGTATTTGTGTATATTATATCGTATCTTTGCAGATAGAAACAGGAAAGTGATATGAAAGCCAAAACCGCTCTTTTAATGGGATTTGTTCTGTTCAGTGTAAGTGCTTACGCTGCAGAAACGAAATGTCCTCTTGTCAAGATGGTACCAGAGCGGCTTCCTGATATGAATATCCCTCGTAGCGGACATTCCACCTTTTTTATTAACGGGGAACTGACAGTGATAGGCGGTCATACCTCCGGTTTCATTCCCACTCCCACCGCAGAATACTACCGTGACGGTGAATGGCATCTGATGCAGATGGTCTATGCGCACGACGGTGGCTTAACTGTCCCGTTGAAATCGGGGAAAGTTCTTATTGCAGGAGGCTTTGAGAAGCACCTGGGCATCGGTCAGACCTTTGTCGTGGAGAAGTATGACCCCGCTGACCACAGTTTTACCGGTTTCGGCTGTTTAGACAAGAAACGTGTGTCGGCATCGGGTATTGAGCTGGATAGCAGTCAGGTGTATATAGCAGGTAACTGGTATCACGATGATGCTATTGAGCGTTTCGACGGAGTGGAGACGTTCTCGTTCTTCAAGAATGTTGCAGAAGAGCGTACCCTCCCTCATCTGTTGCGTATCGCCCCGAACGACATTCTCATTCTCGGAGGTTCAGGTATTCATGGAGAGCCTTTGCAAAGTGGTATTGTCGACCGCCTGCATGGCGATACTCTCCACATTCCCTTGTTAGAGAAATGGCATCCTTTGCAATTCGATTTCGGGCATCACTGCGACAATAGTTTCATCGGTAATGCAGAGAAAGGAATCTATGCCTATCTGTTGCCGGTGAAGAATGACCGTGGTGAAGTAGCCATTCTGCATGTGCAGGGTACTCTGTTCTCCTTACTCCCCACTGCCGTTTCTCTTCCCACCAAGAGCCAGTGGGGCGATATCCGCTATTACACCCCTGTAGTCGTCGACCGTCAGGCAAAGCGAGGTTACATGATGGGTATTGACAAGGACTGTCGCCAATATATCCTTGTCATTGACTATAACAAACGCATAGACAAGGGCGTTCCTCTCACCTTATATTATACTGACCCCTTGCCTGACGTATGTTCGCTTCCTGTGTTAACGCCCGATGGTGATTTGGTGATGGTAGGAGGAGTCAATTTCCAGACCAATAACAATTATTCGCCCTGGGGTTCCGCCTATCTTTTTCATGTCGGCACAACATCAGTTGCTGCCGACCATCAACAGTCATGGTGGCTATGGGTGCTGTTGGCTGTATTGGCTATTATGGCTGTCGTTCTATTCGTTGTTATGAGGAAGCGTCGTCAACAGAAGGTCATGCCTCCTCCAATCAATCCCAATGAGATACTTATCCAACGTATCTGCTTGTTGATGGAAAATCAAAGACTCTTCTTGAACAGCGAGCTGAAAGTTTCCGATGTGGCTGCCGCATTGAATACCAATCAGCGTAATATCTCAGAGTGTATAAAGTCGATGCGTGACTGTTCTTTCGCGCAGTTTGTCAATAACTACCGCATCGACTATGCTAAGCAATTACTGCGCACCCATCCGGAAATCAAATTGACAGAGGTCTACCTCAAGTCAGGCTTTGCCAACGAGACTTCCTTCTTCCGCACTTTCAAGGCAATAACAGGGCAGACTCCCAAAGAATGGATGACACAAACAGACTAACAATTTTTGCATGTTAGTCGATTTTCAAAAATTGTTAGTGGCAAAATGGCGAAGAATGGTTATATTTGCAAAAAATGGGATGTCACAAGTTAAACTAAAACCTATACATATTATGAAGAAAACTATTTTTACCTTGGCAATGCTGTGTTGCGCCATAGTGGGCAACGCACAAGTGACTGACGAAATCAGTGCCATTCTGCAGGTTGGCGACAACGCCCAGATTTTCTATGGTGCCGATGCATATGCACAGGCTTTGGAGGCTGCACCCGATGCCGGTGGTGTTATCACGCTGTCGTCCGGTACATTCAATGCAGCAGAGATCAGTAAGTCCGTTGCGGTCTATGGTGCCGGATGGGTGACAGAGAACTCTACCCCAACTACCAGCGGATCTGACAACAGCCTCAAGGCGACATCTATCACCGGCGTACAGACCATTAGTGCATCAGGTGGCGTTTACATGGAAGGACTTCGGTTTGAAGGTAACCTGAATGTAACAAAAGCCATTGACGGATTAGACTTTGTAAAATGTTGGTGGTATGGCAAAAATCTGATTTTTGCCGAACAGAATGACAACGTTACCTTTACGCAATGCTATATTTATTGCGAAATGAATAAACTACATAAGGTGCTGTTCCAAAATTGCTGGATATATTTTAGCTGGACATACAATTTGTTTTCAGCTGAAAGTGACGTCGTTATCAACCACTGCCTCCTCGCTGATGCCTATGGTTCTAATACCGTTCAAAAAGAATGGGCAAGATTCCGCTGTCTGAACAGCATGGTCTTTACGGGTGATTATAAGAATCCCGTGCAAACCTATCAATATTGCACCATAGATAAGGCTAATCTCGATGGCTATACCGGCAGTTCCGACAACTGGTTCAGTGTCAGCGATAATAAAGGTATCTTTGCCGACCAAAACAATAAGGCTTATTCCGATACCCGCACTTTCGAACTTTCGGACGAAGCTAAGGCAACTTATATTGGCAGCGATGGAACACAGGTAGGTATCAATGGCGGCAATTACCCCTGGAATAAGACACCGCACACCCCCTTGGTAACGGACCTGAAGGTGACTATCGACGGCACGAACCTGAAGGTGACCTACAATGCTGAGACACGCTAAGTAAGACATCACTCCATAAATACGCTAACAGATGAAAGCAATCAAAGGAATGCTGTTAGCCGTGGTGATGATTTTCAGCACTGCTGCTGCAGCACAAACAACCATCGCAGGAGGCGAGTACTGGATAGACGGTGCAATCAATGCACGTCAGGCGTTATCATCGGGTGCTTCCATTGACATCAGTGCCCTCCAGCCCGGTCTGCACACACTCACGGTGCGTGTGAAAGACAGTAACGGGCTTTGGAGCAACCAGGTGGCGCGCATCTTCTTCGTGTCACCCCCGGGACGTACCGATGCCGCCAGCGTGACAGCCTGCGAATACTGGCTTGACGGTGTGAAGAAGCCGGCATACACCACACTCAACATACAGACCATCGATATCAGCAGCCTTACACCGGGACTTCATACTATTATGGTACGCGTGAAGGACGACCTCGGTATCTGGAGCAATCAGATGAGCCGTACGTTCTTCGTGTCGCCCTCGGGACGTACCGATGCCACCAGCGTGACAGCCTGTGAATACTGGCTTGACGGTGTGAAGAAGGCAGAGTACACCACGCTTAACTCACAGGTCATCGACATCAGCGGTCTTGCACCGGGCCTGCATAAGGTACTCGTGAGGGTGAAGGACGACCTTGGTATTTGGAGCAACCAGATGAGCCGTACGTTCTTCGTGTCGCCCTCAGGACGTACCGATGCCACCAGCGTGACAGCCTGCGAATACTGGCTTGACGGTGTGAAGAAGTCGGAGTACACCACGCTTAACTCGCAAGTTATCGATATCAGCGACCTTACGCCCGGTCTTCATAAGGTGATGGTACGTGTGAAGGACAACCTTGGCGTCTGGAATAACCAGATGATTCGTACGTTCTTCGTGGCTCCTAAGCCACAGCCCCAGACAGTTACCCTTGCCAAGTATATGTACTGGATCGACGACGACATAGCCAATGCTGTGACAGGTGACATCACGGACGACAGCGGACAGCTCGTCATCGACATGGAAGCACTGCAACTTGGAGACGGTGACCATACACTGACATGGCTGGTTGGTGACTCCAAGGGTGCGTGGAGCGAGAAGGTCACTGTACCCATCCAGACCTATGTCCTTGGTGATGCCAATAGCGACAGACAAGTGAATGTGACGGACATCGTGGCAACGGTGAACTTCATCATGAACAAACCATCTACAGACTTTAACTTCGACGCTGCCGATGTGAACAAGGACAGCGAAGTGAATGTGACGGACATCGTGGGAATGGTGAACATCATCATGAAAGGCGGTACACAGAGTGTACGCGAAGCCATGAGTGTCCTAAGAAGAAACGGATTTATATTCTAAACCTTGAGGAAAATGTGGCGGCAGGTGCGTGATGCATCTGCCGCTGTTTTCATGATAGGGAATTCCCTAACTGATTTTCGGGAAATACCTCTTGCGGATTTGAGGAAAAAGTGTACCTTTGCACCGTAAACCAATAAAAAGAATGTGTTATGAAGAAGATGGGTATATGGGTAGTCGGTGCTGCTTTAATGCTGAGCAGTTGTGATACTTACACAGGTCAGGGAGCCTATACAGGCGGTACCATCGGTGCTATTCTCGGTTCTGCCATCGGAGGCATCTCGGGTGGCTGGCGCGGCAGTGATATCGGTACGATTGTCGGTATGGCTGGCGGTGCCGCTGTCGGTGCAGCCATCGGTGCACAGGCAGACAAGGCTGAGGCAGAGAAATACGAGGCTTACAAACGGGAGCGTGAACAGCGCAGGGCAGAGCGTAACTATCCCTATGGCGGTAACCATCAGGGGGGCTATCAGCAAGGCGGATATCAGTCTGGCGACAGTGGTTTTGATGCTACCAATAGCGGTGACGACCGTATCGATCTTGATATAGCAGGTCCCAAGGACGGACAGACAAGGCAGGCAGGACAGAATGACACAAAGACTTTTAATCCTTCCACAGACCGTCTTGTCGACAATACCCGTCCTGAACGTATTGTCATCCGCAACGCCCATTTCACCGACCAGAACCATGATGGTGTCCTGCGTGGCGGTGAGCAGTGCCAGATTACTTTTGAGATCATGAACTATACCCGTCATACTCTTTATGACGTACAACCGATGGTCTATGACGTGACAGGCAATAAGAATATCTACATCTCGCCCAATCTGCATGTGGAGAGTATTGCGCCCAACAGTGGCGTACGCTATACAGCGACGATCCTTGCCGACAAGAAGTTGAAGGACGGAACGGCAAAGATCAGGGTAGGGGCAACCGTCAATAACCAGGATGTGGATTCCAATGCGCACGACATCATCATCGTGACGAGAAGGAAATAAAAGAAGGGCTTCCAATCGGAAGCCCTTCTTATTATACGATTCCTTGTGCCATCATGGCATTGGCAACTTTCATGAAGCCTGCGACGTTGGCACCCTTCACATAGTCGATATAGCCGTCGGGCTGTTTGCCGTACTTGACGCACTGCTCGTGGATACTTGACATGATATAGTGGAGCTTTTCATCCACTTCCTTTTCGCTCCATCCCAAGCGCATGGAGTTCTGTGTCATCTCCAATCCACTGGTAGCCACACCGCCTGCATTGACAGCCTTGCCGGGTGCGAAGAGCTGGTGGGCGGCAATGAACTTCTCGGCAGCCTCTGCCGTGCATCCCATATTGGAGACCTCAGCGATACAGATAGGCTTGTTGGTCAGAATCTGGTCGGCATCGTTGCCGTTCAACTCATTCTGGGTAGCACAGGGCAGGTAGATGTCCGCTTTCTGTTCCCAGGGACGCTTGCCCTCGAAGAAGGTTGCACCGTCGAACTCCTCAGCATAGGGAGCACAAACATCATTACCACTGGCACGCAACTCCAGCATGTACTCTATCTTCTCATCATCCAGACCGGCGGGGTCGTAGATGTAACCGTCAGGACCACTGATAGTGATGACTTTCGCTCCTAACTCGGTAGCTTTCTTGGCGGCACCCCACGCCACATTGCCGAAACCAGAGATGGCAACGGTCTTGCCTTTGATGTCATGACCATGAGTCTGTAACATCTGATTGACGAAATACAGGGCACCGTAACCGGTAGCCTCAGGACGGATCTTTGAACCGCCCCATTCCAGTCCCTTACCAGTCAGGACACCTTGGAACTGATGGGTCAGTTTCTTATATTGTCCGAAGAGGTAGCCGATCTCACGTGCACCGACACCGATATCACCAGCGGGTACATCCTCGTCGGGACCGATGTGACGGTAAAGTTCATTCATGAAAGCCTGACAGAAACGCATCACCTCATTGTCGGAACGACCGCGGATGGAGAAGTCAGAGCCTCCCTTACCACCACCCATCGGCAGGGTAGTGAGGGCATTCTTAAACGTCTGTTCAAAGCCCAGGAACTTCAGGATGCTCAGGTTCACGGAAGAGTGGAAACGCAGACCACCCTTGTACGGACCGATGGCACTGTTGAACTGAACACGATAGCCGAGGTTTACATGTACCTCTCCCTTGTCGTCAGTCCAGGGCACACGGAAGGTGATGATACGCTCCGGTTCTACGATGCGCTCAATCAACTTCGCCTTCTCAAACTCAGGATGCTGATTGTAGACATCCTCTATGGAAATTAATACTTCACGGACGGCTTGCAGGTATTCTGCCTCACCTGGATGCTTCTTCTCCAGGTCCTGCATGATTTTCTCTACGTTCATAGTTTTAAGGTTTTATTATCAAATTGACATATTGTAATCTTTTATACTGCAAAATTAGGGAATTTTCTTTGAACGGCAAAGAAAATTCCCTAAAATTTTATCTATAAGTTTACAATTTGTTAATTCTTTGGCTTAGATAAGATGTAAGGTACCCATCAGATAGACCAGTCCGAAGCCTAACACCATTGAGATGATACCCATGATAGTACCTACTTTCACCATATCGTTCTGTTTGATGAAACCAGTGGAGAAGGCAAGGGCATTTGGCGGTGTAGAGATAGGCAGGATCATGGCAGACGATGCTGCGATAGCCACACCAATCAGGACAGTCCCTGTTCCACCGATAGGATCCAGTTTATCACCCATCGCACCGCAGACGAAGGCAAGGATAGGCATCAGCAACGAAGCGGTGGCGGAGTTTGAGATGAAGTTGGACAGGAGGTAACAGATACCACCGCCGACGAGTAGGATGAGCAGTGGTGAGAACTCTCCGAAAGGAATACTCTTCACTGCGTTGGCAGCGAGCCCGGAGGCATTCAGTCCATAGCCTAAGGCAAGACCTCCAGCCACCATCCAGATAACGCTCCAGTTGATTTGCTCCAAGTCGCGCTTGTTGATGACACCCGTCAAGGCAAAAACAACGAAAGGTATCATGGCCACCGTATTCGCATTGATACCTGTGAACTGGTCGGACAACCAGAGAGCGATGGTGATAAAGAATGTGGCGATGACGACCCATGAATGAAATCCTTTCTCCATACCGCCTTCAATCTTCAGTTCAACAGTCTTCTGGGTGAAGGGGAAGAACTTCAGGATCATGCGCCAACTGATGAACAACAGCACGACCACCAATGGGAACATAAACATCATCCATTGTCCGAAACCCAGTCCGAGGTTCAAACCCTCAGGGTCGTTCAGGTATTTCAAGGCGATATTATTGGGAGGTGTACCAATCGGCGTACCCATACCACCGAGGTTGGCAGCCACGGGAATTGACATCGCGAGGGCGATACGTCCCTTGCCCTCAGGAGGCAACTGACGGAAGACAGGTGTCAGGAAGGTCAGCATCATAGCGGCAGTCGCCGTGTTGGATACGAACATCGAGAACAGACCTGTCACTAACAGGAATCCTAACAATACCATCTCACTCTTAGTGCCGAAGGGTTTCAGCAGTACTTTCGCCAACTGGGCATCCAGTCCTGTCTTGGTGGCGGCAATGGCTAACACGAAACCACCGATGAACAGCATGATGACAGGGTCGGCAAAGGTTGCCATGATTCCCTTGTGACTGAGAATCTTACCCACTTCCTCCTCGTTGACCATTGGTGCGATACCACTGTCGGAACAGAAGAGTAGCATCAATACCATGATAGCCACGGAGGTTGCCCATGACGATACCACCTCCAGTACCCACATCAGGGTAGCGAAGGCAAAGATAGCGATGATACGCTGTTGGACGACGGTGAGGTTCTGGATGCCATACCATTCGGCAGGCATGTTCCAGAGGAAGAGGGTGATAAATGCCACCAGGGCAATCTTAATAACTCGTTTATAACCAGCGGGATTGTATTTCCGTTGATGACGCATCTTGTGGTAAGCATCAACGAGATGGAATCCTTCGTAAATATGAAACATATCTTATTTAATGTTTAATTGTATAATTTTCAATTTTCAATTCTCAATTTTCATTTTTCAATTCTCAATTCTCTCCAGTGCCTGCTTGATATCATCAAGGATATCCTCCACATCCTCGATACCGACAGACAGACGAATCAAGTCGGGAGCCACACCAGCCTCACGCAGTTGTTCGTCACTGAGTTGACGATGGGTATGCGAAGCAGGATGCAGTACACAGGTACGTGCATCAGCCACATGTGTCACGATGTTAATCATCTCCAAGGAGTCCATCCATTTGATGGCAGTCTCACGAGTACCTTTCAGTCCGAAGGCGATGACACCGCAAGAACCGTTTGGCAGGTATTTCTGTCCGAGGGCATAGTTGGCATCGTCTTTCAGACCGCAGTAGTGTACCCATGCCACTTTCGGATTGTCGTGCAGGAACTCAGCCACTTTTTGGGCGTTCTTGCAGTGTTGTGCCATACGCAGATGGAGCGTCTGAAGTCCCATGTTCAACAGGAAGGAGTTCTGAGGGGCGGGGATGCTGCCGAGGTCACGCATCAACTGAGCCACGAGTTTGGTGGTGAAGCCCATCTTACCGAACGCCTTCACATAAGTCAGTCCATGATACGAGTCATCAGGTGTACACAGACCAGGGAACTTCTCTGCGTGGGCGAGCCAGTCGAAGTTACCACTGTCCACGACACAACCGCCTACCTGCGTAGCCAGTCCGTCCATATATTTCGTGGTGGAGTGGGTGACGATATCAGCACCCCACTCGAAAGGACGACAGTTGACGGGAGTGGCGAAGGTGTTGTCGATGACGAGAGGTACCCCATTCTTATGGGCGATACGTGCAAATTTCTCGATGTCGAGAACAGCACAACCCGGGTTGGAGATGGTCTCTCCGAACAACAGCTTGGTATTGGGACGGAAGGCAGCCTGTATCTCTTCCTCACTGGCATCCTGAGAAACGAAAGTACACTCGATACCGAGTTTCTTCAAGGTCACACCAAAGAGGTTATAGGTACCTCCGTATATCTCATTGGAGGTCACAAAATGGTCACCTGCCTGACAGATGTTAAACACTGCGTAGAAATTGGCTGCCTGTCCTGAGGATGTCAGTACACAACCCACACCGCCTTCCAGTGCGGCAATTTTCGCTGCTACTGCATCGTTGGTGGGATTCTGCAGACGGGTATAGAAATAGCCCTCCTTCTTGAGGTCAAACAATTGTGCCATCTCGTCCGAGTCATCATACTTGAACGTCGTACTCTGGATGATGGGCAACTCTATCGGTTCACCGTTCTTTGCCTTGTATCCAGCATGCACACAAAGGGAACCTGTACGTAGTTTTTTATCCATAAAATAGCTATTGTTTCAAATCGGTCACAAAATTACAAAGAATTTATTAATTAGGAACTATGAATTATGAATTATTTTATACCTTTGCAACATTAATACAAGAATTTATGAGTGAAGAGAATAAAATACCTAATGAGTGGAATCAGTTCTATTTGAAAGATGTGTCGTTTGTCAATCTGATGACGCGCCGTATTTTCAATATCCTGATTGTCGCCAATCCGTACGATGCGTTTATGTTGGAGGATGATGGACGTATCGATGAGAAACTGTTTGACGAGTATAGTGAGTTGGGTATGCGTTACCCTCCCACGTTTACACAGGCATCAACGACAGAAGAGGCAGAGGAAGTGTTGAAGACGACGGACATCGATTTGGTGATCTGTATGCCTGGTAATGCTGATAACGATGCCTTTGCCGTGGCTCGTGACATCAAACAGTTGGTCCCCCATATCCCCTGTGTCGTACTAACTCCTTTCTCGCATGGTATTACCAAACGTATCGAGAACGAGGACATGTCTATCTTCGATTATGTGTTCTGCTGGTTGGGTAATACGAACCTCATCCTGTCTATCATCAAACTGATAGAGGACAAGATGAATATCGAGCATGACATCAAGGAGGCAGGTGTGCAAATGATCCTGTTGGTGGAGGATAATATCCGTTTCTATTCCTCTGTCCTTCCCAACCTCTATAACTATATCCTTGCCCAGAGCAAGAATTTCTCGACGGAGGCCCTGAACCCTCATGCTGCTGCCCAGCGTAAGCGCGGTCGTCCCAAGGTGGTGCTTGCCACCAACTATGAGGAGGCGATGTACTGGTATGAGAAGTATCACGACAATGTATTGGGTGTCATCAGCGATACCCGTTTCCCGATGAAGATCGTGCCGGGGCGCCTCTCTCATGTGGAAGAGGGTGATGCGGAGGCAGGTTTGAAGCTGTTGCGTGAGATTCGTCGTCGTGATGAGTATGTCCCCTTGATTCTCCAAAGTTCGGAGATTGCCAATAAAGAGAAGGCTGCGGCGGAGAACTTCCACTTCGTCGACAAGAACTCGAAGAAGATGAATGTGGACTTGCGTCAGTTGATAGAGGAACACATGGGCTTTGGCGACTTCGTGTTCCGTGACCCGAAAACAAAGGAAGAAGTGGCACGTGTGTCGACGTTGAAGGAGTTGCAGGATAATATCTTTAAGATTCCCAACGACTCGATGCTCTACCATATCTCCCGTAACCACATGAGCCGATGGCTCTGTGCCCGTGCCATCTTCCCTGTGTCGCAGTTCCTGAAGACGGTGACGTGGCATAAGTTAAAGGATGTGGATGCACACCGACAGATTATCTTCGATGCCATCGTCCAGTATCGCCGTATGAAGAATATCGGTATTGTGGCTGTCTTCGACCGTTTGAAATTCGACCGCTACGCCCACTTTGCCCGTATCGGTGAGGGTTCTTTAGGAGGCAAGGGACGTGGTCTTGCCTTCCTCGATAATATCATCAAGCGTCATCCCGAGCTTAACCAGTATGAGAACGCGTCGGTATCCATTCCCAAGACCGTTGTGCTCTGTACGGATTTCTTCGATGAGTTCATGGACAAAAATAACCTGTGGGGAATTGCCTTGAGTGACGCTTCTGATGAGGAAATCCTCCAGCACTTCCTCAAGGCACAGTTACCCGATGCCCTGATTGCTGACTTCTTCACCTTCTTCGATGCGGTGAAGTCACCGATTGCCGTGCGTTCAAGTTCACTTTTGGAGGATAGCCACTACCAGCCGTTTGCAGGTATCTACAGCACCTATATGATTCCTTATATAGAAGATAAATATGAGATGCTCCGTATGTTGGCGTGTGCCATCAAGGGTGTCTATGCCTCCGTCTATTACAAAGACTCGAAAGCGTATATGACAGCGACCTCTAATGTCATCGACCAGGAGAAGATGGCAGTCATCCTGCAGGAGGTGGTGGGACATCAGTATGGTGACCATTACTATCCCACCTTCAGTGGTGTGTTGCGTTCTCTGAACTATTATCCCATCGGTGACGAGACGGCAGAGGAGGGTATTGCCTCGCTTGCCCTGGGATTGGGTAAGTATATCGTGGATGGCGGACAGACCTTGCGCGTCTCGCCCTATCATCCTAATCAGGTGTTGCAGATGTCGGAAATGGATACGGCACTGAAAGAGACACAGACCCGTTTCTATGCATTGGATATGACTCATGTGAGTGATGACTTCAAAGTGGATGACGGCTTTAATATCAAGAGCCTGCGTGTGAAGGAGGCAGACAAGGACGGTTCCCTGAATGGTATTGCCTCCACCTACGACCCCTATGACCAGGTCATCCGTGACGGTATCTATGAGGGAGGACGTAAGGTCATCTCCTTCTGTGGCGTGTTACAGCATGGTATCTTCCCCTTGCCGGAGATCTTGCAGATGGCGCAGAAATACGGCTCGGAGGATATGCGCCGCCCGGTGGAGATCGAGTTTGCCTGCAATCTCTATAGCCAAGAGCTAACAGCCAACAGTCAACAGCCAGTTGGTGATTTCTATCTCCTGCAGATACGTCCTATAGTGGATTCCAAACAAGTGTTGGACGAAGACCTTGCCGCCATTGCGGACGAACAGTGCCTGTTGCGTTCCCATAACTCATTAGGTCATGGTATCTCAGAGGATGTGGTGGACGTGGTCTATGTGAAGACGGATGATGACTTCACGGCAGCGAATAACCCGCAGATAGCAGATGATATAGAACGGATCAACCGTCAGTTCCTGGATGCGGACAAGAACTATATCTTAATAGGTCCGGGACGCTGGGGGAGCAGTGACTACTGGCTGGGTATTCCTGTCAAGTGGCCGCATATATCCGCTGCTCGTGTCATCGTGGAGACGGGTCTGAAGAACTACCATGTGGATCCTTCGCAGGGTACGCATTTCTTCCAGAACCTTACTTCATTCGGTGTGGGCTATTTCACGATTAATACCTATACGGGAGACGGTATCTTCCAGAAAGAATTCCTGGATGCGATGCCTGCCGTCGAAGAGACACCCTATGTCCGCCATGTCCGTTTCGAACGTCCATTACGCATCATGATGGACGGTAAAAAGCAACAGGGTGTCGTATTGTTGCCAGAATCCTAAAACCGATATGCTATGAACCTTCATTTGACAGATACGATTCAGATGCCCGACCATCAGTTACGTCGGCAAGTCATAGAATTATGTAATAAGGTGGGGAAGCCTTTGTTGAAGTTGTCTACGAAGGACTATGAGGACAACGGACTGGGACATCTTGTGAAACAGTTTGACGGACAGGCAGGATTGGTGAATATTGAGGTGTTTAACGAGTTACAGCATACGATTACGGGATGGCCGGGCGGTAAACCGAATGTGGATGACACCAATCGTCCCGAGCGTGCCAAGCCATACCCTAAGCGTGTCATCGTGTTCTCTCCTCATCCTGACGATGATGTCATCTCCATGGGCGGTACTATCCGCCGACTTATCCAACAGGGGCATGATGTGCATATTGCCTATGAGACGAGTGGGAATATCGCTGTGGCTGACGAAGAGGTAAGTCTCTATATGCATTTCATCAATGGCTTCAACCAATTGTTTGCCAATGGCTCTGACGAGGTGATTAAAATCCGCTATCAGGAGATTATGAACTATCTGAGACAGAAAAGAGATGGTGATGGCGACAATAACAGCATCCTCACCGTGAAGGGACTGATCCGTCGGGGGGAGGCTCGTAATGCTTGTTTTTATAATCATATCCTGAAGGATCATATTCATTTCTTGGACCTTCCTTTCTATGAGAGTGGGAAGATAGAGAAACTGCCCGTCACCGAAAAGGACGTGCAGATCGTGCAGACCTTGATAGCCGATATACAGCCTCATCAGATCTATGTGGCAGCCGACTTGGCAGATCCCCACGGTACTCATCGTAAGTGTACGGATGTTGTACTGGCTGCTGTCGAGGAAGAGAAAAAGACTGGCTCGACATGGTTGGACGACTGTAGGATATGGATGTACCGAGGGGCATGGGCAGAATGGGACATTGCGGATATTGAGATGTGTGTACCGATGAGTCCGGAGGAACTGCGTGAGAAACGGAATGCCATTCTCCGCCATCAGAGTCAGATGGAGGGTGCCCCGTTCTTGGGTAACGACGAACGGCTGTTCTGGCAGCGTGTCCAGGATCGTAACCGTGATACGGCAAAACGCTATGATGACTTGGGACTTGCCTGCTATGAGGCGATGGAGGCTTTTGTGGAGTACAAGTTTAAGTAAACAATGTAACAATGTAAAAATGATAAAATGTAATAATGAGGGGTATTTCATGAGGAAGGTGGTTTTGTTTTTTGCTTTGATGGTGAGTACGCTTATACAGGCTGTGAACTATGAGGTCGTGCCTATGCCACAACAGGTCACTTTGCTGCAGGGAGAACCGTTTGTGCTGAATAGGGAGGTACAGATTCTTGCTGCCGACGGATTGCAACGGGAAGCGGAGTTCCTGCAATTGTACCTAAAGGAACAGACGGGCGTATTGCTGAGTATCAGTCAAAAACGGGAGAAGCAGGTAAGCTATATCGAACTCGCTGTATCATCGAAAGTACAGGAGAAGGAAGGCTATGTACTTTCTGTCAATAAGAAAAGTACCCATGTAACGGGTGGCTCTGCAGCTGGTGTCTTCTATGGTGTTCAGACGCTCCGAAAGGCATTGGCTGACGAGGAACAGACGAAAGACGGCAGTGTACTATTACCTGCTGTCAACATCGTTGATGCTCCGCGTTTCACATGGCGAGGCATGCACCTTGACTGCTCCCGTCATTTCTTCCCCGTGTCTTTTGTGAAGAAATACATCGACCTGTTGGCGATGCATAACATGAACGTGTTCCACTGGCATCTGACCGATGACCAGGGTTGGCGTATAGAGATTAAGAAATGGCCTAAACTCATAGAGGTGGGGTCTCATCGTACAGGTACGATTATCGGCACGAACTCCGACATCGATGACGAGACTCCTTATGGCGGCTATTATACCCAGGAGGAGGCCCGTGAGATAGTGGAATACGCCAAGGAGCGTCATATCACGGTCGTCCCGGAGATAGACATGCCAGGGCATATGCTGGCTGCCCTTGCCAGTTATCCGGAACTGGGATGTACGGGTGGTCCTTATCAGGTAGGTCATTACTGGGGAGTCTATAAGGATGTCCTCTGCGTCGGTAATGAGAAAGTGTATCAGTTTATAGAAGATGTACTGACCGAGATTATGGATATCTTCCCCTCGGAGGTCATCCATATCGGAGGCGACGAGACACCTACGGAGAAATGGGAGCATTGTGCGAAATGCCAGGCATTGCCGTTAGGAGACAATACCCTGCAAGGCTATTTCACCCAACGGGTCTTCGACTTCCTGACGGCGCATCACCGTCGTGCCTTGGGATGGGATGAACTGTTGGAGAACAAGGCTCCGCAGGATGCGATGATCATGTCGTGGCGTGGTACGGAGCCAGGTGCCCAGGCAGCAGAGAAAGGTCATGACGTGGTGATGTCACCCACGACCCATTGTTATTTCGACTACCAGCAGGTGGAGGATGTCCTTTTCGAGCCCAGTCGTTGCGGTGGCTTCATCCCCGTAGAGAAAGTCTACAGTCTTGATCCTGCCCCCGACAGTCTCTCAGTGGCAGCAAGACGGCATATCCTTGGTGTCCAGGCTAACCTATGGTCGGAATACATGACGACGGAAAGTATCGTGGAGTATCAGGCGTTGCCCCGTATGTCTGCCCTTGCTGAGGTGCAGTGGACACTGCCCAGTCATAAAGACTATAAAGATTTTGTCAAGCGCCTGACACGCCTGACACGGTTATACGACAAATACCAATATAGCTATTGTAAGCACCTGTGGCCAGAACGACAGATGCCCAGTCGTTGGCAGTTCTGATGTTATTGTCCTCCGAGGCGTGAGAAGTATTCTATGATGTCTTCCCACGTCTTGAATGTGTCGGAGCCGTATTCCAGTATGGTGGCGAAAGCCTCACCCTCCGCCTTCTCCTTCAGAGAAGGAACTTCTATTAGGTAGTCGCCATACAGCAGTTTGCGACGTGGCGTGAAGATGGTGTGTTGCCAGGCAGGGACATTGATGTGTTCTTCAAGCCACGACAGGGTCGTGGCATACGTGGACAATGGTGCGACAAAGAACACCTCATAGTGTTCAATGAGCATTCGTACCGCCTTTTGAGCAGATGAGGCTGGCTTTTGGTAATGATCCATCAGACTCTCTATACCTATATATATAATAGGACGCTGCCGCTTTTCCTGTTTGTCGTCAATCCAGCGGATGACGGGTACGACAGAGTGCATATAGCTTTTGTCGTCCATACGGTGCTCCCCATGGAAATGAGTAGCCTGAGAGTAATGTTTACAAAACATACCCATGGTGTCTACCAGGTCGTCTTTGTCGCCAAACAATCCATAGACTCGCTGCTCATCCTCAGGAGTAAGACCTACGAAGCGTTGTTCTGAAACATCACGATACGCCTTGACGAGTGCCTTGTCGACATAGAACTCCTGAATGCCGTCCTGTCGGGGGTTCTGGAACTGCTGCGTTCCTGTCATCCCATGTGCCTTCATCGTTTCTGCTATCTCCAAGGCAGGATTGATACAGATGCGGTCGAAGCCACGTAACTGTTCTGCATACATACCACCCATCGACGTACCGAGAATCAAGTCGGGTTTCTCCTGTTCGCAGACGGTGTGAAGCATGGCAATTGCCTCGTGGGGATCGACGGGCAGGTCTGGGGCTATCACTCGTGCGTTAGGCATCACGGTGCGCAAACGTGTCACTGTTCCTGACTGGCCACTACTGGCAAAACCATGACAGTACAACACTGTCTTGCCTGCCATCAGCTCAGGAAATTGCTTAATGTATGGATTTTCTGTTGTCATGTTTGCAAAATTAATATTTTTTTCTTAACTTTGCCATCAAATACAGAAAAATAATATAAACATTTTAATTCCTAAAACAACAAACATTATGAAAAAGTATTTAGCAGAAATGGTAGGCACATTCGTGCTGACATTCTTGGGATGCGGTGCTGCCGTCAGCTTGAATTGTGGTGTTGACACAGCATCTGTAGTAGGTACAGCCATTGCTTTTGGTCTGTCAGTTGTTGCCATGGCATACGCCATCGGTGGTATCTCTGGTTGTCATATCAATCCCGCCATCACGCTCGGTGTGTTCCTGAGTGGTCGTATGAATTCCAAGGACTGTGGTATGTATATGCTCTTCCAGGTCATCGGTGCTATTATCGCTGCTGCCTTGTTGTTCTTCCTGGTATCTACCGATCCCGGTCTGGCTCGTGGAACAACAACGGGTGCCAATGCCTGTGCCTCGGAGAATGTGATGAACGGTCTGATAGCTGAGATTGTGCTCACCTTCATCTTCGTACTCGTCGTACTGGGTACTACTGCCAAGACGAATGGTGCTACCAATAACTTCGCTGGTCTTGCCATCGGTCTTGCCCTGATCTTGATTCACCTCGTAGGTATCAACTACACTGGAACATCAGTTAATCCTGCCCGTTCTATCGGTCCGGCTCTCTTCGAGGGAGGTAAGGCTCTTGCCCAGTTATGGGTATTCATTGTAGGTCCGTTCGTGGGCGGTGCGCTTGCTGCCTTGGTATGGAAAGTCATTGATCCGGAAGAGAAGAAGTAAGCTGATGAAACATACTTTGCTAACCGTTGTGCTGATGCTATCTGCTGTGACAGCATCAGCACAACTTGCTATCCCCCGTGATGCCCAGTTGGAGGCGAAGATTGAGAAGACTCTCAGCAAGATGACTCTTGATGAGAAGATTGGTCAGATGCTTGAGCTGAACCTCGACATCATTGGAAAGATGACGGTTGAGAATGCCAAAGTAGACCGTGAGAAGGTGCGGTCGGTGCTCCAGCAGTACGGCAGACCCGATTCGGAAATCGATGCGATGGTGAAGATGAGCGATCAGGAGATCATCGACAAACTTGGAGGATACCCTGTGGATATCTACCAAGGCGAGACCAAGCGCATATGGAAAATCAATGAGGCGATGCTCGACACACTGATCTCGAAATGGAAGGTGGGCTCAATCCTCAATGCTCCAGGTTCCAGTGCAGCCTCGCTCGACGATTGGCAGAAGTGGATCCGTCTGATCCAGGAGAAGTCGATGAAGTATCTGGGCATCCCTGATATCTATGGTCTCGATCACAATCATGGTGTTACCTATACGAAAGGTGGCACACTCTTCCCGCAGCCTATTAATTTGGGCGCTACATTCAATACCGATCTGGCTTTCAAAGGTGCAGAGATTACGGCTTACGAGAGTCGTGCAGCCAACTGTCCCTGGGTTTATAACCCTGTGGTAGACCTGAGTCGTGACCCCCGTTGGGCCCGTGTGTATGAGAGCTTTGGCGAGGATGCTATCGTCAATGCCAAGATGGTGACAGCAGAGATCAAGGGTTATCAGGGCAATGATCCTAATCATATTGACCGTTTCCACGTAGGTACTAGCACGAAGCATTATTTCGCCTATGGTGCCCCTTGGACTGGTAAGGATCGCACCCCAGCCTACCTCTCGCCACAGATGATCCGTGAGAAGTATTTCGAGCCTTTCAAGGCCGCAGCCCTTGCCGGGACATTGACCATGATGGTTAACTCGGCTTCTGTCAATGGAGTTCCTGTTCATGCCAGCTATGAGTATCTGACCAAGTGGCTCAAGGAAGATCTGCAATGGGACGGATTCTTAGTAACAGACTGGGCTGATATTAATAATCTGTACTCGCGTGAGAAGGTGGCCAAGGATAAGAAAGACGCTATCCGCATAGCCATCAATGCCGGTATCGATATGTCGATGGATCCCTATAGCGTGGAGTTCTGCATACTACTGAAGGAGTTGGTAAACGAAGGTAAGGTGAAGATGGAGCGTATCGACGATGCCGTTCGTCGTATCCTTCGTGCGAAGTATCGCCTTGGACTCTTCGATGAGCCAAATACAGGTGGCAAGGGCTTCGAGAAATTCGGATGCGATGAGTTTGCCAAGGCTTCCCTTCAGGCTGCCGAGGAGAGTGAGGTGCTGTTGAAGAACGACGGTATTCTGCCTCTGGCTAAGGGTAAGAAAATCCTGCTGACTGGCCCTAACGCCAATCAGATGCGCTGCTTACATGGTGGTTGGAGCTATACTTGGCAAGGTTCACGTGCTGAGGATCAAGCAGAGAAGTATAATACCATCTATGAGGCACTCTGCAATAAGTATGGCAAGGAGAACATCATCCTCGAACAGGGTGTGACCTATAAGGAGGATGGTGCCTATTACGAGGAGAACGAGCCTCAGATAGACAAGGCCGTAGCTGCTGCTGCTAAGGCAGATGTTATCATCGCTGCCATTGGTGAGAACTCTTATACGGAGACTCCCGGTAACCTCACAGACCTCTGGCTCTCCAAGAACCAGCGTGACCTCGTGAAGGAACTTGCCAAAACGGGTAAGCCGATCGTTCTCGTACTGAATGAGGGCCGTCCTCGTCTGATTGCCGATATCGAGCCATTGGCAAAGGCTGTGGTGGATATCCTCATTCCTGGCAACTATGGCGGTGATGCCCTTGCCAACCTCCTTGCCGGTGATGCCAACTTCTCGGCCAAGATGCCATATACCTATCCTCGTGAGATCAACTCGCTGAACACCTATGACTATAAGGTGTCTGAGGAGGTGGGTACGATGGCTGGCGCCTATAACTACGACGCGAAGGTATCGCTACAGTGGCCCTTCGGCTATGGCATCAGTTATACCACTTATGAATATGCCAACCTGAAAGTCGACAAGGCAACGTTTACTGCTGATGATATCCTCACCGTCAGTGTTGACGTGAAGAATACGGGCAGTCGTGCCGGTAAGGAGGCTGTGCTGCTCTACTCCAGCGACCTCATCGCCAGTGTCGTTCCTGACAACAAGCGTCTGCGTGACTTCACCAAGATAGCATTGCAGCCTGGTGAGACGAAGACCGTTACCTTCCAACTGCCTGCCAAGAGCCTTGCCTTCGCAGGTGCTGACGGCAAGTGGACACTCGAAGAGGGTGACTTCGTCCTGAAGATTGGTAACCAGACGATTCCTGTCGTCTGCTCGAAAACCAAGATATGGGACACACCTAATATCTAATTGCAACACGTAGTTTGCATTTTCAACGGCACGGGTTACATAGACACCACGGAAAACTTAAAATCCGTGAAATCTGCGTAATCCGTGCCTTTTCTTTTTTCTTATTCCAAAAGAATTAATTATCTTTGCAGTCAGGATTTAAGTTATACAACAAATAATTAAGTTATTACAATTATGGTAAATTACAAGGATTTGGGTCTCGTTAATACCCGCGAGATGTTCAAGAAGGCAGTAGCCGGTGGCTATGCCATCCCCGCTTTCAATTTCAACACCATGGAGCAGATGCAGGCCATCGTAATGGCTGCCGTTGAGACAAAGTCTCCTGTTATCATGCAGGTTTCCAAAGGTGCCCGTAACTATGCCAACGCTACTATCCTCCGCTACATGGCTGAGGGTGCTGTAGCCTATGCTAAGGAACTGGGTTGCGAAAAGCCAGAGATCGTGCTTCACCTCGACCATGGTGACACTTTCGAGCTCTGTAAGGATTGTATCGACATGGGCTTCTCTTCAGTGATGATCGACGGTTCTTCTCTGCCTTATGAGGAGAATATCGCCCTCGCCAAGAAGGTTGTTGACTATGCTCATCAGTACGACGTAACCGTTGAGGCTGAGCTCGGTGTACTTGCTGGTGTTGAGGATGAGGTAGTAGCTGCTGAGTCACACTACACCAAGCCCGAGGAGGTTATCGACTTCGCTACCCGTACAGGTTGTGACTCTCTGGCTATCTCTATCGGTACTTCTCATGGTGCCCACAAGTTCACTCCGGAGCAGTGCACATTGGTGAACGGCGTACTCGTTCCACCTCCCTTGGCATTCGACGTACTCGCTGAGATCGAGAAGAAGCTTCCTGGATTCCCCATCGTGCTTCACGGTTCTTCTTCTGTTCCTATGGAAGAGGTTGAGACCATCAACAAGTATGGTGGTAAGCTGGAGGCTGCTATCGGTATTCCTGAGGAGCAGTTGCGTAAGGCTGCCAAGAGTGCTGTCTGCAAGATCAACATCGACTCCGACTCTCGTCTGGCTATGACTGCTGCTATCCGCAAGCACCTTGCTGAGCATCCTGGAGACTTCGATCCTCGTCAGTATCTGAAGCCCGCCCGTGAGAACATGAAGAAGATGTACATCCATAAGATTGTGAACGTACTCGGCTCTGACGGTAAGCTCGGTTAATAGACCTTTTGTATTATAAAAGCCTCGAACGTAATCTGTTCGGGGCTTTTTTATAAAATGCGATATGAAACAAGATCATTTTGACAACAGAAGGCGTGTCTTTGGTGCGATTATTGGTCCGCTATTAGCTGTTTTCCTATGGTGGCTCCCCATTGAGGCTCTGTCTGATGAGGCTCATCACCTGTTGGCTATCATGTCACTGGTAGCCGTTTGGTGGCTCTCGGAGCCTGTGCCCATTCCTGTCACCTCGTTGTTAGGACCCACACTCTGCGTCATCGTGGGTGTGGCACCTGTTGACAAAGCATTCTCCAATTTCGCCAATCCCTTGATATTCTTGTTCCTGGGTGGTTTCCTCATGGCAAAGGCTATGATGGTGAACGGCTTGGACAAACGTTTCGCCTATGGAGTCATGTCGATGAAATGGGTGGGTGACTCACCCCGTCGTATCTTCTTAGCCATTGGTCTTGCCTGTATGTTATGCTCCGGATGGATCAGCAATACGGCGACGGCGGCAATGATG
Source organism: Prevotella sp. (assembly GCA_017645645.1). Classification (GTDB taxonomy): domain Bacteria; phylum Bacteroidota; class Bacteroidia; order Bacteroidales; family Bacteroidaceae; genus Prevotella. Next base: position 5,102 of record JAGCOB010000001.1, on the reverse strand, counting down.
TTCCCGATTTCCCTCGGACTCTTGGAGGCGATTCGTACGATGCTTGCCGCCAATGGCAAGGTGATTGACCTTAAGAACTACAAATATGCCACGGGACTGATGCTGATGACGGCGTATGCCTGTTCTATCGGAGGTGTGATGACACCTATCGGAACACCACCGAATATCATCATGCTGGGCTTCCTCGATCAGTTGGCTCCGCAGGCACCTACTGTCTCGTTCTTCCAGTGGATGGTATGGGGTATTGTGGCAATGGTTCTGTATTTCCTGGTGGCCTATGTCGTGTTGTGGCGTATGTTCCCTTCTGATGTCAGTCATATCCAAGGTGCTGAGGAGTTTATCCGCAGTCGGGTGGAGGAGCTTGGAAAATGGACACGTGCACAGAAGAATACGCTGATAGCTTTCGGCACTGCTGTCGTATTATGGGTGGCTCCTAGTGTACTGAGTCTGATTCACGGTCCGCATTCTGAAATCATGAAGGCATACGACAGCCATTGTCCTGAGAGTATCGCTGCAATGGTAGGTGGCTTGTTGTTGTTCTTCCTGCCTGTCGACCTGAAGAAAGGTCAGATGACGCTCGACTGGAAGGATGGTGTGGCAGGTATCGAGTGGGGGACCCTGTTGCTCTTCGGCGGTGGACTTGCCATGGGTAGTCTGATGTATACCACAGGACTATCTGACTGGATAGGCAACGGTATCAAGGATGTGCTGGGCGGTAATCCTTCAGAGGTCCTCTTCGTGGGTGTCTTCTGCGTCACTTGTCTGTTGCTGGCGGAGTTCACTTCCCATACAGCAGCCATCAACCTCATGGGCTCCATTGCCATCGGCACGGCACTGTCGTTAGGTTTCAATCCGATTCCTGTGGCAGTAGGTGTTGCCCTTGCCTCCTCCTTAGGCTTCATGATGCCGGTATCCACACCGCCTAACGCCATCGTCTATGCATCAGGCATGGTGCCGATTACGAAGATGATCCGTTCAGGAATCATCATTGATATCATCGGCATCCTGCTTATCACCATCCCTATCGTCCTCCTGCTTGTCAAGGCAGTGATGGGAGTATGATAATCAATAAGCCTGGGCATTGCCCAGGCTTATTAGTTCTGCTTTTTCCGTATTTTGACCAGTTCTATTTTTCCGCATTTAGTACATTGTCTCATGATAATGTTCCATCGAATTCTCTCCGTACCATAAAGAAAACTTGCATATGGCATTGCTTTAATAATGAAAGCGTCGGGAGATGATGAGGGATTGCTATTCAGATAGACGCGCTTCTCTTCTTCTGTAGGAAGTGTAAATACTACTTGAATATGAAGCGAATCGATAGCCAACTGATTCATGTGTTCAATGATTGCATTGCCTTCTTCTTCGTTTTGAATGCAGAGAAGATGTCCTTTGGCTATGGGAATCCCCATGTAGTATGCTCCACCCTTATTTGCCCTTCTGGTTAGATGAACGTCAAGTGTATCTGTTGTGAAACAGAGGGAGTCCTCGTCGTATGGTGCAATGGTCTTCTGGAGCATTCGATGATTAATCCTGTATCGGTCATAGAAGTAGATCCATTTGGGATGTTGACATATCTCTGGTTCCACAGGAGGGGTTGGAGGGATTGGAGGATCTTGACATATTTTCTTTGTATATTGAGACCATGTGTTCACGTGATCGACAGCTCCACAGATAGTGCAATGTGCTTCTTGGCGATACATATCGTAATATAGCCAACATGTCTGGCCGTTGACGATTTGTTTTTCAACCACTTCGCCAATTTTTTCTTGGTCTCCATATTCCCATGTACATTCATGTTCATGTTCTGGTGGCTCTGGCGTACATAGTTTCAACGTATCCATCTCTGTCGTAGTCTGTCTGAAGTCACAGGGTTGGTTCTGGCAGACACTGACTACATCATAGATGTCGAATTCCGTTTGGCAATTCCCGTTGACAAACAGCGAATGTTCTCGAAGCGTACGGCTTACCACTTTCATGTCGTGGCGATGTGGGGGAACTGGTGTGTCATCGAACAGACTGCTGATATCCTCATCGCCTAAGTCGGTAATATGGGCATGGTGGTCAGGTACATACATGGTATAGGTAACCGATGGTGTGACCCCTCTTCTTGTCGAAAAGTGCGTATTCTCGAAGTCTGCCTCGTACTCGATGTAATATCTTATGGGTAGATTCTCCACATTGTCCGGGTTCGGCGGCAGCGGCATATTCATGAACAGATAGTCGGGCAAGAACACGGTGAGTTCCTTATCGGATGACCATTGAAACTCTAATATGCACACTTTCAAGTCTTTTTCGTTGACAGAGGGGTCGTTGACAACATAGCCGTAATGTTTTGGATTGACGGCATTGTCCCGGTCACCATTGAACCACATCCGTTCTAATGCTTCCCAATTCAGGTTCTCGTTACCGTTGTTACATGGATGGAAGATGTCTTTTTCACGCCAAATACTGATATGTGCATGGGCTTTCACACAAACAGCAGGAGTATTAAAGAACCATAAACGAAGCTTCCATCCACTGTCGTCAGCCATACCGCCATCCATCCGTTGACTGCCCTCATAGCGTGTCAGCTCGTGAGCTATACGAATCTTTTTGTCACGGGGTATCGGTGTGGTGTTGGTACGCTGTGCCTGCACTCCCAATGCAAGGATACAGGCACAGATAATGAATGCCGTTTTAAGTTTTCTCATATATTATCCTAATTGGTAATTAGCGTAGGCACCGGACAACAGTTCTGAGTTCAGATAGAAATAGCTGTCGCGCCAACTCCATTCTTCAATGGCTTTCTTGAACAGATATTCAATGACTTTGTCGTTCAGTTTGCTGAAGTTGAGGGTCTTGGTAGTACCCATACCGCCCCATGTGACTTCTTGTATGAAGTTCTTACCGATGGTAATCTCGTACATGGTTATACCGTCGCGGTCTTCGGTGTGAAGGTTGATATAGTTGGGATTGCTATTTCCTTCATCAATATTGAAGGAACAGAAAATACGATATTTGAATACCAGTACGTTGCCTTCCTGTTTGCCGAGCCATAATGAATTTAGTCCACTGTTTTCATAACAGACCACAAATCCGTGTTTGCTGGCTGTGCGACCTACAATCCATTCACCGCCATCATCGTAGCCTTCACACCATCCGAAGAAACGGTTGAACATATTGTCCGTCAATGGTTTTCCTACACTCAGGCGTGCCTGGTTCGCCATGCAGTAACCGCCGTCAATGTTCCACCATCCTGCCGGAGCACTACCCACAGCATATAGTTTATGCTTGGTGATCCATACATCCTCTCCGCCTTGTTCTGCTTTATAACGGGGAGCCTTGGCCCTGGGTGCTTCTTTGAGCCATACAACATTGGCTGTGGGGCGGCATAGTTTGTCAGGAACTTCGAAGGTAAGCTCTCCCAATAGATTTTGTGCGTAACTCTCAGTTGATGTCGCAGTGAGCAAAGCAAGCACTGTGAACAGGAATTTCATAGTAAAGTGTCTCATAGTCGTATTTGTTAATGATTCGTTATTTGGATACGGAAATACTCAAAGAGGAAAAACCGGTTGTAAAGATACAACAATTTAGGTGTACTGCCAAACAAATTGTACAAAAACATTAAGTGCACTTCCTGCTTTCTTACTTTTATTGTTGTTAATTTGCATTTTTCAGAAAAAACATATCTTTGCCATCATATCTAAAATCGTTATGATTGTGAAATTCAGAATGCCCAAACTCTGGGGTGAAAAGAAATATACTGGGACATTAAAGGAATTGGTGCTTACCATCATTGCAACCTCTATATCCATTATTCTTACTTTCGGCACGTCGGCGTGGCTGAATCAGCGTGAGACGGAGCAAGCGCGTAGGATGTTGGCAATGACGATTATCAACGACATTGACCGAAGCCTTGACGTCGTCAGGAAACGCATGGCTGCTGAGGAAAGGGGACACGGAATCGCCTGCTACGTCATAGAAAACAAAGACCGTCTGGAAAGTATAGGGGAGGATACGTTGAGTATGTTTATCAACTACGTTACCTTTACATCGTTTGATTCCAATATGGAGTTCAAGACGATGAATGAAACCATCTTAAACAGCAGTCAGGACTCATGGCGCACACTCAACGATAGGAAGTTCCTGAACAACGTGCAGGAATTCTACAACGCCAGAGCCGTGCTTGAGCAACAGAGCAAGGACTGGGTCTACTTCCAGAAACCCATCACCAAGGAAGAGGAATACGACATGTTTATGTCTGGCCGCTTTGAGAGTACAGCAGATATGTGCCGATGGCTGCTGGAATGCCGTCCTGGCAGACAACAAAAACGAGATAGCCTATGAATTCCGGAAAGACAACACCTTTACAACGCAGCAAGCTATCCGATATGGTCACAGCATGTTCAGGAACAAGATGGTGCAGCGATATACGCTGTCCGGCATGTGGACCGTTGAGGGCGATTCTGTGGTGATGCATTACGACATGAAGAGTTACAAGATGGAAATCGATGATAGTGAGATTTCCTATCCTCCCTCTCTGGCAGACAATGTCCGCGGATTGAAGGCAGAGTTAGCCAGCGAGGCGATGAAGCCTGAAATAGCGAAGAAACTGGAACAGGACAACCGCACAGCGTACGCCACGAACATCGACCTGTCAGGTACACGTATGGAACTGACAGACAGCAACGATAATACCATCCACTTTCAGAAGAAAGTCCATTAAAAAACTAAGAAACAATGAAATAGAACTTAGGAGTGACCGAGCACTCCTATTTGCAAATCAGTCGATACCTGAGCATCATTCAGTCGGTACCTGAGTCATGGTCAGTCGGCATGTGATTCCGCCACTTTGTCCCTTTGCCACTTTGCCACATTAAGGTAGTGGAATGTTGAGATTAGATATTATGTATATAGTATATTATTATAATTATTATTATATTTATCATAATCTCTGTATAGGTGGAGTTTTTCGTATCGTGTCTTATACTGATATAGGTTGACACATTTAAGAACTTAATAAATGTGTTAAACGTATGAGAAGATTTTATCAAAGAACTCCAAAGGAGAAACGTGACGAAATTGTCGCAGCTTATCTGACCGGCGACAACAGTGTTAAG
>JAGCOB010000020.1 GCA_017645645.1 Prevotella sp. | reverse complement strand
TACCTTCAGGAAGTCCTGAGCAGAACGCAAGTGCTGTGACCAGCTCATCTCTGAAACGTGGATAAGACCCTCTACGCCTGGAGCGATCTCTACGAACGCACCGTAGTCAGCCATAACTACAACTGTACCCTTAACCTTGTCGCCTACCTTCAAGTCAGCTGGCAGAGCATCCCATGGGTGTGGAGTGAGCTGCTTCAGACCAAGAGCGATACGCTTCTTCTCATCATCGAAATCAAGGATTACGACGTTGAGCTTCTGGTCAAGCTCTACTACCTTATGAGGATCGTCTACGCGACCCCAAGAGAGATCGGTGATGTGAATGAGTCCGTCAACACCGCCGAGGTCAACGAATACACCATAAGAAGTGATGTTCTTGACGGTACCTTCGAGAATCTGACCTTTCTCCAGCTTGCCGATGATCTCTTTCTTCTGTGCTTCCAATTCAGCCTCGATGAGAGCCTTGTGGGAAACAACCACGTTGCGGAACTCCTGATTGATCTTTACGATCTTGAAGTCCATTGTAGTGTCTACGAACTGGTCGTAGTCGCGTATGGGGTGAACGTCAATCTGGCTGCCGGGCAGGAATGCCTCGATGCCGAAGACGTCAACAATCATACCACCCTTCGTGCGGCACTTGATGTAGCCCTGAACGATCTCCTCGTTGTCGAGAGCGGCATTGACGCGATCCCAACTCTTAGAAAGACGAGCCTTCTTGTGAGAGAGGATCAGCTGTCCTTTCTTGTCCTCAGCGTTCTCTACATACACCTCAACGGTATCACCAACCTTCAGGTCGGGGTTGTAACGGAACTCAGAGGCGGGGATGATACCATCACTCTTGTAGCCAATGTTAATGACTACCTCTTTCTTGTCAACACTGATGACAGTACCATTGACAACCTGATGCTCACTGACTTTGTTCAGAGTCTCATCATAAGCCTTGTCAAGTTCTTCCTTGCTGACGTTTACGGTCATACCATTCTCATACTGTTCCCAGTCAAAATCCTGCAATGGCTGAACGTTCTTTGTTAATTCTGACATAAATATTCTCTGTTGCCCCTCCTATAGTGTCGGGGCGTGGCCTGAACAGACGTTTACCAGACCGTGTTAATGGGTTAATAATGTATAGATGTCAGCGCCTGTTCCGGCACCTATCGTCCCCTTTTGGGACATAAAACGGCTGCAAAATTACAAAAACTTCCGGTCATTACCAAATGTTTTGACCAGAAGTTTCCGTAAATGATTGATTTTTCGTCAAATACTAATAGCTGCGGGCTATGATGACTCGGTATTTGGCAGGTTTGCCACTCACCATGTCAACACCAGGAGTCTGTTCGTAGGCGAAAGGAACACAACGGATTGTTGCTTGTGTCTCCTCCTTGATCTGTGCCTCCGTCTCGGCAGTGCCGTCCCAGTGGCAGAGGAAGAAACCACCGTCCTTTACCCGCTCCTTGAACTCTTCGTAGTTATCGCACTCATAGACATGCTCATCACGATACTGGCGTGCTTTTTCGAAGATGTTTTTCTGGATATCCTCCAGCAACTGCTCTACATACTCTGCAATGCCCTCGATGCTGCGTGTCTCTTTCTCCAAAGTGTCACGGCGCATCACCTCGATGGTACCGTTCTCCAAGTCACGGGCACCTAATACCAAGCGAACGGGAACACCCTTCAACTCGTAATCGGCAAACTTGAAACCAGGACGCTTGTTGTCGGCATCGTCGAACTTGACAGTGATACCTGCCTTGCGCAGTTTCTCAATGATAGGTGTAACCTCCTTGTTAACCTGCTCCAATTGTTCCGGTTTGGTAGCGATAGGGATGATAACCACCTGGATAGGAGCCAGACGTGGAGGCAATACTAAGCCGTTGTCATCAGAGTGCGTCATGATCAAGGCACCGATGAGTCTGGTAGAGACACCCCATGAAGTAGCCCAGACATATTCGGGTTTGTTCTCCTTATTTAAATACGTAACTTCAAAAGCCTTGGCGAAGTTCTGACCTAGGAAATGGGAAGTACCGCTCTGCAGTGCTTTTCCGTCCTGCATCATCGCCTCGATGGTATAAGTGTCAAGGGCTCCGGCAAAACGCTCGGTCTCACTCTTCACACCCTGCAGTACAGGAACTGCCATCCATTCCTCGGCAAACTGGGCGTAGACCTTTAGCATCTTCTTGGCTTCCTCTTCAGCCTCTTCCTTCGTGGCATGGGCTGTATGTCCCTCTTGCCAGAGGAACTCTGAGGTACGAAGGAACGGACGCGTACGCATCTCCCAGCGCATGACGTTACACCACTGGTTACACATCAGGGGCAGGTCGCGCCAAGAGTGAATCCAGTTCTTATAGGTGTTCCAGATGATGGTCTCGGAGGTAGGACGAACAATCAGTTCCTCTTCCAACTTGGCGGCAGGGTCAACCTCTACGCCGCTCTTGTCCTCCTTGGCACGAAGACGGTAGTGGGTGACGACGGCACACTCCTTGGCGAAACCCTCTACATGTTCTGCCTCGCGACTGAGGAAAGACTTGGGAATCAATAAGGGGAAATAGGCATTCTGAGCCCCTGTCTCCTTAAACATCTTATCCAGTTGCTGCTGCATTTTCTCCCAGATGGCATAGCCATAGGGTTTGATGACCATACATCCGCGTACTGCACTCTGCTCGGCAAGGTCAGCCTTCACTACCAGGTCGTTATACCACTGACTATAATTGTCAGCCCTTTTTGTCATTTCTTTGAGTTCTTTTGCCATAAAAGTCTTTATTTTTTCAAAATTTGGTGCAAAATTACGAAATTATTATGAATTATAGCCATGATATTCTGAATTAATTTGTATCTTTGTCCCAAATTAGTAATTGTTTCATTAAACTCAAGTATTATGAAATTAAAATTAGTTTCCCTGTTACTTTGCGTAGGTATGCTCTTCGCATGTAACAACACCCAGAAGGGTGCAGGTATTGGTGCCGGTGGTGGTGCTTTGTTAGGTGGTATTATTGGTGCTATTGCAGGTAACACAGCAGTAGGCGTAGCAGTAGGCGGTGCCGTAGGTGCCGGTGCAGGTGCTATCATCGGAAATAAGATGGATAAGGCAAAGAAGCAGGCTGAGCAGGTTCAGAATGCTCAGGTAGAGACCGTAAAGGATACCAATGGTCTGGATGCCGTGAAAGTTACTTTCGACTCTGGTATTCTTTTCGCTACTGGTAAGGCTGATCTGAGCCAGAGCGCTAAGAACTCACTCGCTGAGTTTGCACGTGTACTTAACTCTAATCAGGATTGCGATGTTGCCATTATCGGTCATACCGATAACACTGGTAGCGACGCTGTCAACCAGCCGTTGTCTGTCAACCGTGCCAACAGCGTGAACAACTATCTCCGTTCTTGTGGTGTACAGGCAAAGCAGATCAAGAGTGTAGAAGGTCAGGGTTCCACGAATCCTGTTGCTGATAACTCTACCGCTGCCGGTCGTCAGCAGAACCGCCGTGTGGAGGTTTATATGTATGCCAGCAAGGAGATGATTCAGAAGGCTGAGGCAGGTACGCTGCAGTAATGAAGGCTTTCTGGAAAAAGATTAAAAGAATTTTATTATGGATAGTAGTCGCGTTCTTTGCGTCTACTATCCTTTCTGTTATTGTGTTACGTTGGGTTCCCGTTTTTTTTACACCCCTGATGTTCATCCGTGTGGCTCAACAAATCTCAGACGGTAAGGAGATGACGTTGCATCATCACTGGGTACCTTTGGAAGAAATATCTCCATCACTGTCCCTTGCCGTGATGTCGAGTGAAGATGCCCGTTTCCTGGAGCATCATGGTTTCGATTATAAGGCAATAGAACACGCTGCCATCCGTAACATGAAACATCCGGAGAAGCGGAAACTGGGTGCTTCTACTATTTCCCAACAAACAGCGAAGAATGTTTTCCTGTGGCCGGGACGCTCTTGGCTCCGTAAAGGCTTTGAGGTGTTTTTCACCGCTTTGATAGAACTCTTCTGGTCAAAAGAGCGTATCATGGAGGTTTATCTCAATTCCATTGAAATGGGAGAAGGCATCTATGGTGCGAGTGCAGTGGCGGAATACCATTTCCATAAGGAGGCTTCCCAACTGACAAGAGAGCAATGTGCGCTGATAGCAGCCACATTACCTAATCCCCTCCGTTATAACTCTGCACGCCCCAGTGCTTATGTCTTAAAACGACAAAAGCGCATCCTCCATGAGATGCGCTTCGTCAAACCGTTATCTTCAAAAGAAGAGAAATAGACTAAGCATTAATCTTAGCCAGTTCTACCGCCATCTGCTCTTGTAGTTCCTTTGCTTTCTGTGCGGCAACCTCCGCAAAGTCCTCTCCATTCGAGGCATAGATGATACCACGTGAAGAATTGACGAGCAAACCACAGTCTTTTATCATTCCGTATTTGCAGACTTCCTGTAGACTGCCACCCTGAGCACCCACACCTGGTACGAGCAGGAAGTGGTTGGGAGCCACTTTGCGGATATCCTCGAACATCTGTCCTTGTGTAGCTCCAACGACATACATCATGTTCTTGTCGTTACCCCATTGTTGGGAAGTTTTCAGCACCTTCTCAAAAAGGCGTTCACCGTTTATCTCCTCTGTCAGTTGGAAATCATGAGAGCCTTTATTGGAAGTCAGAGCCAATAGAATAACCCACTTGTCATCATAGCCGAGGAAAGGGGTGACAGAGTCTTCGCCCATATAAGGTGCAACAGTCAAGGCATCTACGTCATACTCCTCGAAGAACGTTTTTGCATACATCTTTGAAGTATTACCGATATCCCCACGCTTGGCATCAGCGATGATGAAGTGGTTGGGGTATTCATCTTTCAGATAATCGATAGTAGCTTCAAAAGCTAGGATGCCGTCTACACCATATGCCTCATAGAAAGCAAGGTTGGGCTTGTAGGCGACACAGTAGGGAGCTGTGGCATCGATAATCAATGCATTGAACTCACAGATGGCGCGGAAGATATAGTCCTCACCGTCCTTTGCCTTTGCCTCGTCGATGATACACTGGGGAATCTTGTTGATGTCTGTATCAAGTCCCACGCAGAGGAAACTCTGCTTCTCCTTGATTTGGTTTATTAATTCTTGTCTGTTCATAGCTTATAACTCCGTTTCTTTCATTCTTTCTGCATTCTCTGCCACGGTCAGGGCATCGATCATTGGTTGGATGTCTCCTCCGAGGAAGCCCTGCAAGTCGTGGGTAGTAAAGCCGATACGATGATCTGTCACGCGTCCCTGAGGAAAGTTATACGTACGAATCTTTGCCGAGCGGTCACCTGTAGATACGAGCGTCTTACGGCGGGAGGCAATGTCGTCCATATATTTTTGGTGTTCCTTATCATATATAAAGGTATAGAGACGAGAGAGCGCACGTTCCTTGTTCTTGGGTTGGTCACGGGTTTCCGTACATTCGATGAGAATCTCTTCGGTTTCACCCGTGTTCGGGTTCTTCCACATATAGCGGAGACGCACACCAGACTCTACCTTGTTGACATTCTGACCACCGGCACCACTGGAACGGAAGGTATCCCATTTGATTTCACCTTCGTTGATATGTACCTCAAACTTATCAGCCTCAGGGAGAACGGCGACGGTAGCGGCACTGGTATGCATACGTCCCTGTGTTTCTGTTGCTGGGACACGCTGTACACGGTGTACGCCCGACTCATATTTCAGCGTACCATAGACATCAGCGCCACTGACAGCGAAGTCGATTTCCTTGTAGCCACCGACGGCACCTTCCGACACACTGGTGATGGAGAGGTTCCAACCTTTGGCATCGCAATAGCTCTTGTACATCTTAAAGAGATCACCGGCAAACAGACAGGCTTCGTCACCACCTGTGCCGGCACGAATTTCCATCTGTACGTTCTTAGCATCCTCCGGGTCTTTGGGGATGAGGGCAATCTTGATTTCCTCCTCCAGTTTCGGCTGTAATGCCTCGTTGGCAGCCAGTTCTTCACGCGCCATCTCCTTCATTTCAGGATCGTCTTCGTTGGCAAGGATATCCTTTGCTTCCTTGATACTGTTCAGACAGGCGATGTAACGCTTGCGGGCATCCATGATGTCGCCCAAGTCCTTGTATTCCTTGGTAAGTTTTACAAAACGGTTCTGGTCGGCAATCACGTCGGGGTCGGTAATCAGTGTTGACACCTCCTCGAAGCGAGCCTCCAGTCCGTCGAGTTTCTGTAATATACTGTTATTGTCCATTTAATAATTGAATGTTCCAAATTCTGATTGAATGGTCAGACTTTTCTTGCCTTCCTCGATATGTCCGACAACCTGTGCATCGATGTTGAAGCTCTTGCTAATAGCGATGACTTTGTCTGCCACCTCAGGACGTACGTATATCTCCATACGGTGTCCCATGTTAAATACCTGATACATCTCCTTCCAGTCAGTGCCTGAGCACTCATGGATAGCCTTAAACAATGGAGGTACTGGGAACATATTGTCCTTGATGACACTGCAGTTGTCGCTCACGAAATGCAGTACCTTCGTCTGGGCACCACCCGTACAGTGTACCATACCGTGAATCTCAGGACGAAGTTCGTCGAGCAGTTTCTTGATAACGGGAGCATAGGTGCGGGTAGGGGAGAGCACGAGTTGTCCTGCATCCACTGGAGAGCCTTCGACGGCATCCGTCAGCTTATATTTACCACTATACACTAGTTCGTCAGGTACGGCATGGTCATAGCTTTCCGGATATTTCTCTGCAAGGTATTTCGCAAAGACATCATGACGGGCGGAAGTTAAGCCGTTAGAACCCATACCGCCATTATATCGTTTCTCATAGGTTGCCTGTCCTGTAGATGACAAACCGACGATGACATCACCGGGACGGATGTTGGCATTGTCGATGACATCACTGCGTTTCATACGACAGGTCACGGTACTGTCAACGATGATGGTACGTACCAGATCACCTACGTCAGCTGTCTCACCGCCAGTGGGATAGATGCCAATACCCCTCTCACGGAGTTCAGCCAACAACTCGTCTGTACCATTGATGATGGCACTGATGACCTCACCGGGGATCAGCATCTTGTTGCGTCCGATGGTACTTGACACCAGGATGTTATCTACAGCACCCACGCAGAGCAGGTCGTCCGTGTTCATCACGATGGCATCCTGTGCGATACCCTTCCAGACAGAGAGGTCGCCAGTCTCCTTCCAATACATATAGGCGAGAGCTGACTTCGTACCTGCACCATCAGCATGCATGATGTTACAGTATTCCGGGTCGCCGCCTAAGATATCGGGGATGATCTTACAGAAAGCCTGTGGGAAGATTCCCTTGTCGATGTTCTTGATGGCATTGTGAACATCTTCTTTTGCGGCACTAACGCCGCGCATCATATAACGATTGTCCATGAGCAATTAGAATTTAACCTGTGGTGCTTTCTCTGCTCCTGCCTCAGCCTCAAACTTCGTCATCTGACCAAATCCGAAGATACCGGCAAAGATGTTCTTGGGGAAAGAGCGGATGACAACATTATACTCCTGAACAGCGGCGTTGTATTTGTTGCGAGCCTCGTTGATACGGTTCTCCGTACCCTCTAGTTGTACTTGCAGGTCGCGGAAGTTCTCGTTGGCCTTCAGGTCGGGATAGTTCTCCTGAATAGCAATCAGTTTGCCGAGTGCACTGCCGAGTTCGCCCTGTGCCTGCTGATACTCCTTCAGTTTCTCTGGTGTCAGTGTTGAGGCATCCAGATTGATAGAGGTAGCCTTTGCGCGGGCAGCGACAACGTCCTCCAATGTCTGCTTCTCATGAGCGGCATAGCCCTTGACAGTCTCTACGAGGTTAGGAATCAGGTCGGCACGACGCTGATAGGTAGACTGTACGTTAGCGAGAGCAGTAGTTGCACTTTCCTGTACGCCAACCATTGAATTGTAAGCACTTGCAGCCCATGCGCCGATAATGACGACCACTGCGATAATTGCGATAAGTCCTTTACTGATTTTCATGATGCTTTTATTTTTAGTTTATTTCGTTATATCGTTATTCCGTTATTCCGTGATTCCGACAGGGGCTACCATCTCGAGGTGGCACCTCCGCCTCCGAAACTGCCGCCTCCGAAACTGCCTCCACTGAAGCCTCCGCCGCCCCATGAACTGTGTCCGCCTCCGCTGGAACCTCCCCAACTGCTTCCGCCACCAGACGAACTGTAATCATAGAAGGGGTTCGAGCGCAGAGAGGCTACTCCCAGAACGGCAAGCCACTGATATTTACGGTTGAGATGCAGGAAGAAGGCTGTCCATACTATCATAAACAGCATGTAGAGTCCCATTGTCTTGATGGTCTCACTGTCTACCTCGTCACTCTGACTGGTTAGCGATGACATCTCCGGCAGGTCTTTCTTCTGCATCGTGGCATAGATGGCTTCCGTCAGGTAGTACATCGCACTGTCGGGCATATCGGCACGCATGGCGGGTACGACATATTCATGTTGCAAGCGGTGACATTCCGCATCCGTCAGGTCTGCCTCCAGACTTCTGCCAGGTGACATGTTGATGCTATGGTCCTGATAGCCCACCACGACTACCAATCCGCGGTCATTTCTACCCACTCCGTATTTATTACCTACATCCTGTGCAAAACGGAAAGGGTCGTCGTTCTCGATATGGTTGACGACGATGACGAAAGATTCGATATTCAGTTCCGTATCAAGGCGTTTCAGTGTCTGGTTCATCAGGTCTACCGTGTTCTGTGAAAGTACATTGTCTGGGTTTGACACATACTGATTGGCATCCTGCAGATGGGGCATGGGAATCGTCTCTGCATTCCAGTACCGTTCTTCTGTACTGCTGCTGATGGCTGATGCGACAGGCTCCTCGTCTTCAATGGGCATGGAGGCAGAACAACAGCCGAACGCACCCATCATGCCGATGGTAAATACCCATCCCCAGACGTTGCGAGCCTTGCTCCATGACGGATTCATCTGTTCCCACACGTTATTCATCTGTCGGCGCTTACTCATGTATTCCCGTGCCAATGCCTGATAGCGTTTGGAATACTGGCGTCTGGTACTTGAAACTTTAAATATAGACAACTGATTCTTCTCCAATTTATAGGAGTCTTCCAAAGCACGGATGGCATCGTTGTACTTGTTGGTAAGTTCGTTGATGTCCGACGACTTCTTCATCAGGGCGGTCTTTGGTGTATAGTCCCACTTGCGTGTGACTGTATAGCCGCCTACTGTAAGGAGGACGATAAATCCAAGGAAATAGAAGAATGTCGTCGTCATGATGAATTATTTCTCGTGCCAGAACTCCCAAGAGGCGAAAGCCTGTAGCAGGAGCATCTCCAAACCGTTCTTCACGTTGGCACCATACTGGGCACCACGTTTCATAAACAAGGTCTCGTCAGGATTATAGATAAGGTCATAGAGGATGGTGTGACTGTCCATTGCCTCATAGGGAAGATCAGGACATTCCTCTGTCTTGGGGTACATACCCAAAGGGGTACAGTTCACAATCACATTATACTCTTTCACGACCTCTGGTGTGATGGTCTTGTATTGAATGGTGTTCGGACGCTCGTAACGACTGACGAAAACGGTCTCCAGTCCAAGGCTGCGCAATCCGTAATCTATCGCTTTCGAGGCTCCGCCAGTACCTAGGATGAGTGCTTTCTGGTGCCATTTCTTGTCAAGCATCGGTTCAATACTCTTGGTAAACCCGATGACATCCGAATTATAACCCTTCAGCTCCGTCTTGTTGCCACGATGGGTTACACGGATGACATTCACTGCTCCGATGGCACGTGCTTCCGGGGCGATGGTGTCAAGGAATGGTATGACCTTCTCCTTATAGGGGATGGTTACGTTAAGTCCTTTCAACTCGGGATTGGAACCCAGTACCTCAGGGAGTGCGTCGATGTTGGGAATCTCATAATTCTCATACACGGCATCAATACCCTCATCCTGAAACCTCTGGTTGAAGTAACTGATGGAGAACGAGTGTCCGAGAGGAAAACCGATTAGTCCGTACTTGTCCATAATATTATTTGACTATTTGACGATTTACTATTTATATTTCATTTCGTCGCGAAATACATGGTGCAGATACCAAAAGTCAGTCGTTTGAACTGAGTATCGCTAAAACCAGCCTTCTTTAATATTTCCATCATCTGCTCACCCTGTGGGAAAGCCTCGATGGTCTTGGTGAGATAGGAATAGGCGGCAGTGTCCTTAGAGATCAGTCTGCCATAGACGGGCAGTACTGTATGCGCATAGATGTGGAAGAGTTGTTTCATGGGGAAAGACACAGGTGATGTCAGTTCGACAATACTCAAATGCCCTCCCTTTTTCAACACTCTGCACATCTCCTGTAGTCCTTTGTCCAGGTCTGCGAAGTTACGGATACCGAAGGCTGCAGTCACAGCATCGAAGGTGTCGTCCGCATACGAGAGTGCCGTACAGTCTTCCTTCTCGAACGAGATGATATCCTGCAAGCCCTGTCTCTTCACTTTCTCCCTGCCGATATTCATCATACCCTCCGAGATGTCTGCTCCGATGAGTTTCTGGGGCTTCAGCATCTCTGCTGCCAGGATGGCGAAATCACCCGTACCTGTAGCGATGTCAAGCATCGTTTTCGGTTGGTAAGGCATCAGCTGGTGTATCGCTTTTTTACGCCACCCTCGGTCTATGTCCCACGAGAGACGATGGTTCAGCGTATCGTAGGTAGGAGCAATGTTGTCGAACATCTGCTCCACCTGCGTGGCTTTGTTGCCGTTGCTGTAAGGGGTTATCGTCTCTTGCTGGTACATAATCTCTAGTTGTACTAGTTCTACTAGTGTTACTAGTTTATCTAGTCTTCAAATACTCACTGACATTCTTCTCGATGCGGGCGGCGATATCGTCATTATCGCTTGCCTTCTCGAATTTCTCTCCGATGATGTGCTCGTAGAGTTCGATATAGCGGTCGCTGACGCTCTCTGCATATTCATCGGTAATCTCAGGCATCACCTGTCCGGGCTCGTTCATGAAGTTATGTTCGATGAGCCACTGGCGCACAAACTCCTTCGAGAGTTGCTTCTGAGGCTCACCCTTCGCGAGTTTCTCCTCATAGCCGTCGGCATAGAAGTAACGACTACTATCTGGGGTGTGAATCTCGTCGATGAGATACACCTTACCATCGCGCTTGCCAAACTCGTACTTGGTATCAACGAGGATGAGTCCGCGCTTGGCGGCAATCTCCTGTCCACGAGCGAATATCTTGCGGGTATAGTCTTCCATGACGGCATAGTCTTCAGCAGAAACGAGTCCCTGTGCGATAATCTCTTCTTTGGAGATATTCAAGTCATGACCTTCGTCAGCCTTGGTTGTCGGGGTGATGATAGGCTCGGGGAAACGCTCGTTCTCCTTCATACCTTCTGGCAGTTTCACACCGCAGAGTTCACGACAACCGTTCTTGTACTCACGCCATGCAGAGCCTGTCAGGATGCTACGGATAATCATCTCCACACGGAAACCTTCACATTTCAGTCCCACTGTTACCATGGGGTCTGGTGTGGCGAGTTTCCAGTTCGGACAGATGTCTGTAGTGGCATCGAGGAACTTGGCGGCAATCTGGTTAAGTACCTGTCCCTTGAAAGGAATACCTTTAGGCAGGATGACATCGAAGGCAGAGATGCGATCGGTAGCCACCATCACCATCAGGTCGTCGTTGATGTTATACACGTCACGGACTTTTCCGTGGTACACACTTTTTTGTCCTTCAAAATTGAAGTCAGTCTTTGTTAATGCTTTCATCTTTATATTTGACTATTTGACTATTTTACAATTTGACTATTAACTATTTAACTATTTCACTATTCTTTTCTTTGTCGTATTTTTCGTAGGCATTCACGATGCGTGTCACCAGCTTGTGGCGCACGATGTCCTTGCGATTGAGTTCTACGACTCCGATACCTTCTACGTCCTTCAGGATGCGCAGTGCCTCTACCAGTCCTGAGAGTTGTGGCTTCGGCAAGTCTATCTGCGTCATGTCACCCGTGATAATCATCTTCGTGTTCCAACCCATACGCGTCAGGAACATCCTGATTTGCTGGGGTGTCGTGTTCTGGGCCTCGTCGAGAATGACTACGGCATCGCTGAGTGTTCTGCCTCGCATGAAGGCGAGAGGGGCAATCTGAATGATATGCTTCTCCATCATCTCCTGCAGTTTCATCTGCGGCAACATGTCCTCCAGTGCGTCGTATAGCGGTTGCAGATACGGATCAATCTTGTCCTTCATGTCACCGGGCAGGAATCCCAGCTTCTCACCAGCCTCTACAGCAGGGCGGGAGAGGATGATCTTCTTTGCCGTCTTCTCCTTCAGTGCCTTTACGGCAAGGGCGATGGAGAGGTAGGTCTTTCCTGTTCCCGCAGGTCCTACGGCAAAAACCATGTCATTCTGCTCATAGGCATCGATGAGTTTCTGCTGATTCTCAGAGCGTGCCTTGATGGGTCGTCCAGACATCGTGTAGCAGACAACACCCTCTGGCACTTCGTCTTTCGTACGATGTCCCTTGATGATATCCAGGATATCCTCCTCGTTGAGTGAATTAAACCGCAGCACGTGCTGGCGCAGTTTCTCGGCACTCTCCTCAAAGGCAGCCATCTGCTCCTCGTCACCGATGATGCGGATGACATTGTCACGCGCCACAATCCGTAGTTTCGGATAAAGGGCACGTAACATCTGTAAATGCCCATTCCCCGTCCCATAGAATACGACAGGGTCAATATCTTCTAATACAATATGCTTCTCAATCAAAATGACGTCATTTAAAATATGGATGCAAAGATACAAACATTTTAGGAAAATTAATCGTTTTTTCGACAGAAAATTTGTAACTTCGCAGCCAAATGAAGATAACAAAGAATAAATTCTTACTGGGATTCGCTGTCGTAGTGGTGCTTTTAGCCATTATAAGAGCGGTATTTCCCGGAGTTGATAATAGTCAACAGACAATAGAAAACAGTCAAGAGACAGTGGTTGATAGCCAAGAGCTAACTGCTAATAGCCCAAAGCCAATTCCCACAGAAAAAAAACATCGCATCCGTGGTGTTCGTGACTGCAAACAGTCGTTCCCTGATAGTCAGGCGGTACAGATAGTGGCTGCGGAGAAGTGGGGCGTTCGTCCTGTCAAAAACCGTGAGGATGCAGAGGCAAGGAAGAAGGAACTGGTGTATGTAGGATCGAATCCTTACTATCATGTCGACCCGCTATACAGCAGTATTCCGTATCTGGTACCTCGTGCCGCTGTGTTACTGCAAGACATCGGTCAGGCGTTCTACGACAGTCTGTATATGAAGGGTGTTCCTTTCAACCAGTTGATTGTCACCAGTGTGCTGCGCTCTGAGTCTGATGTTGTAAAACTACGCCGAAGAAACGGCAATGCGACGGAGCGCAGTTGTCATCTCTTCGGTACGACTTTTGATATTTGCTATAATCGGTATCATTCTGTTACCCAACCAGTTCGTGACGACACGTTAAAGTGGGTATTATGCGAGGTGCTGAGGGATATGCGTGAACAGGGACGCTGTTATATCAAGTATGAGGTGAAGCAGGGTTGCTTTCACATGACCGTTAGGTAAATGATTACCTTGACATAAGGAACGCCTTGAAGTCTTCGAAGTCCTTGCTGAGTTCAATACTCTGTTTCTGTCCTCTCATGAAAGCGGCGAGGCGTTCGGGTATCTCAACGTCACCACCGATGATACGGTCAACTGTCTCCTTGAACTTAGCAGGGTGGGCGGTTTCGCAGAACACACCGATTTCACCGTCTTTCAGTCCTTCCTGTAAGGCACGATAGCCACAGGCTCCGTGGGGGTCGAGGGTATAGCCTGTCTCCTGATAGCACTGGCGCATGGTCTTCTCAATCTGTGCGTCGCTATAGGTAGCACCACTGATCAGACTGCTGATACGCTCATGACTCTTACCGTAGAGGTCGTAGATACGGGCGAAGTTCGAGGGGTCGCCCACATCCATCGCATTGGCGAGGGTCTGTACGGAGGCTTTCGGCTCATACTTACCCGTCTGCAGATACTTATAGAAGATATCGTTGGCATTATTGGCGGCAATGAAACGCTTGATGGGCAGTCCCATTGCATGACCGAACAATGCGGAACAAATATTACCGAAGTTGCCGGAAGGTACACACATCACCAGTTGGAGGTCATTATTACATTTTTTTATTTTTATATTTTCCTTCATCCGTGCATAGGCATTGAAATAATAAAATGCTTGGGGCAGAAAACGGGCGACATTGATGCTGTTGGCAGAGGTGAGTTTCATGTGCTGATTCAGTTCCTCGTCCATGAAAGCGTTCTTCACCAGTGCCTGACAGTCATCGAAGACACCATCCACCTCGACGGCTGTGATATTCTTTCCAAGGGTAGTAAACTGACTCTCCTGGATATTGCTGACCTTGCCTTTGGGGTAGAGCACATACACGTGGATGCCATCTACACCGAGGAAACCGTTGGCAACGGCACTGCCTGTATCGCCAGAGGTGGCTACAAGGACGTTGACCGTCTGATCTGTTGCTGTGCCACAGCAACATTCAGAACTATGGTGGATGAAATACTGCAACAGCCTTGCCATAAACCGTGCACCCACATCCTTGAAGGCGAGGGTAGGACCGTGGAAGAGCTCCAGCGTGTAGATGTTGTCCTTCACCTTCACCACGGGACAGTCGAACGACAGGGTGTCATAGACAATCTTCTTCAGAGCCTCTGCCTCTACGTCCTCACCGAAGAAAGCATCGGCAACGGTATAGGCTATCTCTTGGAAACTCTTGGTTTCGATGGTGTCGAAGAACTCCTTGGGCAGTTGTTTGATACGTTCAGGCATGTAGAGTCCACGGTCTTCTGCCAGTCCTTTCACGACGGCTTTCTGAAGGTCGGCAATGGGTGCCTTCCCATTTGTGCTGTAGTATTTCATATTGCTGTGTCTTTTAATTGCGATGCAAAGGTACGATTAAGTGAGCAAAAAAGCAAATTAATTTGCATTTTTCGAATGTGAGTATCTATTTCCGCAGATATTTCCCATGCTTAGTTACAACGATTCCCCTGTAATTGGAGTAATGATCGATGCGTCTGCCGCTGATGTCCCACATCCTGACATCCTGATGATTCTTGTCTTGATGTGGTACAATACTTGTTATGATATCACCGAAATTGGCTTTATACTGTTCTTCGAGGTAATTATCAAGCCATGCATAATAGTCTTTCAGTGTGTCCTCAGACAGAGACCTCTCTGTATAGGCATCCTCAATCATACCAGAACTTTGACTGATAATCTCGTTCTCTATTCGAACGATTCGCTGCATGATGCCTGTTTCTTCACCATTATAGAGTTTCGAGAGGTCAATGAATTTTGATTCCTCCTCCTTGTAAGGGAAGAGAACCGTCTTTAAATCCTGTCCCATACGACATAGCCAGGCTTCTCCATCCGTAGCAGTGGATTTCTCAGGCAGGATATTGCCGTGGGTGAGGAATAATGGGATGGTAGCTGTTGCCACCGGTGGACCTACCATCGTCCAGCAGAGTGTCAGTGTAGCGTCCTCGTCCGTCTTGACTCCCTTTATCAGCATAGCATTCGAAGAGGAGTATCGGGGGATAAAACCCTCGAAATCTGTCTTGACTTCATCATCCCATGTCGCAGGGGCAGAGTCGTAAAGGCTTGTTCCGTCGCCTTTTACCAGATAGCGTGGTAATTTTTGAAGGATATGTCGTGCATTGACTTGTTCATACAATTTGGCATCATCCATGAATCCATGTGCGGCTGCTAAACGGTCTTCGCCCACCTTTTTGTCTGTATCACCTGCATAACTGAAATTCGTGCGGATAAGAATACCGTCGGGTGTTTCGTTTGCGTCGTATTTCGTGTAACCATTAGGACCTATTTCATAAAAGGCTGCATGACCATGAGTATCGATGACACCGTAGTTGGCTCGAATGTCCATCGGTTTCTCTATCCCGTCTATCAACTTCTCGAAGTCGTCAGTAGTCTCACATTCTGCTAAAGCCTTACTAAGTACTACACTGTTCAGTTCTGCATAAGTGGCTCCTGAGTAGTTATATGAAATAGAGTTGGCGATGCAGAATCCCTTTTCGTTGAATCCACCCCAAGGTCCTTCAAAATATATGTTCCCGATAACATACTGGGCGATGAACTTGAAACCGCTGTTCTGTTCAATTCTCATCTCTACCATATAGGCATTTGAACTGTCTCTGTTCTTGAAGAGTAATGGGCGTCCGTCGTCAGTGGCAGAACCAGCGACTACCACAACGGTACATCCCAACATCTTCAAACAGAACGTCAAAAGAAGCAATATAAAGGCAAGAAAACGATGAACACCTATTCTCATTTCACAATTCATAGTGGTTCGAACTCGACTGCAAAGTTACGAAAAGTCGAGAGCAGAACAAAATAAACTTGTTTATTTTTTATGCCGAGACGGAGTAACTTCGCTGATTTCTCAGCAAAGATACGAAAAAAACTTTTTAAAAACTTGCTATTAGGGGAAATAATATCTATTCATATCGAAAATGATATCCGTCTTGATTCCTTTCAGGTCAACAGCGCACGCCGCTGACATTGACAGCGCCCGCTGTCGATATTAGCAGCGGGCGCTGCTAATAACAGCACCGTCCGCTGCTATACCGATAACAATGCCACTTTCACCCTGAAAGTCCCTGCCTTTCCCCCTGTAACAAAGGCACTTTTCCCTATTACGATAGTATTATTCCATTTTCTCCGATAGGACTTTATGTCGCTTCCCATAGACGTTAAGGCAAAATTCCTCTCTTAAAACTTGGAGGTTTAAAGAAAAACATCTATCTTTGCCTGTGAAATAGCAATAACATAACTAAAACGTTACAATCATGAAGAAACAATTACTTTTGTTCATATCATTTAAGAACATATTCTCATTGTTCGTCCTGTTATTTGCAGGTGTGTCTTCAATGTCAGCTCAGCAGGTGACAGAGCAAGAGGCTTTGCAGAAAGCCAAACAGTTTATGCAGGGCAAGCAGTTCAAACAGAAGAGTCTGCGTCGTGCAGCTGCTATTGGAGGTAATTCTTTCTATATTTTCAATGCAGAACAGAATGGTGGTTTCGTTATTGTCAGTGCTGACGATCGTACCAAACCTATTTTAGGTTATGCCGACCAGGGTAACTTTGATGTCAATAAATTACCTGAGAACACCAGGAAATGGTTGGAAGGTTATGAACAGCAAATCAAAGCTTTGCGCCTTTCATCACTTCCAAAAGTCAGTTCCCATCGTGCTATTGGAGGCCCTATAGCTCCACTATTATCTTGTCATTGGGCCCAAGAACCTCCTTTCAATGGAATGTGTCCTTTGGATGGAGAGATAAGGTGTGTAACAGGTTGTGTAGCCACAGCGATGGCACAGATTATGTATTATTATAAATGGCCTAAGACCGTTGTTGGTCCATTGGAAGCATATACAACTAGCGGGGGAATTATTGTTCCAGAGTTACCTGCTACTACATTCAAATGGGATAAAATGAAAAACATATATCATTATGAAGAAACAGGTGAAGCTTGTGATGCTGTTGCAGAACTGATGCGTTATTGTGGACAAGCGGTAGAGATGGAGTATACGGCTTTTATTTCAGGTGCAGGACTATTTTGTGAGCAAATGAAAAACATTTTTGGTTTCAGCAAGGCAGCTCAGGAAATAATCCGCACATCCTTTACCACTCATGACTGGGAGGAAATAATATATAATGAGCTGAAAGAAAAGCGACCAGTACCATATGCAGGCAGTAGTGGTATAGGACATCAGTTCATTGTAGATGGCTATGATGGTCAAGGACTCTTCCACATCAATTGGGGGTGGGGTGGACTGGATGATGGTTATTATGCCCTGTCCATACTGAATAACAACGATTTTTTACTAGGAGCAAATGGATGGTGCATGGGACAACATGCAACTATCGGTATAGAGCCTGACAATGGTGGAAACAGTGGTCTGCCCAGAGTCTATAGCCAATCATCATTTAAAAATAGTACTTATTCACGAACAGGCACAGAAGACTTTGCCATCAGTGTAGATGCAAATTTAGGCAGTTGGGCTGGCAAGGATATAACAATTGATTACCGTTGGGTCATTTGTAAAGATGGAGCCATCGTAAAAGAATTCGATTCCAATACCAATGTCACCATTAAAAATAATGAGTGGTTCACCAAGTCAGACGATCTTTCTTTCGGAGCTTCACTTGATAATGGTGAATACGAATTAAGACAGATGTATCGTTCTGGTAGTGCCGACTCATGGAAATATTGTGATTATTGTACTGACCCCAATGTCATTTTACTTACAATTGATGGTACCTCTCTCTTGTTAAAGATGGCATCCGATCTGACAAACACATATCAAATTAACAAGGTGGAATTCAAGGGAGTTAGAAAAACAGTAAGAGGTATGGCAGTCGTTGTCAACTGGACTAATAAAGGATATATGAATGAAAGTCCATTCTATTTGTGGGATGGTATAAATACTTTTCCTGCGGGTGAGGTCTCCTCGTATATCGGTCATAATGAAACAGAAGATGTTTCTATTAGTTTCCGAGGTCCTGAAACAGCAGGAAAATATACATATAAAATTACCAGTGATTATGCAGGAACGAATGTCTTATGGACCAGCGAACCACAAACATTTGAAGAGTCCTTACCACAAAACCTTACTGGTCAAATTGATATAGCTAATAGTGAAATTATCGATGATCCTAAAAACCCTGGATGGGCATTAGCAATGGTTAAAGGAACAACCATTAATGCTACTGTCAAATTCAAGAATGAGGGTGAAAATGCATATAATGATATTGTATGCATTGTGCTTCGTACAATTGATGATGAAGCGTTGGTGAAGGATGGTGAAAGGAAAGAAGAGACTTTCATGAAAGAGATATCACTGGGCGTTGGAGAGGAAACGACTTTGACAGCGCAGTTTACTGATTTGGTTAAAGGGGTAAGATATTCTCTTGATGCTGATTATGTATATGTTTATCCTAATCAAGTTGGATTGGTGAGTGCCACAAATATGCGATGCGAAGTAGAAGGAGGGACCTTTATCCCTGGTGATGTCAACGGTGACGGTCTTGTAAATGTGACAGACATTGTGGCAACAGTGAACTACATCATGGAGAAACCTTCTGATAAATTCAACAAGGATGCTGCTGACTTGAATGGCGATGGCGAGATCAATGTGACGGATATCGTGAAGATGGTGACTATCATCATGAATGGTGGTAATCAATAAAGGTCTAAGGATTAAGGGAAAGGTTCATTGATGGTGGTGAAGTAATCCCTATAATAATGAAGAAGCACTCCAACGGGGGGGCTTCTTTTTTTAGTATTAAGATGTTTTGAGAAACTTATATAAAGTTAAATAATAAAAACAGGTGAATCTATTTAATGATAATGTTGTACATTTGCCGATGGAGATGAAACATGTAGGTGTCATAGTACTCTTCCTGACTCTATTACCCATAGGGGTGAAGGCACAGACGGAAGTTAACGATCGATGGCAATCGGTCGGGAATGCGAGTGCACCTATTGATGCACCAAAGACAGATTTCAGTAGCTATATACTGAGGGACACTTTGCGCTTATATCCAGAGACATTACATCCTCAACTGCCACAACAGGTTACTCCTCAACTCACGAACTTCAACAAACTGGCACGACAAGGTGCAACAGGTTTCAATCTTTGGAAAGGTGCATCCTTAGGTTTTTATGGAATGACCAACCAATTGCCAGGACTGATGAATACAGAGACAGGTATGATGACGTTGTCTCAATATGCTGGGCGATGGCACTTTACCGCTTCTGCCGTCGCTAATAAGTATTGGATGCCTTGGCAACATACCCTTTCTACACAATATGGATTTGGTGGAACGTTGGGCTATGACCTTAACAAAAGCATCTCGCTTCATGCCTTCGGCTACTATTACGCCAATCAGTTACAAGTGGGACCAGCCATGAGTCCGTTTGTGAATAGCACAACATACGGAGGTTATGCCGATATCCGTTTCAACAATACGTTTGGAACAAAAATGGGTGTGCGCCGTTATGTGAGTCCCTGGACAGGCAAATGGATTACGGAACCTATTATCAACCCATATATAAAGATTGGTGACTCTAAAATAGAAATACCTGTTGGCGGAATATTAAAAGCACTTGTCTGGGGAGACCATGATGACCCCATGCACTTCCAACCTCGCCCACATCCAATAGCTCAACCTGGACAACGAATCAGATGATAGAGATTTCTATCTGACTGCCATCAACGCTTGCATGAACTCATGGAGTTTCAGTAGACCATAGGAGCCATTGACACACGAGACTTCGTCATACTGCTGCACGTCATCTGATTCGATACCACGATGCCATATCAGGAACGGAACGGGTTGACCGACATGAATGCGCTGCTCAACAGGTGTCAGGTGGTCGGGGAGTACAGCGATGCAGACATCATTTTGCCACTCCTTTACCTCATGATAGATAGGAGCAATAAGTCGTTGGTCAAGATATTCGATGGTCTTGAGTTTCAATTCCAGGTCACCATCATGACCAGCCTCGTCACTTGCCTCTACATGAACAAAGACAAAATCGTCTTGTCGGAGTGCGTCAATAGCCGCTTGCGCCTTTCCTTCGTAGTTGGTGTCAGCGAGTCCTGTAGCACCAGGCACCTTGATGATACGCAGGCCAGCGTATTTGCCAATGCCTTGAATCAAATCGACAGCCGAGATCACAGCACCGCTATGAATCTCAGGATATTGTTGCATCAGTGTCTCCATGGATGGTCGATAACCACCGCTCCACGGCCAGATACTGTTTGCCTGTCGTTCACCCTTGACAGCCTTAGCAATATTGTAAGGATGTTTGGCAAGAAGTTCTTGCGATTTCAGGATGAGGTCGTTGATGAGGTCTGCTGTTTGTTGTGCAGAGAGACGGGAATTATCGGAGTTCTCAGAGTTCTCGGAGTTCTCGGAGTACTCGGGTTTTACCAAAAGCGGTCGCCATTCCTCATTCGGATGGTCATGGGGTGGAGCACAAACGATATGCTTGTTGCCTCCCTTGATGACCAACAGGTGGCGGTATTGAATACCAGTAATGAACTTCACGCGTTCATTACCTAAGTTTTCGTTGAGATATTCAATGAGTATGCGGGCATCGTCGGTCTCTAAGTTACCACCATTATGCGTGATAATCTTGCCGTCTTCGATAGTGATGATATTACAGCGGATGGCGAAGTCGTCATCAGCCATCTCATAACCAATAGAAGCCGCCTCCAAAGGACCGCGCCCTTCATACACTTTATTTAAGTCATAGCCAAGAATAGCGGTATTAGCCACCTCGCTACCAGGAGGAAAGCCTTCTGGTACAGTGACCAATCGTCCACAACGCCCTTCCTTTGCCAGTTGGTCCATCATTGGCTTATGAGCATATTGCAGCAAGGTCTTCCCACCGAGTCGCTCGACGGGAAGATCTGCCATACCATCGCCTAAAATTATGATATGCTTCATAGTATCTATAGGAACTATAGGATCTATAGGGACTAAATATTAGCGATTGACATGATGTTTGCGAAGACACCAGCGGCAGTAACGGCGGCACCGGCACCATAACCCTGGATCAGCATCGGGTACTCCTTGTAACGCTCAGTAGTGAGCAATACGATGTTGTTAGAGCCTTCTAGCGGATAGAACGGATGGTCAGAAGGAACCTCCTTCAGTGCCACACTTGTCTTGAACGATGAAGGATTCTGCTCGTCAGCTTCCATGGTAGCCACAAAACGCCAACGCTTGCCCTCAGCCTCCAGTACCTTACGGCGAGCCTCAAAATCGGCATCCAACTCCGGCAGACGCTTCCAGAAGTCATCAAGACTTCCCTCAAAGTAACTGTCAGGTACGAAGAGGTGTTTCTCCACGTCAGCCTGTTCCACCTTATAGCCAGCCTCACGGGTGAGGATTACCAGTTTACGAATCACATCCGTACCACTGAGGTCGATACGTGGGTCTGGTTCAGAGTAACGCTGTTCCTTGGCACGGCGTACCGTCTCAGAGAAAGGTACGTCAGCAGCTATCTCGTTGAAGATGAAGTTCAGTGTACCACTCAGGATCGCCTCAATCTTCAGAATCTTGTCACCTGAGTTACAGAGGTCGTTGATAGTACCGATAATCGGAAGTCCGGCACCCACGTTTGTCTCATAGCGGAACCAAACGCCACGGTCACGAGCAGTCTGTTTCAGTTTCAGGTAACTGTCATAGTCACTGGAAGCCGCAATCTTATTGGCAGCCACTACAGATATGTTATGCTCTAAGAATGTCTGATAAAGCTGGGCAATCTGACGACTGGCAGTACAATCGACGAATACGCTGTTGAAGATATTCATCTTGATGATCTCCTCGCGCATGTGTTCTGTATCAGCCTTGAATCCTGCACGAAGAATCTTCTCGTAGTTGTCGAGGTCGATACCATCGCGATCCAATACGAAATTGTCAACATCAGAGATACCTACCACATTCAGTTTCAGACGACGGGACTGCATGAGGAACTGCTGCTGGGTACGAATCTGTTCGAGCAGCATACCACCTACAGTACCAATACCACAGATGAAGATGTTCAACACCTTGTATTCTGACAGGAAGAACGAGTCGTGCAGTACGTTGAGTGACTTGCGCAGGAACTTGCCGTCCACAACGAATGAGATATTCGTCTCAGAGGCACCCTGAGCACAGGCGATCACACTGATACCAGAACGTCCGAGGGTACCGAAGAGCTTACCAGCGATACCTGGTGTCTGTTTCATGTTCTCACCCACGATAGCGATGGTTGCAAGACCACTCTCCACCTGCATGGGGAACATGGCACCCGTCTCAATCTCCTTGGCGAACTCAGCGTTGAGTACTTCTGCTGCGGCAGTAGCATCCTCGTCACGCACACCAATAGAGGTGGAGTTCTCAGAAGAGGCCTGTGATACCATAAACACAGAGATACCTTTATTGGCGAGGGTGGTGAAGATACGGCGGTTCACACCGATGACACCTACCATCGACAGACCAGTGACAGTAATCAAAGACGTACCCTTGATACTGGAGATACCCTTAATAGGTTTCTGGTCGTCGTCAATCTTAGCCTTGATCAGTGTTCCCGGATGTTCAGGATTGAATGTATTCTTGACTCTGATAGGGATGTTCTTGACACAGACAGGGTATATCGTCGGGGGATAGATAACCTTCGCACCGAAGTTACAAAGCTCCATCGCCTCTACGTAGGAAAGTTCATTGATAGTATAGGCAGTCTTGATGACCTTCGGATCAGCCGTCATGAAGCCGTCCACATCGGTCCATATCTCCAGTACCTCTGCGTTGAGTACAGCAGCGATGATAGAAGCCGTATAGTCACTGCCGCCACGTCCCAGATTCGTTGTCTCGTGACTGTCACGGTCGCGGGCAATGAAACCAGGTACTACATAGATTGTTTTGTCGTTCAGGTCCTTAAAGGCTTCCTTTACTAGTTCTGTAGTCAGGTCGGCATCAATAACATGTTTGCCTTGCTTCTTCCCTGTGCGGATAAAATCACGGGCATTCATGCGAACACCATTCTTCACGAGAGAAGCGACAATGTTAGAACTCAGGCGCTCACCATAACTGACGATAGTGTCAAGTGTCTTGCCACTGAGGTCATGGATAAGGAAGACACCATAATAGATACTCTTCAACTGTTCGAAGAGTTGGTCTACAGTGTTGAATAAGTCTACGCGCTTTTGATTGTCAAGGATAACGGTATCAATCATTTGATGATGGCGTGTTACCATCGCATCAAACTCCTCTTTCCACCGTTCATCACCTTTGAGGGCTAACTGAGAGGTTGCTATCAACGCATCCGTGATGCCGTCGAGTGCACTTACTACTACTACGACAGGTTGCGTCCGTGCCTCTGTCTCCACAATTTTCTTCAAGCTTAAAATGCTTTTCACGGAACCTACGGACGTTCCGCCGAATTTCATTACTTTCATATTCCTATGCAATTTATCTTGCCAAATGGTACCCTTTAACAAGCAGGGCTTTCTCCATCAGCGCTGCAAAGGTAAGCATAAAAAATGGACTGACCAAATAGTCAGTCCATTTTTTAACTATACAGGTATCGTTTGATACTTCGTTTGGGTGTCTTAGCAAACTCATCCTTGCGAATCTCAATCTCTGCAATTTTCTCATAGGCAGGCAACTGCTCATTGAGTTGTTGACGATTCTGTTCCATGATGTTTTTGATCTCATCCTCGTTGAAATTCATATTCTTTGCCTCGTCATAGTCAGGATAAACAAGTCCGACAAGTTTAGTATCACGCTGTACTACCACACTCTCGACGACCATTGTCATGGAGTTGAGTTTGTCTTCAATCTCTTCCGGGTAGATATTCTGTCCATTAGGACCTAAGAGCATGTTCTTCGAACGTCCGTTGATATACACATTTCCGTCATAGTCCATGGTGCCAAGGTCGCCCGTATGATACCAGCCCTCTTTGTCAAGGGTCTCATTGGTGGCCTCCTCGTTCTTATAATAACCTAGCATGACATTCAGTCCCTTGGCGAGAATCTCACCAGGTTTATTGGCAGGATCGCTGGAGTTAATCTTCACCTGCATGTGATAGGCAGCCTGTCCGCAAGAGCCTTGTGCAAATGTCTGCCAGTCACGATAACAGATAATTGGGGCGCATTCGGTGGCTCCGTAGCCGACAGTATAGGGGAACTCTATTTTTCTCAAGAAAGATTCTACCTCCTGATTGAAGGCAGCACCACCGATAATTACCTCATAAAGTTCACCTCCGAAGGCTTTCACCACCTCATCACAAATCATCTGACGTACCTTCTTCGATATGACGGGCATTGCCAATAACAGGCGCATGCGGTTGTTCTGAATCTTCGGGAAGACCTTCTTACGGATGATTTTCTCGATGACCAGTGGGACAGCGATAATAATCTTTGGCTTGATGTCTGCAAACGCCTGTGCAATGATGGCAGGCGAGGGGATACGGTTGAGGTAATAGACATGACAGCCGTGCAGGAATTCAAAGATGAACTCAAAGGACATGCCGTACATGTGTGCCATCGGAAGAATAGAGATAATACGATCACTTTTTTCTATAATCTTCCCCAGTTCATGATCTGCAAAGTCATAGTTCGACCACAAGGCACGGTAGGGTACCATTACTCCCTTGGAGAAACCGGTGGTGCCGCTGGTATAGTTGATCATCGCCAGTTCTTCACCATTCTCTTCTCTATAATAATGTACGTGTTCCTTACGGAAATATTTGGGGAATTTCTTGCCGTATAGTTCGTTCAGATGTTCACGGGCATAAGTGAGTTTGTCAGTGCGAGAGAGCATCAGAGAATAGTCGGGATTATTGATGATACCTTCCAGATGAGGCATTTGTACGGGGTCTATCTGTGTAGCTACATGGTCACCGACAAACAGCAGCTTAGCATCGGAATGGTTGACGATATTATGAATCTGGTCTGCCATGAACTCATGGAGGATAGGTACTGCTACGGCTCCGTAAGTCAATGTGGCGAGGAAGGCAACAGCCCACTGACTGCTGTTACGTCCGCAGAGGGCAATCTTGTCGCCCTTTTCCACACCGCAGTTCTCAAACAGGATGTGCAGTTTCTCTATCTTTCTTGCCACGTCATGAAATTGCAAGGTGGCTCCTTTGTAGTCAGTTAGTGCATCAAGATCCCAATGGTCAATGATGCTTTTTTCAATGATTTGGTTGAAACTGGGTACGTTTTCCATATCTTCGATTATTTATATAAGTAGCGTTTAATACTCTTCTTGGGAGTCTTCTCAAACTCCTCGTCCTGGATTTCAATAGATTGTATCCGACTATAGGGAGGCAGGATTTCGTTGAGTTGCTGCCGGTTTTGTTCCATAACACCTTGCAGATCTTCGTCCGTAAATCCCATTTCCATTTTCTCATCCATATCAGGATAGACAAGGGCGGTCAGATGGTCGCCCCGTTGTACGACGATACACTCTGACACCATAGCCATCGAGCTTAGTTTGTCCTCGATTTCTTCTGGATAGACATTCTGTCCGTTGGCTCCCAATAGCATGTTCTTCGAACGTCCGCGGATAAACACGTGCCCGTCTGCCGACATCGTTCCAAGGTCGCCTGTATGATACCAGCCGTCCTCGTCTAGAACCTCATGGGTGGCTTCCTCATTTTTATAATAGCCAAGCATCACATTCGTTCCTCTTGTCACTATCTCACCAGGGATGCTATTGGGAATCCTTGAAAGGATTTTCACCTCCATGTGATCTACGGCGGTACCACAGGAACCGGGTACAAAATCGTGATAGTCACTATAGGTAATCAGTGGAGCACATTCAGTCGTTCCATAGCCTACCGTGATGGGGAATTCAATGTCCCTGAGAAACGACTCTATCTCCTGGTTCAGTGGTGCACCACCCACGATGACCTCGTAAGCCTCACCGCCAAAGGCGGCATATACTTCCTGGCAGATACGCTCTTTCACCTTCTTGGAAACGACGGGCATCTGCAGCATGATTTTGATAGCATTGCTTTGGATTTTAGGAAATACGCGTTTGCGGATAATCTTCTCAATAATCAATGGAACGGCAACGACCAAATGAGGTCTTACCTCTTTGAAAGCCTCTGCGATGATAGCGGGAGAGGGTAGGCGGTTGAGGAAAAAAAGGTGATAGCCGGCACAAAAGGGAAAGAGAAACTCAATAGCTTGTCCGTACATGTGTGCCATCGGCAGGATACTCAGCATTCTGCTGAACTTAGGCATCTTTGGTCCTAGCTGGGTCATACAGAAATCCACATTGCCCCATAAGGCACGATAGGGAATCATCACACCTTTTGAGAATCCTGTAGTACCACTGGTGTAATTAAGCATGCATAACTCATTAGGATCGTCAGTATACCAGTGGATATCATCTGCACGGAAAGCTCGTGGATGTTTCTTTCCAAATAACTGATTCAGGTGTTCACGTGCATCCATGAGTTGCTCGTTTCTGCATGTATGCAGGGAGAAGTCAGGCAGGTTAAGAATACCTTCCAAATTCGGCATTTCCTTCTCATCAATGATTTTCACAATATAGTCTCCCACAAATAGTAGTTTCGACTCAGAATGGTTGACGATATTGTGAATCTGTTCTGCATTAAACTCATGAAGGATAGGTACCACAATAGCACCATAGGCAAGTGTGGCAAGATAAGCCACAGCCCAGTGGGCAGAGTTACGTCCGCAAACAGCGATGCGGTCACCTTTCTCAATGCCCGCTGCTTCCATCATGATATGTAGCTTCTCTATTTTGCGAGCTACGTCGTGGTATTGTAACGTAGTTCCTTTATAGTCGGTCAGCGCGTCAAGTAGCCAGTTTTCCTTAATCGTCTTAACGATGTAGGAATTAAAACTAGGTATATCGTTCATTGCACAATTTACAAAATTTTGTGCAAAGATAATATCTTTCCTGCACATTCGCAAAAAAAATGTGCAATATTTTATCTTCTATGAGAAAATTAAGATAAAAAAGGAAAAAGAGGACAATTCAAAACAAGGGAATCTCAACGATAAATCGGCATCCGTCGTGATAGTTCTCATCAAGGGTGAGGTCACCGCCTAAATTGTGGGCATGGCGTTTAGCCAGCGGCAGACCAAGTCCAAGACCCTCGGAGAGGTCATCAACTTTGGTGAAGAACTTGAAGATGTCTTTGCGATCGGCTTCCGAAATACCTTTTCCTGTGTCTTCTACGATGAATTGGACGGTAGTGTCTGTGGAGGTGATACGGAATGAGATGTGTTGCCCGTCGGAATATTTGCCAGAATTATAGAGGACTTCACGCAGGCTGCGCATCAGATAGAGACGGTTGGTCCAAATACAGAAGTCATCGTTCACTTCTGACTGGAAGTTGATGGTGAGGTCGGGATAGTGTTGCTTCGTATAGCTGATAGCTTCCTGTGCCACGTCGTTGCAGGAAACCATGTCATGTTTATTAGTTTCCATAAGTTCTTCGGAAAGACCTGTCTCAGAACTGTCGTAAAGCATCAGCACCATACGGTTGAGCAACTTGGAATTGTGATCCAACGTGTCGGCAATACTCTTCTTTTCCTCTTCAGACAGTCCTTCGCTATTTGTATCGACCAGTATCTGTGCAAAGCCCATGATGATGTTCAGCGGTGTGCGTATCTGGTGGGTTACGTTCTGAATGAAGGTAGTCTTCTGACTGTCAGCCTCTTGTACCAGACGTGTGGCTTTTGCCAAGTCTTCGTTGCGCTGTTTGGCCTGCTCGGTACTATAGCGCACACTGCCCATGTGGAAGTTAAGCGACTGAAGCATGGTGGCGAAACTATTCTGGAGCTGTCCCACAGCATCCTCCCGTGTGCTGCGGGGGATATATACCTCCATATTTCCCTCAGCGATACTCTGGGTCTTGACCAACAACTGGTTGAGTGGACGGATGGCATGTGTAACAGACCTGTAGCATAACAGGAGAATTGCAATCAGACCGATAATAATCAAAGGGATGATAATATAGGTCTGCTGGTGATACCCTTTCAGGATGTCATTGTCAGGACATACGATGGCGAGGCTCCAGGAGGTGTTGGGTACTGGTTGGTAACAGACGACACATGGCTCACCGTCGATGATGACGTTCATGCGCCCCGTGACACCAGTCGTCATCTCATGCCCCAGTGCAATGAGGTCGGCTTGTTTGCGTGGGTCTACATCGCTATAGATTGTCTGGTTAAACAGACGGGTTGAGTCGGGATGGATGAAAAAGCGGCCCTTTTGATCAACCATCATATAATAGGAATGAAGGTAGGGCTTCTCTTCTGAGATGATTTTATTAAGATGATACAATGACAAGTCGGTGGAGATGATGGCAATGAGATGATTGTTGGCATCATAGATAGGCTTGCTGTAGGACGCTATCAAACCCGGTAGTGTCAGCTCCAGCGAGTCAGTTTCATCGTAAAAGTCCACCCAGCAAGGCTTCCCCAGGTCGTGTGCGGTCTTATACCATACTTTTTCAAAGTATTCATATTTCTCCTCGACAACCGATTTGATGGAGTCGCTTTCCCTGATGGAATAGACAGAGAAATACCTGCCGTATTGAGGAAACACGTTAGGCTCAGCACTGATAGAGCAACCGTCTATATGGGGATTGAAGCGTACAATGCGGTTTGTTAATGCTAATAAGGAGTCGGGATGTAGGTTTTGGATGACAAGCCAACTGTTGGTATTGGTAGCTGTTTCTATGGTGGTAAGGTTGCGGCAAAGACGTTGCATCGTCGTATTTAGCATACTATTTGCACGGTTTATTGCCTCTTTATGGATGATATGGCGTGACTGGGTGAAAAGGACTCCCAGTGAAAGGATGAAAATAGGAATGGCAAGCAATAAAATGCCAAGAGCGAGCTTCGTGGAAAAAGATTTGCGTATATTCATCATACTCTTTCCTCCTTTCCGTTTTCTTCATCCGACATGTTAATCAGATTCTTCAACAGTTCGGCAATGGTATTACCTTTCTGTTGAACATTGTCAGCCAGTTTGCCGATGTCTTGCTGATGCTCATGTACTGATATATTGTTTACTAATGTGTCGACTTGCTTTTCAATGGATTGTGCCGGACCTATCATCTGATTGGTCATGTAATGCAGGAAGGCTGTCTTCATACGGTCTGCCTTCTGAGCCTGTTCGTAAGCGGCATGGAGATCTGCATCTTGTTCTTGCAGGGTGATTGTCAACTGCTCCAGTTCACCGATATAGTTGGCAAGTGACAGTTGCATCTGTTGGAAATTATCTTGTAATTGTCCTATCTCGTCTTCCTGTCGGCTGTTAGGGATAATCTCATCGTAGTGTCCTTCAGCTATGCGTTGGGCAGATGCTGTCAACATTAACAGGGGCTTCAACTGGCGATGGATAATCGTTCGGTAAAGCAGGAATAGCAGCAGCAAACCGATGATGGCGATGGCAAGAACATAGTAGAAAAGATTATGATAGTCACCGAAGATGTCATTTTCCGGATATACGATGCCTGCACTCCAGTTGAGTGCTTCGATAGTACGTCCGGCAACAGTGATACGTTCGAAAGGCTTATAGAATACGTAGTAGTCCTTACCATCCAAACGGAAGGCTTTATAGCCTGTCTGACCGGAAATCATTGCCTCTGCCGCCTCCCTTGCAGAAGGCTCCTTGCTTGTCAACTGGATGATTTTCTGATTAAACTTACTGCTGTTGGGATGTGCGATGTAGATACCTTCATTGTTAATCAGTGTACAGTAGGAGTTTCTGGACGGTTTGGTTTCTGCGATGATGCTTGACAGTTGGGTAAGTGACACACCGACTCCCATGATACCCACAGGGCTGCCGTCTTTTCCAAGAATTGGCAGACAGAAGGTGATGATGGGAATCTCGTCCGCTTCATTGCCTATCATCGGCCGTTGCCAGCCGACCTTCATGGAAGTCATAGGACTTTTGTACCATGTCTGTTCCAGATATTCTCCGTCATCCGTCGTTTCTTCTATCAGTTTGTTGATATCAGCATCCTTTCCATTACTCACCGAACGGTGGACGTATGCCATGAAATACTTGTGGTCTTTGAAAAAGTCTTCTTTGAAGGCGATGGCACAACCTGTGACATAAGGATTCGACTCCACTAGCCTGCGACTGTAGGTAAGGATCATTTCCGGTTGGTTAAGGTAGGGTAGGAGACTGAAGTAAATATTACCCGTAGTCTGCTCTACGCTTAACAGAATATTATCTATGTGCTGCACAGTACCGTCCAATGTAATCCTTGCATTCTGCAAAGCCTCCTCTTTCACTGCCCTTCTCGAATAATACAGCATAATGACAAGAGAAGTTAGAAGCAGTATTGCCATAGACGATACTACTATCAGACTAAGCCGTACAGACAGGGTCCTTTGGAAGGTTTTAGGCAGTCGTATCATATTCGACCACAAAAATAAACAAAAATTGTGAAATGACCATGCTAAACAGCTATTTTTATTGTCATTATTGCAAAAAAAGGAGCACCCGATAGGATGCTCCTTTGATTATAGATAGGATAGGGGATTAATCCTCCCAGTTCTCCTGTGTCTTGCGGACGTAAGTCTTGTAGCGGATCTGGGCCATCTTCTGAGCCTCGGCGAAGAGTTCCTCGGCCTCATTGGGATAAGCCTTCTTGACGGAGAGGTAACGGACCTCGCCAAGTAGGAAGTCGTGGAAGTTCTCCCAGTTGGGCTCCTTGGAGTCGAGAGAG
>JAGCOB010000019.1 GCA_017645645.1 Prevotella sp. | reverse complement strand
TCCTTCTCCATCAGCAGACCCAGCATCTTGTTGTCAGCATCGAAGTAGTCGGCGATGACAGCAGTAGAGGCGTGTTTGCGGTGAGCAGTACCGAAGGCATCCATCACGTAGCAGTCAGCGTAAGAGGCGAGTGTCTTGGCAAACTCTTTCTGAGAAGCCTTCATAGCCTTCTTGGCCTCGTCGAATTCGGGAGTACCCTTCTCAACACCGACGGGCTTACCTTCCTCCTCAGGATAGAAGCGGAGGTTCTCGAGCAGCAGTGCCTCACCCATCTTCAGGGCAGCGGCAGCATCAGCAGCCTTGGCACAGTCGGGAGCAAAAGCCACGGGAACACCGAGAGCCTTCTCTACAGCCTCGCGGATCTGACCCAGTGACTTCTTCATGTCAACCTTTCCTTTGGGCTTACCCATGTGTGACATGATGATGGTAGCACCACCGTCAGCAAGGATTTTCTTCAGGGTAGGCAGGGCACCGCGGATACGGGTGTCGTCCGTAATCTTACCATTCTCGTCCAGGGGTACGTTGAAGTCTACACGTACGATTGCCTTCTTACCGGCAAAGTTGAATTCATTAATTGTCATAATCTTGTGTTATTTAAATGAGTAAATATTCAAAATCAGATTGCAAAGATACAAAATTTAGTTCATAGTTCATAGTTCATAGTTCATAATTTAAAACTTTTTTGCGTATCCTGCTGTTATCCAACAGCCAGGCTGGGGTACATTGCCATAGTCTACATAGCGATGACCAGTCAGGTTATTGCCTTCGAGATAGAGGGTGTAGCTGTCTTGAAGCCAGTCGAGACGGGCATCGACAACAGAGTAGGGGTGGTAGTCACGTACCTCTCCATCGACAGTCGTATAACTGCCCATACGGTCTTGCCAACGATAGCTGATACTGAGGCGGAGGTAGTCGGTAATAGACCATCGCAGCGAGGCGGTCACTTTATGCCGCAGGTATTCCAACGAGTATTGCGACTGGAGGTATGCTGCCTCCTGCTTTTGCTGGTGCAAATGACAGTAGGAAAGTTGAAAGTTTAGAGTTGAAAGTTTAGAGTTTAAAGAGATTTCTTGTCCAAAGGTATTCACCTTCGTGTGGTTGACACTCTGCCAGACAGCATTGGGATCACGGGTGTCCATTACCCAGTCAATCATGTTCCGTGCATGATGGTGGAAAATACTCGTTTGTGCCGTTAACCAGTGGTTGCTGTATTTCACGCCTCCTTCAACGGCATGCAGTTCCTCGGGTTTTAAGTATTTGTCTGCCTTATGACCGCCAACGCTGTAATAGAGTTCAGTGAACGACGGCATACGTAACGAGGAGTTATAGCTGGCATACACTTTCCAGTGGTCGCCGATGCGGTAGCTGGCATCGATGCCAGGATAGAGTTTAAATGGCATTTGGTTCCAGGTGTTCTTGATGGCAATAAAACCAGCAGAGAGGGTGAAGCGCTTCAACAGGATGTTGTGCTCAAGATGGAACGAGAGATTCGAACGGTTGAGTCCTACTTTATAATGACTGAAAGGGTTGGAGAGAGGTTCGCCCAAATTAGTGCTGACGATATCTTCGTTGCGGAACTCGGCACCCATGGCGGTGCGTCCCAGTTGCCAGTCGAAGTATGTGTTGAGATTGATGCCAAACACGTCAGAGCGGTGATAATTGAAGGGAACTTTCTCCTCTGATCCGCGAATCAGTTCGAAGCGGTCGTAGCCACGATTCCAGTAGATGGCAGGACGAACATGCAGCTTCCCTATTGTCAGTTCTCCCTGTAGTGCCGCATGGATTTTCGTGGTACGCTCATATTGCTCGTCGAACTTGGCACTGTAGAAGGTGTTGGAGCCGAAACCTTTGGTGGTGAGTCCTGCGTACCAGTGTAGAGTTGAGAGTTTAGAGTTTAGAGTGGTGCTTCCTTGGTAGAAAGTTTTGAAACCGTTGTAGTCGCTGTTGAGGTGACCTGCTTTCGAACGACTGTAGCCATCGCTTCGGGTGTAATTCGCTGAAAGGCTGTGAACATCAATTGCCATACGTCCAGCTGCTGACAAATAGCCAAAGGAGCCGCCTTCCATCCGCATGTTCAGACCCCTCCTGACCTCCCCTAACTTAGGGGAGGAAGTGGTCACAATATTGATTGCTCCCACCAACGACGACGTGCCATAGACACGACCGGCAGGACCCTCTAAGATCTCGATGCGCTCGATGTCACTGAGGTCGCAGGGGAAGTCGAAGGTGTTATGTCCCGTCTGTGGATCACAGATATTGATGCCGTTGATGAGGATGGTGATCTGCTCACTCGTACCTCCTCGGATACTGACATCCGTCTGGGCACCGACAGGTCCGCGCTGACGAACGTCAACGCCTACCGCCAATTTTAATAAATCGTTAATACTTTGTACTGGCGCCGCCTGGATATCCTCCCGGCTCAGTACAGTGACCATTCTAGCTGCCTGTCCTAAGGCAAGGGGTGCGCGTGACCCAGTGATCTCGACATCGTCGAGGGTCGCCTCTTTGTCGGGGGAGTCGTCGCCAGGGGTGTTGGCAATAGAATCGCCAACCACGGAGAAGGTCTTGATGGCTGCACTGGCAGAAGTCAGGGTGGCAACACTCAGTACTCCGATGGTGACCACACGTCCCAAACAGGCAAAGAGGGCATATCCCTTCCGTTTGAACTGACGGAAGCGGAGTGCCTTGCGCTGTAGGTACGTTTGCTTATACATATTTAGTAAAATAGATGATGCGATGTTTGCTGGTTAATTGATTCTGACGCACATCATGGTGAGGTCGTCGTTCGGCTCGGCACCGTCGCGATGGGCATCAACGGCGGCTTTCAGCGTGTCGATGACCTGTTGGGCGGAGTCGAAGCGGGTGGTGCGCAGGATGTCTAACAGGCGGTCGTCGCCGAACCGCTCCTGCTGGCGGTTCTCAGCCTCGTTGAGGCCGTCGGTGTAGATGAAGAGGGTACGGCCCTTGATGCTCTCTATCTCCTCGCCCTCGTACTCCAAGCCCGACCACAGGCCAATGGGTGCGTTGGACTGCATGTCAAGGAAGGAGGGGGAATCCACTCCCTGCTCCTCCTGAGGGGAGGAGGGCATGTTGCCGATGACTGGCGGGTTATGTCCTGCGTTGCAGAAGTGGAGGTGTCCTGTCTGCAAATCGACAAGACCGAGCCAGAAGGTGACGAACATGCTACTCTCGTTGTCCTCACCGCTGAGGGCATCGTTCATGCGGGTGCATATCTCGGCGGGCATCATGCTCTGGGTGGCTAGCGTACGGAATAGTCGGGTGGCCTGTGCCATGAATAGCGAGGCGGGGACGCCCTTGCCGCTGACATCGCCGACGGCGATGTAGAGCTTGTTGCCCATATGCACATAGCCGTAGAGGTCGCCACCCACCTCCTTGGCGGGTGTCATCGAGGCGTACATGTCTAGCCCCTCTTGGTCGGGGAATGTGCTGGGCACCATCGACATCTGTATGTCACGGGCGATGCGCAGCTCCGACTCGATACGTTCCTGTGCCGCTTTCATCTCCGCCATGCGCTTAGCGTGGCGATGTTTGAAGTAGGCGAACATGATGACGGTCACCAGCACAATCAACACGATGAGGATGATGAGGTAGTGTTGGTGCCGCTCGGCTTGCATCTGCTGACGCTCATTCTTCAGTTTCAGCTCTGCCACCTCGAAGCGCTTGTTCAGTTCTGCCAGTTTCTCACGGTCATCGACATTGGTCAGCGAGTCTTTGAGGTTACTGAATTGCTTGTACGCCGTGAGTGCATCCTGATAGTTCCTGAAAGTCTCAAAGGTGAGTGAGCGCTCAAACAGTGCGACTTTCTTGCTGCTGTTGTCACCCAGCTCGTCTGCAGTCTTCTCGTAGCGGTCGATGTAGCTGAGCGACTCGGCATAATGCCCCTGTTCCCTAGCCAGTGCACCCCTGATATAGTACAGGCGTTCCAGATGGATGGGGTCGGCAGCGTCTCCCAGATAATACTCGGCAGAGTCGAGAGCCTCGGAGGCCGCTTGCAGGTCTTTCTTCACCGTCATCAAGTGTTTGGCCAGCAGTGCCTGATACTCGAAGTGCCAGAGGTTAGGTCCCTTGAATCCTGTGCCTGTCTTCACCACGGGTTTATGGTCGAGTATGCCTTTCCATTCCGTCATAACCGTGTCGATGGCCTCGAACTCCTCTAACTGGTCCAGTGTCTGATAGAGATAGGTATAGGTGGTGAGAAGGTCAGCCTCTTCCTCGCCCTTGGGGAAGCTGTCGATAGCCTTGCGCAGAAACTTGACGCTTTCCTCGATATTGTCACTGAAAGCGTAGCCCAGCCCTATCAGTTTGTACGACATGTACAGCCCGTAGCCGTCGTGGCGGCTAAGTGCGTCGTCCTGCATCCGTTTAGCCTCGGCAAAGCCCTTCTCGAAATCCTCTTTGGCAAAGTACAGCTCCGGCAGTGCGGACCAGAGGTCATAATACTGCTTAATCTGGTTGTGCTCTATGCAAACCTTCATAGCTTCCGGCACAAACAACTCCAGAGTGTCCAGCTGGAAGTGGTTGAAGTAGTCATTGGCCTTGGTACAGAGTGCTAAAGTCGAATCCCTCCAGTCGATGTTGTCGATGGCCTGACTTTCCAGGATGGAGTCCTGTGCGGAGCTGTTGCTGTGGTGTCTTGCTCCCTGCTGGCAGGATACGACAGCCAGTAGGAGGGTCAAAAGGGTTGGGATGAGAATGGATCTGCGCATGATGATGGGTTAAGGTTGAGGTTTTATTATCCGAATAACGCACGAAGGGCTTCCTCTACTTTGCGGACGGGTACTAACTCGATGTTGTATTTCTTGCGGTTAAGTCCCGAGAGGTTGTATTTGGGAATGATGATATGACTGAACCCTAACTTCTCAGCCTCGGAAATACGTTGTTCGATACGTGCCACAGGACGCACCTCACCACTCAAGCCTACCTCGCCAGCCATACACCAGCCAGGCTCTACCGGTGTGTCGACATTGCTTGACAGGACGGCGGCAATAACGCTGAGGTCCATCGCCATATCCGTGACACGCAGTCCTCCTGCGATATTCAGGAAGACATCTTTCTGCATCAGTTTGAAACCCACCCGTTTCTCCAAGACAGCCAACAGCATGTTCAACCTGCGTTGGTCGAAACCTGTGGCACTGCGTTGTGGCGTGCCGTAGGCAGCGGAAGAGACGAGTGCCTGTGTCTCGAGCAGGAAAGGACGGACACCCTCGATAGCACTGCTGATAGCCACACCGCTGAGTCCCTCATGGTCTTCTGTCAACAACAGTTCCGAGGGATTGCTGACTTGTCGGAGTCCTGTCTGCTGCATCTCGTAGATACCCAATTCGAATGTCGACCCGAAGCGGTTCTTGATGCTCCGCAGGATACGATACATATAATGCTGGTCGCCCTCAAACTGGATGACGGTATCGACGATGTGTTCCAAAATTTTCGGACCTGCCAGCGTTCCTTCCTTGGTGATATGTCCGATGAGGATGACAGGTACACCACTTGTTTTGGCAAAGCGGAGGAGGGCAGAGGCACACTCACGCACTTGAGCAATGCTGCCTGCGGAACTCTCGACATCCTCGGTAGCTATCGTCTGGATGGAGTCAACGACTACCAGTTCAGGTTGCACCTCCTTGATATGCTCGAAGATGGCTTCGAGGGAGTTCTCAGTGAGAATTAGGAAATTCTCAAGTTGAGCGTTGAGCGTTGAGCGTTGAGCGACAAGACGCTCGGCACGCATCTTCAGTTGGTGTGCACTTTCCTCACCGCTGACATACAGCACTTTCTTCTCTGGAAGATTGAGCATCGTCTGAAGCGAGAGCGTAGACTTTCCGATACCGGGTTCACCACCTAACAACACGATGGAGCCAGGCACCAGTCCGCCACCCAGTACGCGATTCAGTTCCTCGTCATGCATATCGATGCGAGGGTCGTCATGGGAGGAGATATCGCTTAACCGCAAAACTTTGCCTGCAGATAGTGCGGAGGACTGGGCGGATGTACCATTGTTCAGACCCCTCCTGACCTCCCCTAACTTAGGGGAGGAACTGGCTACCTTGATTTCCTGAAAGGTATTCCATTGTCCGCAAGCAGGACATTTGCCAATCCACTTCGCAGACTCCTGTCCACAGTTGGAGCAGACATACATGATCTTGTCTTTTGCCATACTGTCTGAGCGAGTTAATACTTGGAGGTTAAGATTTTGATTTCAGCTTCAGAGAGTGCGCGGTTGTAGAAACGGGCTTCGTCAAGACAGCCGTTCAAGGGATACCAAGTATCACTGAATTTGCCAAAAAACAGGTCGCGTGAGTTGGCTCCTGCGAAGTCACCCTTCGATTCTTGGGTCTTCACCAACTGTCCGTTGAGATATACTTTGAAGGTGTTTTTCTCATAGGTGTATGCCACATGAACCCACTTGTTCAGGAAATCGCCTGGTATGTTACCACCAACACCGCTCACCCATTTCTTGT
This sequence comes from Prevotella sp., assembly GCA_017645645.1. Lineage (GTDB taxonomy): Bacteria > Bacteroidota > Bacteroidia > Bacteroidales > Bacteroidaceae > Prevotella. Next base: position 91,259 of record JAGCOB010000019.1, on the reverse strand, counting down.
CCATTGCTGCTATCCATGTGGAGAACTTGTTGTCGTTGATGTGACATAAGATGGCGAAACCATTACGGTCGTGTGATTTTGCCATAATGGTCTGAGCCCCATTCTCACATCTGTATCCCCAGCCGTCCATAGACAGGCGTGAATTGATTTTCACGAAAATGGAGAATGTCCAGGCGTCATTCAGATTCAGAGATGAGGAATTATAGACATGATAGCAGCCGGGCTTTTCGATACCCTTAAGCTCCATATAGTTGGAGGAACCGTGTCCGTTCGCAAAATGGACTATGCCTTCACATCTGCCCGACAAACCTTTTGAACAGACTTTGTCTTCGCTATCGAAGGAGAAATGCGCCATAAGCCCCACGTCAACGCGCTGTGCGAGGGGAAGGTCATTGACACCTAGACGCGCAAGTGCTTCATTAGCATCTTTGTTGCCTTTCTTCCCTGCCCGTTGATACCACAGCTTTGCCTCTTTAATATTCTTTGTACATCCCATACCATTTTCCAGCATATAGCCAGTTATATACTCGTATTCAGGATCGCCCGTATTGGCAAGTTTCTTTGCCCAGTAAAAAGACTTTGGCCTATCCATCAAGGCATAAATCATAACCAGATGCTCCTGAGCCTTTTTATAATTCTTGTTAGCTGCCAAACGCATCCATTTTATACCTTTATCATACTGATTACAAGCAATATAAAGCCGGCCTAACTCATATTGGTCAGCGACTTTGGTGGGGTTTTTGTCGGCTTTCTCCAGCGCTATCCTGTCTTGCCGCATTTCATTCTCTACCTCGCTCAATGACCTAAACTGTGCTTCAGCTTCAACGTTTAGTACAATAGCCAACACTACTGTCAAAATAATTCTTGCCACTTTTTCCATAATTGTATAGATTTCTTGTTATTCTTATTTTAAAATTTCATCATCCATCAGACTGTCCTCCCGCCTTCTTTACGCATACAGATGATGCTGGAAGTCCTTGAAAGTCTGACGTGCTATAGGAACACCACCTAAGGCACTGATACCCTCAGGAACTGAGCCAAACTTCAATTCTAACAGCGTTTTCAGTTTATCTTTACTCAACTCATCGACACCTGACCTGATATATGCCCTGACGAGATAGTCCACAAACTGCTTCTGAGCATCCGTTAGAGATTCGTAATAGTCGTTGATACGCTCGGCTCTCTCCCAGCGTTCAATAGGTGTGGTGGCATAGGCTATATATTCCAGCACATCCAGCAGGTCGCTCTTTTCTGCATCTATAATCTTACGGATGTCTTTCAACACTTCTTTTCCATAGCCTGCGTCTTCCAGTTTTTCAAACAGTGCCTCACGTGTATCTGGGTCTGACCATATCTTCTGTGTAGGCTCACCTTTGGTAAAGAACAAGACAACAGTCTTGACACCAGCACCAGTGAACACACCACTTGGCAGGTCGAGGATGGTATGTAGGTTGCACTCCTCCAAGAGTTTCTTTCTCAGCAGTTTGGCATCACCATTGCTCAAGAATGTGTTCTTGATAACAATACCAGCGCGACCACCAGCCTTCAACATTCGCATGAAGTGTTGCATGAACATATAGGCTGTCTCGCTACTCTTGATGGGGAAGTTCTGTTGCACCTCCTCACGCTCAGAACCACCAAAGGGCGGATTGGCAAGGATGACATTCTTCTGCTCTGAGGGTGTGATGTTCGACAGGTTTTCTGTCAGCGTATTGGTGCGGATGATATTGGGCGATTGAACACCATGCAATATCATGTTCATCATGGCAATGATGTATGCCAGACCTTTCAGTTCCTTACCATAGAAGGTACGCAGTTGCAGTGTCTCTTCCTCAGCAGCATTCGTCACCTTGTCATGCATATAACTATAGGCTTCACAAAGGAAACCAGCACTGCCACAGGCTCCATCATAGACTGTCTCGCCAATCTTGGGATTGACACTCTTCACAATGGTACGAATCAAGGGACGAGGCGTATAATACTCACCACCATTACGACCTGCATTACCCATCTGGCGCAGACGATCCTCGTAGATCTGCGTCATCTCATGACGATTCTCAGCAGTCTGGAATTTCAGTTCGTCGATGCGCTCAATGACATCACGCAGGTTATAACCACTCGAAATCTTGTTCTTAATATTCGTAAAGATGATGCCTACCTTATATTCGATGGTGTCAGGCTCGTACTTCTGCGTGAAGTCCTGAAGATAAGGGAAGAGTTTCATGTTGACAAAGTCTATCAAGTCGTCGCCCACCATCGCCTTCTTCACGTCGTAGTTACCTTTCATGTCGAGGGGCATCGCCCACTGGTTCCATTGATAGTCACCACTGATAATGCGCTCGTAGGTCTTCTCTTCCAGTTCTGCAGCCTGTTCACGCGTCTTCTCTAAATCATCAAAATATTTGAGGAATAGTACCCAACTCGACTGCTCTACATAATCCAGAGCCGTACTGCATCCATCATCGTGGTGCAGTGTGTTATCTATTGCCTTAAATGTTGATTCAAATGCCATAATTATCTTTTAGGTTATACAGCGCAAAGATACGAAAAAACAAGCAGAAAACCAAATAAATACAAAAAAAAGCGCATGGTCTTCACAGAATATGCGCCTTTTCTTTATGGATTCAGCAGCCTCCGAGTTAGGTGCCTCCTATCCTCCCGTTAGGTGCCGGATATCGGGTCGTTAGGTGCCGCCTATCGATGCGTTAGGTGCCTCCTATCTCCTGCACTATATGTCGATGCGAAAGATGCCTTTTTTACTGTTTTGGTAACAGATGGAACAGATGTAACAGATAGTTTATAAAAGTCTATACGCGGGCGGGCGGACGGGCGCAGCGCATGCCCGTCCGCCCACGAGGAAGTGTTAGAAAAGTGTCGGTTCATCTGTTACATCTGTTACTTTTTGGATTTCCTGGTATTCCTCAACCCCCTTCGCCATTCTGTGCTTGCGTGCTTCTCGCTCCTCTTAGGTCCGCTCCTATGTACTTTTTAACCTATTCTTATTGCATATTGCAAAATTATATTTATCTTTGTAGCATATTATAATAATAACTTTTATTCATTAATTTTAATTTCTGGCAAGATTATGAAATAGACTATTATGATGGCAGTAGCTGCCTTTATGGCTACAGTAAGCGCCAACGCACAGTTTGAGAAAGGCACATGGTCGTTGCAACCATACGTTGGTAGTGTTGTATCATCAGTTACAAACGCAGGTTCGTTTGACCTTGATGATGGTATAGAACTGAAAAAGAAGATGAGAGTAGGTTATATCATCGGTTGTGAGGCTGAATATCAGTTTGCTGAGAAATTCAGCGTTGCTGCAGGTGTGAACTACACTTCTCAGGGTTGTGGATGGGAAGACATTGAATATTTTGATGGAGGTGCCAAAATCAAGATCAAAAACCAGAGCGATATTCTGGGCTACATCAAAGTTCCTATTGTAGCAAACTACTACATCTTCAAGGGTTTTGCTGTTAAGGCAGGTGTTCAGTTTGGATTCCTTGTTTCCTCAAAATTCTTTGCACATGGAGAAACCCATTACGACATATTAGGAGATGGTGTTAACAGGAAAGTGGACCTTTACGGTACTGTCGATATGAAAGACCAGTACAAGAAGTTTGATTTCTCTATTCCTGTAGGTGTTTCTTATCAGTTCAAGGTGCCTATTACTATCGACGCACGTTACCAGATTGGTCTCACCAGCTGAACAAAGAAAGTTTTGTTGGCGTCAAGGACAGCAAGAACAGCGTATTCACACTGACTATAGGTTACAAGTTCGCCCTCTAATAACAAAGCACTCACATAAAAACAAAAGACTGGAAGTTACATATACATCCAGTCTTTTCTATATGAGCACACGGGGAAGTCCCCCTGTGAGCATTATCTTATATATAAGAAATTATTATCGTAATCTAATACAAGCTCAATTTCTCTTAAGAACTTGTATCCTATCGCACCTGTATAGCCCCCACTAAGTTTTGTGGGAAGTATCGACAGAATTTTCTTTTCCATATTGACCTTCTTGCCCAACATTTCGGCAGAGTCCATCTTAATGTATTGAATCTTCTTTCCGTCTTTCAATTTTTCTAAAAGTTCAAACCCTTGTCTGTCAAGAGATTCTATCACACCCTCGCTCTTACCGAATATCGTGAAAAAGTTTGCATTGCCAGTATCAAAGAAAAATCTCCCAATAATCTGTCCTGATTTGTAGTTGTAATCCATGATACGCAGAGGAGCGTCAGTTCCTACAAATCCATTTTTGTCGATTGTCATGATGCCACGCTTGTATTTTTTCTCAGGCAAGTCACGCTTACCATATTCCACATAGCCGTCAGTAATTTTCAAGGTTAACATCTGACTGCCGTCTTTTGCTTTATAGCAACTGCCCATTACCATATCATAATCTCCATTTTTAAACCATTTCCTTGCCTGTTTCAAATCGGCGACATACACCGGTCTTGTATTACGAAGACCATTGATATCCAGCGTGTCAGACAATAGATGGTAACACCATAGCGTTTTGCCAATGGCGGGCAAACGTAAAGCACAATGGCAGGGTATCAAGTTCAACTCCAATCCAGACGATATGACAAAACTGCTGTCAAGCACAGTAATAGAGCTACCTGTGTCAATTAGTGCACGAGCTTTTGCTTGTTTGTTCACACTTATTTCAGCAATCATGTGATTATTTACTTCCTTAAAACGAATGCGCTGGGCATTCATGCTTTGGATTGATAATACAAATATAAGCAAGAATATTATTTTCATATCGTCTTTTTGTTATATTCTTCATGCAAAGTTATATCTTTTCGTGCAACTTTGCAAGAAAAAGCTTGATTTTATCTTTTAGTTTCACAAAGAAATGGAATGATTATGTGTTCATTTGAAATATAATGTGTATCTTTGCATTCTGATTATGAAGAAGTTTGTTTTTTTCTTGATAAGTCTGGTGCTACTAGTGGCGTGCGGACAGTCCTACGAAGAGACGAAGCGACAGACGCGGAAACAACGTCGGGAGGCTCTGCGTAGAGACTCGGCGGCACTGAAGATTGCCGTGATGCCGACAATGGACTGTCTGCCGATGTATGTGGCAGCATATCACCATTTGTTTGACACGCTCAACGGTGGCGTACGTCTGAAGCCGTTTATGGCACATATTGACTGTGATACTGCCTTGGAACGTCAAAGGGTAGAGGGTAGTGTGACCGATCTCGTCAGGGCGGCATGTATTGAGAAACGAGGTGTCAAGCTGCGCTATGTGGCTGCGACGAACAGTTACTGGCAGTTGATTACCAACCATAACTCACGAATCCGTCAGTTGAAGCAACTGGATGACAAGATGGTGGCGATGACCCGTTTCTCGGTGACTGATATGCTCTGTGACCTTATCGTTGATTCGGTGAAGCTGCGGGAAGAACATGTGTTCCGGGTACAGATCAACGACCTGAATGTGCGGATGCAGATGTTGCAGAATAACGAGATGGATGCCCTGTTCTTCTCTGAGCCTCAGGCAACCATGGCGCGTATGGCAAAGAATCCTGTCGTATTGGATACACGTAAACTGGATATACAGATGGGGGCGATTGCCTTCCGTGAGAAGGAGATGCGCCGTCCCGAAAGACAGAAGCAACTGGACCTTTTCGTGAAAGCCTATAATATGGCTTGTGACTCTATCAACAAATATGGAGTGAAACGGTATCGTGACTTGATCGTGAAAAATTGTGGTGTACCGTCTGCTGTTGTCGATTCGTTGCCGAAAGACATCAAATACCAACATGCCATTGGCCCTCGTCAGAAGGATATGGATATGGCACAGAAGTGGCTTCAAAAGAAATAGTTTATGACGGGTACGGAAAATCAATTACGGAGAGTGGCCATCGAATTGCATCAAGGTAATGCAGGACTTGCCATTGCAGAGATGGAAACCTATCTTGCCGCTTATCCTCAACCCCAGACTTCTGAACGTCTGAATGGTATCAAGGCGGAATACGAACTGATGACGGACTATTGGCGTCGTGGGGTGAATGACCCGCAACTGGAACAGCTTTATCAGCATCTGCTGCAACGAGTCTATGTACTCTATGCCAATATCGCCACCTATCACCGGATGCGCTCGTATCCAGTGTTGGCAGGTATTTTCAACCGGGTTCGTCTGGAGCGTCAGGACTGGTCGTTGTCAGAGATCCGTCGAGAAATGGAGGCATTTGTGAGTGGTGTCGCCATGTTGGAACTGGAACCGGAAAATACAAGACAGGAGAAAGCAGAGCTTCTCTATAAAGAGCATCAGACACAGATGAATAATCTGTTCTCATATGTCCTGACCTCCCGGATGTGGACGGAGGGAGTAGGACACGACTTTGAGGAGATACTGATATCCCCGACCATTGACAGTAATGACCAACAACTTCTGGTGTCTTCGGTGACCTTGTCGTTGCTGAACCAGTTTGATATGGCAAAGTTCCGTACACTGGTCAATGTCTATCGCCGCTCACAGGACGAGGCTGTACGGCAGCGTGCCTTGGTGGGCTGGGCGTTGTCGCTGAAAGAAGATATACGTAAGGTTTATCCGGAACAAGAGGAGATAGTATTATCGCTTCTCACGTCGGAAAAGGTGTGTGAGGAATTGACGGAGTTACAGATGCAGTTGGTCTATTGTCTGAATGCCGAGAAGGACACCCATACCATCCAGCAGGAGATTATGCCGGATATCCTGAAGAATAACAATCTCCAGTTTACCCGTTTTGGTATAGAGGAACGGGAAGACGACCCAATGGAGGATATCCTGCACCCGGAAGCTTCTGAACAGCGTATGGAGAAATTGGAGGAGACATTTGGTCGTATGATGGATATGCAGAAACAGGGCTCGGATATCTATTTCGGCGGTTTTTCCCAGATGAAGCGTTTCCCCTTCTTTTATGATATCAGCAACTGGTTCGTTCCTTTCTATATGCAGCATCCTGATATCATCCATTTTGTACACAGGATGGAAGGAAATAAGTTTCTGGAGAAGGTGATGCGGCAAGGTCCTTTCTGTAATAGTGACAAGTATTCTTTTATGATTGCTTTCCAACAGGTCATGGAACGGATGCCGGAGGGCATGCGGAAGATGCTGGAGCGCGGAGAGGCTACGATGGGAGAAGTCCCGGAAGAGGATATGCAGACACCTGCTTTTCTCCGTCGGACCTATCTGATGGACATGTATCGCTTCTTCCGATTGTATCCCAGTAGGAATGAGTTCCAGAATCCCTTTGACACGAGTCATAACGAATTAGGTACTTGTGAGTTTTTCAGTCTTTGGCTTTTCAAAGCTTCTCCGCTGGAACCGTATAAGGACCAGATTGTACGCTTGTTAAAACGGCAGAAGTTAGAGGAGAATGCCCAGCGGTTGTTGGATTCTTATAGTGACGACCATCATACTGTACAATACTATATCTGGTCAGGGATGTTCGTGAAGGCATTGGAACTGGAGCCGGGAAACCAGAAGGCACTTCAAGGATATGCCCGTGAAATGTTTAATATAGGAGCGTTTGAAGAGTCTGCCGAGGCTTATGACGAACTGCTGATGATGAATCCAGACAAGACCAGTTATCTGCTGAACAAGTCAATCTGTCTTGTCAATCTGAAAGACTATGAAGGGGCTTTGAAGATATTGTATCGGTTGAATTATAATCATCCGGAGGACAATCACGTGAATCGGGTACTTGCCTGGACACATCTTTGTAGCCACCAACTGGAACAGGCGGATAAGATATACAAGAAGTTGACATCAGAAGAGAAGGTCCTTCGGGAAGACTGGGAGCATTTTGGCTATTGCTGTTGGTTCTCAGGCAGGATGGATGAAGCCGTTCACTGTTTTAAGAAAGCAATAGGAGATGTTCGTCCCGATGAGGCATTCTTTAGTTTTGACTCCCAGTTGATAGAAGCGTATGCTATCAGTGAGATACAAGTCAGACTGATGTATGCTGCAATTTTTTCCTGATTTCCTGATAACACCAGGTCCATCCTAAAGGAATTCCCAATCCGACAATGGCATAGAGAATCCAGAACCAGTCTTCCTTGGCATGGTCGTGGATCACCATGTGGCATCCAATCTGGGCAAAGTCCATGTCGTAATACCATATCTTGATCAGGCTGACAACCTTATAGCTGATGATATGGAAAATAAAAACGGGTAGGGTGTTGTCGCCGCAGAATACCAGGAAACGCTTGACAACTCCCTCCTTACGATTCAGGTAATGGGCTATGTTGTAAGTCATCAGGAAACCGCAGATGGCAGGGACAGGCAGTGAGATGAACTGGATGAACGACGAGCGCCAGTTCATGTTGGCTGTCAGGTATTTAGAGAAGAGGAAGACGATGACGGCAAAGACCAAAGTCATCCACCATGATATTCTGTAATGATGCTCCCATTTGTGAAACAAGAAGCCACATCCGAAGAAGAAGGTACCCATGATTTCCCGATAGCCTCCCTGGATCAGTGTGATGATACGGAGTCCTTCCGATGTCTTCCATGCTGCCAGCAGGAGCATGAAGACACAAACTCCAATAGGGGCAAGGAGTTCGCGATGAGGAGAGAGTTTTTCATATTGTCCTGCCAGGTAGTCAATCCCCTTATATATAATAAGGTATGCGATACTTGCCACCAAGAGACCCCGGAAGAACCAGAAGGCACCGCATAGGAACTGGTCGTAACCGCCCATCGCCGTCACCATGTTCCATAGGTTCTGTTGCATCTGATGCCAGGAGTAGGGGTGGGTCACTCCACCGCTCCAGTTGCCGTACTGCTCGTTGAGGATGCCGAGGTCAAACATCCAGTTGTGGATAATCAGGAAGAAGACCGACCATTGCAGGAAAGGAACATACAGTCCCTTGAAGCGTTTCTTGATGAATGTCGTTTCGTCATGGAGATAGCGTAGCGAGAAGAAATAGCCTGCCGTGATGAAGAAGACAGGCATATGGAACTCATAAAGGAAGGAGTTGACCACATCAGGGGCATCAGCATGACCAATGACCATCAGGATGATGGCAAGTGCTTTGCAGATGGAGATGACGGTATTGCGCTGCATAGTGTTATAGGAAGGGAGCTAACAAATGGGCAAACCAGCCGCGGAATTTCTGCCAGCCTGTACGGAACTGGTCCCATGACTCAGGAGTCAGGAGGAAACATTTCTGAGTGTCCCGGGCAAACATGTCATCCAGTTCTTTCGTTGTCGGCTTGTCAATGATCACGGCATTCTGCTCGAAGTCACATTTCAGGCTGCGGGCATCCAGGTTCGTACTGCCTATCGTACAGAACCGTCCGTCTACCATCATGATCTTGGAGTGGTGGAATCCAGGCTCGTACATCCAGATAGTGGCCCCGCGCTTCATCAGTTTGTGTGCCTGATAATAGGCACAGTCAGGAGTCAGGGGAATGTCACTCTTCGCTGACTGCATAATCTCTACTTTAACACCACGCCTGATGGCACGAGTCAGGGCACGGGTGACACTCGGAATAAGGGTGAAGTAGGGGTTGATGATCTTGATAGAGTCTTGTGCCTGGTCAATGGCACTGATATAGAAGTCACGCATGATGGAAGGTGTCCGATGAGGCTCCCGGGTGATGATACCCACCATTTTCCTACCTGCAGTAGAGGTGGTGTCAGGCTTCAGTCCCTCGAATTTTGTCAAGGTACCACCCCGATAGTATTTCATACCATGTACGTTCTCACCTGTTGTCCGATTCCATATCCTTATGAATATTTTCTGGAGTTCGTTGACAGCGTCCCCTTCAATACGGCAGTGCATATCACGCCATTCTCCGACTTGCTCCGTACCTTTGATATAATAGTCAGCGACGTTCATGCCACCGGTATAGGCAATCTGTCCGTCAATCACGACTATCTTCCGATGATCGCGTCCGAAAATCTTATTAATCCAAGGAAAACGGATGGGCTCATATTCTACGATTTGAATACTGTCGTCCCGTAATGCTTTCAGGTGGTATTTCTTCAGTGGCTGATTGTTGGAGTCATTGCCAAAACCGTCAAACATAGCCCGTACCTCAACACCCTCTTTCCGTTTTTCCCTGAGGATGTCGAAGAGTAAGGAGGCGATAGAGTCATTGCGGAAATTGAAATACTCCAGATGAATACTGCTCTTTGCCTGACGGATGGCACGGAACATGTCATCGAACTTTTCCTGTCCTGACATGAGGAGTGTCACTGAATTGTCATTGGAGAATACGATGTTCTTGGAACGTAATGTACGAACAATCAGCGAGTCGCTTGTCTGGGCACTCGCTGGTTGGATAAGGAGAACGAATATTGCGATGAATAATGTTCGCAGCATTTTATTTTTTATTCTTAAGGCGGTATTCGAGTGGTGTCATACCATATTTCTCCTTAAAGATATTAATGAAGTTCTCTGCTGTGGAGAAACCGATATTAATAGCAAGCTCACTCATATTGATATTTGTCTTTGTCAAGAGGACGCATGCGTGTTTCAGTCGGATCTCACGAACAACTTCCGCAGGAGTCTTTGTCGTGATGCTACGAATCTTATGGAAGAAGGGAACACGTCCCATTCCCATGGCAGATGCCATCTCTTCCAGACTGATTTGTCCACGGCTCATATTCTGAAGGACATACTGTTCTACGTTTTTCATCAACTGGCGGTCCATCAGGTTACTCATAGAGTAATTACCGATCGTCTCATCTTCACCGTAGAATTGTGTCATGAGCTCGTTCTTCTTAGCCTGCTCTGCGGGCTCTTCCTGTTTCTGGGGCTCTTGTTCTCCAACAGGCTCCTCACTTGTTGACTCGGTATTACTTTGGTTAGCAATGACATCATCGTCATAGACCATGGTTGCTGTTGTCATACTTGCATTACGACCTTCCAGCATTCGTGTCTCACGACCCTCAATGGCATCCTGTTCCATTTCGACGGGACCTAATCCCATCAGTTTGTTAAAGCGCATGACAGCTTCCTGTACGTTGAACGGTTTAGCAAGATAATCGTCTGCCGCCAGGGTGATATTCATGTCCTTCATCATTTCTGGTGTCAGGACGGAGTCGGTCATCAGTACGAATTTGATCTTATGCGTCAGGGAGTCAGACTTCAACTTGTTGCACAGTTCACTACCGGTCATGTGCTTCATGTTCTGTTTACAGATGACAAGGTCGGCTTTCATTGCCTCAATGTCTGGAATGGCGAGACGGATGTCGTCATAGACATGGAAGTCATAGACTTCACGCAGGTGAGCATTCATGAATGTGTTGAACTCCCGGTTGTCGTCGATGAATACAACACTGAACTTATGGGTCTTCTTGTCAAGTCGTAGTGGTTGTATCTTCGCTGTCAGCTCAGAGGTGGCAAGAGACGGCAGGGTGATTTCTCCCTGATCGTTCAGTTCCATGCGGTCTTTTGCCGTAGACTCTGCCTTGGCCTCTGGATTCTCCAGAATCGTCTGCATCTCTGAGATACGGGTGATGATCTGCAGCATCTGGAAATGGAGGGAGTTCAGCTGTTCTCTGCCTTCCAGGTCACTTTCTTTTTCTGCAAGGTTTCCGATGATCGTCGTCATACGTGCCATTGGCTGGCGGAGCTCATCACTGGTGAGCTTGATTTCCTCACGCTGGCGTTTCAGTTCATCAACAACAGTACGCTTTCTCATCACGAAGTTTTTCACTCTCTTGTAACCATAACGCCACATGACAAGGGCAACAATGGCAAGAAGGACATAAACAGAAAGCATCCACCATGTCAACCACCAAGGACGTTCGATGGTGATCTCCAGTTTACGTTCCTGATTGCTGACAGCACCGTCGGCACTCACAGCTTTCACATGCAGGGTATATTTACCGCTACCGAGGTCACGGAACCTGACACCATGCAACAAGGCATCACCATTGCGCCAGTCATATTCCAAGCCTTCCATCCAATACATGAATTGCAAACGCTCTCCTTGGTTGTAGTTACCTGCGGCAAACTTGATGGTAAAGGAGTTCTGGCTGTTCTTTAATGCGATCCTGTTACTCTCGTTGAGAGCTTGAGGTAATATGACATTCCCGTCATAATCATGTCCCACCAAGATTTCCTCTTCTCCGATAAACAATTGGGTGAGCATCACGCGAGGCAGGGTACTTTGGTCTTCTTTCCTGCTGTCCCGTACCCAGTTGATGCCAAAGAGACCTCCGAAAATAACAGCACCGTCAGACTTTGTCAGGATAGCTCCGGTATTGAACTCATTACTTTGCAGACCGTCTTTGGTATCATAATTGTAAAGACCATATCCGAAAGTTCCCTCCTGTCTGTTACGCTGAACAACGATACGGCTGACTCCATTACTGGTCGTTATCCACATATTACCGCTTCTGTCCTCTGTAATACCGCAGATGGAATTATTACAAAGTCCATCCTTTTTCGTGATATAGTTCAAAGAGTCGTTCGCTACGTTCAGGACATTCAATCCCTCACGGGTGCCTACCCAGATAAGTCCTCGGGAATCTTCATATACTTGGGTGATGTAGTTGTTGGTAAATGTCTTGAGATTGGTAGAGTTACCTGTCAGGATGGTCTTCTTACGGTCTGACAGATTCAGTATCATCAATCCTTCAGACGTACCAATCAGTAAGACGTTGTTCTTTCCGTAGAATAGACAAGTAATATTGTTGGTATTCAGCATACCGTTCTCACGGGTATAGGATGAGAAGGTGTTCATCTTCGGGTTATATACCTGTAAGCCTCCGTTCGTGGCAATCCACAGATTTCCACCCTTATCTTTTGCCAGTGCATTGATGTGGTCGTCGATTAACGTCTTCATACTGTCACGGACAGCAGAGAATATTCGTGACGTACCTTCTTGGATACGGGTCAGTCCGTTTTGGCGGGAGCCAACCCAAAGACTTCCGTCCGCTGTCGTTTCCATACACGAGACCTTCATACTTGCCAACGGACCGTTATAATCAATAATTCCCTTATCACTCGTTCCGTACCAGACTTTTCCGTTTGCATCTTCTGCTATGGCAGTGACATCTCCCAAGAAGGATGATTGGAACTTATAGATATTGTCGCCATAGAAGGCAACACCGGATTTCTCTGTTCCCACCCATAGCAGGTCTGTGTCATCCACATAAACGCTTTGAATACCAATCGTCTCTTGTGTTTGCTGATTTTTTCCATCATGTGGTTGTACAACTTCCATCTGATGGGAGTCGACATTCATCCGAATCAGTCCCATCCGGTCAGTACCAATCCAGATATTTCCGCTTCGGTCTCCTGCCATGCCATTGACACTATGGTCTACGGCAACCCCTGTGAGTCCTAAGCTGTTACCAATAGTCGTGTCCCATACATTGGTGCTTTTGTTGTAGAACATCAAAGTTCCCTGACCATATAGCCAGATGTTGTCAGCCTGGTCAGCATAGACTTTCAAGGTAGCGCTTTTGCGGAGGTGCTGGTGGGCAATCAGGTCTGTTGCCCATACGGTATGCTGCTGGTGCATGATATCGCAGCATACCATCCTGCCGTCTTCATAGACGATGATGGCACCGTCACGACATTCTCCTATAGAGCAGATGGTACCCTGGGGAACACCATGGGTGTCGTCAGTATATCCGAATTCATAGAGTAACTGTTGTTGCATGTTATAGGCGACGACTCCCTTGTTGGGAATAGATGCCCATAGGTTTTTATGGCGGTCAAAGAACACCACGTTCGGTTGCCCCTCAATACCCATTCGGGCAAAGACCTGTTTCATGTCGCGCTCGAAGGTCTCCGTCTGTGGATGATAGACGCAATAGCCTGCTGATGTCTGAATCCAAAGATTACCGTCAAGGGCTTCCTGCATGCTGATAATATAACTGTCAGAAAGGGAGGAGCCGTCTTGTGAATTACTTTGGAAGTACTTGAAAGTATAGCCGTCATAGCGGTAGAGTCCGGCAGGTGTTCCAAACCAGATATAACCGCGACCGTCTTTCAAGATACAATTAATCTGACTGCTGGTAAGTCCATCCTTGATGTCCAGCGTTTTAAAAAGATAGACACCTGCTGCTGCCAGCGGTAGCGCAAGCATCAACACCATCAGTATTTTTTTCAGTCCTTTCATAGCCTGTTTGTTTTTCTTTCGTTATTTATTTTATGTTAGAGGATACATGCATAACGGTCTACTATACCTAACAGTCTCTTATTACTGTCGGATACTAATACGTTGTGTATCTTATGTTGATTCATGATTTTCTGTATCTCGGAGATCTTTGTCTGCGGTGTCACCATCTTGGGAGTCAGGGTCATGATATCTCTGACCGTGCGGTCGAAGAACTCTGCTTTCCATCGTTCCATGGCACGGCGGATGTCTCCGTCAGTGATGATACCGGCAATGCAGTCGTTCTCGATGGCAACGCCAAGTCCCAACTTCCCCTTGCTGACAAGGATGATGGCTTCGCCTAAATGCATCTCCGGACCCAATAGTGGAAGATTCTCTGTAATCATGACATCCTGTGCCGTAGTGAGCAGTCGCTTGCCTAACTCTCCACCGGGATGGAACTGGGCGAAATCCTGAGGTTGGAAATGACGCTTGTCCATTAAGGCAACGGCCAGTGCATCCCCCATCACCAGTGTCGCTGTCGTACTGCTGGTGGGAGCCAGGTTCAGCGGGCATGCCTCTTTCCTCACGCTGACGTTAAGATGACAGGTGGAGTATTTTGCCAATAGGGATTGCGGGTTGCCGCTCATGGCAATAATGGGAATCTCCATATGCAGTACCATGGGGATGAAACGCAGCAGTTCGTCTGTCTGTCCGGAGTAGGAGATGGCAATAACGACATCTCCTTTGGACATGACTCCCAAATCACCGTGGAACACATCCAAGGGATTGATGAAGAACGAAGGAGTACCTGTAGAAGCTAAGGTGGCTGCAATCTTTGCTCCGATATGTCCGCTCTTTCCGACTCCCGTCACAATGACCTTGCCATTACAATGCATGATTAATTCGACAGCCTTGTCGAAGTTGTCGTCAATCTGGGATGTCAGGTCTAGCACAGCCTGTGCCTCATCCTTGATACATTGTATGGCGTTTTCCTTTGTCGTCATTTTTTTATAATTCCTATAGTGACTATAGTTCCTATAGTATTTATATTAATTTCTCTATTAGTGGTTCCAGTTTGTCCAGTTCCAGCATGTTAGCGGCATCGCTGAGTCCCTGGTCGGGTGTAGGATGGACTTCAAAGAACCATCCCGTAGCCCCGAAAGCTTTGGCTGCAAGTGCCATCTGTGGCACGTAGCGGCGGTCTCCTCCTGTCTTCCCGTTGGCTCCGCCAGGGCGTTGCACACTATGGGTGCAGTCCATGATGACGGTGGGTACCAATTCCAGCATATCCGGGATATTACGGAAGTCTACCACCAGATTGTTATACCCCATCATGTTACCACGCTCCGTCAGCCATACCTCCTTGGCTCCAGCCTCTCTTGCCTTCTCTACAGGATAGCGCATATCCTGTCCGCTCAGGAACTGTGCCTTTTTGATATTCACCGTCTTGCCCGTCTTTGCCGCAGCGATGAGCAGGTCTGTCTGCCGGCAGAGGAAAGCAGGAATCTGAATGACATCCACCACTTGTCCTACAGGCACTGCCTGCCAAGCTTCATGGATGTCCGTCAGGATGCGCAATCCGTACTTCTGCTTAATATCGCTCAGCATCAGTAGTCCATGGTCTATACCCGGACCACGGAACGAGTTGATGGAGGTACGGTTGGCTTTGTCAAAAGAAGCCTTAAATATAATGTCAGTCCCCAGTCTCTGATTGATGTCCACCAGTTTTGCTGCCACGGTATCGAGCAGTTCTGCGGATTCAATGACACATGGTCCTGCGATAATCGTACTTTTCATATTTATAATATGACACTATTTCCTTGCAAAGATAGAAAAAAACTTCCATACTTGCAAGAAAAGCGTACAATTTTGTATTAAATATGGTGAAAGTCTCTTATTTAATATGTATATCCTGTTGTGGGAAGGGAATCTCAATGTTGTTTTGACGGAGCGTGTCATAAATGGTGTTCAGTACGTCACTGATGACGTATGACTGCTTGGGGGCGTCGGCCCAGACGAACATCTTCAGGTTGATGCCAGAGTCAGCAAGTCCTCCAACAACCGATTTTGACTTCTTCGATTTGTCGATCCATTTATGTTTCATTTGGTTGACGGCACCGTCGACCAGTTCGATGACCTGTTGGAGATTGCTTCCGTAGGCGACGCTGTAGTTGATGACGGCAAGCACATAGCCGTGGTTACGGGTCAGGTTCTTGTAATTCTTGGTGAAAAGTTGTGAGTTCTGGAAAGTGATGACCTCTCCGTAGAGTGACTCGACAACCGTTGAGGTGTAACTGATCTTCGTTACCTTTCCCATGGTACCGTCTACCTGAATCCAGTCCCCAACCTTAATACGTCCTGCCATCAGGGTGATACCGTAGTAGATATTCTCGATGATGTCCTTGGAGGCAAAACCGATACCTGTCGACAGACCGCCCGTTACCACCATCAGCCAGGCAAGGGAGATGTTCAGGATGCTCATGGTGACGAGGAACCAGATTCCCCATACCAGTACCTGGATGACATTCCTGCCCATCACTTCCTTGCTTGCCGCTGTAGTGGGGTCGCTGATCTGGTAGTGCATCCGCAAGAACTGGAGAATGGTTCTGCTGGCATAGGAGAAGAAGAACCACAGGCTGACGACAACGGCAAGGGAGACGATACTGAGTCTCAGGTTTTTCAGGTCGACAAAGTCGGTATTAAAGATTTTCCAGCAGATGTCGCTGAGATTGAAGACATCGGCAGCCCAATAGATGCTGAGCATCACGGAAGCAACACCGGCAATAGGTAATAACACCTGATAGAGCAGGTGGTATGCCCATGTCTGGGTGATGGGCTTCTCTGCCAACCGGTGCCTGATACCGTAATATTTGAGGTACTGTAAAGCACAGGTAATGGTAAGGATACAGGTGAGTTGCATGGTCCACCAGATCAGCATCTGTACCGCCATCAGCGTATATCCTGCCCATGAGCAGATGACTGCCGCTATGAAGACGAGCAGTGAAATATAACTGTAGAACATGTCCGAGCGCGGGACGTTCTTTTTATGTCGCCTGATGACGCTCCATTGCCAGAGTGCGCAGAGAAGAAGGACAGGAGGGAATGTAATATTGACTAGTTCGCTGGGTATCAGGATGATGCGGTATACAATAACGATAAAGCTGACTGTCAGCAATGGTGTATAAATCCGGAAGGCGCTTTTGATCTGGTCACCCTTCACGCGCAGTAGTAATGAGATAAGTATCACGCCCATCAGCCAGGCGAAATTCACCAGCAGGTTACATGCCATGATAATGAAATTCTGGTTGGCGACGGCAAGTGCAATGCCAAGGATGATGGCAAAGGTGACCGTGGTGGTGGCAAGTGTGATACAGGTTCGTTTCTTCATGAACTCCTCTGTGCGGAATCGCCTGGGTACGATATAGCGGATGACGGTGAAGTTCAGGATGGAGGCGATGATGGCATAGATGATAATCGTGATGAGAAGTCCGAAGATCCACCGACTGTCCCATTGTGAGTTCTCGCTGGGCTTGTATTTCTTGCTCACCGTCCGACTGGTAATCTGCCATTGCCGTTTCCAGTTCTTCAGGATATTGAAATAACTGTCGTCCCCGTTCTTGAAGATACTGGTCTGGATGTCGTTATACCGTTTCTGGGCATAGTCGTTCAGGTAGGAGAGTCGCTGTTCCGTCGTTTTGTAATAACGGATATACTCCTGCATGTTGGAACGGTTCTCGTTCAGGGAGTTGCGGATGCTGGTGGCGAGTGTCAGACAGACACTGCGGTCAATCTTCGCCTTGTCGCTCAATGTCTGGATGGGCATCGCCTTCAGGGAGTTGATCAGGGAGTCGTAGCGGGCGATATCCGCATCTGTCTTGTTTAAAAAGGTCTTGAAGGGGATCTTCTGCCGCTGGAAGGCATGGTATTGCTCTGTCGCCTCATGACAGGCATAGGTCAGGTCGAAGACATATTCCTGTTTCTGCGAGTACAGCATCAGCGAGTTTTGGTTGGACAGCTTCATGGTGGAGATCAACTGGTCTCTCACTGCCTCGCTCTGTTTCTTGTTCATCTCCAGCATCTGGGTCAGTTCACGATGGTAGGTCGTCAGCTCCGAGCGGAGAATCTTCAATGTCTGTGGCAGGTCTTTCTCCTTCAGCACGGCATGTGCATGGAGTGTCCCGACCAGTATTCCTATGATGAGGAGAAGTTTCTTCATTTTTGTTTTTACCTGATTTAGTTTGCAAAATTAAAAATAATTTTCCATTCTCCCCCTACATTTCTCAATTATTTTGTATCTTTGCAGAAAATTAAAATAAAGATTTATGAAATTAATAGCAGATAGCGGAAGTACCAAAACAGATTGGACACTTCTCCATGATTCAGGCATGCGTACTGACAATGTGTTTATGGCAACCTTCAAGACGCAGGGTATCACCCCCATTCATCAGTCACCGGCGGAGATCCGGCAGATCCTGGCACAGGAGTTGATGCCACAGCTCTCCACCTTCTCGCGGGCCCAACTTGTTCATTCGAAAATTCTTGAAAGTCCCTTGCTTTCCAATATCCAGGTTTACTTCTACGGCAGTGGCTGTACTTCCACCCACGTTCCGATGATGAAGCAGATGCTGTTTGAGGTATTTTCTCCGCAGGCAGTGGAGGTGTACAGCGACCTGATGGCTGCTGCCCGTGCCCTTTGCGGTCATGAAGAAGGTGTCGCCTGTATTCTGGGAACTGGTGCGAACTCGTGTTTGTATGACGGTGAAAAAATCACACAAAACACACCGCCCCTTGGCTATATCCTCGGGGACGAGGGGAGTGGGGCAGTGTTGGGCAGGTCTTTCATGAATGCCCTCTTCAAGGACCCGCAGTATGCCGATTTATGTGATGCCTATCTGAAGGAGACGGGATTGACGATGCCCACTATTATTAATAAGGTGTATAGGGAGCCGCTTGCCAACCGCTTCCTCGCCTCTACGGCCTCTTTCATCAGTCAGCATCTCGACTTCAAACCGTTGCGCCAGATGGTGATAGACAATTTCCGCTCCTTCTTCCAGCGGAACGTGACTCACTATAAGCGTCCTGCCCTGCCCGTCCATGCTGTCGGCAGCATCGCCTGGTATTTCCAGACAGAACTGCGGGAGGCAGCAGGAGCAGAAGACTTTATCCTTGGAAATATCATGCAGACACCGATGGAAGGACTGGTCAAGTATCACCAGTACCCGTAAGTTTAACTGGCAAATTAGACATAAAACCAATACTAACATGAAAAAACTATTACTACTGGCGATGGCAGTAGCCATCGTGGTAGCCTGTCAGAAGAAGCAGGAGATGACGACGGACTTTGTGCGCGTCGAGAACGGACATTTCGTCCGTGGAGGTCAACCGTATTATTATGTAGGTACCAACTTCTGGTATGGTGCTATCCTTGGCTCTGAGGGACAAGGCGGTGACCGTGTCCGTCTGGGACGTGAACTGGACGAGATGAAGCGGATGGGTATCGACAACCTACGTATCCTCGTGGGCTCTGACGGTGAGCGTGGCGTGAAAACGAAGGTGGAGCCCACGCTCCAGATAGCCCCCGGTGTGTATAATGACACGATTCTGGCAGGTCTGGACTACCTGTTGATGGAGATGGGAAAGCGTGAGATGGTCGCCGTGCTCTACCTGAACAACTCCTGGGAGTGGAGCGGGGGCTATGGCTTCTACCTCGAACAGGCAGGAGCAGGCAAGCAGCCGCGTCCCGACGAGGCCGGATACCCTGCCTTCATGGAAGCGATGAGCAAGTATGCCACCAACGAGAAGGCGCACCAGTTGTTCTATGACTATGTTCGTTTCATCATCGGACGGACCAACCGCTATACTGGTAGGAAATACACGGAAGACCCTGCCATCATGTCGTGGCAGATAGGTAATGAACCGCGAGCTTTCTCCAGAGAGGCACTGCCTGCCTTTGAGAAATGGCTCGCCGAGGCTTCTGCACTGATCCGTTCACTCGATAAGAACCACTTGATCTCCGTGGGCAGTGAAGGCTCGTGGGGCTGTGAGAATGACCTGGGCTGTTGGACACGAATCTGTGCTGACAAGAACATCGACTACTGCAATGTACACCTCTGGCCCTATAACTGGGGATGGGCAAAGCCTGACTCGCTGATCGAACACCTGGACCGTGCCTGTCAGAATACGAAAGCGTATATAGATCAGCACCTTGCCGTCTGTGACAGTCTGAACAAACCCCTTGTGATGGAGGAGTTCGGTTATCCTCGTGACGGTTTTCAGTTTGCGACAGGTACTCCTACGAAGGGACGTGACGGCTATTATAAATATGTGTTCTCACTGGTTGCTGACAATGCGGAGAGCGGAGGCAAGTTCGCCGGCTGTAACTTCTGGGGATGGGGAGGCTTCGCAGAGCCGAAGCATGAGCAGTGGCAGGTGGGTGATCCCTATACCAACGACCCTGCCCAGGAGGCTCAGGGATTGAACTCCGTCTTTGCCGGAGATACCACCACATTGGCTGTCATCCGCACGCAAGTAGACCGTATGAGCAGGGTAAAATAGGTGTTTTGCCAGGTTATATGTGAGAAAATCCATAAAGAATCATTGTTTTCTCAAAAATAATGTTAACTTTGCAGTCGTAATAATAACCGATAGAACTTAAAACGATCAGATCATGAAGCGTATAGGAGTCATCCTGCTACTACTGGTACTGGCCTGTTCCTTGCCATTGAATGCCCAGATCCGTGGCAGTGAGATACAGGTGAACGTAGTGCCTGACCATCAGGATTGGAAGTATCAGGTAGGGGA
The DNA here is from genome assembly GCA_017645645.1 of Prevotella sp. Lineage (GTDB taxonomy): Bacteria > Bacteroidota > Bacteroidia > Bacteroidales > Bacteroidaceae > Prevotella. The sequence goes on along the minus strand of JAGCOB010000019.1, from coordinate 70,390 downwards.
GACGGCAACCTTTAAGATCAGTGTGACCCGTTCTGCCACCTTGGTTGATAATGTCACCATCGACTATGAGGCAGGTCCGGAGATGTATCAGGATGTCAAGAAAAAGGGCGTGGTATTAAAGGACGGTACGCTGACGCTGAAGGGTAGGATGACAAAACCTGGTTTCTATCGTGTCGACGTGACGGCCTATGTGGGTGGCAAGGAATACAAAGGGGCCTGCGGTGCCGCTTTCTCTCCGGAACAGATTAAGCCCACTACGGTGAAGCCTGACGACTTTGAGTCGTTCTGGAAGAATGCGATTACAGAGGCACGTAAGACAGACCTCAATCCTACCAAGCGCCTGTTGCCCGAACGATGCACCAAAGACGTGAACGTCTATGAGGTGTCGTTTAATAATATACAGTGGGACTACCGTACCTACGGTATTCTTTGTGTTCCTGTCAAGGAGGGTAAGTATCCAGCTTTGTTAAGGGTCCCCGGTGCCGGTGTGCGTCCCTACGGCGGTGATATATATACGGCATCACAAGGTGCCATCACCCTGGAGATTGGAATTCACGGTATTCCTGTGACGATGGAGCAGAAAGTCTATGACGACATTTTCCATGGTGCCTTGAACTGGTATTGGGAATTCTATACTGACGACCGTGACAAAATGTACTATAAACGAGTGGTTATCGGCTGTATCCGCGCCCTCGACTATATCGCCGAGTATACGCCCTGGAACCAAAAGGAGATGGGTGTGTCTGGTTCCAGTCAGGGTGGTTTTCTGACCCTTGCCACGGCAGCTCTCGACAAACGCGTCACTTATTATGCGCCCGTCCATGCCGCCCTCTGCGACCATACCGCCTCTTTGCAGGGGGTAGCCTGCGGATGGCCCCATTATTTCTACTGGAACAAAGGCAAAGGACAGGAGAAGCAGATTGAGGTGTCACGCTACTATGACGGTGTGAATTTCGCCCGTCTCATCACGGACCGCCAAACGGGCTGGTTCTCTTTCGGCTATAATGACGATGTAGTACCTCCCACCACGGCGTGGGCTACCTATAATACGGTGACAGGTCCCAAGACCCTCTCTCCCTATCAGGCAACCTGGCACTTCTGGTTCCAGGAGCAGTGGGACGAATGGGAAGAGTGGCTGTTGAAGCAGATGAATATTAAATGAAGGTATAATGATGAAGAAAATAGTGTTCATGATGTTGGCAACGATGGCAGTTGCCTGTACAACAACTAAGCAAGCAAAGGACGAAAAGACCATTGCACAGCAGTTGATGGAGCGTTTGGACAGTCTTCGTCAGAAAGGATATATGTTCGGACATCAGGATGACCCGTTCTATGGACTGACCTGGGCGTATCAGCAAGACTCCAGTGATGTGAAGAATGTCTGTGGCGACTGGCCTGCCGTGATGGGCTTTGAACTTGGCGGTATTGAGATGGGCGACGCGAAGAACCTCGACAGCGTACCTTTCACTAAGATGAGAGAGGAGATCATCAAGCACTATGACCGTGGCGGTATCATCACCATCAGTTGGCATCCTCGCAATCCTGTTACTACGATAGAGGGTGGAGGCAACGCAGGACAGAAGTTTCCTGAAGGAACTGCATGGGACATCACAGACTCTACTGTCGTGAAGAACATCCTCAAGGGCGGTACGCAATATGAGAAGTTCCAAGTCTGGATGCAGCGGGTATCTGACTTCCTCGCAACGTTGAAGACTCAGGACGGTGCGAAGATTCCAATTATCTTTCGTCCCTGGCATGAGAATACAGGCAGCTGGTTCTGGTGGGGTGAGAAGTTATGCACGGCTGATGAGTACAAGGCACTGTGGAATATGTTGCAGGATAAGCTGAATGCCGATGGCTTCGACAACCTGTTGTGGGCTTATTCTCCTGGTATGGCAGCCGACTTGACCAATGAGAAATATTTGGAGCGCTATCCTGGTGACGATCGTATCTCGCTGGTGGGCATTGATGGCTATCAATGGGGAACAAAGGAAGACTTCGTGTCCCAGTTGGATCAGAATCTCGCCATGCTGACGAAGTTTGCCGACGAACATGGAAAGATAGCCGCCTTGACGGAATGTGGACTGAAGAACCTGACGGATCCGACATGGTGGACATCAACGTTAACGCCTGTGTTGGACAAGTACCCCATCAGTTACTTTCTGGTATGGCGTAATTATAAGGAAGAGTGGTTCGGTCCTTCTCCATCAAAGCCTGACGCTGAATATTTCAAACAGATGTATCAGAAAGAGAATGTCCTGTTCCTGAAAGAGATTGCCGAGAAATAAGATAAAACAGAAATAAGACAATGAGTGATTTTCAAGAGAAAGTAAAAGCATTACGTGCTCACCACGAAGAACTGCTGACGCGTAAGAACGAACCCCTGGAGTGGGGGAATGGTATTTATGACAAGTGGAAATATCCAATCCTGACAGCCGAGCATACTCCATTGGAGTGGCGTTATGATTTCAACGAGCAGGATAATCCCTACCTGATGCAGCGCATCATGATGAATGCCACCCTGAACTCTGGTGCCATCAAATGGAATGGCAAGTATGTTCTGGTGGTCCGTGTGGAGGGAGCCGACCGTAAGTCTTTCTTCGCCGTTGCCGAGAGTCCTAATGGTGTTGATAACTTCCGTTTCTGGGAGGAGCCGGTCACCATGCCTGACGATGTGATTCCCGCAACGAATATCTATGACATGCGTATCACCGCCCATGAGGACGGCTGGATTTATGGAGTGTTCTGTGCTGAGCGTCATGACGACTCCCAGCCGGGAAACCTCAGTGCAGCAACGGCAACGGCAGGTATAGCCCGTACGAAGGACCTGAAGACCTGGGAGCGCCTGCCTGACCTGAAGACGAAGTCACAGCAGCGTAACGTGGTACTGCATCCGGAGTTCGTCGACGGGAAATATGCCTTCTATACCCGTCCGCAGGACGGCTTCATTGATACCGGCTCTGGCGGTGGCATCGGCTGGGCACTGGTAGATGACATCACGCATGCTGAGGTAAAGGACGAGAAGATTATCAACGCCCGTCACTACCATACCATCACGGAGGTGAAGAACGGGGAGGGACCGCATCCTATCAAGACACCGAAGGGATGGCTGCACCTTGCCCATGGTGTCCGTGCCACAGCCGACGGTTTGCGTTATGTATTATATATGTATATGACCTCCCTAGAGGATCCCACGAAGGTGATTGCCCAACCGGGCGGTTTCTTCCTTGTTCCGACAGGGGATGAATATCTGGGTGACGTGATGAATGTCGCTTTTGCCAATGGATGGATTGCCGACGAGGACGGAAAGGTGTTCATCTATTATGCTTCTGCCGATACGAGGATGCATGTCGCCACCTCTACCATAGACAAACTGACAGACTACTGCATGAATACGCCCGAGGACGGACTTTATACGGCGGCGTCAGTGGAAACCATTAAGAAATTAATCAATAAGAATAAACAACATGGCTAAATCTAAATTCTCAGAGAAAATCGGATACGGCTTCGGTGACATGTCGTCCAGCATGTTCTGGAAGATATTCTCTTATTACCTGCCGTTCTTCTACAGTAATATCTTTGGCTTGTCACTGGTCGATGCCGGTGTACTGGTACTTGTTACCCGTATCTGGGATGCCGTCAGTGACCCGATGATGGGTATTATATCCGACCGTACCAATACGAAATGGGGAAAGTACCGTCCCTACCTGTTGTGGGTGGCTCCGTTCTTCTCCATCTGCGGTATTCTGTTATTCACCACACCGGACCTGGATTATGGTGGGAAACTGATATGGGCGTATGTCACCTATATCCTGATGATGACGGTTTATACAGGTATCAACGTGCCTTATGGTGCCATGCTGGGTGTGATGACCGACGACACAAATGAGAAAACGGTGTTCTCTTCGTTCCGTATGTTCTTCGCCTACGGTGGATCGTTTATCTCCCTGTTCCTTTGGGAGCCGCTGACCAATCTGACGGGTGGCTATGGTACTCCACGGGGATGGTTCTGGGCCATGGTGATCATCGCTGCAGCATGCTTCGTGATGTTCATCCTGTGCTTCTTCATGACCAAGGAGCATCTGAAAACTGTCTCTACGGTCAGTGTGGGCAGTGACTTCAAGGCCTTGCTCTCCAACAAGCCCTGGTGGCTGTTGATTGGTGCGGCATTGTGCTTCAACCTGTTCAATACCGTCCGTGGTGCTACGGTTGCCTACTTCTTCCAGGATATTATCGGTACCAATGTCAGCCTGGTATTCTTTGGCTTGATGTTTGCCTTCTATGCCGGTCTGTTCCTGGGTGTCGGCGAGGTGTCTAACATGGTAGGTGTCGCCTCGTGTGTGTCTATCTCCAGTAAATTGGGAAAGAAGACCACCTTTATTATGGTGAATGCCTCGTTGGTGGTGTTGAGTATTCTGTTCTATTTCATCCCATGTACACCGACAGGTTACTGGACGATGCTTGTCTTCCAGATCCTGATTTCTATACTGACGGGTATTATGTCACCGTTGGTATGGAGTATGTATGCTGATGTGAGCGACTATGCCGAGTTGAAGTTCCGGACCGCCTCTACCGGTTTGATCTTCTCCTCCAGTTCCATGGCTCAGAAATTCGGTGGTGCTATCGGTGGTGCGGCAGTGCTGTGGTTGTTGGATGGCTTCGGCTATATCACGGACCCGGCTCAACTGGCACAGGGTGTTATACAACCAGACGAGGCACTTGGCTGTCTGCGCTGGCTGATGAGTTTCATTCCTGCTTGTGTGGCGCTGATTTCTATGTGTGTGGTATGGTTCTATCCGTTGACCACTGAGCGTATTAATGCGATTAACGCAGAACTGAGGGAAATCCGTGCCGTGGAGGATTAGTATGATAGAGACAATGAAAAAGGAGATGCAGGATGTTGTGGAGAACAACATCCTGCACTTTTGGATGAATAAGATGGTAGACCGTGAGCATGGCGGTTTCTATGGTCGTATGGACGGGAAGGAGGTGCTGCATCCTGAAGCAGAAAAGGGTGCTATCCTGAATGCCCGTATCCTATGGTCGTTCTCTGCGGCATACCGGGTACTGAGGAAACCGGAATACTTGGAGATGGCAACCTATGCCAAGGAGTATTTTATCTCCCATTTTATCGACAGAGAATACGGGGGCGTTTACTGGAGCGTTGACTATAAGGGAAATCCACTGAATACCCGAAAACAGTTCTATGCCATCGGTTTCGCCCTCTACGGTATGTCGGAGTATGCCCGTGCCACAGGCGACAGGGAGGCACTGGACTATGCCCTCCAACTCTTCGACTGTATAGAGGAGCATGCCCTTGACCGCGATTTCAATGGCTATATCGAGGCCATGACGCGAGACTGGCAGCCCATAGCCGATATGCGTTTGTCGGAGTTTGATGCTAACTTCCCAAAGTCGCAGAACACCCATCTGCACATCATCGAGCCTTATGCTAACCTCTACCGTTGTCTTCGGGAGATGCAGGCCGCTACCTCGTGTGACTATGTACCTGTCATAGGCTCTGTACTGCCTGTGGATGTGACAGTCCCGCAGGAGACGATTCTTTGCGTAGAGTCAGCACTGCGTAACATCATTGGTATTTTCACCGATAAGATCCTGAATCCAGAGACTCATCACCTCGATCTGTTCTTTGAAATGGACTGGACCCGTGGTGCCGGACATCTGGAAAGTTATGGGCATGATATAGAGTGCTCGTGGCTGATGCATGAAGCAGCATTGGTATTGGGCGACAAAGAGGTACTTGCCAAGGTGGAGCCGATCGTCCGCATGGTGGCAAAGGCCTCGGAGAAGGGACTGCGTCCTGACGGCTCGATGATTCATGAGGCCAATCTCACAACAGGCCATGTGGACGATGACCTGCACTGGTGGGTACAGGCGGAGAATGTCGTGGGTTGGATGAATATCTATCAGTATTTTGGGGACGAGGATGCTCTGGGTCATGCCGTTCGTTGCTGGCAGTATATCAAGGACAACCTGATAGACTATGAGCATGGCGAATGGTATTGGAGTCGCCATCCGGACGGTACATTGAATACGGTAGACGACAAGGCAGGGTTCTGGAAATGTCCGTACCATAATAGTCGTATGTGTTTAGAGGTCATTGAACGTGCAATCAAATGAGTATGAAGAATTTATTTGTTATCATTGTTTCTTGGTTGAGTGTGCTGACCGTTTCTGCCGGCAACGACCGCCCTTCCTTTGGGGAAAGACCGAAACTGGTGGTGGGTATTGTTGTCGATCAGATGCGATGGGACTACCTCTCCAGGTATTATAATAAGTTCACGCAAGAGGGATTCCGCCGGATGATAGACGAGGGTTATAGTTTTGATAACTGTCTCATCAACTATATCCCGACAGTGACTGCCATTGGTCATGCCAGTGTCTATACGGGAACAACACCTGCTTTCCATGGCATCTGCGGCAATACCTTCTTTGTGGATGGGAAACGGACCTATTGTTGTATGGATACGACAGTAATGACGGTCGGGACAGATAATAAGCGAGTGGGAATGATGTCACCTGCCAATATGTTGTCTACGACGATTGGCGACCAGTTGCGGATGCATACGGACTTTCGTTCGAAGGTTATTGGCATCTCCTATAAGGACCGTGCCGCGATCTTGCCTGCCGGTCATGCTGCTAATGCCGCCTATTGGCTGGACCTGAAGAACGGACAGTTTGTGACCAGTACTTATTATATGAAGGAACTCCCTGACTGGGCGAAGGAGGTTAACAAGAAGATGGCAAAGAACGAGAAGTTGAAGGAACTTGGCAGTGATGTCGGACTTTCTCCCTTGGCGGGAACGCTGGTCGCTGATATGGCAATTGCAGCGATCAAAGGTGAAAGATTAGGTCAGGGAGATGAGACCGATATGCTGTGTGTCAGTTTCTCCCAGACGGATGTCATCGGACATAAGTGGGGAACCCGCGGTGAGCATACCGATGAGGCATATCTTGAACTTGACAAGGACCTGGCGCGTCTTTTCGAGGCATTGGACAGCCAGGTGGGTAAGGGAAATTATCTTGTGTTCCTGTCCGCAGACCATGCCGCTGCCCATAACTGGAAGTTCATGCAAGATAACCGCCTGCATGGTGGTAAGTGGCTCTCTCATGAACTTCGTGTTGGCCTGGACAAATATGTTGAGGAGAAACTCGGTAATTCCAAACCCGTGATACTGGGAATCGTTGACTATCGTCTGTATCTTGACAGGAAGGGCATCCGTCAGCAAGGGCTTGACTATCAGAAGGTGAAAGATGTCATCATAGAATATTTGCACCAGAGTCCTAACCTGTCGTTTGTCGTGGATGTGGAGAGAGTAGTCACCTCTTCTGTGCCTCCAATTATCCGTGACCGGATACTGATGGGCTATAACTATCACCGGGGAGGAGAAATCTATGTCGCACCAGACCCTGGCTATTACGAGTTCAGTTCATGGAGTTCACCGGAAGGAACCACCCATGGGAAGTGGAATCCGTATGATTCCCATATCCCGTTGCTGTTCTATGGATGGCATGTCCCCCATGGTAGTCATGCCCAGGAAGTCCATATCACGGATATTGCTCCGACTGTATGTTCGTTGTTGCATATTCAACAACCGAATGCCTGTGTGGGTGATGCTTTGATATTTGATTGATTTTGCAAAAACAATTTCTACAATAATGTGCTGATATATTGGAATTTATTCACTACCTTTGCGGTCGAATAGTTAAGGAAAGATTTAACCAACACCGACAAGACAGATGAATATAGGTAAGCACATCGAAGAAATTCTGAGGAAACAGGGTAGATCTGCCGCTTGGCTGGCAACGCAAATCCCCTGTGAGCGCACGAATGTTTATAACATTTTCAAGCGTAAAAGCCTGGACGTACGATTGTTGATGCGTATCAGTGCTATTTTGGATTACGACTTCTTTAAGGAATTGTCCGAAGAAGCATTTCCTAAGAATAAATAATTAAAGCCGTTGCCAGAAAAAGGTGACGGCTTTTATTTTTCTTAAAGTTTTTGATATTTATACTTATTCTTTGCAAATTATTTTGTACCTTTGCAGTCAAATTGAATTCAATAAATATTAAACACTTTTTATGAACTTTACTTTGTTGATTACCGTCATACTGACGGCTTTGACATTGGTGGTAGCGGCTTACGTGGTAGCCAAGTTGATAGGACCGAGGTCCTACGCGAAGGTGAAAGGTGAACCGTATGAGAGTGGTATACCCACGAGAGGCAGTTCGTGGCTGCCCGTATCGGTGGGATTCTATCTCTTTGCCATCTTATTCCTCATGTTTGATGTAGAGACGATGTTTCTGTATCCATGGGCAGTAGTAGTGAAGAAGTTCGGCACAGCGGCACTGTTGAGCATCGGCTTTTTCCTGGTAGTTCTGGTATTGGGCTTGGCATATGCCTGGCGGAAAGGAGATCTCGAATGGAAGTAAGGAAACCTCACATCAAGAGTGTTCCCTACGAGGAGTGGAACGACAATGCCTCGTTGGAGAAACTTATTGACGAACTCCATGAGGGTGGCGTCAATGTGGTGACGGGTACGCTGGACCAGTTGATCAACTGGGGACGTGCGAACTCCCTGTGGTCGCTGACTTTTGCCACCTCATGTTGTGGAATTGAATTTATGGCCTGTGGCTGTTCCCGTTATGATTTCGCCCGTTTCGGTTTTGAGGTGACGCGTAACTCTCCCCGTCAGGCTGATCTGATCATGTGCGCCGGTACTATTACCCACAAGATGGCTCCTGCCTTGAAGCGTCTATATGATGAGATGGCTGAACCCAAATATGTGATTGCTGTTGGCGGATGTGCTATCAGCGGAGGTCCGTTTAAGTCGAGCTATCATGTGGTGAAGGGTATCGAAGAGATCGTACCTGTAGATGTGTTTATTCCTGGTTGTCCTCCGCGCCCAGAGGCTATCATGTATGGTATGATGCAACTGCAGCGTAAGGTGAAGATTGAAAAATTCTTTGGCGGTGCCAACCACAAGCAGACTGCTGAGGAGGCTGCACTGGGTGTATCTAACGAGGAACTGACATTCCGTTCTAAACTTGGCGACCATAAGCGTGAGCCAATGGTTATTACGGAAGTTCCCCAGGAGTTTGTAGAAGAGCTAAAAGCTAACAGCCAAGAACAAACTGCTAAAAGAGAGGAGTCAGCCGTATGAAGTTAGAATTCTTATCATTCGCTTTTGACAAGTTCGCACAGGAGATGCAGGACTTGAAGGACAAGAAAGGCTTTGACTATCTTGTGACTATCGTGGGTGAGGACTTCGGTGCCGAAGAAGGGCTGGGCTGTGTCTATATCCTTGAGAATACGAATACGCATGAGCGTTGTTCCGTGAAGATGATTGCCAAGACACAGGTCTGTGGTGATGGTATATCGAGCAACGGTACTGGTGAGACCGACGGTCAGGTGATGGCATATATTCCTACCGTCAGTCATATCTGGCGAGTAGCTGATTTGCTGGAGCGTGAGGTATATGACTTTTATGGTATCGTCTTCTTGGGACATCCTGATATGCGCCGCCTGTTCTTGCGTAATGATTTTAAGGGTTATCCTTTCCGCAAGGACTGGGAGTTCAACGATAAGTACTTGTTGGAGGATGACGAAGAGTCTGACTACGGTCTGGAATATTATATTGACAGGGATGGAAACCTGCAGTCCAAACAAAACAAACTCTTCGGTTCTGATGACTATGTGATTAACATTGGTCCTCAGCACCCTGCCACTCATGGTGTGCTCCGTCTGCAGACCGTGCTCGACGGTGAGGTTGTTAAGCGTATCTATCCTCACTTCGGCTATATTCACCGTGGTATTGAGAAGATGTGGGAAGGCATGACCTATCCGCAGACATTGGCTCTTACCGACCGTCTGAACTACCTTGGTGCCATGCAGCACCGCCATGCTCTCGTAGGTGTTATCGAAGAAGGCTTGGGTGTCGAGCTTACTGACCGTATTAAGTATATCCGTACCATTATGGACGAGCTTCAGCGTCTCGACTCCCACCTGCTCTATACCTCCTGTGTGGCTCAAGACCTGGGTGCACTTACTGCCTTCCTCTATGGAATGCGTGATCGTGAGCATGTACTGAACTGCATGGAGGAGACCACTGGTGGTCGACTGATTCAGAACTATTATAGAATAGGTGGACTGCAGGACGACATCGATCCCAACTTCGTGAAGAATGTTAAGGCGTTGGTGAAGTATCTGCGTCCGATGATTCAGGAGTATATGGATGTGTTCGGCGATAACGTTATCACTCATAACCGCCTGGAGAACTGTGGTCCGATGAGTCTTGAGGATTGTGTCAGCTATGCTGTGACAGGTCCTGCCGGACGTGCTTCTGGTTGGAAGAATGACGTGCGTAAGAACCATCCGTACGATATGTATGACAAGGTGGAGTGGGAACAGTGTACGCTTAACGGCTGTGACTCTATGGACCGTTACCTCGTTCATATCAACGAGATGTACCAGAGCCTGAACATCATTGAACAGCTCATTGACAATATTCCTGAGGGTGACTTCTATGTAAAACAGAAGCCTATTATCAAGGTGCCCGAGGGACAGTGGTACTATTCTGTCGAGGGTGTGGCAGGTGAGTTTGGTGTTTATCTCGACTCTCGTGGTGACAAGAGCCCTTATCGCATGAAGATGCGTCCGATGGGACTCTCATTGGTTGGTGCCTTCGACCCGATGTTACGTGGTCAGAAGATTGCCGACTTGATTGCTACTTGTGCTGCTATTGATGTTGTTATTCCTGATATTGACAGATAAAAAGCGTTTGGATTATGTTTGATTTTAGTATTGTTACACAATGGTTCGACGCTCTCCTTCGCGAGACACTCGGTTTAGGAGATTTCTGGTCGATATTGATAGAGTGTGTACTGGTGGGTGTCGCCGTACTTACCGCCTATGCACTGATAGCTATGCTGATGATTATGATGGAGCGTTGGGTATGTGCTTTCTTCCAGTGTCGTCTCGGACCGACGCGTGTGGGATTTAGAGGAACACTGCAGATTTTTGCCGACGTACTGAAGATGCTTATTAAGGAGATTTTCTTTGTCGATCGTGCAGACAAGTTCCTATATGCTGTAGCTCCATTATTAGTTATTATTGCTTCGGTGGGGACTTTCAGTTTCCTGCCATGGAACAATGGTGCTCATATTCTTGACTTTAACGTAGGTATCTTTCTTGTCACAGCCATCTCTTCGATTGGTGTGGTAGGTATCTTCCTGGCAGGATGGGGCTCTAACAACAAGTACTCTGTAGTTTCTGCCATGCGTGCTGCCGTCCAGATGATTTCGTACGAGATGTCACTCTGCCTCTGTCTGATTACTGCCGTCATTCTGACGGGTACGATGCAAATGAGTGGTATCGTGGAGGCACAGACGGGTCCTTTCAAGTGGCTCATCTTCCAAGGACATATTCCAGCCATCATTGCCTTCGTGGTGTTCCTTATTGCAGGTAATGCCGAGGCCAATCGTGGTCCATTCGATATGGCAGAGGCTGAGAGTGAGTTGACTGCCGGTCATCATACTGAGTACAGTGGTATGGGCTTTGGCTTCTTCTATCTTGCTGAATTCTTGAACCTCTTTATTATCGCAGGTCTTGCATCTGCCGTCTTCTTGGGCGGTTGGGCTCCTATAAACATCGGGGTTGAGGCTTTTGACCAAGTGATGGACTATATCCCCGGTATTGTGTGGTTCTTTGGTAAGACACTTGCTGTAGTATGGTTCCTAATGTGGATTAAGTGGACATTCCCACGTCTGCGTATTGACCAAATCCTGAAGTTGGAGTGGAAGTACTTGATGCCGCTAGGGCTCATCAACCTAATATTAATGACAGTTGTTGTGGCTCTTGGCCTATATATTAAATAAGGTATAGCAATGGAAGATAATAAAACATATTTCGGAGAAATCGGGCATGCCCTGAAGACGCTTGCTACCGGAATGAAGATTACCTGGATGGAATATTTCAAGGACTTCTTCACCAACAAGTCGACAGAGCAATATCCCGAGAACCGCAAGACCACACTCCATGTGGCTAAGCGTCATCGTGGTCGCTTGGTGTTCAAACGCGACGAGAACGGTGCCTATAAGTGTACGGCTTGCACATTGTGTGAGAAGTCATGTCCCAATGGTACGATTAAGATTGTTTCCCACATGCAGGAGGATCCTGAGACGGGAAAGAAGAAAAAGGTGCTCGATGATTATTTGTATGACCTAGGTGACTGTATGTTCTGTCAGTTATGTACCAACGCCTGCAATTTCGATGCTATCGAGTTTACAAATGATTTCGAAAATGCGGTGTTCGACCGCTCTAAACTGGTGCTCCATCTGGACAAGGAGGTATACCAGGGCGGTTCGCTACCCAATCTGATTGAGGGTGGTGCTGAATGGGAAATCGGTAAGTTTAATACTAAAACGAAGTAAGGACTATGGCAAATATGGTAATGTTTTGCATTCTCGCAGTCGTCATCCTCGGCTCTGCCCTGATGTGTGTGGCGACGACGCAAATCATGAGAGCGGCGACCTTCATGTTGTTCGTGCTCTTTGGTGTGGCAGGTCTTTACTTCCTGCTTGACTATACGTATTTAGGCGCAGCACAGATATCTGTTTATGCCGGTGGCGTGACGATGATCTTTGTATTTGCTATCCAATTGGTGAGCAAGCGCACCCTGCAGGGTCTGGTGGAGCGTATCAAGGTCAGCCGCATCATCTGTGGAGGACTACTGGCACTGGCCAGTTGTGCTGTCGTCATTCTCGTGTTACTGAAGAATCAGTTTATTTATACAGCAATGGTAATGCCGGATGAGGAAGTTCCGATGGATAAGATCGGTATGGCACTCTTGGGAGCAGACAAGTATCAGTATGTGCTTCCCTTCGAGTTCATCTCCCTGTTCCTGTTGGCTTGTATTATTGGTGGTTTGGTTATTGCAAGAAAGGAGAAGTAAGTATGGTACCAGTAGAATATTATTTCGTGCTCAGCGCACTCTTGTTCTTCATCGGCGTGTTTGGCTTTATTACCCGTCGTAACTTGATTGCCATGCTCATCTCTGTGGAGTTGGTACTCAATGCCGTTGATATTAACTTTGCCGCTTTCAACCGTCTGCTCTATCCCGGTTCTCTGGAGGGTATGTTCATGACTCTCTTCTGTATCGGAGTCTGTGCAGCCGAGTGTGCGGTGGCTATTGCAATTATCATCAATGTCTACCGCAACTTCAAGAGCGATAGTGTTGACAGTATTAAGAATTTGAAATGGTAAACGATGATGGATATATATAGTTATTCCCTCCTGATACTTCTGCTGCCTGCGCTGTCTTTCGTGATTCTTGCGCTGGCTGGCATGAAGATGTCCCATAAGACAGCAGGTCTTATCGGTACGACTTCCTTGGGACTGGTGACGGTACTGTCGTATATGACGGCATTCAGTTATTTCACGGCTGACCGTCTTGCTGACGGCACGTTTGCAACCATCGTTCCCTATAACTTCACCTGGCTGCCGTTGGGCAACCTGCATTTTGACATGGGTATCCTCTTAGATCCCATCTCTGTCATGATGTTGATTGTCATCAGCACGGTGTCGTTTATGGTACATATCTACTCGTTCGGCTATATGCATGGTGAGAAAGGCTTCCAGCGTTACTACGCCTTCCTGTCGCTTTTTACCATGTCCATGCTCGGACTCGTCCTTGCCACGAATATCTTCCAGATGTATACCTTCTGGGAATTGGTAGGTGTGTCGTCTTATCTGCTGATTGGATTCTATTATCCGTTGAAGCCCGCCATTGCCGCTTCTAAGAAAGCGTTCATCGTGACACGCTTTGCTGATATGTTCTTCCTGGTCGGTATCCTGCTCTTTGGTTACTATACTGACTCGTTCAGTTTCTCCTTTGCAGGTAATATCGTGATGGGCGAGGGTACTACTCCGTTCATTACGGGCAGTGCCGCAAGGGCAGTGGCTGCCGGTGGCTTCATTCTGCCTACTGCACTGGTATTGATGTTCATCGGTGGTGCCGGTAAGAGTGCCATGTTCCCATTGCATATCTGGTTGCCCGATGCCATGGAAGGCCCGACACCTGTGTCCGCACTTATCCATGCCGCCACGATGGTGGTTGCCGGTGTGTTCCAGATTGCCCGTATGTTCCCCTTGTGGGTTGAATACGCACAGCCTCAGATGAGTATTGTGGTGTGGGTTGGCGTCTTTACCGCTTTCTATGCAGCCGCAGTGGCTTGTGCCCAGAGCGATATCAAACGAGTACTCGCCTTCTCAACCATCTCACAGATTGCCTTTATGATGGTGGCGTTGGGTGTGTCCCTGCCTGGTGAGCATGGCGTTCTCGACAACCATGCGCAGTTAGGCTTCATGGCTGGTATGTTCCATCTGTTTACGCATGCTATGTTTAAGGCTTGTCTGTTCCTTGGTGCAGGATGTATTATCCATGCTGTCCATTCTAATGAGATGGAGATGATGGGCGGTTTGCGTAAGTACATGCCTATCACGAACATCACGTTCCTAATTTCTTGTTTTGCTATTGCTGGTATTCCGTTCTTCTCGGGCTTTAGCTCGAAGGATGAGATTATTACGGCATGTTTCGCCTATAGTCCCGTGGTGGGCTGGATTATGACAGGTATCGCTGCCATGACCGCCTTCTATATGTTCCGTCTGTACTATGGTATCTTCTGGGGTACGGAGAACAAGGAGGCACATGCGCATCATACACCGCATGAGGCTCCAGCCACGATGACTATTCCTCTGATTGTGCTTTGTGTCATTACAATGGGTGTGGGTATCTATTCCACCATCGCTGGTTTTGCTGGATGGGGCGGCTCGTTCGGACAGTTCGTGTCTGCTGCAGGTACCGACTATACCATCCATTTCGACACACAGATTGCTGCTACGTCTACCATCATTGCCATCTTGAGCATATGTCTTGCCACCTATATATATAAAGGTGAGAGTCAGCCGATTGCAGATCGCCTGTATAAAGCGTTCCCGAAACTGCATCGCGCCGCTTATAAGCGTTTCTATCAGGATGAGATATGGCAGTATGTGACACACCGTATCATTTTCCGTTGTGTCTCTACGCCTGTTGCTTGGTTCGATCGTCATGTGGTTGACGGTACCTTCAACTTCATGGCATGGAGTGCCAACGAGGCTGGTGAGTCTATCCGTCCATGGCAGAGTGGTGATGTCCGTCAGTATGCCGTCTGGTTCCTGACAGGCTCTGTTGCCTTAACGTTAATTCTGTTAGCAATATAGTACCTATAAGAAATAAGTACAATTATGAGTATATTAACATTATTCGTAGTAATTCCCGCCCTGATGTTGCTGGGTCTCTGGCTTGCCAAGAGCCTGAATCAGGTGCGTGGCGTGATGGTGGCAGGAGCGTCTTTATTGCTTGCCCTGTCAATATGGCTGACCATTTATTTCGTTCAACAGCGTGCGGCAGGTAATACCGATGTGATGCTGCTGACGGCATCCACTCCTTGGTTTAAGCCTTTGAATATTGCCTATAGTGTGGGCGTCGACGGTATCTCCGTGGTGATGCTGTTGTTGTCAAGCATTATCGTTTTCACGGGAACATTTGCATCCTGGCAGCTCAAACCGCTGACAAAGGAGTATTTCCTGTGGTTCACCTTGCTTTCCACGGGTGTCTATGGCTTCTTCATCTGCACCGATATGTTTACCATGTTCATGTTTTATGAGGTTGCCTTGATTCCAATGTATCTGTTGATTGGTGTATGGGGTAGCGGTAACAAGGAATATGCGGCCATGAAACTGACATTGATGCTGATGGGAGGTTCTGCTCTCTTGATCATCGGCCTGCTTGGCATCTATTATTTCAGTGGTGCTACCACCATGAATGTCAACGAGATTGCTGCCATGCACAACATCCCCGTCGATATCCAGAAGATGTTTTTCCCGTTTATCTTCATCGGCTTTGGCGTGTTAGGAGCCTTGTTCCCCTTCCATACATGGTCTCCCGACGGTCATGCCTCCGCGCCGACAGCTGTTTCCATGCTGCATGCTGGTGTACTAATGAAGTTAGGAGGTTACGGCTGTTTCCGTGTTGCCATGTATCTGTTGCCAGATGCCGCTAATGAGTTGGCATGGATATTCCTTATCCTCACCACTATCTCGGTAGTTTACGGTGCCTTCTCCGCTTGTGTACAGACAGACCTGAAGTATATTAACGCATACTCATCGGTATCTCACTGCGGTTTGGTACTTTTCGCCCTGTTGATGATGACCAAGACATCCTGTACGGGTGCTATCCTGCAGATGCTCTCCCACGGTCTGATGACGGCGCTCTTCTTTGCCCTTATCGGTATGATCTACGGTCGTACCCACACCCGTGATATTCGCTATCTGGACGGCCTGATGAAGATTATGCCGTTCCTTGCTGTCGGTTATGTGGTGGCAGGTCTTGCCAACCTCGGTCTGCCGGGCTTCTCTGGCTTCATCGCAGAGATGACCATTTTCGTGGGCTCGTTCGAGAATGCCGATTCGTTCCATCGCATTGCCACCATTATTGCCTGTACCTCTATTGTCGTCACCGCAGTCTATATCCTGCGTGTCGTTGGTAAGATCCTCTATGGTGAAGTGAAGAACAAGCATTACCTTGAACTAACGGATGCCACGTGGGATGAGCGTGTTGCTGTCATCTGTCTCATCGCATGTGTGGCAGGTCTCGGTCTGTTCCCCCTTTGGGCAAGCAACGTTATTAGTGATGCCGTAGGTCCTATTTTGGCTAACATCATCTAGACATAAATAATAAGAAGATATGAATTACGGACAATTCTTACATATGATTCCCGAGTTTTATCTCGTCTGCATCTTAATAGTTGTTTTCGTGATAGACTTTGTAGCTCACCGTAGTGAGAAGAAACACGACGTGCTGTTTGCTGTTACTGTTGGTCTGATGGTTGTTCTGCCAGTACGCATCGCATTGTTGTCGGAACCGACAGAAGCCTTTGGCGGCATGTATGTCTCTTCGCAGGCAGCCAACGTGATGAAGATCATTATGACCGTAGGTACGGTGATAGTACTGATTATGGCACAGCCGTGGTTGAAAAATGAAGCCCGCAAGTATGAAGGTGAGTTCTATCTGCTTGTCCTCTCTACCTTGTTGGGTATGTATATCATGGTGTCGAGCGGTAATTTCCTCATGTTCTTCCTTGGACTTGAGATGGCAAGTGTACCCATGGCCTGTCTGGTAGCCTTTGACAAGATGAAGAAAGACTCTGCGGAGGGTGGTGCTAAGTATATTATTACCGCCACTTTCTCCAGTGCTGTGATGCTGTATGGTATCTCTTTCGTTTACGCGTCGGTAGGTACACTCTATTTTGACGATGTAGTACAGCGTATTGCTTTCTTCGCTCAGTATAAGAGCCAGTTACCTCTGCTCATCATGGGTATGGTGTTCTTTTTTAGCGGACTCGCCTTCAAACTCTCACTGGTACCCTTCCATTTCTGGACAGCCGATACCTATCAAGGTGCTCCTACACCAGTGACGGGTTATCTGAGTGTTTGCTCCAAAGGTGCCGCCGCTTTTGCGCTGATGACTATCTTGGTGAAGGTCTTTGCTCCGTTGACGGCTTATTGGGACTATCTGCTCTATATCGTTATCGTGCTGAGTATCACAATTGCCAACCTTTTTGCTATTCGTCAGAAAGAACTGAAACGCTTTATGGCGTTCAGTTCCATCTCTCAGGCTGGCTATATCATGCTTGCCGTTATCGGAAGTAGTCAGGCAGGACTTGCTTCCCTGATGTATTACATCCTGGTATATGTCGTTGCCAACATGGCTGTCTTCACAGTAATCTCAGCAGTAGAACAAAGTGGACAGCAAACAGCTAATGGTCAACCGCTAACAGCCATGAACACCTACAACGGTTTCTATCAGACCAACCCGAAACTGTCGTTCTTGATGACGCTCGCCTTGTTCTCTCTGGCCGGCATTCCCCCGTTCGCAGGTATGTTCTCAAAGTTCTTCGTCTTCATGGCTGCTGCCGAGCAGGGGTCTTTCTGGGCATATTTCGTGGTGTTTATTGCCTTGATTAATACAGTGGTGTCACTCTACTACTATCTGTTGATTGTAAAGGCGATGTATATCAAACCTTCTGAGAATCCACTGCCTACCTTCAAGACAGAAAGTAGTACGCGTCTTGCTCTTGCTATCTGCACGGCAGGTATCGTACTTTTCGGCATTTGTTCTTGTATCTACGACTGGTTGTTTACAGCTTCTGCCATGTAAGCTGTAGTGATATCCGATATCATACGCCCCTGATGATTTGAGGTCATCAGGGGCGTTTTTCTTGACATAAATCACGTTTTACTCCACTTTTTTGCTAATTGTGTGCGGAAACAGAACCGTTTTTGTGAAAAACTGTTTAACTTTGCACCGTCATTCAAAAATGAATGTTAAAAGAGAGAATTAAGGATAATTATTAATTTAAAAGGTAAAAAGAATTATGAAAAAGATTATGATGACTCTCGTTGCTATCGCAATGGCAACAACAATGAACGCTCAGTGGTATGTTGGTGGTGCTGTAGGCTACAACTATGCTAAAGACAAGAACACTGATGTTACTTCTAACACTTTCAGACTCATTCCTGAGGTAGGTTACAATCTGAATGAGAAATGGGCTGTAGGTGTGAAGGTTGGTTATGCTTATACTAAAATTGCTGATGAGAAGGCTCATGAGTTCACGGTAAATCCTTACGCTCGTTACACTTTTGTTAAGCTTAACAAGGTAAGTTTCTTCGCCGATGGTGGTTTTGAGTACAATTACGTTAAGGTAGATGGTGAGAGCGCTAACGGTTTTGGTCTCAATATCAAACCAGGTGTTGCTGTAAACCTGAACGACAAGGTTAGCTTTGTTGCTCATATCGGTGAGTTCGGTTGGGCTTCTGCAAAGGCTAAGAACGCTAAGTCTGTACAGTCTGTTGCTCTTGGTCTTGACCTCACCGCAGTTGACTTCGGTTTGTATTTCAACCTCTAATTAAAAAGGAAAAGCATTATATTTAAATAAATTTCCTTCTGGGGGGAGTGTCTTCGGATGCTCTCCTCTTTTTATTTTAGATTTTTCTAGAGTTCTTCTTTCAGGAATGTTGGTGTGAAGCCCTTTTTGCTCTTGGCGACTTCCTCGGGAGTACCTGTGGAGAGGATGGTACCGCCGTTACGTCCGCCTTCGGGTCCCATGTCAATGATATGGTCGGCGAGTTTGATGACATCGAGGTTATGTTCGATGACGATGACGGTATTGCCGCGATCCACGAGTTTCTGTAACACATCCATCAGGATGCGGATATCCTCGAAGTGCAGTCCCGTCGTAGGCTCGTCGAGGATATAGACCGTCTTGCCAGTATCTTTCTTCGACAGCTCAGTGGCGAGTTTTACACGCTGACTCTCACCGCCACTAAGCGTTGTGGAGGGTTGTCCGAGTTTGATGTAGCCGAGTCCCACTTCCTGGATGGTCTTGATCTTTCGCAGGATGTCGGGTACGTTCTCGAAGAACTCTACCGCTTGGTTGATGGTCATGTCAAGGACATCGGCAATTGACTTACCCTTGTAACGTACCTCTAATGTCTCTCGGTTATAGCGTTTACCGTGACATTCCTCACAAGGAACTTGAATGTCAGGCAGGAAATTCATCTCGATAGTCTTGTAACCATTACCGCCACAGGTCTCGCAGCGTCCTCCCTTCACATTGAAAGAGAAACGTCCAGGTTTGTATCCCCTTATCTGAGCCTCTGGCAGATGGACGAAGAGGTTGCGGATGTCTGAGAACACACCGGTATAGGTGGCAGGGTTGGAGCGTGGTGTACGACCGATAGGACTTTGATCGACATTCACCACCTTATCAATATATTCCAGTCCCTCGATGCCGTCGTAGGGCATGGGCTGTTGCAAGGAACGGTAGAAATGCCTGGAGAGGATAGGGTAGAGGGTCTCGTTAATAAGCGTCGACTTACCCGATCCGCTGACACCTGTCACTAAGATGAGCTCGCCCAAGGGGAACTCCACCGTGACATTTTTCAGATTGTTGCCGCGACAGCCACGCAGCACGAGGCTCTTGCCGTTGCCCTTGCGACGCTGCTTCGGAATTTCGATGTTCAGCGTGCCGTTTAGGTATTGCGCCGTTAGCGTATTCGTCTTCATCATCTCCTTGACAGTGCCTTGGAAGACGACCTCACCGCCTTTGCGGCCTGCCTTGGGACCGATGTCCACGATGTAGTCGGCATTCAGCATCATATCGCGGTCGTGCTCCACCACGATAACGGTGTTGCCGATGTCGCGCAACTCCTTCAGCGAGCGTATCAGACGGTCGTTGTCACGCTGATGCAGTCCGATACTCGGCTCGTCGAGGATGTACAACACGTTGACGAGTTGGGAACCGATCTGTGTCGCCAGTCGGATGCGCTGACTCTCGCCACCCGACAAGGATGCTGACTGGCGGTTAAGGGCGAGGTAGTCGAGTCCGACCTCCAATAGGAAGTCCAGTCGGGTACGTATCTCCTTCAGAATTTCTGCAGCTATCTGCTGTTGTTGGTGGTCCATGTGCTGTTCCACTTCATCTAGCCACATTCGTAATTCGGAGAGGTCCATATTTGCTAGTTCGGAGATGTTTTTGTCCCAGATCTTATACGATAGTGCCTCACGATGTAGTCGTTGTCCGTGACATTCCAGGCATTCGCATTCTGCCAGGAACTGATCTGCCCATTTCTGTCCACTGCTGCTCTCGTCATTTTCCATGACATTGCGCAGGTATTTGACAATACCGTCGAAGTTCACGAAATAGTCACTCGAGGTGTGTACGAGTTCTTTGTCTATGCGCACGTTCTCCAAAGAGCCATACAGAATCTCATTTAGTGCCTCCTCGGGAATCTCGTCCACTCGTGTTTTGATATCGCATTCATACTTCTTCAGGATAGCATCTATCTGCCAGAATATCATCTGATTCTTGTATTTCCCTAACGGAACGATGGCTCCATCATGGATACTCTGCTTACGGTTGGGAATGACCTTCGTCAGATCAATCTCATTGATATACCCCAAGCCTTTACAACGCGGACAGGCACCTTGAGGGGAGTTGAAGGAGAAAGTATTTGGAGCAGGATCACTATAGGAAATACCCGTGGTAGGACACATCAACCGACGGGAGAAATGCTTGACGGCTCCAGTCTCATAGTCCATAATCATCAGGAGTCCTTCTCCTTGTTTCATCGCGATTTGGACACTCTTCTTCAAACGGTTTTCCGTAGGTTCTGGTTCTGCAGGAACCTTCAGTCGATCAATTACCACCTCAATATCATGGTTTTTATAGCGGTCGACCTTCATGCCTCTGGTTATCTCTTGAACCTCACCGTCCACCCTGACATGCAGATAGCCCTTGCGACGCATACTCTCGAAGAGTTCACGGTAATGACCCTTACGACTGCGTACTACAGGAGCGAGTATAAGGATTTTCTTTCCTGCATAGTCATGAAGAATCATGTCGATGACTTTCTCTTCTGTGTATTTCACCATTGGCTCACCCGTCATATAACTATATGCCTTGCCGGCACGGGCAAAGAGCAAACGCATGTAGTCGTAGACCTCCGTAGTCGTACCTACTGTGGAACGTGGATTCTTATTGGTAGTCTTCTGTTCGATGCTGATGACGGGTGAAAGTCCTGTGATCTTGTCTACGTCAGGACGCTCCATGCCCCCGAGGAAGTTACGGGCGTATGCTGAGAACGTCTCGATATAACGGCGCTGTCCCTCAGCGAAGATGGTATCGAAAGCAAGAGATGACTTCCCGCTACCACTCAGTCCTGTGATAACGGTTAACGACTGACGGGGAATCTCCACGTCCACATTCTTCAGGTTATGGACCCTCGCCCCCCAGACATTGATTTTCTGGTCACTGCTCATTGTCGCCAGCTACCGTGTTATACTTACGCAGTAGGTTGACATCCCTTCTGATGTCATACTGCTTGCCGTCACCGCCTTTTGCCCTCGCTCTGACAAAATAGACACCATCCTTGACGGGTTTACCATGATAGGTTCCGTCCCAGCCTTTTTCGATGTCCGTCCAGTCCGTCCAAGTGTAGAGGCATTGTCCCCAACGGTTGAATATCATCGCCTTGAACTCTGTGATATTCTGATAGTTTGATTTTGCCTGGTATTTATCATTGATGCCGTCGCCATTCGGTGAGAAGGCATTAGGCATCTCCAGATGACTAGGTTGCAGTTCAGTAGAATCGGTGGTAGAGTCTGTAATTTCGTCATCGTCCTCTCTGTCGGCAAACGACGCTGTAGGTATTGCTATGATGGCAAACAACAGTAGGAATATATATAAGAATGCTTTCATATACGTAAAACGTAATTATTTCTGCAAAATTACGAATTTTCTTTTGTTCTGCCCTCGATTTTTTGTAATTTTGTACGCGAAATGACTAAAAAATGCATTATGGAGCGATTATTCAGATATGTATTACTATTGATTGTAATGGTATTTGCCGCAGAGACAGCCTTAGCCCAACGTCCTCAGTTCCGTGAGCAGCATAAGGTGAAACGCAAAGAAACCATTTTTGGCATCTCCCGGATGTATGGTATTACTATCCAGGAGCTGATAGCTGCAAATCCGGAAATGAACACACCGGGCTATGAGTTGAAGAAAGGTGACTATATCAACATTCCGTGGCCGTCTCAGCAGCCACAGTCAGACGAACAGGCGGCACCTGCCAGTCCTTCTACGGCACAGATGCAGGTTCCTGCAAAATCTAAGGAAGAAGTGGATATCCGTCAGCGTGTCATCCGTGTGGGAATCATGCTCCCCTTGCATAAGGTCAATGGTGATGGCAAGCGTATGCTGGAGTATTATCGTGGTGTCCTGATGGCATGTGATAGTCTGCGTGACAACGGTATCTCTACGGATATCCGTGCGTGGAACGTGGCGGAGGATTCTGATATCCGTACCTTCTTGGAAGACCCACAGGCCGCTGAATGTGACGTGATTATCGGTCCGCTTTATTCCAAGATGGTGAAACCGCTGAGTGATTTCGCCCTGGCAAATGACATCCGTGTGTTCATCCCGTTCTCTATCAATACTCATGAGACACTGGTCAACCGTAATATTCTCCAGGTATATCAGTCACAGACTGAACAGAACGATGCCTTTATCAATCACTTTATGGAGCGTTTTAGTGATACACATCCCGTGTTTATCGACTGTAACGACACCACTAGTCAGAAAGGTATTTTCACTTTCGGTTTGCGTCGCCGTCTGGAGGCAAAGGGTATTGACTATAAGATTACGAATCTCAATTCCAGTGAGTCGGCTTTCTTTAAGTCGTTCAGTACCACCAAACGGAATATGGTGATACTGAATACCGCCCGTTCCAAGGAACTCACGGCGGCGATGGCAAAGCTCAACGGACTGCGCCTGAACCATCCCGAACTGCAGATCAGTGTCTTCGGCTATACGGAGTGGATGCTTTATACCCGTCATCAGTTAGAGAATTTTTATAAGTTCGATACTTATATTCCTGCCACGTTCCATACAGACTTGGCATCGCCCCGTACCATTCGTATCCAGACGAAATACCGATGGAACTTCCATACCGATATGATGAATGCCCTGCCGAGGTTTGCCATCACGGGCTTCGATCATGCGTATTTCCTGTTGAAGGGACTTCATATGTATGGAAAGGACTTCACGGGAGGCTCTGGGATGGTAGGATATACACCTATTCAGACTCCTCTTCATTTTGAGCGGATAGGGAACGGCGGACTGCAGAACCGTAGCGTGGTCTTTGTTCATTACCAGCCAGAGCGTCGTACTGAAACTATCACATTTTAAAATGTAAGAATGCAATAATTATGAAGCGTATTTTTTTCATTTTTTCATTTTTCCATTTTTTCATTGTGACGACAGTTGCTCAGGTGGGTGAGTACCGTACTGATTTTGCCATCGGTGTGAATGGGGGATATATGCTGAGTAATGTCGGCTTTACTCCTACTGTACCGCAGACGATGCTAGGTGGTATGACGGCAGGTGTAACCTTCCGTTATACCTGTGAGAAATACTTCAAAAGTATCTGTGCCATTGTCGCAGAGGTGAATATTGCGCAAACGGGTTGGAAGGAGAAGATAGAGGGTTTTCAGAACCAGCCTTTGTATTATGCGGATGACCCGGAGAATGCATTGCATTATGAGCGTAAGATGACGTATATACAGATACCGTTGTTTGCCCGTCTGGGATGGGGCAGGGAGCGGAAGGGACTACAAGGCTTCTTTCAGATCGGTCCACAGATCGGTTTTTTCCTGAGTGAGTCGACAAGTACTAATATAGTACCGGGAATTGAACCGACAGAGCCGCGCAGTTCCAATATTGTGGCACAGGAGACAATGCCTGTGGAAAAGAAGTTCGACTATGGAATTGCTGGTGGTGCTGGTATCGAATTCTCTATGCCTAAGGTAGGGCATTTTCTGTTGGAGGGACGTTACTACTATGGATTGGGGAATATATACGGCAATTCGAAGAGCGACTATTTTGGTAAGTCCAATTTCGGACAGATTGTTATTAAGGCGACATATCTCTTCGATATTATCAAGACTAAAAACGATAAAATAAAATAAGTTATGTTTAAAAATCATCCAAAAGGGCTGCTGCAGGCCGCTCTGAGCAACATGGGCGAGCGTTTCGGCTACTACATCATGAATGCTGTGCTGGTGTTGTTCCTCTGTTCTAAATTCGGACTGTCCGACGAAACCAGTGGTGTAATCTATTCCTGTTTCTATGCAGGCATTTATGTGCTGAGTTTGGTAGGTGGTATTATTGCCGACCGTTCACAAAACTACAAGGGTACCATCATGACGGGTCTTATTATCATGGCATTGGGCTATGTCATCCTATCGGTACCTATCCTTGCCACGGCAGGTAATATCTCATGGCTGTTGCCATTGACCTGTCTTGCCTTGTTCCTCATTGCTTTCGGTAATGGCTTGTTCAAGGGAAATTTGCAGGCCATCGTGGGGCAGATGTACGACAATTTCGAGGCTGAGGCTGCGAAGAAGGGTGAGGAGGAATTGCGCATAGCCAAGAGCAAGCGTGACTCTGGTTTCCAGATCTTCTATGTGTTCATCAACATCGGTGGACTGATAGCTCCCTTCGTGGCTCCGCTGTTACGTGGCTGGTGGCTGAAAGTTAACGGTCTGACCTACGATGCCTCGCTGCCAGCTCTCTGCCATAAGTATCTTGACGAGGGTGCAGCCATGTCGGCAGATGCCTTGCAGAACCTGAACGAGCTGGTGACGAAGGTGGGCGGCTCTGCTGCTGATCTCGGTGCCTTCTGCACCCAGTACCTTGATATTTTCAATACGGGTATCCACTATTCGTTCATTGCCTCTGTGGTGGCTATGCTCATCTCACTGGTGATCTTCCTCTTCTCACGGGGTTTGTTCCCCACACCGGGTAAGAAAGAGACAGTGGTGTCCGAGAACTATACTGCCGAGGAGAAGAAGGCGATGGCTTCGGAAATCAAACAGCGTATGTATGCCCTGTTTGCCGTCCTCGGCATTGCCGTGTTCTTCTGGTGGTCGTTCCATCAGAATGGTACTTCGATGTCGCTCTTTGCACGTGACTTCGTTAATACCTCCGTCTTCCCGCCCGAGATATGGCAGGCTGTCAATCCCTTCTTCGTCATCGTCCTTACACCGATTGTCATGTGGCTCTTTACGAGGTTGGAACGCGCCGGTCGTGCCATCTCCACACCACGGAAGATAGCCTATGGTATGGGTATCGCAGGTATCGCCTACCTCTTCATGACCCTGTTCTGCTATGTGCAGTCCTATCCCTCAGCCGAGGTGTTTACGGCTCTTGATACCAATATTGCCGATGGCATGAAGTCGGGGGCATGGGTACTCATCGTTTACTATTTCTTTATGACGGTTGCCGAACTGTTCATCTCACCGCTGGGTCTCTCTTTCGTATCGAAGGTAGCCCCTAAGAACCTGCAGGGTCTTTGCCAGGGATTGTGGCTTGGTGCTACGGCTGTGGGTAACGGTTTGCTGTGGATAGGTCCGCTGATGTACAACAAATGGTCTATCTGGGAGTGCTGGGCTGTCTTCTTTGCCGTCTGCATCATCTCCATGGGTGTGATGTTTGGCATGGTGAAGTGGCTTGAGAGAGTGACGAAATGATTCTCAGTCTTTTCCTGTCGGGTTTCCTGACATTGGTGGAACTCAACTGCGAGAATCTATTCGACTGCAAACACGATAGTCTGAAGCAGGATTCCGAATGGACTCCTGCTTCAGTGCGTCATTGGACTCCGTCACGCTATTGGCAAAAAGTGAATCGTATCGGACAGACTATTCTCTCCTGTCAGGAAGATGGAATACCCGATCTCGTTGCCTTGGTCGAGGTGGAGAATGACTCGTGTCTTTTTGACCTGACACGTCGTTCGTTGTTACGGAATGCTGGCTATCAGTACCTGATGACGGAGTCGCCCGACGAACGAGGCATTGATGTCGCCTTGCTCTATCAGCCTTTTACGTTCCGTCCGCTCTGTTATGAGATGTTCCGCATCACACCATTGGAGGGGATGCGTCCTACCCGTGACATCCTTTACGTAAAAGGCGAAACCCTATACAACGATACCCTGCATGTCTTTGTCGTCCATGCCCCCAGTCGCTATGGGGGTGAGAAGACGACACGCCCCAATCGCCAGTTAGTCATCGACCGACTGGTACAGGCAATCGACTCCATCCGTCAAGAGTCGCCCATGGCGAAGGTCTTGATGGCCGGTGACTTCAACGACGGCGCGGACAGTCCTGTGCTGGCGAGTCTCATGGCGCATGCTATGGTGAATGTCACGGATACCGCCACAGGGACGCACGGGGCGAAAGGCACCTACCGCTATCAAGGTGTATGGCAGAGCATCGACCATGTTTTCGTCAGTCCCGTGTTGCTCGACCATGTTGAGCAAGCATACATCAATGACTTACCTTTCTTATTGGAGGAAGACAAGAAATACGGAGGAGTCAAACCCCTCCGTAGCTATAACGGGATGCGCTACCAGAAAGGCTTCAGCGATCATTTGCCCTTAGTCGTGCGCTTGCGGTTCTGAAATCACCTACCGACTTAGTATCCTTATTCGTTATTGTCAACTAACATCCTAAAGACTTGGAGGTATTTGTCGGCGGCGACTTTCTCAGAGTAGCCGTCGCCAATCTCCTCGGCATTGCTGAGACGCTCAGTGCAACGTCCGTTCTCGTCGAAGTAGTAGCGCCACTCGCGCTCTTCACCTTCCTCACGACCACGGGAGTAGGAGAAACAGAGATCGTGGGTATTTGGGTCGAAGAGGTATTCCTCGTATAAGTCGAACATCATACTGCTCTTGTGGTAGGAGATGAAATAGCATTTCGGATGCTGCTCCTCGTCGAAGTAGTAGTTGAGTTCGATCGTCTCGGGCGCATAGTTCTCTATCTTCTGGTCGTGGCAAAGGACGGTGATATGATGGGGCACTTCGGATGCTTTGTCCCGCTCTATCTTCTGCTTCGCCTCGGCATAGGCGCTGCGGATAGTCTTCAGACGGTCTGCCTTCGAGGCAGTGGCACGGTGAGTCTCGTTGGAGGTATCGAGAAGTCCCTCTGGTGTCATCAGGCGTTTGAAGATGTCGAGATATTCCTGATACTTTTTGCGCTCACTGACGGCATCGTTCCACGAATGGCTGTCGGGACTGGTCTCTGAGAGTCCATTTTCTTCGTTGCCCGTCTTGTGGATCTGGTGGATGAGGTTACCCTTGGCATCGTAGTAGTAACGTGTCTCCACGATGAAACCAGCATCCGTCTCTCCCTTCATATAGGCGAAGAGCAGGTGACCGTCTTCAGGATCGAGTAGGAACTCGCGAGAGCGGTCGTGACCGTGCGATGTCCAGTATTCGCTGATGAAATAGCAAGAGAACTCCTCAAGGAAATCTGTGTCGGGCTCTTTCTTCGAGCGTGTGAAATAGTAGTGGACGTCGGTCTCGTCATCGAGGGCAAAGTCTTCCGACACCATACTGCCGTTGCTCACGTGGATGTGCATGTCGAGGGGCGGCTGACCGTCCTTTCCATTGTCTGCAACCTGCTGCTTTGTCTGTGTATAGATGGCACGGATGCGCTTTAACTGGTCATCCTTGCTTTGTGCCTGTGCGACACAAATGCCCATCGCTAAAAGCCAAAAGCTAAATGCCAATAATCGTTTCATCATTCTTCACTTTTCACTTAATATTCGGCTCTTCCAGTCCGATACCTTTCTTCTTGTCGACGGCCTTCAGGACGAAGCCGAGGATAAGGGCGGCAACACCCAAGCAGGCGAGCATCACCAACGGGGCGGTATAGTCGAACTTCGTGGGGTCGGTGACTCCCGGGTTGGTGTCGTCGAGAACCTTGCCAATCAACAAGGGGAACAGCCACAGACCGATGTTCTGTATCCAGAAAATCAGTGCGTAGGCAGAACCGATAACCTTTGCATCAACGAGCTTGGGTACACTGGGCCATAACGATGCAGGTACCAGTGAGAAGCTGGAGCCGAGGACGAGGATGGTGGCGTAGGCGATGATGATACCGCCGACGGCATTACCCTTGAACATCGGGAGGATGAAGGCGAAGGTGAGGTGACAGGCTATCAGCAATAACGAGCCGAGGACGAGCATCGAGGCAGCCTTTCCTTTATGGTCGACATAACTGCCGAGGATAGGAGTGATGAGCACGGCAAGCAGGGGGAAGACAGCGAAGATAGACTCTGCACTCTGACGCATATAGCCCATATAGCAATAGGTGACGAGGGCGATGATGGAGAGAGCGAGCATGCCATACTGGCGACCCTTTGACTTCTGGAAGTTGCTGGCAAAACCGACTCCTGCCACTATCAGCATGATGATATACTGGACGATGGTGACACTGTCACCAGCCCAGAAGGTACCTTCTGCAGGAGCCGTCAGCGTGAGGTTACACTGCAACATGTTGACGGCATACTTCTGGAAGGGGAAAATCGCACTGTAGTAAAGGACACACAACAGGGCGACAAGCCAGAAACCACTGGAGGTGAGAATCTGTCCGAGGTCCTTGATGCGGAAGGGATCGTCTTTCTCCTCTGCCTCACCAGTCTGACTGTCGAGCTTCTTGTCCATGAAGAAATAGACAATCGTCATGATGAGGGCGATACACATCAGGACGACACCGAAGGCAACACTGCGGCTGACGCTAATGTTTCCGCCTAACTTGGCAAAGAACGGAGAAAAGATCATACAGGTGGCAACACCCAGACGGGCGAGTGCCATCTCGGAACCCATGGCGAGTGCCATCTCACGTCCCTTGAACCACTTCACGATACCACGGGATACCGTGATACCTGCCATCTCACAACCACAGCCAAAGATCATAAAGCCGCAGGCGGCAAACTTCGCAGAGGCAGGCATACCGGCATAGAAGGGTGACACGCCCAACTCGTCAAAGATAGGGATGTAGTTGAGGTTATTGGTAAACCAAGTCTCCAGTCCACTGCCGATAAAGCCCTCACTGACGGCATACCATTTGACACACGCTCCGACGAGCATGACGGCGGCACTAAGCACGGCAGTGAAGCGGACACCCATCTTGTCGAGGATGATACCGGCAAAGATAAGGAAGAACACGAAGACGTTGAGGAACACCTCAGAGCCCTGCATGGTACCGAAGGCAGTAGAGTCCCAGCTGCGGGTCTCCTGCATCAGGTCCTTGATAGGTGAGAGGATGTCCATGAAGATGTAGCTGCAGAACATGGCGAGAGCCAAGAGCAGCAGGGCAGTCCAGCGCATGCCGGCACTGTCACGTAAGGTTTTTTGAATTGCTTGAGTCATTTTATTTTATTATTATATTATTTCAGCCAACGGTCCAGCCAGTCAAAGAACGTGCGCTGCCAAAGAATACCATTCTGGGGCTTCAATACCCAGTGGTTCTCGTCGGGGAAAACCAGGAACTCTGCCGGAATACCCTTCATACGGGCAGCATTGAAGGCAGCCATACCTTGCGTATAGTTGATGCGGTAGTCTTTCTCACCATGGATACACAGAATAGGTGTATCCCATTTCTCCACCATCTTATGCGGCGAGTCATGATAGGTCTTCTTGGCGCGTGGCATCTGCGGACGGTGCCAGTAAGCCTCGTCATACTCCCAGTTGCTGAACCAGTTCTCCTCGGTCTCCAAGTACATGGCGGCCAGGTTGAAGGCACCGTCATGGGCAATGAATGCCTTGAAACGTTTCTCGTGGATGCCAGCGAGGTAATAGACACTAAAGCCGCCGAAAGAGGCGCCGACAGCACCGAGGCGGTCTTTGTCGACGAAGGGTAGTGAGTCTGCAGCAAAGTCGATGGCCGAGAGATAGTCGTTCATACACTGCCCCGTCCAGTCACCGCTAATCTGTTCTTTCCATTCCTGTCCGAAACCAGGGAGTCCGTGACGGTTGGGGGCAATCACCACATAACCATTGGCTGCCATCATCTGGAAGTTCCAGCGGTAGCTCCAGAACTGGCTGACGGGACTCTGCGGTCCTCCCTCACAGAAAAGCAGAGTGGGGTATTTCTTTCCTTCCTCATAGTTGGCAGGCAGCATCACCCAGACGAGTTCCTCCTTACCATCGGTCGTCGGAACCCAGTACTGCTGCATTTTACCGAAAGTCAGTTGGTCGAGGATATGTTTGTTCTCGAAGGTGAGTTGTTCTATTGTTGCTTTTGGCTGGGGAAGGACACGATAGATGTCCGTAGGTGCTGACAGACTCTGACGGGTTCCGAGGATATGCCTGCCGTCATTGGCTAGCTGCAGACTCGTCCAGTCGTCCCACGTCTCGGTGAGCTGTGTTACGTCGCCCTTGTTGCTGGCTGCATACATGTTGCAGCAGCCGTGCCATACGCTCAGAAAATAGAACTGTGGGTCAGCAGCTTTCAGTTTTTTGCCGACAGCAGTAGGAGCCCAACAGAAGGCATCGATGTCACTTTGCCAATTGAGGTAGCGTTTCGTGCCTGTTGCTAAATCACAAATACACAAACGGTTAAGGTCGGCCTCATAACCGTCACGCTCCATCGACAGCCAAGCAATATATTTGCCATCTGGTGAGAACTGCGGGTTCTGGTCGTAGCCCACGTTATTCTTCAGGTTATCCTTGGCATTGACAGCCTGTGTGGCGAGTGTGATGGTAGGATCTACCTTGGGAGACACATAGCCCTCGGGCTTACAGAGATTCGTGGTTTTACGCGTACCTATATTATAAAGATAGATATCGGAGTCGGTGGAAATGGAGTACTCCAGTCCCGTCTTCTTACGACAGGTATAGGCAATAGTCTTGGAGTCAGGACTCCAGGCAAGTTGCTCAATACCGCCGAACGGTTCCATCGGACACTCGTAAGGCTCGCCCTCAAGGATGTCAGTTGCGTCTGCGGCTATGTCACAGCCGCTTACTGAACAGACAAACGGATGCTGGATGCTTTCCACATAGTGGTCCCAATGACGGTACATTAGGTCAGTGACCCGGCGACCCGTTGCCTTGGGCAGGTCGTCGGGATTCTTCTGGATGACCTCGTGGAAGGGGATGCTCTGGAGGATGATGACCTTCGTACGGTCGGGTGAGAACTTGAAACCCTCCACTTTGCCGTCCGTTTTCGACAACTGCCTGCGGTCGGAACCGTTGGCTTTCATCGACCATATCTCACCGTCGGATATAAAGGCGATGGTCTCATTATCCAACCATGTCGGATCTGTCTCGCTTTTGGAACCTTTGGCTGTCAGTTGTCGGCTGTTGGCACCATCGGCATCCATGACATAGATGACCTGACGGCTCTTGTTCGCCTTCACACTGTAGTAACCTACCTGATAGACAACACGCTTGCCGTCGGGAGATGCCTCAACGGTACCGATGCGTCCCATTGCCCAGAGGGCTTCCGGGGTCATCATCCGGCTTTTCAATTGAATACTACTCTTTCCAATCACGTCTTCTTGTGCGTTGATAGCGGCAGGCATTAACCCTAATACCATAGCTGCGATGGTCAGTAATCTTTTCATAAGATGTGGATATTGAATGCAAAGGTACAAAATAATTCGTAAATGAAAAGAAAATATTTCTTTTCTTTTGCGCTTTGCCCACTTATTCGTATCTTTGCATCGTATTGTAGCTATTAATGCGTATGTTATTGAAGAAAAAGTCGTTCTATACGATACTTGCACTATTGCTCCTCATCTCCAGTGGGATATCGTGCGATAGTGCCAAACGCCGTGAAGTACGGGCTAGTCGTGCCGACAGTGTTCTGTTTAACATTGGTGTGGCGATGAACTATGAACGTTTGAGGGCTGTTGCCGACAGTTTTGAGATTGTCGGGGATATCTCTCCGCTTAATGCCAACCGTTGGCGTGGTGTGGCGTATTACCATGAGGGACAGTATCGTATGGCAGAACTTTGTTATCGCAAGGCATTGGAGTGTGAGGTCAAGACGGCTCTGGACCAGTTGAGCTACAACAAGTGTGCCCGTCGCCTGTCTGAGATATTGTTGGTAAAGGGCGATTTTGAAGGATCCTTGCAGGTAGCCATCCCTGCTGTGAAGAGGATGGATAAGACGGGGATAGGCTCAGACATCGACTATGCCATCCTGCTGAATAATATCGGCTGTTGCCAATTGAACCTGGGACGTGACGAGGAGGCGAAGGAAAGTTTTGTCACTGCTCGTGGTCACTATGCCAATCGCTGGCAGACGGATACTACCGGTCGTGGATTCCAGGAGGCAGTGCTGGGTACGGTATATACCAGTCAGGCATATATCAATACCCGTCGTTATGCGGAGTCTATCTATTGGATTGACCGCACGGAGATGCTGTTGAGTAAGTACCGTGAGCGTCCCGATGCACGTAAGGAGTATTTCGACGAATATCAGGGACGTATCGAGATCATGCGTGCCATTGCCCAGGAGGGACTGCATAAGTCGAAGGAGGCCGCTGAGGCCTATCAGCGTTTCAAGGAGACGAAGTTTGCTCATACGCCTTCCGGTAAGATTCTGGGTAACGACTACCTGATGGTTGCCAAACGTTATCAGGAGGCGGCTGATAACTACCGTTTCCTGGATAAGGCGATCAGTGACTGGGGTATGGAGATGTCACTGGATAATATCCAACTCTATATGCTTCCCAAGTACCATGCCAATGCTGAGGCTGGGCGTAAAGACTCGGCACGGGTGGCTGGAACACGTATCCTGGAATTGCTCGACTCTGCAATTACGGGTCAGAAGAGCAGTGCCACGGCAGAGCTTGCCACACTCTACGACACACAGGGCAAGGAGGCAGAGATTGCCGAGAAGGAAATGAAACTCACCCAACAGCGACTGGTTAGCACGGGTGTTGCCTTAGTCCTGATTATCGTCTTCTTCCTGATTTATATCTTCCATAAGCGTAAGGCGGCTCATAAGTTGGCAGCGGCTCATGGACGACTGGAGGAGGCGCATGCTAAGTTACAGGTTGCCTATGACCAGTTGGAGGAGACGACGCAGATCAAGGAGCGTATCCAGAGTGAGTTACGTATTGCCCGTGATATCCAGATGTCGATGGTACCGAATGTGTTCCCCGATCGCGAGAATATCGATATGTATGCCGCAATGACACCAGCTAAGGAGATCGGCGGTGACCTTTACGGTTATCAGTTATTGGGCGATGAGTTGTATTTCTGCCTGGGCGATGTGTCAGGCAAGGGTGTTCCCGCCTCGTTGTTCATGGCACAGGCGAACCGTATGTTCCGTACCCTCGGTTCGGAGCACATGAAACCTGCAGCTATTGCCACGCGTATGAACAACGCACTGACGGAGAATAACGACCAGGGTATGTTTGTCACGATGTTTATGGGACTGATAGACCTGAAGACAGGTCGTATGGACTATTGTAATGCAGGACATAACCCGCCGGTATACGGCAATCCTCCCAAGTTCATGGAGGTGGAGTCGAATGCACCTGTCGGTCTGTGGCCAGGACTGGAATTTGTGGGAGAGACTATTGATGATATCCGTGGAATTCCGTTCCTTATCTATTCTGACGGACTCAATGAGGCAGAGAATAAGGAACAGGAACAGTTCAGCGATGAACGTATCATTGAAGTACTGAGCGACCCGTCGTTAGACAATGCCAAGAAGGTGGTACTGAAACTGATGGATGAGGTGAACAAACACCGCAATGGTGCCGATCCTAATGATGACCTGACGATACTGAGTCTGATGATTAAATAACAAAAATCCTGAGCAAACGCTCAGGATTTTTGTTATTTCTTCTTGATAGGATCACAAGTCAATCCGCATCCTAATTTCTTGAAGATCTTGCGGTCGACTTCCCCTAACATAATCGTCGTATGTACTTGACAGTCACGTAACTTAGGAAGTTGTTCCAAGGCACGACGACACTGGTCATCGTTCTGCGATAGCACACTGAGTGCCACCAATACCTCATCGGTATGCAGACGGGGGTTATTGCCGCCTAAATACTCTATCTTTGTCTTCTGGATAGGCTCTATCATACTCTGCGGTATGAGTTTCACGTCATGACCGATGCCGGCAAGGTGCTTGATAACATTCAGTATCAGGGCGGCACTACATCCTAACAGGGTAGTCGTCTTTGCCGTGATGATGGTACCGTCTTCCAGTTCCATGGCTGATGCAGGACCGTTGGTCTCAGCCTTACGCTCATTGGCGGCAACAGTAGTGCGACGATCGGCTGTCGTTATCTTCGCCTGATTGAAGAGCATCTGGATCTTATGCACCTCTGCCTCGTTGTCTGCTCCGTCTGCCATCTTGTTGGTAGCGGCATAGTAGCGACGGATAATCTCATCTTTGGAAGCATTGCAGCATACCTCGTCGTCACTGATACAGAAGCCAACCATGTTCACGCCCATATCGGTAGGCGACTTATAGGGATTCTCTCCGTAGATACCCTCGAAGAGAGCGTTGAGTACAGGGAATATCTCGATATCACGGTTGTAATTGATGGCTGTCTTGCCGTATGCCTCCAGATGGAACGGGTCGATCATGTTCACATCGTTGAGGTCGGCAGTGGCAGCTTCGTAGGCAATATTCACAGGATGCTTCAACGGCAGGTTCCATACTGGGAAAGTCTCAAACTTCGCATAGCCTGCACGGATGCCACGCTTATGCTCGTTATACAACTGGGAGAGGCATACTGCCATCTTGCCAGAGCCAGGACCGGGAGCCGTTACGATGACCAGCTCGCGTGAAGTTTCTACATAGTCGTTCTTGCCGAAGCCCTCATCACTGGCTATCAGGTCTACACTGTGGGGATAGCCGTCGATGAGGTAGTGGAAGTAGGATTTGATACCCATACGCTCTAAACGGCGGCGGAACTGGTCTGCAGCCTGTTGACCGTTATAGTGGGTGATGACGACGGAGCCTACCATGAAGTCACGACTCATGAACTCGTCACGCAGGCGCAGCACATCCTCGTCGTATGTGATGCCTAAGTCGGCACGTACCTTGTTCCGCTCGATATCCTCGGCATTCACGACAATGATGATCTCAATGCTGTCACGCAACTGGGCGAACATCCTCAATTTTGAGTCGGGCTTGAAGCCCGGCAGTACACGGGAGGCATGATGGTCGTCGAAGAGTTTTCCACCTAACTCCAAGTATAGTTTTCCATTAAACTGGGCGATACGCTCCCTGATATGCTCTGACTGTATCTTCAGATATTTCTCGTTGTCAAATCCAATCTTCATAATTTTGCTGTTTGCTATTAGCTATTAGCCGTTGGCTATTTCCTAAATCCGTTCTGTCGCTGACGCTTCAGTTCTTCTTGTTGCTTCTGCATTGCCTCTAAGCGGGCGGCGAGACCGCTCTGCTTCTTGGGATTATTCTTGTTCTCCTGATATTTTGCTTCCAGAATGGCGAGTAGCTTCGCATCATCGGTCGTCTTGCGGAGTGTCCACATAATGGCTGCGGAGAAGAACAGTGAGATGAAGTAGTAGAAGTTCAGACCTGATGAGTAGTCGTTGAAGATGAAGAAGAACATCAGCGGCATGATATACATCATCCACTGCATCACCTTCATCTGCTCTGCCTGTGCCCCGATCATCTGGTCTTTTTGCTGACGCATGCTGATCCACGTATAGATGAGCTGTGCGGCACAGAACAGGATACAGGTCAGTGACAGGTGGTCGCCGATACCCCAGATGTTGTTTGTCCATTCAATGATGGGGTCGTAGGTCGACAGGTCGTCCATCCACAGGAAACTCTGTCCGCGCAACTGGATGGCATTGGGCACAAACCAGAACATCGCAATCCAGATAGGCATCTGGATAAGCATAGGCAGACAGCCTCCCATCGGACTGACACCGTATTTAGAATACAGTGACATCATCTCCTGTTGTTTCTTCATCTGGTCCTCAGGCTTGTCATACTGTTTGGTGGCCTCTTCCAGTTTGGGCTTGAGGACGCGCATCTTCGCGGATGACATATACGACTTCTTGACCATCGGATAGGTAATGACTTTCAAAAGGATGGTAATCAGAATCAGTACGATACCCATGCTGAAGCCGAAGCTGGCAAGCCAGTCGAAGACATACAGCGTGAACCAGCGGTTGATGAGTCGGAAGAGCCACCATCCTAAATTTACCAACTGCTCCAAGTCGAGGTCTTTGCCGAACTGGCTCTGTTGTTCCACTTTCTGAATGAGTCGGAAGTTATTGGGACCGATATACATCTCAAACTCTGAGGGCTTCGCTCCCGTGGGGTCAAAGGCCGTCTTGAGCTTGGTGTCAAACTGTTTCAGATAGCCGGTCCCCTTTAGGTCGAGCGTACTGATGAGATTGGCGTTCTTGGCGAAATTGTCCTTGGAAATCAGGGCAATACTGAAGAACTGGTTGCGGAAAGCCACCCAGTCGAGTTCCTCTTCAATAGTCTCGTTCTCGTCAGAAGACTCCGACAGGTTGTCGGTGTCGCCCTTAACCTCCTTATAGAAGATGCCGGTATAACGGTTCTCAAACGAAAAGCCCTTCTCATGTTGGCGACAATGGTCTGTCCATTCTATCTCCATCTCCTTATAGGAGGGGGCGAAGGCATTGGCGAGTCCTTTGGCTTGCAGTGAGAAAGCAAGCATATAGTCCTTGCCGAGGTTGTATTTCAGGATGACTTGTCCGCCATTCCCTGCCGATGCCGTCATCGTCACGGTAGAGTCAGTCTGTTCGGTGGGTGTGAAATAGAGGTCGGCAGTGACGATGTTGTCCTGTTTACCTGTCAGCATGAAGTTCAGGTTCTGGTCATCCCCGTCAAAGAGGGTCAAGTCCTTCTCGTCGTTCAGGTCCTTGAAGTCCATAATCTTCGCCTTTTTGATGACACCACCTTTCGTATCAAGGGTCAGTTCCAGTTTGCCATTCTTCAGGACGACCTGCTGGGATGTTCCGTTCAATGCCCCATAGAAAAGGGCTGTGGAGTCAACTTTGGCAGTATCCTTCTCTTCTTGTTTCTGCTTGGCGGCAGCTTCCTGTGCCTTCTTGGCGTTTTCCTGTTGTACGGCTGCGATGGAGTCCTGTATACGTGCAAGCTCCAGATCCTCTTTCGAAGGACTGTTATACCAACTGAACCCAATCAGTACCAGTGCGATAAGGACAAAGCCGATAATCGTATCTCTATTCATATTTATATATTATTTCTTCTCAAATTGCATACAAGGTGCAAAGGTACGAAAAAAATATGAACTTTGAACTATGAATTATGAACTTTTTTTGTATCTTTGCCACGCAAAATAGACAAGATAATGAGAAAAAGAAATATATTTCTACTGCTGATTGGGCTGTTGATGACGCAGATTACTACTGCACAGAATATCCGCCAGAATACGCAGAAGATACTGAAGGACTATACCGACTCCCTTGCCGTCTTACGACAGCAATTGGATGCCGCTCAACAGAAGAACGACTCGTTGCAGAAAGAATTGTCAGACGGACGATACTATCGTTTGTTTGTCCCTGCCACCTTCTATCACTCAGGTGCTAATAAGTCGTTGTCGCTCCATCCGGAGACGGGTGATGAGGTGACGGATGCTATCGACGAGGCGATGATGAATCTCTATATGCGTCGCCCAGACCTGATCAGGAATACGGAAAGTCATCTCAATCAGGTGGGGTCGGTACGTGAGGATGTCAACCAAGAGGTGAAACAGAATGTGGAGATGGTAGAGCATGTAGAGCCGCTTCCCGACGAGCCGGAGGTGGTACCTGTTGGTATCGTCATCACTAAGCCTAATTTCTGGCAGTTCAAGTTCGATGGCTCCCTACAGGTCATGCAGAACTATGTCTCAGACAACTGGTATAAAGGTGGTGAGAGTAACTATTCTGGTTTGGGTGTTGTGACGCTGGAACTGAATTATAATGACAAGGACCGTTATACGTGGGAGAATAAGTTGGAGATGAAACTCGGTTTTCTGACCTCGCGCTCTGATACTGTTCATAAAGTAAAGGCAACCAATGACTTGCTGCGTCTGACGAGTAAGTTAGGCATGCAGGCCTCGAAGAAATGGTACTATAGCCTCCAGTTGCTTGCCTACACGCAGTTTGCAAAGAGTTTTAAGGCCAACGATCCATTTGTGTATTCCGATTTCTTTTCACCCTTCGACCTGAATGTTGGTTTGGGTATGGAGTATAAGTTGAAAGCACTGGATGGTAAGTTGACAGGTACGTTGAACTTCCTGCCTCTTGCTTATAACCTCCGATATATGGGCCGTTCAGAACTAGTCGACCTCTATGGTATGAAGGGTAAGCACACATTACATGAGTTTGGTGCGCAGTTTACTGGCGATATCAAGTGGGCATTGACAGATAACCTGACGTGGAAGAGTCGTCTCTATGCCTATACGTCTTATCATCGTGCCTTGATAGAGTGGGAGAATCAGATAGAGTTTAAGGTGACGAAGTATATCTCAGCCAATCTGTTCCTCTATCCTCGCTTCGACGATGCTGAGAATATCGATGACGATGGTACCTATTGGCAGTTTATGGAATACTGCTCATTGGGCTTGAGCTATTCGTTCTAAACAAAGAGGCATCGCAATCCGCGATGCCTTCTTCGTTTACTTTTCGTTTTTCACTTATTTCGCTTCCGTCATATCTCCCTCAATATACAGGCGGGTCATCTCCACAGCACCATTGGTGCGTACAGTGATAGACTTCTTGAAGTGGCCAGGGAACTTTCCTGTACCATTATATGTTACCTTAATCTCACCCTTCTCACCTGGCTGGATGGGTGTCTTGGTATATTCAGGCACGGTGCATCCGCAACTTGCCACTGCCTGATTGATAACCAAAGGCTGCTCGCCTACATTGGTGAAGGCGAAAGTACATGATACAACAGGGTTACTTTCAGAGAAAGTGCCGAAGTTATGAGTAGTCTTATCAAACTTAATCTGTGCAGGTTTCTGGGCGAAGACTGCCGTCATGCCACATACCAGCAACACAGTCATCAAGATAATCTTTTTCATTTCGTTAGTCTTTTAAGTCAATTAATTCGCTGCAAATGTAAGCGTTTTTCTTCAAACTTCTATCATTTACGGTTTGATTTTCAGTATTTTTAATAATTATAGACCGTGTCCTATCGTATTAACTTTTCTTAGCGTTTTTATTTTCTTTATTCACAGAACTTTCTATACCTTTGCCATCAATTGAATAACTTTAAACCAAAAGAATCATGAAGAAACTGATGATGATTGCCGTACTGATTGCCTTTGTGGCAATACCGGCAGAGGTGAGCGCACAAGGTTGGCTGGGTCGACTCGGTGGAAGTGTGGTAGACAGGGCTAAGTCGAAGGCAGAGAGTAAGGTGGATCAAGCCGTTGACAAAGCTGTCGACAAGGCAAAAGACGAAGCCGTTGATGCCGTAAAGGGCAAGAAAGGCAAAACCAAGAAATCTAAGAACGAAGAAGCTGACGAGCCCCAGGTTGAGGAAGCTGATGATAATCCTACAACAGCAACAGCATCTGATTTCAAGCGTGGTAGTGTCATTATGTTCCAAGATGATGTGACGGCTGAGCAAGTAGGCGAGTTCCCTTCTAAGTGGGATATTTTCCAAGGCACGGTAGAAACCAAGACACTGGGTGGTGTGAAAGCCATCAATCTGACGGACAATGCCCAGGTGCAGCCGCTTATCAAGGAGCAGGGAGCCTATCTGCCGGAGGAGTTCACCATCGAGTATGACTTCTACTACTGGCCCACCAGTAAGGTTCCGGGCAATGACGACTATATTGGTCTGAACGACATGAAGCTGATTCTTGCCGTTACTAAGGACCGTTCTGAATTTCCTCAAACAGGAGGTGACGGTGGTGATCTGACGGCATTTGTCCTCACTCATGGCGTTTGTTCTTCTTCAGAGCATACTTATTACTTTAATGGAGACAAGAAGGGCGATTTTGACTACTCGTTCAAGAAGGGCTGGAACCATGTGGCATTGTCGTTTAACAAACGAGCCCTGAAGGTCTACTTCAACGACAAGCGTGTGGTGAACCTGCCGCGTGTCAACCAACCCACATGGATGTGCTTCCAGGTCCCCTTTGACTATATTAACCTCACCTTCATCCGCAATGTGGTGATTGCCAAGGGTGCCGTTGCGCTCTATGATCGTGATGCACAGGATGTTTCTGCTGTAGAGAAGGCCATTCAGGAGACAGGTAAGTTTGTAACTAACAACATTTTGTTTGATACGGGTAAGGCTACCCTGAAGCAGGAGTCGATGATTGAGATCATGAAGGTGGCAGACTATATGAAGAAGAATCCAAATGTTCGCTTCGAAGTTCAAGGTCATACGGACAACCAAGGCTCTGACAAGATTAACGATCCGTTGTCACAACAACGTGCCGAGGCTATCGTCAAGGCACTCGAAGGCTTAGGCGTTGATGGCTTCAACCTGAAGGCTGTGGGTAAAGGCTCTCACGAGCCCGTTGCTGACAACAGCACTGAGGCAGGCCGCGCCCAGAACCGCCGCGTAGTGTTTGTCAAGCGATAAATAAGAAGAAAATCATATTCCGCCCTGATGTCGCAAAGATGTCAGGGCGTAATATATAAATAAGGTATACGTATGAAGAGAATGTTTTTCGTAATGGGACTGCTTTCTCTGTTGTCCTTGTCTGTGGCAGCGCAGGAGAGGGAGATGCGCTGGGAGAATGTCACTGCCCTGTATTTTGCTGCAACGAATGGGACGGACAGGGATAATGCCCTGCAGCAGTATCTGTTGTTCGACGATGCTGTGCTGAACAGGAATAGAAGCCTCTATCGCCAGTATGAGACATTTGCCAAGGAGTTCACCACGATGAGTATCAACGCTAGTGCTTCAGGAGTCAACAAGGAGATAGA
This sequence comes from Prevotella sp., assembly GCA_017645645.1. GTDB lineage: Bacteria > Bacteroidota > Bacteroidia > Bacteroidales > Bacteroidaceae > Prevotella. The sequence continues at coordinate 28,985 of JAGCOB010000019.1, read as the reverse complement.
CGATGTGATTGCCGAGGTGAACAAGATGATCAAGGAACACCCTGAGATGGCTGACGAACTGAAGGCACAACTCAAGGAGGTGGAGAGGATGCGTGCCGAATATAACGGTCATGTCGATGAGGATGTGAAGGAATATACCTACGACCCGAAGGAACTGCTCAAGAAGCTCACCAATATCTCACAGGGCAAGCGCACCTACACAGCCTATAAGGATATTGGCAGAGGACTTTATGCCGTCCAGACAGGTGCATGCTATGGTCCTTTGGAGCCTGATGCCTTCAAGCGTGTGAAGACACCGGAAGAGAACAAATTCTCATGGGGAACCATAGACTATGACGGCAACGTCATCCTTATGCCGATATACAGTGATGTGGACGACAGGGAGAGTTGGGACATGATATTCCTAGCGATGAAGGACAAGAACGGGAATGTCCGTCTGGGCGCGTGTGGCTATGATGGCAGAGTGCGCATCCCTTTCGTTTACACTGGATGCATGGGATACCACGATGGAGGCGAGAATGGTATTTGTGCTTATACTAAAGGTGACAAATGGGGCTTTGTCGATTTCGACAACAAGATGCTGTTTCCCTTCGAGTTCGCGAGAGTGAAATACCACGCTTATTTTGAAATATCCAAGGATGGCAAGAATTTTGGCATCATAGACGATGGTCTTGCCAAGATGGTGGTTCCCATGAAATACAGGGGAATATGGGACTATATGGAGACTTATCTCGAGATGGAACGCTTCGACGACAAGATTGACTACTATGACAAGAAGACGTTCAAACTCGTCAAGACGGAACCCAAACCACATGATTAAACAATAACGTAAAACATACGACTATGAAAAAGATGCTTATTTCTATCGCCATGCTCACGACAGCAATGAGCGTGAAGGCGCAGATGACACCAGAGGCTTGGATTGCGCAGTTCCCTGAACTTCCAAGTATCAACCAGATTATCCAAGAAGATAAGGAATATCGTCGTCCTGACAATGAAGATGCAGAAATACCCCTAAAGGATTTCTTGGAGTCTGTTGAGGGCATTATGAAGAGTGGGGCAGAGATGATGGGCAAGATAGGCGAGAGTGATTTACTTCATTATAAGAATGTACTTTATAGGGAAAAGGTACCTGGCACAAATGTAACAAAGGGACAAATGGCACACATGTCGAAGGATCAGCAGGAACGTGTTGCCAAGCAGGCTATGAAGGGTCAACTGGCTCAGTATGGATTGAGTGAGGCTGACATCAAGAAGATGCAGAGTGGAAAGATGTCACAGGCAGAGCAGCAGGCTCTAACCAATAAAGTGATGGCACACATGACGGGTGGTATGACGGTAGATGACATGAGATTCATGCAAGGCATGACGGACAAAGAGCGTGTTCAGTTCATGCAGATGTCCGGACTTGCCGAGTCGACGACTGCCAAGATGAAGGAGGATATGAAGAAGTCTAAGGTCAGTCAGACAACGGCCAAGCGCATTATGGGTGCTGTAGAAGAGATGGAGCATACTACCAAACACGTAACAGAACACAAAGATTTAACGCATATCATGCATTATGGCGACTCGCTCTGGAATCGGAAATACAAGGCTAAAGATGAGGCTCTGCATAAACGACTGGGACAATTAGCAGCAAAACTTGAAGAGTTGTGGGTCGGGCAGGCTGATGGAGGAAAGGACAACAGGGCAGCATTGAAGGCTGTTGAGGCACAGGCAAAGCAAGTCAAACTGGAGATATGGGAGAATGAGAATGCCTACTATGCAGAGTATATCCCTATGTATCATCGTGAGATAGGTGCTTTGCTCGACTACGTCAAAGGCACGATGATGTCTGCATATCGTTCATGGAAGAGTGCCTACGACCAGGCATATAAAGAGACTAAGGAAGCACAATGGATGCTTAGTGAGGCACAGATTACACAACCTGTCGAATTCTATGCAGGTTTCTTAGGAGCCATTGCCGACTACAACGTCAAGGTTAGTGGCAAGACTCCCCTTGACCCCGACGATGCCCGCCAAGCCCGCGACACGGACGGCAATCCGTATGACAGCGTGGAGGAGTAGATCATAACCAAACGTTACAACGGCACTTCAAGGGAGAAAGTGCCGTTGTAACGAGGCGTTTGGACGGCACTTACGCGGAGAAAGTGGCATCCTAACCATCTTGCAGCTATAGGTGAAAATATGTGCACCTATAGCTGCAAATATGTTCAGCTACAGGATCAGATATGTGCAGCCGTAGCAGAAAACCTACTTCCGATAATAAACGTATGTCCGTCCCATCTTGTCTCTCTGCAAGATGGGGCTTTCACCTCCGCATAAGTCATCCAGACACTGGCGTGCTGAATGGTAGCGAAGACCGCTGAGTGCCTGAAACTGTCTGGCGGTAATCATGCCGTTGCCACGCTCAAGGACATTGTTGACGATGCGCCGCATCAGTTCTTTGTCGTACATCTGGCTATTGCCACACGCGTCGCTCACCTTATGGAAGCCCCTCACACGATCAGTAACGGCAAGGAGGAAATCCTTGTTAGGCGTGAAGTTGATGGTGTCGAAATAGACATCTTTCGCCGTGATCTTCTTCGGATCCGTCTCTTCGCGACGCAGTCGGATGACAGGAGCGAAGGTGCCGATGGGTGTCTCCACCGTCATCCCGTCCCCGAGATACCACTTGGCAGCTTCCTGGAAAGCTATGAACACGCGTTTGAACTCGCCGAGGGGGAGTGCCAGGTGGTTGTGGCAGAACTCCTCAATTCCATTCGAACTGATCTTGTTATGTTTTTTGGGGCGCACATAGAGCAATGCCTTCCCGTCCTTGTCTTTCTTAGGACTCGGATGAATTTCGTAAGGTATACCTTGACTTCTGGGCATAGTTGAGTTAGTATTAATGTTTTTTGAGGTGCAAAAATACGAATAAGTGAGCAAAAAACCAAATAATTTGGACTTTTTCGAACGTGAGTATTTTCGAGATTTATCTCAAAGGTATGAAAAATATTTGGCAATCTCAAAATTTCGCAGTAATTTTGCACCACAATAATAAATAAGGTATTATGGAAAGAACATGGAGATGGTTTGGCAAGAAGGATAAGATTACTCTTGCCCAGTTGAGACAGATTGGTGTGGAAGGCATTGTGACAGCCTTGCACGATGTGCCTTTAGGTCAGGTTTGGACCCGTGAGAATATCCGTGACCTGCGTGAGTATATCGAGAGTTATGGTATGCGCTGGAGCGTGGTGGAGAGTCTTCCCGTGGTGGAGACCATCAAGTATGGCGGTCCAGACCGGGACGAGCAGATAGAGGTATACAAGCAGAGCCTGCGCAACCTTTCGGCAGAAGGCATCCACTGCATCTGCTATAACTTCATGCCGGTATTGGACTGGGCGCGTACGGATTTGTTCCACGACAATCCCAACGGTGCCACGAACCTGTATTTCAACTATGCCGAGTTTGCCTATTTTGACATCTATATCCTGAAACGTCCGGGTGCCCGTGAGGAATGGGCTGCCTTCGAAATGAAAAATGATAAAGGAGAAAAGATCAATAGGAACGTACTTGCAGAATGTGATGAACTGGCAAAGACGATGACTCCTGAGAAAGACCATAAGCTGGTGGAGAATATCGTTATCAAGACGCAGGGTTTCGTCAGTGGAAACTTCAGTGAGAATGATGAGGCTCCTGTCCAGAAGTTCCGTGAGTTCCTTGATCTTTACAAAGGTATCGACAAGGCACAGCTCCGTGCCAATATGAAATACTTCCTCGAGGCAATCATGCCTGTCTGTGAGGAGTGTAATATGAATATGTGTGTGCATCCCGACGATCCTCCCATCGAGATTCTCGGTCTGCCTCGCATCGTCCGTACAGAGGAAGATATCCAATGGTTCCTCGATGCCGTGCCCAACAAGCACAACGGTCTCACTTTCTGCGCAGGTTCGCTGAGTGCAGGAGCCTATAACAACGTGGTGGAACTCGCCAAGAAGTTTGCATCACGCACTCACTTCGTACACCTGCGCTCCTGTCATATCTTCCCCAATGGCGATTTCACGGAGGCCAGCCACCTGGGCGGTCGTGCCGACTTGATTGAGCTCTGTAGAATTTTTGAGCAGGAGAACCCTGAATTGCCGATGCGCGTCGATCATGGTATGACGTTTACGGATCAGCAGGGTGGTGTCTTCGATGAGAGCAGTCACGGACATAATGCAGGCTATACCCTCTTGGGTCGTATGTTCGCCCTCGGACAAGTGCAGGGCATCCTTGCCACTGTTGACCGTGAGTTAGGAATTGAGTATAAACAACCGGGATTCTTTGATTAATATGAAACTAAACGATATTTTAAGTGGCAACTTCAATGTTGTGGAATGGGAAGCAAAAGGCTACCAGCTTCCGAAGTTTGACATTAAGGCAGTACGTGAGAAGACTGCCAAGGAACCTACATGGGTACACTTTGGCGGTGGAAACATCTTCCGTGCTTTTCCTGCCGCCATCTTGAACGATGCACTGAATACTGGTCAGTATGATCGTGGTGTCATTGTGGCAGAGACCTTTGACTTTGAAGTTGTTGATAAGGCATACACACCCTATAATAACCTGTCGCTTTGCGTGAACCTCTGTTCAGATGGTTCTATTGAAAAGAAGGTCATCGCTAGTGTCACTGAGGCACTGAAGGCCGACTATCAGTTTGCTGACTGGCAGCGTCTGGTGGAGATATTCAAGAATCCGTCGTTGCAGATGATCTCGTTTACCATCACAGAGAAAGGCTATACCTTCAATGAGGCAGATCTGGCTCGTGGACTGAAGCCTATGTTTGCGATGGGTAAGGTTTGTGCGTTGTTGTTGGAGCGTTTCAAGGCAGGTCAACTGCCGCTTACCATTCAGTCAATGGACAACTGCTCACATAACGGTGATAAGGTGAAGGCTGGCGTCTTTGCTTATGCAGAGCGATGGGTGAATGACGGCTTGGTCGACAAGGCATTCCTTGATTACTTGAAGGATGAGACGAAGATTACCTTCCCATGGTCGATGATTGACAAGATAACACCTCGTCCCCATGAGAAGGTGAAAGAGATGTTGGCGGCTGACGGCTTCGAGGATAACAACTATATCGAGACGGAGAAACATACCTTTACTGCTCCGTTTGTGAATGCGGAGGAAGTGCAGTATCTCGTCATCGAAGACCATTATACCAACGGTCGTCCACCGTTGCATCTGGGCGGTGCACTCTATACCACCCGTGAGACAGTGGATCAGGTGGAGACGATGAAGGTGACAACATGTCTGAATCCCCTGCATACAGCGATGTCTATCTATGGTTGTATGTTAGGTTATACGCTCATCTCTGCAGAGATGGCAGATGAAGACCTTCGTCCGTTTATCCAGAAAATCGGCTATATGGAGGCGATGCCTGTCGTGACAGACCCGGGCGTATTGAATCCCTATGAGTTCATCGGTGCTGTCATCAATCGTAGATTGCCGAACCCCTTCATGCCCGATGCTCCACAGCGTATCGCGATGGATACCTCGCAGAAACTGCCTATTCGTTTCGGTGAGACCATCAAGAAGTATGTGGCACGTGGACTGGATATGTCGAACCTCGTACTCATTCCGCTGACACTGGCAGGCTATGCCCGTTATCTGAAGGGTATCAAGGATGACGGAACACCGTTTGATTGCTCACCAGACCCCATGCTTGAGGAACTGCAGGCTATTGTTGCTCCATTGGAGATTGGCAAGAAAGAGCAGGACTGGAGTCCGCTGAAGAAGTTGTATGCTCGCAAGGATGTCTTCGGACTCAACCTCTACGAGGCTGGACTGGGTGAGCAAATCGAGGGTATGGTGAAAGAGCTGTATGCCGGAAATGGTGCTGTACGTGCTACTTTGCACAAGTATGTGGCAGCAAGATAAAGAATAGTATAATATATAAATAATGTATAGGACAAAGACATGTGGTGAGTTGAGACTCGCCGATGCCGGCAGTGTAGTGACACTTGCCGGATGGGTACAGAAAACCCGTAAGATGGGTGGTATGACTTTCGTTGACCTGCGCGACCGTTATGGTATCACACAGTTGGTCTTCGACGAGTCGAAGGATGCTGCCCTTTGCGAAAAGGCAAATCGCCTGGGTCGTGAGTGGTGTATTCAGGTGAAGGGTACCGTCAACGAACGTGAGAGTAAGAATAAGAATATCCCGACGGGAGACATCGAGATTATCGCACAGGAATTGAATGTGCTGAGCGAGAGTCTGACGCCTCCGTTCACCATCGAGGATAATACAGACGGCGGTGATGATATCCGCATGAAGTATCGCTATCTGGACTTGCGTCGCAGTTGCGTGCGTAAGAATCTGGAACTGCGTCATCGTATGACTATCCTGATTCGTAACTTCCTTGATAACAAGAACTTCATCGAGGTGGAAACACCTATTCTGATTGGTTCTACACCAGAAGGTGCCCGTGACTTCGTGGTACCCTCACGTATGAATCCGGGACAGTTCTATGCCCTGCCGCAGAGTCCGCAGACACTGAAGCAGTTGTTGATGGTATCAGGTTTCGACCGCTACTTCCAGATTGCGAAGTGCTTCCGTGATGAAGACCTGCGAGCAGACCGTCAGCCTGAGTTCACACAGATAGACTGTGAGATGTCGTTTGCCGATCAGGAGGATGTCTTGGAGATATTCGAAGACCTTGCCCGTCATCTGTTTAAAGAGGTGCGTGGCGTGGAGTTGCCTAAGTTACAGCGCATGACCTGGCATGAGGCGATGCATCGTTTTGGTAGCGATAAACCTGATCTCCGCTTCGGAATGGAGTTTGTGGAACTGATGGACGTGTTGAAAGGTACAGGCGAGTTCCCTGTCTTCAACGAGGCAGAATACATCGGTGGTATTGTCGTACCAGGATGTGCAGAGTACACGCGTAAGCAACTCGATCAGTTGACCGACTTCGTGAAGCGTCCACAGGTGGGCGCCAAGGGCTTGGTATATGTGAAGTTCAATGCCGATGGAACAGTGAAGACATCCATAGATAAGTTCTATCAGCCTGAGGTTTGGCAGAAGTTGAAGGAGAAGACAGGTGCCAAGGATGGCGACCTCGTACTGATTCTCAGTGGTGATAAGGCGAACAAGACACGTACACAACTTTGTACGCTCCGTCTGGAGATGGGTGACCGCTTAGGCCTGCGCGACAAGGATAAGTTCGTATGTCTGTGGATTGTTGACTTCCCCTTGTTTGAGTGGAGTGATGAAGAGCAGCGCCTAATGGCTACGCACCATCCATTTACGTTGCCGAATCCTGATGATATCCCCTTATTGGATACTGCTCCGGAGAAGGTTCGTGCAGTGGCCTATGACTTCGTATGTAACGGTGTGGAAGTCGGTGGCGGTTCCCTCCGTATCCATGATGGTAAGTTGCAGGAGAAGATGTTCCAGATACTCGGTTTTACCCCCGAAAGAGCAATGGCACAGTTCGGCTTCTTGATCAATGCCTTTAAGTATGGAGCACCCCCTCACGCAGGTCTCGCCTTCGGTCTTGACCGCTTCGTGAGTCTGATGGCAGGCTTGGATTCTATCCGTGACTGCATCGCTTTCCCGAAAAACAATTCTGGTCGTGATGTGATGTTGGATGCACCAGGTGAGTTGGATGCTAAACAGTTGGAAGAGCTACAGTTAGAGGTTCATCTAACTTGACTTAAGTCAAGAATAGATAACTAATCATAAAATTAACGCTGTGTACGGAAACAAGTTTCCTGAAAAGTTCTTAATTTTGCACACAGAAATAATAAATCTTATTAAAGAGAACATTTCAATAGCGTATTAATTATTTGAATTATGGCAGAAAAGAAGACTACAAAGAAGGCCGCTGCAGTTAAGGCAGAAGAGCCTAAGAAGGCAACCGTAAAGAAGGCCGCTGCTCCTAAGAAAGCTGCTGCTACTGTTGCTGTTAATGCAGAGAACGCTGGTTTCAAGGCTGGTGATGTTTATCAGGCACTTGCTGCAGCTGGTAAGGCTCTGACCGTTAAGGAAATCGCTAAGGCAGCTAAGATCAGCGAGGAGGAGACTCTGCTCGGTCTGGGTTGGCTCTTCAAAGAGGGCAAGCTCGCAGCCGCTGACGAGAAGATTACACTTGCTTAATCAAATCAAAAAGCATAAAAGGGCTGGTAAGCTTTCAGGGCGTACCAGTCTTTTTTTTACCTTTTCATTTTTCACTACTTTTGACTTACGACCAGCAGATACTGAAGATCCTCACAGAAGCAGGAACAGGAGGAGTAAGCGTGCAGGCTATTGCCAAGCATGTTTACAATATGAACTGTACGTTTTTTACCCAGCCCGACTATGAGGAAATCCGTTCGTATGTACAACAGTATCTGTTACGGAATAGTAAGTCCAACCAGTCTTTGATAGAGAATACCGGTCGTCGGGGCTATTACCGTCTGAATACGGAAGGCTCTGCCGATGCACGTCAGATGATGCTCCAGTTCCGGGAGGAGCAGATGGAGGAAAAAGAAGAGGAGAAGCCGCGGCAGGACCTCTCCCTTGATTTATTTGGCTTTTAGCGATTAGCAGTTAGCCAATAGCCTTAATTATTTTCGCCGGAACTCCACCAACGATACAGTTATCGGGAACGTCTTTCGTGACAACGGCACCAGCAGCCACCACGACATGATGACCTATCGTCACACCAGGCAGTATCACGGCATTGGCACCGATCCATACATCATCACCAATCACAACAGGTTGGGTGGATATTCCCTGTTCGTCGATACGTAGGCCTGTATCTTCAAAGTTGTGATTTAGGGCGGTGATGACAATCCCTTGTGCGAGATTCACATGACTGCCGATAGTCACGGGACCGATAATCGTATTATGGATGCCAATACGGGTATAATCGCCAATGACAATATCACCGACAGCGTTGTTAATACAACAGAATGACTCTATCACACTTTGTCTCCCTAAAGAGAAGTTCCGGTAGGGTGGCGTGTCCATTCTCACGCTACGATAAATTTTTGATCCATATCCCCGACGCTGATACAATGGAGCCAGCATCCGGATATACCAACGCGGACGTGCATCCCGTTGATTCATGATGAGAAAGTCCAACCATCGTTTCAGCCTCGGGTTGTCTTTCAAATCCTTTCGTATCGATTCTTTGTCTTTCATTAATTCTTTGATTTACAAACTTCTTGATAGACCTCTTGATAAAGTTGAAGTAGATTCGTTGCCGTATTCTTCCACGAAAATAGTTTAGCACGCTCCAATCCTATTTCTTTTTGTTTCTGATAAAATGCAGAATCTGTCTCCAATTTGAGCATCATGTCGGCAATCTCATCGCTGTTTTCAGGACTGATGAGAATGGCATCAGAACCGCCGATCTCTGGCATAGAGGATGTATTGCTGGTAATTACAGGTGTACCACAAGCCATTGCTTCTAAGAGTGGAATACCAAAACTCTCTCGCAGGGAGGTATAGAGGAAAGCAAAGGAATTGTTATAGATGTAAGGCAGATCGCTATTGACGATATAACCGGGCATGACAATCTGATGACGGATATTCTCGATACCATTGCGAACGATGATGTCATTAAGATAATTGGTGTCAAGATCAGCCATGAGTAATTTCCTCCTGAAGGCTGATTTCTTCAGGTATTTGGAGTAGGCAATGAGTGTTCTCTCTGTATTCTTTTTGGGATCCGTATTTCCAAGAAAGAAGAAATAGCCATTCTCTGGGATATATTTTTTATAGATTTCCTGTGTGTCTTCTACAGGTTTAAACCATTCGTTATAGCCATTGTAAATCATTGCCATCTGGTTTTGAGGAATACCCAATTTGGAAATGATATTCTTTTCTTCGAAATGAGACACCGTGATAATCCTGCGACATTTATTTAATATCCTGGGTACATCTATTCGACGATACAGCCATCCCATGTTCTGATATAGGGATTTGTTCTGTTTGTCACGTGGCTCCAGGAAAATAATATCGTGTAATGTGAGGATAAGAGGAATATCACACCAGATAGGAGCGGTATTACTGGTACAATGTAAGATCTCTACTTTCGCCTTTTTGGCAGCACGAGGCAATGCCCATTGTTCCCAAAGAGGGTAGGAGGGACAGTCTATCTCCACGACATGTACATTAGAGGAACTCTCCACACATCTGTCTTCTCCAGGTTTGACAAAGACGAAATACTCATTCTCTGTATCCATCTTCTGAATCTCAAGAATCTCCTGTAACACGACATAGTCCATGCCATGCTTGTTCTTGCGGAAGATACGCTGTGCTTCTATACCTATTCTCATATTCATGACAAAAATACGGAATATTCTTCATTATTCCAAATATTTTCATTAATTTTGCAAAAATATTGTACTAATGAAGATACTTTTCCTCGTCTACCATGGCTTTTCAGAATATAGCGGCATTACTAAGAAGATCCGTTATCAGGTGAAAGGTCTCAAGGAAAACGGTTATGATGTACGTCTCTGTTACTATGATTTTGCAGAGAACGGACATCGTTGCCGCTATGTTGACGGGAAGCTTATCAAGGATTATGGGACAGGCAATTGGGCAGCCTTTCGTCAGCGTTTGGATTATCAATGTGTGTATGACTATTGTATTCGTGAGGGCATTCAGTTGGTCTATGCCCGTTCTTTCATGAACGCGAACCCTTGGTTGATTCATTTCTTTAAGAAACTACATAAGGCAGGAATTCATGCCGTGACAGAGATACCTACTTATCCGTACGATCAGGAATTCAACAAGAGTACGAAGTGGGATGTGTTGTTAGGATTCTGGATTGACAAATGCTTCCGTCGTCGTCTTTATAAGTACATGGATGCCATGGTAACCTTCTCTGATGCCCAGGAAATCTTTGGTCAGCGTACCATCAATATCAGCAACGGAGTTGATTTCGATAGTATTCCCCTGTATCATTGCCAACAGCCAATGGCTAATGGCCAACTGCATCTCATAGGAGTTGCCGAGCTCCATTCTTGGCATGGCTTTGACCGGGTGATGGCAGGAATTGGAGAGTATTATAGCCATCAACCATCAGCCATCAGCCATCAGCCATCAGTGTTTTTCCACGTAGTGGGTGGCGTGTATCCCTATCGAATGAAGGTGGATTATACGCCAGTGATTGAAAAGTATCACCTTCAGGATAAGATTATCTTTCATGGTGCGATGTTTGGAAAAGAACTGGACGAAGTCTTCAACCAATGTCAGTTTGCCATCGGCTCGTTAGGTCGTCATCGCAGTGGTATTACTGTCATCAAGACTTTGAAGAACCGGGAGTATGCCACCCGCGGTATTCCTTTTATCTACAGTGAAACGGATAGTGATTTCGATAATCAACCGTATGTCTTAAAGGCTCCTGCCGATGAATCCCCCATTGATATTCAACAGATTATCGATTTCTTGAATCATTTTGACATGAAACCGGAAGAGATTCGTAGGTCTGTGGAACCGCTGCAATGGAAATTTCAGATGAAGAAGGTGGTAGATGACGTGTTCACTCCTCAATGAGTTTCTCCCATTGTGGAATGATGTTGTCTATATCAAATTTCTTTGCAATCTCAAGAGCTTCCTTTGATTTCCCTTGCCAGTCAAGATGGGTCGCCTCTTCCAGTTGGAGGGCAAGTTCCTTTACGTTTTTGTTTTCATAATAGAGACCGAAGTCACCCATGATTTCTTTGCTGGTAGGCAAATCAGAGGAGACAATGGGCAATCCATGTGCCATGGCCTCCACAAGCACTAGTCCGAAGCCTTCCCATCGCGAACTGAGTACATAGACCTGTGCGTCGGAATAGTAGGATTGGATATGGTTGGTGAAGGGGTGAATTGTAATTCTGTTTTCTAACCCATATTCGGTAATCATCTTCCTGTAGAGTTCTTCCTCCACACCTTCTCCTACGATATCCAAAGTCCAGTCTTGGTTTTTCTTGGCAAACAGGTGGAAAGCCTCAATAAGCAGGTCGAACCCTTTGTGTAGGCGAGAGAAGCGTCCTACGGCAAGGAACTTCTTGGAAGTCCCTTTTGAGGTGCTTCCTGGTTTTAATGTCAGTGGATTGTATATAACATCAGTTGGAAAATGATATTGTTTTGAATCATATTGACATAGAACGATGGTATGGTGCAATTTTGATAATTGATATTCATAGTGCTTCCGCAATTCCGAACCAATACAATAGCGTGAATCCGCATCAAATAGAGCTTTGTAGGAGTTGTGTATCCAACCGATTAGTTTGACTTTTCCTAACTGTGGCTTGCAGGCTGCAATGCGAACAGCAAGTGATGCGTGAACACCTATGATAACATCATAATTCCCGCGATTCAACTCTTTGATCAAGGCTTTTCGCTTCTCTGAAGGAAAGGAGCTGTGGTTATACCAGTCAGAAGTTACCTTAGTGTGAGGAAGTACCTTTCTGTAGAGAGCACTGTAAATCTTACAGCATTTCCATTTAAGATGATTGGTCTTGGGGAATTGGAAGAAGCGGTAGTGGATATCTGCTTCGTTCAACTCATAAATGGAAGTATCTTTTTCTGACGGACTGTCGAATGTAATGATAGTCACGTTATAGTCTTTTGCCAAGGCTTTGGCAATCACTGCCGTGACACGCTGAACTCCTCCTATGGAGAAGATGGAATCTACCAGGAAACAGATTTTCTTCATATTGATAGCAAAATTACGAAATATTCTTGATTATTCCAAATATTTTCATTAATTTTGCTGAGTAAACAATGAATGTATGCAAAAGATTGACTTAAACGGAAAGACCATTTTGGTCACGGGTGCTGCAGGTTTCGTTGGCAGCAATTTAGTAAAGCGTTTGTTCCAGGATGTGAAGGATGCCGCCATCATCGGTATTGATAATATGAACGACTACTATGATGTGTCGCTCAAAGAGTGGCGATTAAAGGAGTTGGAACAATTATCTCTCAACTCTCAACTCTCAACTTTCAACTTTATTCAGGGGGACATTGCCGACAAGGCGACCATTGATGACATCTTTGAGCAATATCATCCTGCGGTGGTTGTCAATTTGGCTGCTCAGGCCGGTGTCCGTTATTCTATCACCAATCCTGATGCCTATATCCAGTCGAACCTGATCGGTTTCTATAACATCCTGGAGGCTTGTCGCAATTATCCGGTGGAACATCTGGTCTATGCGTCCTCATCGAGTGTCTATGGTTCCAACAAGAAGATACCGTACTCTACCGATGACAAAGTGGATAATCCCGTGTCCCTCTATGCGGCTACGAAAAAGAGCAATGAGTTGATGGCACATGCCTACTCCAAACTCTATAACATCCCCTCGACGGGCTTGCGTTTCTTTACTGTCTATGGTCCTGCCGGTCGTCCTGATATGGCCTACTTTGGTTTCACGAATAAACTGGTGAAGGGGGATACCATCCAGATTTTCAATTTCGGTAATTGCAAGCGTGACTTCACCTATGTCGACGATATCGTAGAGGGTGTGGTACGCATCATGCAGGGTGCTCCAGAGAAAAAGACGGGAGAGGATGGACTGCCCATACCTCCGTATGCCGTCTATAATATTGGTAATAACCAACCCGAGAACCTGCTGACCTTCGTGGATATCCTGCAGCAGGAACTGATTCGCGCCAAGGTTCTTCCCGAGGACTATGACTTTGAGGCTCACAAGAAATTGGTGCCTATGCAACCGGGTGACGTGCCAGTGACCTACGCTGACACCAGTGCTTTGGAGCATGACTATGGCTATAAGCCATCTACCTCCCTCCGTGACGGTCTACGTGCCTTTGCGGAATGGTATGCAGACTTCTATCAGAAATAGTCCTTTTCATGGAGAATGCCCCCCTTAAGTTAGTCTATGTGACTCCAGCCATCTATTCGGCAGGGGGAGTGGAACGAGTCGTTACCGTCAAAGCCAATTATTTTGTAGAAGTGTTGGGCTATGACGTAACTATTATTGTGACTGAAGGAAAAGGTCGTTCTTCTTTTTTCCCCCTCTCTGATCGGGTGCATGTCGTTAACTTTGAACTTGGTTTCGAGGAATTATGGAATGTCGCTTTTTGTAAAAAGACCTATTTGTATTTAAAGAAGATCCGCAAGTATAAACGGCTGCTGAGAGCAGAATTACTGCGAATTCGTCCTGATATAACCATCAGTACGCTTCGAAGGGAAATCAATTTCATCAATGACATCAAGGATGGCAGTAAGAAAATCGGAGAGCTCCATGTCAATCGTGCTAACTACCGTAGTGTCAAGACTGAGAAAAGCAGTCTCATAAAAAAAATGTTTGCCAGGTTCTGGTCGGATAGTTTGGTATCACATCTGAAAAAACTCGACGGTTTCGTCGTGTTGACAGAGAAAGACAAGGAAGCGTGGACAGAACTTGATCAAGTGGAGGTAATTCCAGACCCTATACCTTTCGTTCCGACGACATTTAGTCAATTAACTGAAAAACGGGTTTTGGCTGTTACCCGTTATTCCTATGAGAAAGGTATTGACCTGTTGTTGGAAGCATGGGCACAAGTGGAGAAACAAACGGAAGAGTGGCGATTGGATGTCTATGGAAATGGTGACACGACAGCTTTCAATGCGTTGATAGACAAATTGGGCATCGACCGCAACCGATGCCAGCTTCATGGGTATACCTGTGACGTAGAGAAAGAGTATACTAATAGCAGTATCTTCGTATGTAGTTCTCGTTTTGAGGGCTTTGGTATGGTTATTGTGGAAGCAATGGCATGTGGATTGCCAGTTGTGTCCTTTGACTGTCCATGGGGACCACGTTCTATCATCAACGACCATGAATATGGTATACTCGTAGAGAAGGATAATCCTACCGCCTTGGCGCAAGGAATACTTTCTTTGGTAAATGATGCAGCTTTACGGATGACACTGTCTGGTGCTGCCAAACGGAATGTGCAAAGTTATAAAATGGAGTATATAGCAGCACAGTGGAATCGGCTGTTTGAGGATATTCAACACAAATAATACAATAAAAATGTTGATAGATTCAATTATTTGTTGTATTTTTGCACACGAAAAAGAGAAAGTTTCCAACACAACCTAAAATAACGTGAAAGAAAAAGGCCATAATTGTCAGTTGAGCATCATTGTACCAGTGTACAATGTGGAAAGATATATTCGTCCATGTATGGAGAGTATTTTCCGGCAAGGTCTTAATGATGATGATTATGAGGTGATTATTGTCAACGACGGTACCCAAGACCGTAGCATGGAAGTCATACAGGACATTATCAGCCAACATAATAATGTGACGGTTATCAATCAGGAGAACCAGAGCCTATCAGTGGCTCGTAATAATGGTATTGCTGTCGCAAAGGGTGAATATATCCTGATGCCTGATTCTGACGACTTGCTGATAGAGAACAGTTTAGGTGTTTTGTTGGAAAAGGCTTTGGAATCCAAGGCAGACTTGGTTGTTGCCGACTTTCTGGAAATGACGGATGAGGAAATCAAACGACTTGGCAATGTTGCTCAGAAATACCTGAAAGTGAAAGAGAAGACGGGTGAGCAATTGTTCCTCGAAGACTTGAATCCTCGTCAGTGTTATGTATGGCGTACCTTGTATAGAAGGGCGTTCATACAGGATAACAATCTGACATTCATTCCTGGCGTCCGTTATCAAGATGTTCCTTTTACCCATGAGTGTTATCTGAGGGCAGGAAAATGCCTCCGGGTGTCACGACTGCTCAATGTCTATAGGAAAGGGCATGAGTCTGCAACTTATTCTTTTAGTAAGAAGAAAGCTCACGATCTGATTACTGTGATTGCCGGCACATGGAAACTAAGAAAGATGGAGGGATTGTCGCCAGCCGTTCTGCATAAGTTGGAGGATAATGTATTCGTTTCCTTCTCGTTGCTGATTTACTTTATGTTGTATGGCATGAAGGATGCCAAAGAACGTCAGGAGATCTTCCAAGAGGTGCACAAAGCAATACCTGATCTGGAGTTCTCCAATGGGAAGAAGCAGAGAGTAACGTGGTTCTTGTACAAATTATCTCCCCCAATGTACTTTGCTTTACGTCTGTTTATAAAGACCTGGACACCCAAGCCTAACTTCGGATAACGCTTTCGAATAGTAGTTTCCACTGTTCGGCAATCTTGTCCATTTGGAACCGTTTGACGCTTTGGATGGCATTCTTTGCTATTGCCTCTCGTTTGGCAGAATCTTGAATAAGCGTGACAAGTGCATCGGCTAACTTCCCGACATCGCCATTCTTTACCAGTAAGCCGTCCTCACCGTCCTTGATAATGGAGCGTGGTCCCCATGGACAATCAAAACTCGCCACAGCCAAACCACATGCCATTGCTTCTATGATGACCATGCCGAAGCCCTCGTAACGCGAGCTGCATACGGCAATGGAACTTTTCAAGTATTCTTGCTCTACATCATTTGTTCGTCCATGTAGCTGGCATCGGTTGCGGTCGATGCCCAATTTGTCTATCAACGCATTGAAAGCTGTTGTGTCACCGTCTCCGAATATCTCCAGTCGCCACTCCTCAGTTCTTTTCTCCACTTGTGCCCATGCTTCCAACAACAGGTCGATACCTTTCTCATGGGAATAACGTGCCACGGCAATAACCCGTTTTTCTGTCAAAGGACTCACTGCCGTAGGCATAAAGGGAGAAGGGTTGGGAATCGTTACCACGTTATCCAGTTCAATCCATGACTCACGGTCTTTGTCTGTCAGAACGACAAAGCGGTCAAGCTTCTTCAGGTTGTCCAACAGTTGCTTGGACCAGAACTTGGCAAACAAGTTCATCACAAAGTTACTCTTCTCCCCCTTGAAATTACGGTAATTGTCCCGATGGACATGTATCTCGCCCATTTTCCTACTACCGTCCTTGATGTTATTCAGAAAATTAATTTCACGACGAAGCAGACTCATGGTGATGTCTGGACGGATGCGCATCAGGTCTTTCTTGACCAATCTTTTGTATCTGATCTGTTTGGGGATATAGATGAAGAACTTCTTCCAAAAAGGACAGTTCCATAGTTGCTCGAAGTTCAGGTCATAGTTGATGATCTTGATTTTGTCTGACACATGGTAGAAGAAAGGCAATCCTTTGCCCTCTGTCAGGAGGAAAGTGATGTCATAACCGAAATGTTCTGCGAAATAATTCGCCTTCATGGTCAATACACGGGCAGCTCCATCGGCAGTGTGGATAGAAGGGGTGATATAGACTATCTTGAGTGGTTGGGTCGCCATAAGGGATGAAATCAACTATTTTCATGCAAAATTACTGAAATAATTTGAGTTTCCCAAATTATTTCTTAATTTTGGAAGAAAAAGCAATCTTTCTTTATTAAAAGGCAGTTCGGAGGATTGAGAAAAATCGGGGTTACGAATAGGAGACTGTTCTCAATTCCACGTTCTGCATCAAATTGCTTTCAAAGAACACCCGACTCAGAGCCACCAGCCGTTTTATGACCCGTTGTCGGGTGCAAAAGTACAACTATATTTTGAAATAACCAAATGCTATTCACATATTATAACAGCAGGAACGTTATTCAAGTGGTCAAGTGGCCTTACTCCCAAATTACTAAGTCGCGTGGCAAAGCTATCTTCTTCGCCTCACCACGCTCTCCTGATACGAAATAGTTTTTGGCAAGCGATTCGTCGAATTCTTTCACGAACGCTGAACGAATGCGGGCGCACTTTTCGTTAATTGAGTTGAGTAATGGGTTTGTCACATCTTCTATACTCTGAATCGTCCTTTTATTCAATCCCATTGGTTTCAGTTTTTTATAGATATTCAACAGTTCCTCCCTATAATCAGCCAATTCCTTAAAGATTAAGCCCTCTGGATGGTTTAAGAATAGGAAATACACTGCTTTAACTAATGGCTCCATTTTTACCTCTATGTCGTTATAGTCGGGCAACAAAATCCGATAGTCTTTGGTTATTACCAATCTGCTCAGTTGTGCTTTGGTCTTGAACAGACTTCTGAACGTCCATTCGTTGAGTCCCTTTGCCCTTAGCTTTTGCACTCGGACATCCATATCTTCCAACAATGTTAAACTTACGAATCTTTGGTCTTCATCCAAAGCCAAAATACAAGGGATATGGTCGTTTTCCCGACATTCAGCTTTTAAATTGTTGAATTCAGAGTACATGACAAATCGGCACTTATTATCATCCAAACTATGAATCTCTACCAACACATCGTATGACAACCCATCACATGTGAAAGAAAGTTGGCAATGGGCATTTCTTAGTTCATATTGCGTGGCCCATTTTATAGGCTTGTTGCCCAGTTCCGTTTTGACATACTGTTCTATGGCAGCCACTGCAGCCGCCTGTTCATGCAATGATGTCTGACTCACGACCCCAAATGGAGACTTCCCGCCAAACTGTTTCAACCACCAATACCCAGAAGGTGTCACCTCTATTTCCTTGATAAGACCATCCTCTATTTTCACGCGATGCATCATGTCTTGATACTCACCATCGACTGTAACAATGGCAACAGAATGATCTCCCGCCCCATCAACATCTGCTCTATAACTTCTTTTTGAGTATTGAAGAGAATCGAAAACTTGTCTCATCAGTTTCAGGAAATTGTTCTTTCCGTTGATGACTCTGTGGGGCACACCACCTTTCCAAACCATCTCCTCATCAAGATAAGGCTCAACGAAACTCATATCAAGTCTGTTCCAGCATAAGCAGATTAGTTCTGCAGCCTGTCGGTATGAGGACAGCCTATCAGGATTCTCTTCCTGAGCAGCATTTCTGTTGAGTATGTAATCGTAAAAGTCCATAGATTACTGCTATTCTTATCACTAAATCATCCCACTTCTGCCTCTATCTCTTTCTGAGCAAAGATCACGGCCTCATGCTTCACCTCGTCCTCTCCATCAACTGTATCCAACACCTTATCTGCTAACCAGATAGTCAGCAGTTCTTTCTCTTCGATTTCCAAGAGTTTGGCCATAACTGGTATATGGCTTCGTTTTGCTTTCCTTTCCCCACGCTCTATTTTGCTGTACATAGGTGTATCTATATCCAGTGCAGCCGCCAATTTTCGCTGCACCATTCCATGCTCTTCTCTGAGTTCTTTTATCTTCTTACCGAATATCATACGCTCCTTATCCTTTTCTAACCTTCCGATATTTCTGATTCTTACTCTTGGGTTTGTCAGGTTCTGTCATTTCTAAATATCCCATCCCCAACAAAGGTTTGACGTAAGCGGTCATATTCTTTGAATTGTTGTAATAGCCTATGTGGTCCATGATTTCCTTTGCCGTTCTTGGGATACTACAAAATTGGATAATGTCCTTTTGAACGCTAGTCAACAGCCTATAAGGGGTTCGCGTAATATGACTTCCATCTTTGGTTTCTTCGACTCCATCTCTGTCTCTTTTTGGAGTTTCTTGTTTTTCTATATGCTTTGTAACCAATAAGTTATCTTTGTCTTCTTTGTCTCTTTTATCTCTATCATTATCTCTATCATTTTTGGCGTCAGTTTCCCCAACACTTCTACGCTCCACTGTCACCACAAACTCATTGAGAGTCTCGTCATTTACGAACTTAATGTCCGGAGTAAACTTCAGGGCTCTAGTGATGCCGCTTCCTGCACCTGTGTAGGGCAACAGATTGATACCGTGATTAAACAGCAACTTGTTCCTTGGAACTGATGCACCGTGCTTAATGCTTTCCATACTGACACCTTCCGGCAACAATCCGGGGCTATGAATTTCAATTCTGTTGTCAAAGATAAACACCCGCAGAGGCGCTTCTATTACATACGAGCGATGTAGAATGCCATTCGTGACAATCTCAGACAGGCTGGCTGTTGAAACCTCCAACTCGCCCTGACTGTTAAAGTCCTTTTCCACTTGCCTCTTGCGAAGATTTCTGGTCAGAAATGAAATGATATAGTTATACAGGTGTACGGCATTACCATCTGCGTCATTTCCACTCTTGTCGCGGAACTCCGTGCTTCCAATACTGTTACCCACAAAGCTGACACATCTCACGGTAAAGGCAGGTAACCAGCGTTGAGGATATTTGCCCATTAGCATCAAGGCTGCTACTGTCAGAGTACCGTCCTCCATAATCAAACCATTGTTCTTCAAGATTCCCTCTGGCGTTTGACTAAGGATGTCTGCAATCTCGCCAAGATTTCTATGCCTCAGTTCAGTTATGGACAACTGCTGTCGCTCAAAGTCACTGCGGAACCTGTTGAGCAGATAGTCGCGCAGAGTGTTCTCATCTAAGTCCTTGATACTGGTGCCATTCACAGGCATGCTGTCAGGATGCATCTGTCCGTTCTCCATCAGCATGGCTATCAGTTCAGCATTGTCAAACACCTTGCGCTTGTCAGCACCTTGTTTCACCCATACTATTCCCTTGCTGTCACGATAAGGCTTGTTCCTGCCTTGTTTGACGGTTACCACCACAATGACTCCACCCTCCATCTGAACATTCTCGATGTCGAGTAAAATCTGTGGAACAACACCTTCTGATGCCAGACTCCCTAACAAGTTCGTCGTCTCTTGCACCTCAACAAAGGAGAGTGGGTTGATACGACCAGTCTTGTCGTCAATACCCACCACTATCATTCCTCCGCGAGAATTGCTTTGTGCTACCATCTCACAACTCACATCATACTTATTGTCGCGAGTCACTCGCTCCTTGAACTGGACCCGCGTCTGTTCTGCCGTATCTCTTAGCCTCAGTATATCTTCTTTCGTCATAACTCGTTTTACTTTTTTCTTATAACGTTTTTATCTCCAACTCGTTATTATCGACTACACACACTTTTATTCTAAATCCTCATCAAATACATTATCATTAAGAAGGAAACACCAGAATTCCCTATGTTCAGCACCCAGTTCATCATCTGAATCAGAATACATTATATCCACATTATGCCCCACGTTATTACAATCCCGAAAAAATCTGATAGACTGATTTGTATCGCCCTGTCCTTTTACATTCTTTTTTTTCCCAGAACCACTCAAACCAATATATCCTACTGAATTTGAATTAGGAACTTTTAATTCTTTGAGATGATACATTTCCACCAATCCGCCCAATCCTATGTACTTTAATGAGTTGGGGATTGTCAAACTTTCCAAATTAGAACCACAAAATGCAGAACAGCCTATAACCTCCACAAAGTCTGGTATCTCAAATGATAGTTCTTTGTATTTCGGAGGCATAGCAACTAACATGATTCCTGATTGAGAATCGAGTTCACAATTCCACAAATGATAATTTATTTTTTCTTTTTCCTGCACTCTTCTCCACGCCTTATCCATATTCATATAGAGTATACCATCTTGGGTGAAGAAAGGACTTCGATTGTTTTTTACCTCAAATCTTTCCAGATTAGGCGTATAACTACCAAATCTGGTATAGCAGTCATCATCAATCAGGAAATCGAATTTGATATTAATCTTTTTCAAATTGCTATATCCATCAAAATATCCACTTCCAATAATCTCATCGCTTGCAATGGTGTATTCTTCTATTAAGTTCTTCTGTAACAAACACCTGCCTATATGCATACGACTAACAGATATTGGTTGTCCTCTCTTTTCTATTTCTTCTTTATGCAATAGAAAAAAAAACACGCTTCTTAAAGGGTCATTCTTATCCATCCATTTCGAATTAAACAGTTGGAAAAGATCTTTGCGAGAAAGTTGTTTAGCTTTCTCTATACATATTTGTAGTTCTTCGTCTGACCAACCGCTATAATGGGCTTTTTTGCATTGACGTATGATGTGTTCGCACTCCATTTCTATAAAAAAGTTTTACCCAATTATACTCTCACTCTCATCATTATGCTTGTCTTTATTCCTTAGCACAGCCTCTTTACTTGTGTTAGCATAACAATACACACAGAAGTGGCGACAGGTGTTGTACATACCAATATCTTTGCTCACCATGCAGCCACATATCTTTCGTTGTCCAGTATCCTTCACATTCTTGAGTTTCTGTGGGATTGGAGGAATCTCTCCAAACATGTCTTTTTCTGGCCACTTCAATGTGTGAAGATAGTAAACAAGTTCCTTGTCATCTGCAAAGATACGCTTCATCAATTCGCCGTCAATACAGCGGTTGTGCTCTATGCCATATCGTTCTAGGTCTATGTCTTCTGCACATGTAGCCAATTGAATCCGTTTGGGATACATATCCCGTATTGCTGTCAGACCCCTGACTATTTCCATCCGCTGTTCGTATGTCATTTCAGCCTGCTCCACATCGTCCTTTGTAAAGAATGGAGTTTCCTTTACAAGATTAGTCTGTACTTTGCGATAGGCTCTCACATCAACAAAACTGAATACCAGTTTGTCGGTATAGTCATTCAGGCAATGATGTAACCCTCGAATTCTTTCTAACAGCATATCTGTAGATAATTGTGGCGTAACAATCAAGGGGTCAAAGCGCCAAATCACCCGTTCCTTTCCAATTAGCTCAGACAGTTCTCTAAAGGTGGCTATACGGGACTTTACTGATGGGACATTCGGTTCAAATCCTTCTTGCTCATAATCATTCAGTGTAACCTGGAAATAGTAATGTATCCCTCTTTTATCCAGTTCTGACAGATAGGGTATAATGGGCGAAGGATCCTTTGTCCAAAAAACAATCACACGACATCTTGCAAAAGATATATACATCTTTTGTTGATTAAACGGATTATACCAAGCGCAATAGCCAATAGCCAAACGGTTAAAGAACCACTTGGCATAAAAAGCAGGTATGTCCGTAGAACGACTTGCTGAGATAATGACTGGAGCCGTTGCTTCTACTTGTTCGCCTTGATCTGTTGTTATTACAATTCTGTCAGTCGCCATATATTTCCATAAGATATTTCTTCAAATCATCCATCAACTTACTATTTTCTGGACTCCAAGCGATTGCTTTATTATTTTTAGATGATAAGCACCATTTTACAAAATGATCTATAACATCGGAATTGTTTCGTTTATAACGATCCTGATTCTTATAATAGAATCCTGTTTGATAACTTTTTTGGAAGTCGATAAACAAATCAACAACTTTCATTTTAGTATCAGATGCTAAGAAATGGCAACTCTTCAAGACATTAACAGCTAGGACATCATCAATGATACTTTTGTATCTTTTACTTCCAGTCGTTTTTTTATCAAATAGTTTAGTCACGCCATCAACTATATGTTCAAAAAGATTGGGCTCTTTGGCTGAATTACTCTTCTTTCTTGTACTGTGTTTGGCCTTCTGAGATTTCCATTCCGGGTATAGTTCCTTTTGAAGCCAAGGGAAGATACCTTTTTCCAAGCTTTCCAATTCTTGAGAAACAATTTCGATAAAATCAATTTCATTGTTATGAGCTTTGCCAATAGCCCAATCAATGGTTTGCTTGTCTTTATCGGATATTTTAATTCTTGGATGTGAAGCAACAACACCCTGTACTCTTTCTCTTAAATTTATGACATCATTTTCTGACTCAATGACTGAAGTCTCTTTTACGTCCATTTCTGATGTATTGCCTTCAGCTATAGTAGGAGAAGTTTCTAAAATAGTGACATTCCCATACGTTGGATCAATCCCGTGCAATTGCCCATAAATTTCTTTGTAAACTTCAGCTATATACTTACGATTGTCCCGTAGCCCAAACAAATTATCTGTGAAGTCCCTTGTCAAATTCGCGAAACCATTCAACTCTCCATACAATGCGAAGGCCATACGATAATCTGACATCAACTTGCTCTGCATAAAGCTGCGTAGTTGTTCCCAGTCGCTACCTTTTGCCAGTACTGCTGCAATAGCAGAAAACACATCGTTCTTCCATGTTATTGAGGACTCTTGTGCTCGGATATACCTGCGCATTTGGTTCAACTCCACTTTTGCGCGACTTTCATCCCAACCGTCTGCATAGACTTCCTTTGCTTTTCTAGTAACTTCATCTGATAGAGTCTCTGCAAATGTCGTGATTTTGCCATTATATTCAGAAGATGAAAGAACGCCGTTTACCCAGGCCTTCATCAATTGTTGTTCCGTATTGTCCGTCAGATTAGTATTTACAATCTTTGACAAAGCATTATCAGTCAATACGATTTCTTCTGATGAAGTTGCCAGATATTTCCGTTGTGTAATCTCCTCTTTTCTGAGACTGTCTTTTTCTCTCTTCAACCAATCGTAAGCAGGATTGTAATCTTCTGTTGCATATTGTAATGAATCAATGATTCGCTCCTCATCGAATGTTGACGGGAACACAACTCCATATCTAGACAGGCTCACGATTATGTCTTCTACCCTAAAGTTTTCTTTCACAACCTTTTGAAGATAGCTGACAACAGGGTCGAATTTCTTCAAATTTGCGAAACAGACATTCAATTTCTCATGCTGAAGAACTGTAGGCGAATGCGACTCGGAAGATAATATAGACGAGAAAATATTCTGGATCTCCTGTAGCGTATTGGCCTTGTCTGTCAGTTCAGGGTTGCTTGACAACAATGCACCTATGTAATAACCATAGAGTAACCCCTTCATTTTATTAATACGCACATCATATTTAACAGCCTCTTTGTTTAAGGGAATAGTATTTGTATAGACAGGTTGCTCTTCATTCTGATAAGTCTCAACATATAGTTGACGATGGTAGAGGCCTATCATTTTAGTTTCAAGGCTACTGTCTGATATAGATAAGGCTACACGCCGGTCTTGCTCTGTGAAAAAGATGAAACGTGTTCGCCAGGGAGAAAGATAGATGCTTTCATCGCTATAATACACACCTGATGCTATAGAAGGATACTCTTTGTCAGTTGTTATTTCCACAAGCATCGGATGATCCTCCACGTCACTTACAGGACGGACGAACTCGAAAGGTTCTTCATATAACAGGATTGTATTCTCTTGGTTGTTCTCCGCCACTTCCTGCCAACGAGAATATCCGAACCCTCTTATAGCATAGAATGCTTTGGGAGAAATACTTTCACTCGACAGGATGTTATTGAAATTCAACGTCGAGGTTGGAATATATAACTTCTTCATATTAAATGTCTTCAACTTCTTCGGTTTCTGTTGTCTTATATAAATTTGCAGGAATATCACTAAGAGGTTTGGGTAATTGACCACTATACATAATGTAAAGATAGCGGTATGTGCGAGTCATCGCCACATATAGAGCCTTGCTGTCAGAACTTCTATCATCGACAAAGTCCTCTATACGAGGTAGGAAAACAGTCTCAAATTGTAGTCCTTTAGCACTATGATATGTCATTAACTTTGGGTTAGTTGACGAAAAATCAAGGGTATCCACACTATTACGCCAATCTTCTTTATCATTATATCGCATTTCAAAATCGACGCCTTGTTGTTTTAGTAATTCACCGATATCTTTTACCATATCATTATCTGGCAGCAATATAGCAACGTCAGACAAATCTTTGCGTTTAATAATACTACAAATAGAAATCACTTGTTCCTTTGTATTTGAACAATTCAGAACAAACGGTATTGCTTTTTCTGGACTTTTGTAAGTACTCTCTTCGAAAGGATCAAGGTTGACACCCACGTATTGAACGTATCTGGCTACATTTATTGGTAGTCGATAATTACGGAACAATCCAAAGCCCTTGGGCTTTTCTCCTTTGGGAAGAAGATATCCAACTTCTTCGACTGGAAGGGTATCTTTAAGTCCTTCGTATATAGACTGCGCTGTGTCTCCAAAGAAAAAGAAATATTTGTTGGTAGCCCCTATGAATTCCTTTATCTCTTCCTCATCAAAATCTTGGATTTCATCAACAATCATATAATCTGCTGAAGGACAGTTTTGACGGTGTTTCCATTGCCAATGATAGACGAACTGATTCTTAAGCCCAAGTTCTTTTCTTCCAGAATTCATATAGTGACATAATGCCTTCGTGAAAACAATTATCTTATAGTTGTTTCCACGCTCTTTCTGTATTCGTTGCGCTTTGATTAGCGCAAGTACAGATTTTCCGCTACCTGCACAGCCTGTAACTATGCATGATTTATCGAGGGTCGCCATTAGTACTTTGATTTGATCCTCGTCCAGTTCGGACTCTTTTATCATCCAATCTTTCTTCATATATTTATAGTTTTTGAATTATTCTCCACGCAATTTTACTAATATCATTTGTCCGTTTTTGGTGAGTAACGGTAAATGTCTGATTATAGCCTTCATTTCTAAGCGCCACACGACATGGGCTATGTCTAATCCCTTCATCCATCATCATTGGCAACCATTCTTGCGACACGTTGTTATAAGTAGATACGTCCACTAACACCATAATACCGTCATTGTTGATGCGAGGAAGGAACGTATTGGCGATGTGAGTATATGCATTCTGCTGTTCAAAACGTTCTTTTGTTACAAATTCACAAATGGCCTTGAATGACATGAATATATCAAAGTTCCCCGCCAAAACAGAGTTCATTACGTGTAAATCATAGAAGTCATCAATGGTCAAAGGCATTATTCTATGACTAATACATAGCCGAGTTCTTGTCGTATATTCAGCAATTACGTTTTCAAATAACCTCAATGAGTGGTGATTGCCATCCATTGCGACAACGTGAACGGTGTTGATTTGCAGCAAGCATTCTGAAATCGCATTCAGCAATCCAATTATCTCGCCGCCTGTACCACATCCAAAATCAAAAATAGAGATTTCTTCTTTGTCAACAAAATGATTTGGATAATTATTAAAGAACTCATAAAAGATGCAATATGACTCAGTATAACTACGTGGGAAATAAGTTCCTAGATAATTAAGAACATCGTTTTTGTCCCAATCAATAACAGTCATATCAGCATTGGAACGACAATATTTCGCTCCTAGCTGCTCGAAAAGTAGGTTATCAAGCCACTGCGGCAATTGAACTGATGTGACCATTTTACTTTTAAATCATGTATCCAACATACCTGAAAGTATGCTTATTGAACGGTCTAAATCTGACTCGAAAAAACCATGCCTAAAAAGACCACTTGCACTATTCTGATTAAGTTCTAAATATAATTCATCGGGCAAATTATTACCATAACCCCTAACATTATCTGCAATTCTATCACGTGTTCTACCACTTGCAGAATAATATTCTGACCTAAATCTCTCTAAGTCTGTTAGAATACTCTTTAATCTATTCTCTTTAATTTCCATACTATATCCTTTTTATGTATTGCCAATTTTTGACCACAAAGATACGAATATTTTTCTAATGATATGCATAATAACCTAAAAAAGTTACTTCCACAAGCCTTGCGAAGACCATTTTATTTGGATAAATCGATAAAAATGCCTACTTTTGCAAAAAAGAATAGAAATCCATGGCTACACAAGAGCAAATTGAAGCACTGAAGATTGACGAGAACGTCTTTGAACTGACAGAAGATACAGAGCTGGAGTATCTGGTACATTTCGCGGCTCCATTCACTGGAGCAGACAAATGTGTTGTTCCAAAGGGAACCACCTTTGCGCCACATTCGCCTATGCGAGGCGATGCGCTTTATATGCATTTTGTTGATGGTGATAAAGATTCGCTATTCGAAAGAATGGAGGCGCAGGTGAAGGTTAATTACGAAAACCTCTTCACCCGACTGCAAGGTTTCTCGTTCTTTATTACCGAAGATCAACTCAAAACGCTCCCACTCAAATTTCGGAATGGCAGTGCTGAACGACTTATGGAAATCATATGTCAGCTACGTTCCCCAGTTTATCCCATTTTCCCGTAGGGTAAATCGCAAGTCTTTCTAGCTGAACTTCAGATGTGATTGATGAGAGCCCGTCACAATTTGAACAGGCTCCCATTTTCGCTATTCGAGTTTATTATAGTCTTGGCCCACGCTTCTTTTTCTTCTTCTGCATCTGTCGGCGGAACTCTTCTTCGGCTGGGTCATAGACAGGGTTATTGGACTCAAACAATCCCAATGAAGGGATGCCTACAAATGATGCTTCATGTTCTTGATGTTCATAACGGATCTCTAGTCTTGGTGGCTCCAATTGTCTTGTCTGTTGCTGATTAATGGTCTCTTTTTGTTGTTCCTTCTTGGCGTTGCTCTCAAGTTTTGAGATAATTGCAGTGAATGACAGTCCCCTTCTGATTTGCGAAGCCTTGAACGTAATGCCGTCTTTTGTGAAGCGCATGCCCTGTAGGTCATTCAGATTTTTACTGCCATTCCGTTTCATAACAAGTTCCACTTCCACGCCATTCGCTTTGAGGTGATTCACAAACTCTGACCATGACTTGCAGCGCATTAAGGCTGTACCGACGGCACGATAGATCTCATATTTCGTTCTCTCCGTTCCCCTTAACCGCTCGGTTTTAGTCCTACCCTTGCCCTTTGAGAATGTCAGGCCATACTTCCGTTTAAGCTGTTTCGTGACCTGCTCATTCCGTCTGAAATCATTCTGGTCTGAAATGGTCTTGCCCTCGTTGTTGATGCGGTTATAGACCAGATGGCAGTGGGGGTTGCCATTGTCAAAGTGACGGACAAGGATAAACTGAGTGTCCTTAATGTCCATCAGTTCCATGTACTCCCGTGCAATCTTTGTTATCATCTCGTCGGTCAGTTTATCCTTGTCCTCTGGCAGAAAACTCAGGGCGATATGGCCTACTGGCTTTGAAATTCTGGGATTCATCTGCCGCTGAAACTCAAAACTGTCAATGATGTCCTGCGTTGAGGTCAGCAACACGCCATCACAGGCAAGGATTCTTGCTTCCTCCTTGCCTGTGACGTAGTGGACGCATCTGCTAAAAGATGCCGCCTTCATGATTTTCCCTATCATCTTTTCTTCTTGTTGGTGATTTGTTTGTGCTCTCTTATCACATCAGTAATCTCTCCAAGCAGTCTGTCTAACGGAGAGTATAGGTAGATGATGCCGTCCTGATGGGCAAGTCTCGTCAGTTGGTTAAGGTTATTCGCCATACCTACCAGTGTTCGATACTCTTTCATGTCTGCCTCGGTATGTGGCTGCACGACCTCAGACTTCAAGGCAGACTCTCGGATATATTCAGCCAATCG
>JAGCOB010000018.1 GCA_017645645.1 Prevotella sp. | reverse complement strand
TCTATATAGATAGTTCTGTCATGAGCAGTCAGAGTTGCAGCATCTGCTATATGGACTGTCAAGTCTATCATGTTGCTCTGGATACAGGAGGCACTGCCTGTGGCCGTAATGTCTCCGCTGATGGTCAGCGTATTGGTGGAAACATTGTAGCTGGCAACACCATCACCCAAGATGTCCGAGGCATTGATACTGGTGACTTGAGTACCGGCTACAAATAAATCATACACTTGAGGAGGATCATACTCTACCACCTGCGTAAAGACACTGAATGTCGGGTCTGCGGCATAATCGGCAGTGCATCCTGTCGGCACATGCAAAGTACACACATTACCAGCCCTATTAATACTACTGAACGCCATCGAACCAGGGTTGTAGCTGGCAGGGGTCGTTGAATGCACATAAAGATGCTTCAATTTATCGCAATAGTAGAAAGCATGATCTCCTATACTGGTGATACTTGCAGGGAGCGTAAACTCCGTTAAACCCGTACAATCGTTGAACGCATAAGAGCCAATAGAGGTGATACCCCATAAAGGCAATGTAACGCTTGTTACATTGCTGCCTTGGAAGGCATTGTTACCAATGGCTGTCACTTTATATTTGGTTCCATTGTAAGTGACTGTCTCTGGAATAGTGATATTACCAGAGTACATGCCAGAAGTAGGTTTGACGACCTTCACGGTGTTATTTGTCAACGTAGAATAATACAAACCGCCTTCGCTGAAATCTTCTGCCATTGCCTTTCCGCAGAACACGAAAATAAGCATCAACAGCAATAAACTCCTGATACCCATTTTATCTACTACTTGTTTCATATTGCAGTCGTTTTAAGTTATTAATTATTGCTACAAAGATACAAATAAGTGAGAACAATACAAAATAATAAGACATTTTTTTCGGAAATCACAGGGAAAGGGGGTTGATTTTAAGCCTATTTCAAGTAGATGGCCATCATTGTCAGGTCATCATTGGGATCGGCACCGTCACGGTGTCTCTCCACCTCAGCAGCCAAAGACTCAATCAGTTGACAAGCATCCCCGGAATCCGCCTTTCGTAGGATGTCAAGCATCCGATCATTACCTAACAAATTACGGTCTTTGTCCTCTGCCTCATTCAGTCCGTCAGTATAGATGAACAAGGGTCTGCCCTTGATACTGTCAATCTCCCCGCCTCTGAACACCATATCAGGCATCGGTCCGATAGGCATGTTGGAAGCTCCCCCGAGGAAACCGCAACGACTGTTACCGACATCGATGACCGGCTTATTATGTCCGGCATTGCAATAGTCGAGATGACCTGTATTAAGGTCTAACAGTCCAAGGAAAAAGGTCACGAACATACACCGTTCATTATCCTCCCCCGACATGGCATCGTTGATGCGGGTGCAGATTTCTGCAGGCATCAGGTTCTGGGTAGCCAGGGTTCTGAAAAGTCTCGTGACCTGCGCCATGAAGAGCGAGGCTGGCACACCCTTGCCGCTCACATCGCCCACACAGAAGTAGAGACTGTCGCCCTGGAGAACGTAGCCGTACAGGTCGCCTCCCACCTCCTTGGCAGGATTCATCATAGCATACATATCCAATCCCTCATGCTGGGGGAATTGGGAGGGAACCATCGACATCTGGATCTCACGGGCGACACTGAGTTCACCCTCGATACGCTCCTGTTTTGCCCTCATCTCAGCCATCCGATGGCGTATCCACGCATAGATGACGAATGAGATAATCAAGGCCACGAGTGCTATCGACACACCGATCAAGCGTTGCTGTGAGATCTTGGCCTCACGCTCTGCGATCATACGTTCCTTACCCTCCACATCATAGATCGTAGCCATCTCGGCAGTCGCGTCGTGTTTCTGCTTGACAAAGGCCGTATCATACAGCGCTGCTATCTGCATTGCCACGCGCAGTGCCGAGTCCTTCCGATCTGCATAATAGTTGGCACGCAACTTGGGCATCAGGACGTTGCCGATCATCTGCAGGTTGGACTCATATTCGTAGGTGGACATTAACTGGTCTGCCACAGTGTAGTTATCTGCTGCCTCAGCATAGCGGCGACTGAGCATCAGGTAGTTGCAACCGGTCATGCGCCCTTCATCGGTCTTCGAGAAATCAGTGACCAAGAAGTCATTGTAGTATTTGAGAGCCTCAGCCTTCTTCCCGTGTGCTTCTGCGATCATGGCATGTGACAGCGCGACACTGGAGAGATACCAATCCGCATAAAAGGGATAGTTAGCGGCATAGGGCGTGGGACGAAATAGCGTAAAGACAGAGTCAAGGCGGTTCAACCACAACTCAGCCTTATCCCACTGCTGGTCGACGAGATATGTGGCAGTGACATTATTCAGGGCCTCAACACCTTCCATCAGATGAATACCCAAAGTATCGTTCTGGATGCTTTTCTGGAGGATGTCATACATCCGCTCAAAGAACTTCGCTGCCTCTTCAGGATGGTCCAGATTCAACTGCGACTCACCTAAGACCGAATATATCCGTTGACAGAGTTCATTGTCTTCATATCCGTCATTCCGCATCTGCTCTACCAGTGCAAGTGCCGTACGCAGAGCCCCCTCGCTGTTTCCCTGCAACTGTTGTAATTCTGCATAGACGGTCTTCAGATAAACCATCAGGAAATAGTCATTATCGGAAGGATCCTTCATTGCAATGGCACGACGCAGGCTGGCGATGGCCTTCTTCGTATCTTTCATTCCCCGATAAGCCGTGGCTCGATAGCCTTCAGTACGGAGTTCATTCAGTTCCCCTGCTGCAGACAAACTGTCGGTAACCGCCAGCATCCGTTGATAATCCGCATTTTTAAACGCCATCAGTACCAGCGAGTCGGCATGCTTAGGATTGAGGAAAGATACCAGTTTGGTACCTTGCACCTGCTTTGCCTCCTGGGGCTGATACACATGATGCGCATGCTGCCTACTACACCCGCTGAAAGCGAGCAATACGGCTATGACAGCCCCTAAAACATATACAGTAATCTTATTCATGAAATTTCAATTCTATTTTAGGAATGCGTCACTGTCGGTTACACTTATAAGGCATACTATTCTAGCGGAATCTCAGGGTGCTGTACAGCCAAGGGCATGTCTTTCTGCGAGAGGTAAAACATGTAGAGGATGACATCTTTCTCGCCTCGGTTCTCACCGTGATGGATGGTACCGACCATCTCAACAACAGGTTCGCCCTCATGTACCACCTTCTCCTTGCCGTCCAACCCGATGATAGTCAGCTCACCCTGCACAAGTATGCCGTAATTCATCACGGGATGGTGGTGCCAACCCAGCTTCTGACCTGCAGGGAACACATACTTCACCGCCACCAGTTCAGGGCGTCCCTGCAAATAGTCTGGCAGTTCCACACCGTCCCAACTCTGCGACGTACGGATTAACTCCGTACTCACCACTTTCTGTGCAGCATTGTTATTATCATGGTGTTTACAACAACATCCACAACAGTTCTGGCCGTATGCCACAGTACTCATGCCGCAGATAAAGGTGGCGGCAAGCACCCATTTCATCATCTTTTTCATAGTCCTATTTCTATTTATAGATATCCTATCAAAATGCAATATCAGAACGGATAGCCGATGGCAAAATGGAGGGTGTTGGCATCTTTGAAGCTACCGATGTTGAAATAGCCCGATTTGCCCGTATCGTAAGGCATGTGCAGCCCGATACCCCAATCAAGACGAACAATCAGGAAATCAAGGTCGTAGCGAATACCGATACCTGTGCCCAGAGCCAGTTCGCGGAAGAAATTCTTGAACTTGAATTTTCCTAAATTCTCCATTTCCTCGTTATTATATACGATATTCGTCGTGGTCCATACATTACCGGCATCGAGGAACACAGCGCCTTGGAATTTGCCAAAGAGGCGTTGGCGATATTCCAGGTTTGCCACGAACTTGATATTGCCATTGCGCAAGATATAGTCATACGCCTTGTCGCCGAAGGAAGCAATACTGCCTGGTCCGACACCACGAACAGGGAAGGCACGAATGCTATTGGCACCACCCACATAGAACATCTCCGCATTAGGTATGACATCGGAATTACCGTAAATCCAGATATAACCAGCATTGACATGTCCCACCAACTGCGAGGAGCTGTTCAGCGTCCAAGTCTTAGTAAAGTCGGTCTCTAACTTGACAAACTGCGAATACGGATTCTTAAACAACTTCTTGTTCTTCTCATTCCAACTCCTTCCCCCAATCGCATACGCCAACGACACCAGGTTTCCTGACTCAGCAAGGGTGGTCTCCCAACGGATGGGATTTAACTTGTCTGACGGACTATTATAGGTATAGGTATAGCGCATCTCAGGGACAAAAAAGTCCTGCATAGAAACAGCAAGATACGGGTTCTTCTTCACTAATGAGTCATATTCACTGGTATGACTGTTCATAAACTGATACTTGACTGTTAGCGGCGAGAATTCATGACGGCTCTGTGCAGAGGTCTGCCAACGGTAAGTCCACTCACCACTGACCACATGCATCTTATAATATTTCGGACGATAGATGATATCGGTAGAGACTTTGGCAAGCGTCAATGGCGTAGAGTAGAAACGACGACGACGGATGCGACGGCCATCCTTGTCGCGACGCACACGGTTGCCACCAAAGAAGGGCGCGATAATACGGGGGAACTCAATGCTGGCATCGGCACCATACTCATAATTGTTCATCGAAGAGCCGCCATGAGTCGACCACTCATAGGAGCCATGCAGGTTAACATCTATCTTCTCACCGCCACGGAAGGCATTACGACGGGCTACACCCAGTTTCAACTCTGGTCCCACACGACCGATAGTACGTGCGTTGAAGTTCGTCTCGATATAGAAGTCCCATGGCTTGTCGAACACACAGTTGAGCGTCAAGTCCAAGGTATCACATGTCGCTGTTGTATCACGAGGCGTAAAGACGAAATCGGTAGACGAGAAGAGTCCCATCGCATTGAGTTTGTTGATAGACTGCAGATAATTGTCATAACTATACAACTGGCGGGGACGCAGTTTCATGTCAGCCATCAGCACACGGGTACGGATAGGCGGTTTCTTGCCTGCAAAGCGAACGGTGAAGAAACGTCTCTTAACCGAGTCTGTCAACTGCTCCCTGAAGGTCTTACGCATATTGATATCAATCTTACCGATATACCATTTATGAAGAGCCTGTTCAGGAACATCCTTCGCCAACTGGAAACGCAGTTGTGCCTTTCCGTCAACAGCAAAAGTGTCTGCCAGATAGGAGGCATAACTTGGCTGGTAATAATAATAACCGTTATTACGCAGCAGCAGACCCACACGACTGCGTTCCGCATCAAGGTTGGAGACCACAAAAGGATCACCCTTATGAATATACGCCTCGTCGAGCGTCGCATGTATCATACTATCCGCCTCGGCAGGAAAACCGAAATAGCCGACACTGTCGAGTGTATAGAGTCTTCCAAGATTCACAGTATAGGCAATCTTCGCTGTCTTAGGATTCTTCTGCTGGATAGTCTCATAACTCACCTGTCCATTGAAATAACCATGATTACGCAATACCGATTGTGCCACAGATGAACGCAACTCTGGATTCACCCACGACATCAATACAGGCTGCTTACCAAAAGCCTTCGTCATCCACTTGGCAAACTTGGTATTCTTATGGGCGTAGGCGTTCCATACCGACAATCCGAAAGAGAAAGGCATCCGATGGTAACTACTACCGAAGAGGGAACCATTAGGAGCCGTCGCAAGCGCAGCCTCCACCTCTTCCTGTGTTGTGATGAAGTTATCATTCTTCTCGTAGTTCTCATAGGTAATCTTCTTCAATCCCGTGAAGAGTTGGTCGTCATCAGGGATATTCTTCGTCATCGAGCAGGATGACAAGAGCAAAATGCCAATAGCCAACAGCCAATAGCTGGTTTTATTTCGTTTCATTGTTTTCTGTTTTTAAGGAGTCAGTAGGAGTGCTCGGAGTACTCTGAGATCTCGGAGAACTCGGAGCCCTCTGCGGAGTAGTATCCTTGAAGCGGAAGATATCCCAGAAGTGTTGGAGTGAGCGACGCCATGTGAAACCAGCACCATATTTCTGCGTATAGCCGTCCAACCAGTCGTAACTGTTGTTCTGGTAATACACGGTGATAAACTTATTCGCCGTCTGGTCAAGGCGGTACTCCAATGAGACATTATCAAAGAACGAGTTATTACGCTGCTGCAACTCTGCACCTGTCGACACCTTACCACCTACGGCTATCTTCAAGCGATTGTTCATAAACCGCTTGGCAAACTTAAACGAGTAATCTGTATGGATAGCACCTGAAGCATCTGTCGAGTTATCCATACCAAACGAGAGGTCGAGGGTACGCAGGGCATTACCTGTGATTGAATTAATTTCAGAGTTCAAGAACGAACTTAGTGCAGCGTTCATCGAGAAGGCACTCGTATTACCATCAGCGAGATACATTCCCGTCGTCAGCATCGTCACAGCAAGTTTGTTACGCTGTTCCACATCCATCGCCTGCAACTCACTATGCAACTGCATGTCCTCTGGAGCGTCCAGTGTGAACATCACGCCCATATTGTTAAGTGTCTGGGTAATCACCACGCCACAGTCAAACTCCACACTACGCCCTGCCCCATTGCTATTAGAAACAGCGGCACGGACACGTTCTGTCGCCGTGATATTCAGTGTAGGATTCATCGGTTCACCCGTGAACTCGATATAAGAGCCGTCCTGAATGGTAAACGTCTTCAACGGGATAAGAGGCAGCGAGTATTTCATCTCACCATTCGACAAGGTATAACGTCCACGCAATTGCAGATTTTCGACTGGAGTATATAGCATCCGCAATGTTCCACCACCCGTCAAATCAATATAGTTAGAGTGATCTGTATTCAAATATGCCATAATATGCGCACCCTTCGACACTTCCACTGTTAAATCCATGTGTAAGCCATCCAGTGAAGGACGCTCCACAACAACTTGCGCCGTATCACTGAAATCTGTGAATTTCACCAGTTCCTCCAAGTGATTATCGGTAGACAATGGCGTGTCACGCAAGACATAACTCATATCAGTAGAACCTAACACATTCAGTCTTCCTCGCATGTTCAGGTTGTCCAACGGTCCTTGCAATCTTCCAAAGAAATCCACGAACGCCTTGCCATAGGCGATACTCTTCGCATTCTCCTTGGCACCGATAATCTGATAGTCCCTGGCTTGCATCCGAAGGTCTACCACGATATGGTCGAGGTCACTGAAATTGACACTACCCATGATATTCAATGGGTTGTCATTATAGGCATAGACCGTGAAGTTCTCAAACAAGAGGTTGGAGCCCACGATACGGACCGGGTCGTTATCGAAACGCAACCGCATGCCATAAGGTACACTCACGAGATA
The DNA here is from genome assembly GCA_017645645.1 of Prevotella sp. Classification (GTDB taxonomy): domain Bacteria; phylum Bacteroidota; class Bacteroidia; order Bacteroidales; family Bacteroidaceae; genus Prevotella. The sequence continues at coordinate 4,092 of JAGCOB010000018.1, read as the reverse complement.
GGAAGAATCAAGATAAACCTCACCATTCACCTGTGGTTTCTTCAAAGTTCCCTTAATAGTCAAACTACCTTCACCATAGCCTTCCAATCCTGCTATCTGGTCGGGTACGAAACCGTTGATGATAGACAATGGGAAACGCGTCAATTGCATCTTGGCATCCAAAGCGCCCTCGCCTGCATTATAATAGGTACCATTCAACAGTCCCACTTCTATTTCATCCTTCAACAAGCGCACCTCAACGGCATGGGTATCATCCTCTTTCTGCAAATACACCAACTCGGTACTGACATTACCTACCGGACTATGCTCATAGGTCATGTTCTGCACTGACATATCACTAACCATCGAGAAGTGTCCCGTCTCATGCTGTACTACATGATAGTCGCCATTCAACAGACCCGTCATACGAGGAACATAGGGAATTACGGAGGTTAACTCGTCGAGATTGAAGCGGTTCAGACTGACTGTAATATCCTGCAAGGCAGTGGGATCACTCTCTTCAGAATAAATCTTCACACCCGTACCATCATCTGCTATCAAATCAATCTTTGCACGCACCTTTTTATCAGCACCAAGGAATATAAAGTTGTCTTTGTTCAGGTTAAACTCCTTATAGCCGATGGTAGGACGCTCAGGAACGAGATGCAGATTGATACCATTCTCTACCATCTCTGCCTGAGCACCGATACGGGCACCTAACTTATTGTCAGAATCATAATAACGGACACCCATCGTGGCTCCCCGTTCCTGGAAGAGACCGTCAAAGAGGGCATTGAATACAAACTGCGGGTTGCGTTTGTTATTACGAACCTGCCCACCAAAACTCAGATGGTCTTTCCGCTGTGTCAAACGGAAATTAATCGTATCCAGGCGAGTACCGTCATAGACTAAAGAATGGACATAACCATTGCCGTTGACACCAGTCTCCGGAGAGGTTGACATGTCAAAGAGCAATTCCTTGAAATCGATATTTTGTCCACTCTTCAAGATATTGGCAATCGGATTGTCTTTCTTGCTTTCCACATGGAGTTTCATTACAGGCAGAAGTCTTCGAAGGGCTGCCTGGTCAATGATTTTCTTATCAAACTGTGCTATGGCGGAATCACTGAGCGTAGTCAGTTGCTTCAATATCCGCTCGTAATCTCCACTGGCATCTACCTTCACGATGAAATCACCACTCTGTATACGGGCATAGGTCGTATCAGGACGTAGATTGACAAGCAATCCAACATCTTCCGGACGATAGGTCTTGGCGGAGTCACGGATAGTCAAATCACTGAAGAATCCACTGAGACGATGATTCTTTTTCAAGTCGGAAGTCACATCCACATGACCGCATAGACCAATCGTCAACGGGTTATCCACCAAACGTAAGTGATAGAGGTCTAACTGTGCCATATCGGCAGTAATAGTGCCATCAAACTTGTTCTTGTTCATCAAAGCATCAAGACTGACAGTACCTTTCAGCAACTGATTGTCACCATACAAGTTGGCATGGGCACGACCATTATGTATGTCTGCCGTTGCCGTCATATTGTTCAGATGATAACTGCCGTAGTCAATATGATGTATCTTTGCATCAGCGACAAGGGTTGTCCGTGGAGAGAACACATCAGTACCCTGCCCTTTCGCCGTCACATCGGCAGAGACAGTATAGATGGAGTCATGCGGCATGAAATGATGGACATTCAAGTCACGGATATTCAAAGTCGCATCATATCGCATCGCGTCGGCATTGAAGTTGCCTTTTGCCTTCACCATACCTTTACCCTCTCGCATGACAACATCGGCAAAATACTGGGCGCCATCAGTTCTGACAAATCCTTCTGCAGTGATACCACGAGGAATACGATAGTCGCGTTGGATGTCCTTGGGAAGCATACCCGTCATAAAACCGAGATCTTCCGTACGAGCCTTAAACTGTACTTTGGCACGCAACCGCTTAGGATCTGTCACATTAGCGGCAAAACCAGTGGCGGTAGCATGGAAAGCAGTGGGCAGCGAGACATCAAGGCCATCGAACTCCATATAGTCCGTATTTCCATTGAAAGAGCCCTTGACACTCAATGGATAGTTGGGCCAACGTTGCTGGAACGACTGGGGCATGCCGCCCATGAAGCACATCAGGTCCTGCTTGCCGACCTGCGCATTCAGTCGCATCCGCATCTTTCCTGGATTCACGTTATCCATCAGTGAAAGAGGCATATCCAGTTCCATGTCTATATTCGAATCGGGAGTCTTCAAGCGCATCTTCGGCAATTTAATCTTCCCATTCTCCATCGCCACGACACCAGTAAGGTCTGTCACTTGCAGACCACACTTCTCCTTTAATTGCACAGAACGCATCACAAGACGTGCAGTCGGGTCGTGATAATAGACGGAATCGACACCTATGTTCACATGCTGCAGGTCAATATGGTTATAGTCGAGTCCCTCGATACGGGGCTCGAAGTTCCAGTCGTATTGCAGACTGCCGTTGTTCCAATCTACGGAGGCAAACTGATAAGTCTGCGTACCCAGGTCTATATTTCCCTCCCGTACAATCAACGAGCTGAGACATGCCTTTACACTCATGGTGTCGCCTGGCATGTGGAAGGCGATGTCCGAACGGATAATCCTCAGACTGTCAGCATAGATTTTCCAACGATTATCGGAAGTCGTTGTGTCCTCTGGTACACTGTCGTTCAGGGCGATATCCACAAAAGCATCCTCCAAACGGGCACCATTTACTTCCACTGTCTGTTGGTCAAGGTCGATGCCTTTACTCGACAAGGCGAGGCGTTTGAACTGACCCTTCACACGGACAGCGTCCACGAACTGGGCGGTATTAAATTTCGCATTATTAACTTCCAACTCATTGATGATTACTTTGTGCTTCAGCAGCGGCAACAACTGCACATCGACCACCATACGCTCCACATCGGCAATGGTGTCGGGCTGCTGAAGGACATGGAATCCGTCTATGCCCAGATCCAAGGGGAAAGAAAGGTTCACGTGATCGACACCGATCTGCATACCAGTCTTCTCTGAGGCGATAGCCGCCACCTTATCCACCGCCCAGTTTTGGAAGGGAGGGAAATAAAGCAGTGCCGTCAGAATCAGAAACAGTACGACGGGACTCAACAGAATACCCAGTATCCACCACAACGCTTTCTTCATGGCTGATACAGTTTAATACCCTGCCACAACGGGTCGTTAGGCAGAGGAGATTCTACGACAATAGGTTCTTTCTTTACTGGATGCAAAAACTCTAATCGTCTGGCTAACAAAGAGATACTTCCATCAGTATTGCTACGCTTTGCTCCGTATTTCAGGTCGCCTTTTATGACACAATCCATGGCGGCAAGCTGACAGCGAATCTGGTGATGCCTGCCCGTTAACAGGTTGACCTCCAAAAGGTAATAACGATCTGACTGACCAATCAGACGGTACTTCAAGGCGGCAAGTTTCGAACCCGGTACCTCATGGTAGTAGGCGTAACTCTTGTTCTGCTTCTCATTACGAACCAGCCAGTGTTCCAACAAGCCCTCCGGCTCCTCCGGTTTCTCCTGAACAATCGCCCAATAGGTCTTATGGATATCTCCGTTGCGGAACATGTTATTTAACCGCCGCAATGCCTTCGTGGTACGAGCAAACATCACCAAACCACTCACCGGACGGTCCAGACGATGTACAATACCCAGAAATACCATGCCAGGCTTGGCGTATTTCTCCTTGATATACGCCTTTACGGTCTCCACCAATGGGATGTCACCTGTCTTGTCGCCTTGCACAATCTCACCACTCTCCTTATAGACGATGATGATATGGTTGTCCTCGTAAACTACTTGCATAACTAGGATATGATACTGCAAAGATAGTAGAAAAAATCTATTTAACGAAGATAAAGCGACTTTTTTTCATCTCTAACACATTCTATGAAAACTTTTTTTATAACATATAAAAACGAAGAAGCCCTGAAGATATTGTATCCTCAGGGCTTCCCTTCTTGAAAAATGGCGGCCTCCTACTCTCCCGCATTGCATTGCAGTACCATCGGCGCAGGCGGGCTTAACTTCTCTGTTCGGAATGGGAAGAGGTGGGACCCCGCCG
>JAGCOB010000017.1 GCA_017645645.1 Prevotella sp. | reverse complement strand
CGGCGGGGTCCCACCTCTTCCCATTCCGAACAGAGAAGTTAAGCCCGCCTGCGCCGATGGTACTGCAATGCAATGCGGGAGAGTAGGAGGCCGCCATTTTTCAAGAAGGGAAGCCCTGAGGATACAATATCTTCAGGGCTTTTTCGTTTATTATTTGTATGCAATGGACTGATAGAATCCGACAGGTAAAGATATTATTAGTGGTTGTAGCGGTAGTGATTGCCGTTGCCTCTTTATTAATATCACATTTTTTGGTTCGTGACCTTTCCAATGAGGAAAGGAGAAAAATGGAAGTATGGGCACAGGCGTTGCATTCTCTTAATGAGGCTGATGAGCATACAGATGTATCCCTGGTATGGAGTGTGATGGAGGGTAATAATACAATTCCTGTAATAGTGATAAACAGGGAGGGTGAGATTACGGACTATCGCAATATAGAGGATACGACCTCTATGGCAAGCTATGCCAGTCGTATGATTCAGGCTGGTGACACCATCCGTGTGGACGGTCAGTTGGTTTGCTATGACGATTCAGTGATGTTGAAACGCTTGGCTGCATGGCCGTATGTCCAGTTGGGTATCGTATTGATTTTTGTGGTCGTTGCCATATTTGCCTTGCTCTCCTCAAAACGTGCCGAACAGAACAAGGTATGGGTGGGACTGTCGAAAGAGACCGCTCATCAGTTGGGTACGCCTATATCGAGTTTGATGGCTTGGACGGAGATGTTGAAGGAGACTTATCCTGACGATGAACTGTTGCCAGAGATGGACAAGGATGTGAAGCGGTTGGAGCGTATTGCCGAGCGCTTCTCTAAAATAGGTTCAGTACCAGAACCGATAGAGTCCTCTATGAATGAGGTTTTACAACATGTTATCGAGTACATGAATCGTCGTACATCACAGAAGGTACAGATTATCAGTAAGATGCCTGAAGAGAATGTGATTGTTAAGATGAATGCGTCATTGTTTGAGTGGGTGATAGAGAACCTGTGTAAGAATGCTGTAGATGCCATGGAGGGGAAAGGTACTATTACGCTATCCTTGTGGAGAGATGACGAAGATGTTGTAATAGAAGTACAGGATACTGGAAAGGGAATTAAGAAGAAAGATATCAAGAATGTCTTCACCCCTGGTTTTACTACGAAGAAAAGAGGATGGGGACTTGGACTGTCACTTGCCAAGCGTATTGTGGAGGAATACCATAAAGGACACATCTTTGTTAAATCATCAGAGATTGGCAAGGGTACAACATTTCGCATTGAGATGCCAAAATGATTGCACAAACAAAGGGATATGTGTGCAATCTTTCCGTTTGTTAGCACTTGATTTTCAGTGGAAAAGCAAAAAAAACGTAATTCCTAATTTATAATTCATAAATATTTCGTAACTTTGCAGACCAAAAGTGTAGTTATGTGCAATTTGGAGACTTTTAAGATTGATTTGAAAGGGATGAAGACCGACGAGCAGCGTTTGGAATTCGACCTGAATGATGAGTTTTTTAAGGCTCTAGATGCCTCGGAGGTGAATGGTGGAATATTGCACGTGTCGGTGTCTATACGCAAGGCATCCGGCTTTTATGAACTCCAGTTTCACACTGAGGGCACGGTGATTGTTCCTTGCGATCTGTGTTTGGAAGACATGGAGCAGCCTATTGTGACGGACAACTGTCTGGTGGCTAAGTTAGGAGCAGAAACCAATACCGAGGATGATGATGTCGTGATTGTTGACGAGAACGAAGGAATACTCGACACAGCATGGCTCATCTACGAGTTTGTAGCACTTGCCATACCCATCAAGCACGTTCATGCACCTGGAAAATGCAATAGTGCGATGACACGGAAACTGGAAGAGTTGAGTGGCGTTGTCCGGAGCAGCGAAGAGGAGGTAAAGGAGATAGACCCGCGGTGGGAGGCACTTAAAAAGTTAAAAGTTAAAAGTTAAAAATTTAAAGTTTATAGAATTATGGCACATCCTAAAAGAAGACAGTCAAAGACTCGTACACTGAAACGTCGTACTCATGACAAGGCAGTAGTTCCCACGCTTGCCGTATGCCCTAACTGCGGTGCATATCACGTATATCATACTGTATGCCCCACTTGTGGCTATTATCGTGGTAAAATTGCCATTGTAATGGACGAAGCAGCTGAATAAGGTAAAAGTGAAGAGTGAAGCGTGAAAAATAAAATCAATGCGATAATCACCGGTGTTGGTGGCTACGTGCCTGACTATATCCTCAACAATGAGGAGTTGTCTCGCATGGTAGACACCAATGACGAGTGGATCATGACCCGCGTTGGTATTAAGGAGCGCCACATCCTTACAGAAGAGGGTCTCGGCACCAGTTATATGGCTCGTAAGGCTGCCAAGCAACTGATGCAGAGGACAGGTGTGGATCCTGATACTATAGATGCAGTCATCGTCACGACCTCGACGGCTGATTATAAGTTCCCATCTACAGCAAGTATCGTACTGGGTAAGCTTGGTCTGAAGAATGCTTTTGCGTTCGATTTCTGGGCAGCCTGCTGTGGATTCATCTATACGCTTGATGTAGCCTCTACGATGATAGAAAGTGGTCGCTACAAGCGGATTATCGTGATTGGAGCCGACAAGATGTCATCCGTCGTCGACTATAAAGACCGTGCCACTTGCCCATTGTTTGGTGATGGTGCTGCAGCAGTCATGGTAGAAGGAACAGAAGAGGAAGGTCTTGGATTAAGAGACTCTTATTTTCGCGCTGATGGCAAGGGACTCCCGTTCCTGCACCTGAAGGCAGGCGGTTCTGTTTGTCCTCCCAGTCATTTCACCGTCGACCATCGTCTGCACTACCTCTATCAGGAGGGGCGCACTGTGTTCCGTTATGCTGTGACGAACATGAGTGACGACTGTGCCTTGATAGCTGAGCGCAACGGACTGAATAAGGATAATATCCAGTGGGTCGTTCCTCATCAGGCGAATATGCGTATCATCGAAGCAGTAGCAAAGCGTTTGGAACTTCCGATGGAACAGGTGATGGTGAATATCGAGCATTTCGGAAATACCTCAGCCGCGACCATTCCGCTTGCGTTATGGGAGAACGAACATCTGCTGAAGAAGGGTGATAATATGATATTCACTGCTTTCGGTGCTGGTTTTGTTCATGGAGCACTCTACTACCGATGGGCGTATGATGGTGTTGCTAAAAGCAAAGAACATGCATAAGGCAGGATTCGTAAATATAGTTGGAAATCCCAACGTAGGTAAAAGTACGCTCATGAACCAGTTGGTTGGTGAGCGTATTTCGATTGCGACGTTTAAGGCACAGACCACCCGACATCGTATCATGGGTATTGTGAATACCGATGACATGCAGATTGTGTTCAGTGACACACCGGGTGTCCTGAAGCCCAACTATAAATTGCAGGAGTCGATGCTTGCTTTCTCGGAATCAGCTTTGCAGGATGCTGATGTCCTGCTCTATGTGACGGATGTCGTGGAGAATCCTGAGAAGAACATGGACTTCCTGGAGAAGGTGCAGAAGATGACCATTCCAGTGATCTTGCTTATCAATAAGATTGATAGCCTCACCCCCGACCCCTCTCCAAAAGGCGAGGGGAGTAGCCAGGCTAAACTGGCTGGCATCGTCGAGAAGTGGCATGAACTTCTGCCGAATGCGGAGATATTGCCTATCTCGGCGAAGAACAAGTTTGGTACGGATATGCTGTTGAAGCGTATTAAGGAATTGTTGCCTGAGAGTCCTGCCTATTTTGACAAGGATCAGTTGACGGATAAGCCTGCCCGTTTCTTTGTATCTGAGATTATCCGTGAGAAGATACTGCTCTATTATGACAAGGAAATTCCCTATGCCGTAGAGGTGCGTGTTGAGCGTTTCAAGGAAGAGGAGAAACTCATCCGTATCAATGCTGTCATCTATGTGGAGCGTGATTCCCAGAAGGGTATTATCATCGGCCATCAGGGTGTTGCCCTGAAGAAGGTGAGTACGGAGGCCCGCAAGGCTCTGGAGAAGTTCTTTGGCAAGACCATCTATCTGGAGACCTTTGTCAAGGTTGACAAGGACTGGCGTTCGTCAGAGAGAGAACTAAATTCGTTTGGATATAATCCAGAATAATTATAAAGATAAGGAGGATAAGATTATGAAGTTAAGTAAGACATTAGTTTGCTGTTTGCTGCTGATGCTGGGTTCTTTATCAGTGATGGCGCAGACGGAGCAGGAGGTGAAGTATGAGAAGTTCACGGGAAAGATCGGTCCGTATGCTATTACGCTTTTTGTAAATCTGGAATATGCCGATGAGGATCAAGAGGTAGGATACTATTATTATAATGACCGTCCGAAGACTCGATTCACCCTGAAACTGGTGGAATATGCAGCGATTAATGCCAAGGGCTCGATGCATTTGGAACTCAAGGAATACTCGCCAAAGGGTAATCATACGGGTACGTTTGACGGTCAGCGTGAGTTGCGTGGTGATGGTTACGATGGCACATTTACTAACAGTCAGGGCAAGACATTCAAGTTCGAGCTCATGCAGCAATATGACAATTAAACGGGTATTATGGCAAATCTAGTAGCAATAGTAGGACGTCCGAATGTCGGCAAGTCCACCTTATTCAACCGTCTCACTAACTCGCGTCGTGCCATTGTGAGTGACGAGGCAGGCACCACCCGTGACCGTCAGTATGGCAAGTGCGAGTGGAACGGTCGAGAGTTCTCGGTAGTAGACACTGGCGGCTGGGTCGTCAACAGTGACGATATCTTTGAGGAAGAGATCCGTAAACAGGTTGTTGTCGCTACAGAGGAGGCTGACTTAGTCCTCTTTCTGGTGGACATCAAGAATGGCTTGACGGACCTTGACATGGATGTCGCACAGATTCTGCGACGCTCCAAGCTTCCCGTCATTCTCGTTGCCAATAAGGCGGACGATGGTAAGGATCTCTACGGACAGTATGAGTTCTATAAACTCGGACTCGGCGACCCCTATTGTGTCAGTGCTGCGACAGGTAGCGGTACGGGTGACCTGCTTGACTTCGTCGTATCGAAACTGAAGACTGACGAGGTTGATGACCTGGAGGATGGTACGCCCCGTTTCGCCGTGGTAGGTCGTCCGAATGCTGGTAAGTCGAGCATCATCAATGCCTTTATCGGTGAAGACCGTAATATCGTGACGGAGATAGCAGGTACTACCCGTGACTCCATCTATACCAAATACGATAAGTTCGGCTTTGACTTTTATCTGGTCGACACAGCTGGTATCCGTCGTAAGAACAAGGTGACGGAGGATTTGGAGTTCTACAGTGTGATGCGCTCCATCCGTGCCATCGAGAATTCCGATGTCTGCATCCTGATGATTGACGCCACGCGTGGCATCGAGGCACAGGATATGAATATCTTCCAGTTGATACAGAAGAACAACAAATCGCTGGTGGTCGTCGTCAACAAATGGGATATGGTAGAGGACAAGTCGCAGATTGCCATCAAGACCTTCGAAAATGCCATCCGTGAGCGTATGGCTCCGTTTGTCGACTTCCCCATCATCTTTGCCTCTGCCGTCACCAAGCAGCGTATCTTCAAGGTTCTGGAGACTGCCAAGCAGGTCTATCTGAACCGTACCATCAAGATAGGTACCTCGAAACTCAACGAGGTGATGCTGCCGTTGATAGAGGCGACACCGCCTCCCTCCATCAAGGGAAAGTACATCAAGATCAAGTATGTATCACAGGTGCCTGACACCCAGATTCCCACCTTCATCTTCTATGCCAACCTCCCTCAGTATGTAAAGGAGCCTTATAAGCGTTTCCTGGAGAACAAACTGCGTGAGAACTGGACTTTGACAGGAACCCCGATCAATGTATTTGTAAGGCAGAAGTAATTTTGGAGTTATGGGGTTAAGGAGTTATGGAGTTAAGACAATAGTATGGTGCTTGGTGGGGATGCTGGCATTCTCTTGTTCTCAGCCGGAACTAACTCAAGAAGAGTTGGCTGGTCATGCTGCCAAGGAATACTATGACCGTCTGATAGCTGGTGACTATGAGGCTTTCCTAAGTGGGAAAGCCGATACGGACTCCCTTCCTGCCGACTATCGTGCCCAGTTGCTAAGGGCTTATGAATTATATAAGCAGGAACTGGATCAGACACATGAGGGCATTGCAGAGGTAACCATCTCCAACGCACGATGCGACAGCACACAACAACTGATGCATGCCTTCCTGCTTCTTCATTTTAAAGATTCCGTCAAGGAGGAGATTACTGTCCCGATGGTGCAGCGTGAGGGACAGTGGAAGATGCGTTGACGACCTCACGCATCTCTTTCAACAGGTCACTGGCGAAGATGAAGTCTGTCAACCGTTTGTTGGTCGACCTCATGATGTCTGCAGATACTCCCTGCCATTCCTTATGACCTTCATAGATAAAAATGATATTCTCACCGATCGTCGTCACTGAGTTCATATCGTGGGTGTTGATGATGGTCGTCATATTGAACTCCTGCGTGATGCTGTGCAGCAGGTCGTCGATGACCAATGAGGTCTTGGGGTCAAGACCGCTGTTCGGCTCGTCACAGAACAGATACTTGGGATTGAGGGCGATGGCACGGGCTATCGCCACACGTTTCTGCATACCACCGGAGATTTCACCGGGATATTTTTCTTCTGCACCTACCAGGTTGACACGGTCGAGACATTCCATGGCACGCTTGGTGCGCTCACGAAGGGTCATCGGAGCAAACATATCCAACGGAAACATCACATTCTCCAATACTGTCATCGAGTCGAAGAGGGCGGCACTCTGGAAAATCATACCCATCTCACGGCGCATCAGAATCTTGTCATGCTTCGACATGGCGACGAAGTCGCGTCCGTCATAGAGAATCTCTCCACTGGTGGGCTCAAACAGTCCCACGAGGTTCTTCATCAGCACAGTCTTGCCACTACCGCTCTGTCCGATAATCAGATTGGTCTTTCCGTTTTCAAACACCGTACTGATGTCTTTCAGCACTTCCAGTCCGTCGAAGCTCTTACATAGGTTCTTGACTTCTATCATGACAGTAACTGAGTTAAGAATACATCACTACAGAGAATCAGTACACTCGAGGTGACTACAGCATCTGTCGAAGACTTACCCACGTTGACGGAGCCACCTTCCACCGTATAGCCGAAATACGACGGGACGGCAGAGATGATAAAGGCGAAGAACAGACTTTTGATGATACTCATCCACATAAACCACGGCTGAAAGGCGTGCTGAAGACCCAATGTCAGGTCGTCAGGCACAATGATATGTCCGATATACGCTGTTCCGTAGGCACCGACAATACCCATGGCCGACGAGAAGATGACGAGGACAGGCATGATGGTCAGCATGGCGGTAATCTTCGGCAGTATCAAGAAATTAGCAGAGTTCACACCCATGATGTCCAGGGCATCAATCTGCTGTGTCACACGCATCGTACCAATCTCTGAGGCAATGTTAGAGCCTACCTTACCGGCAAGGATGAGACACATGATACTGCTGGAGAACTCCAACAGCATAATCTCACGTGTTGTGTATCCGCTCACCCAACGAGGCATCCACGGACTCTGGATATTCAACTTCATCTGGATACAAATCACGGCACCGATAAAGAAAGAGATCAACAGCACGATACCAATGGAGTTGACTCCCAACTGTGCCATCTCCTTGATATATTCCTTGGCGAACATACGCAACCGTTCCGGACGTTGGAATGTACGTCCCATCAGGATGATGAATTTCCCGAATGTCGTCAGTGCTTTATGCAGTAATTTGATCATCTCTCTTCTTTTAGGGTGCAAAATTACGAAAATCCTCTCATTTCGCCTTTCTTTTTACCACTTAATAAGTTAATATATCTTAATATTGTCATGTTTTGTACTATTGTTTAAAATGTAAACATTAACTTTACGACACGAATACCAAAATACGGAATCTAAAACCTAATACATTATTAATAATAAAGACTATGAAAAAAAGATTACTATTTGTACTCATTGCCTTACTCACCACGATGGTGACGTGGGCATCAGATGTGGTGACCATCGGTGAGCCTACAGCCACTTACGGTCATATGTTACCAATCGGTGCGTCCAACAAGTATGCGTTGACGCAACAGGTGTACACCACGAGTGAATTCACTCATGCTGCAGGCAAGATATGGAGCATTGGCTTCAACACGGTCAAGGGCAATATATCGCGCCACCTCAACATCTACGTGACACACACCACTAACAATGGTGTCTACGATTATACACCAGTCACGGAGAATGACCTTTATTTCAGCGGTGATATGTTCTTCAAGGCAGGACAGTGGAACACCCTTGAATTCAGCAAGCCTTTTGAGTATGACGGTACGTCGAACCTGCTCATCACCATTTGTGACGATACAGGTACGAAGGGAGACTATTCCTCCTTGACGAACCGCTTCTACAATCCCAGCAGTACCCAACTCATCTATGCCACTAGCGATGAGCAGGCATATGATGCCACGGATGCCAACACGTCTACGGATTTTACGTCCATCTCGAGTTGGAAGGCACAGATCCAACTGACCTTCGCTGATTATCCGACACCCGCAGGTGTTGTAGCTACCGACATCTCCAATACAGATGCCAAGATACAGTGTTCTCTGCGTGGTGGTGCCACTTCATGGAACTGTCGTGTACGCAAGTTGGCTGCGGAAGGAGAGGCAGAACAGAACTGGATTGAATACAGTCATCTCGACGGTCCTGTCACACTCGCAGACCTGACCCCTGCCACGAAATATGAGGCTCAGGCACAGGCTATCTTTGAGGGTGACAATACCAGTGACTGGACGGCATCTGTTGAGTTTGTCACTTCCTGCTGTCCGCAAGAGGAGATGTGTGAGATCCTTTACTCCATGAACGTAGGTAATTCCAACGATGCTGCCTTTCAGATAGTGGATGATGAGACAGGCATTGAGGTGGGATATATCCAGTTAAGCCAGGAAGGTGTGTCAGGCGGTTATCTCTCGCTCTGCAAGGACCGCAAGTATAATGTTAACTTCCTCAAGAACAATTCAGGATGGTACCAGACTCGTTCGTGTACCTTCTCGCTGTTCTTCACGCCTGGTGACGAGATTTACACCATGCCTTACAACGGGTCGCCTGAAGAGGACGGACTGTTGACCTCCTTCGTCATGGAGTGTGGCAACTACTGTACACCAAGACCTCGCTTCGTGACAGTCGACAACGTGACCTGTCAGAGTGCTACGCTCAATTATCAGGCTACGACGAAGAAGGAGGAGATACAGTATTCTACCGACCCCACCTTCCCAGAGGACAAGACGACAACCATCGAGGTGACTCGTGATGCTGTGGAGAGTCAGACCACCTATCAAATCGATGGACTGGAGTCACTCACCATTTATTATATCCGTGTACGTAGCATTTGTGAGGATGAGGAGCAGGGTGAGCAGATTGGTGACAAGTTCAGCCGCTGGACTCCGCTCACAAGGATAGTCACCGACACGAAATTTGCCCGTCCGTCACGTGTGGCAACAACTCCAGTGAACTCCACGACAGAAGACACTGCCTGGAAGCGCAATGGCATGGAGGGTAAGAACAACGTGAACTACCGAACACATGGTGCAGGGACAACTGCCAGTGCCGAAGCTATCCTGCTGGTTGACCTTGACGGTGACGGAAGAAGTTTCGAGAACTGGGGTGGCACCAACTATTTCTCTGAAGGCGGCAAGGCTGCCGATAATGTTATCGGCATTGCCAATGTTCCTAAAGGGGCTATGGTATCATGGAAGTCTGCCAATGCCAAGACCGGCAGTAATACGGCAGTGAGATATCAGTATGGCTTCATCAAGCAGGAGAAGAAATACGGAGAAGATGAGACTGGAATAGCTGAGGCACAGGCTGCATTAGATGCTGCTTTGAAAGCCCAGAAGGAAAAGGAAGAAGCAGAAGAACAGCAGCAGGAAGAAGACCCGCTGCCCAAGTTGCTAGAAGAGGCTCAAGACAAGGAAATCGACCTGTTGAAAGCAACTGTTGAACTCGGTACCATGTCTGATGACGATCCGAAAAAAGAACTCCTTGAAGCTGAATGTAAACTTCTCGATGTTGAATTAGATGAATTGAGAAATCAAATAGCTGACCTGCAAGCCAAAAATGCTGCTGCTGAGGCTGCTGAGACTGCAGAGGCTGGAGTATCAGGGGAGCAGGAAAGCAATGAAGCTCGCTCACTGCGTGCTCCTGAGGATGAAGGCGAATACTATTTCTTCTATATCCGCCACTATGCCGATGAAAGTATGTTGCTCGTCTCTGATATTGCCGTCACTCCGCCAGAGAATATCGGTGAATGGATTACTATTCCCGATGTGACCGATGTGGAGTACACCCTCAGGAATCTGCAGTCAGGCAAGGAATATGAAGTGATGGTACAGCCTGTCTATGACAGCGGTTTTGTGGGTATTGCCAGTCCTATCAGCATCTTCTCGACGATTGGTGAGGAGACGGAGCCTATGGAGAGTGAGTTCTCTGTCAGCAAGGTGAAGACCGTCAACTTCGCCAAGGGTAACCTGCGCTTTAACGGTGCTACAGAGAAGTGGTCGCTGGCTCCTCAGCAGTACGACATGCTGGGTGAGGCTAATATCGAAGCCTATACATACAGTTCTTATCCTGCCGACCTGCGCGACCTGCTTTGCTGGAGCACTGCCAAGAACTACTACGGAACTCAGTTCTATTACTCAATGACCGACGAGGAAGCCGCACAGTACTTCTTGCCTGAGTTTGCCGACTATGGTACGAATCCTGACCTTATCCGCGACCTCGGAAGTGGATGGGCGACGCTGTCTAAGGACGAGTGGGAATTCCTGCTCAACGGTCGTGAGAACGCTGATAAACTGAGGTCTCTTGCTACGGTTAACGACGTAAGGGGTCTCATTCTGTTGCCCGACAACTGGACGGAAGACACACCTGCCGGTACTTTCACTGCCGAGGAGTGGACAACTTTGGAGAACGATGGTGCCGTCTTCCTGCCTGCCGCAGGACAGATGACTGCTGTCTATGTCGACTATAAGGCAACCACCACGCTGATAAAAGGTGGCGAAGAGGGCTTCTACTGGACAGGTACTCCGTCAGACGAGGAGTCTGACAATGCTGCGTGGGAAGGTTACGTCCTGAACTTCAACGATAGTCAGGTACAGTCAATCCTCAGCAACCGCCGTGTGGCATCTGCCGTCCGCTTGGTGAAGGTAGCCAATATCAGTGGTACCCTTGACGAGGGCGACTGCGGTGCTGAAGGTGACGGCAGTAATGTCCACTGGTCAATTGATGCCGAGAATGGAGTCACCACCCTTGATATTGAAGGTACTGGTGATATTGCCACACCGACTGCTGATGATGAGTCAAGTGCCGGGGCAAGGAGAGCACCACAACTCACGGCTGCCTATCCTTGGAATAAGTCGAAGGCTAACCCGAAGACGAATGCTGGATGGACGGGACTGGATGTCCTGGTTATCGGTGAGGGTATCACCAACATCCCTGAGGCATCGATGAGCTACCAGCTCAACATGAAAACTGCCACGATTCCTTCTACCATTGTCAATATCGGTGACAGGGCCTTTGAGGGAACACCGCTCACCACGGTAGCACTGGCTGATAAGGTGGAGGCAATTGGCAGCAAAGCCTTTGCAGAGAATAAGAGTCTGACGGAACTCACCTGTCTTGCCACCACTCCGCCAGCGGCTGGAGAGACCATGTTCAAGGGATGCAGCAAACTGGAGGCAATCTATGTGCCTGCTGAGTCGGTAGAGACCTATAAGGCAGCTGCCGGATGGATGACCTATAAAGATTTGATCAAGCCTATCGGTGGAACGACGGCCATCAACGGTATAAATGTCCTGCCAGGCACAGAGGGAAAGTGGTACACCCTCGATGGACGCAGACTGGTTGGCAAACCGACGCAGAAGGGCCTGTATATCATCAATGGCAAGAAAGTCATCGTGAAGTAATATGCACACTTCGGAATCAGAACTAGACATCATCACCAGTATTCGTGGTGAGGTGATGAGCCGTAAGGAGCCTACAGGCGAGAACTTGTTTCTCGCCTGGGGTTACCCAACGGCCATCTTCTTGTTTGTGGAGTTTCTGGCACTTTGGCTGTGGAAGGAGAATTGGTGTACGTGGATATGGGTAGGCATCCCTGTGGTGGGTGTGCCGCTGATGGTCTATTTCCTGAATGAGGACTATGAGCGTACCCATAGGAAGACCCTCGAACAGAACATCATCCTGGTGATGTGGATATTCATCGGCTTTGCCAGTTGTGTGGGCGGTGCATCGATGGGGGCTGCCGGTGTCTTCGAACAGTGCTACTGCGCCTATCAGGGACTGCTCATCGGCATGGGGTGCTTCATGACGGGCATCATCCTGCATTTCCGTCCGAAGACCGTCTGCGGCATCATCGCCTCCCTTCTGTCTGCCGTCCCTCTCTTCCTGCAAGGAGAGCTGTGGTACTGGCAGTTACTGATTACATCGGGCATTGCGGTGATAGCCCTGATCATCCCAGGTCATCTCTTCAAGCAATATGTGAGGAACTTCTCCGTTAACTAAGAAAAAGGAAAGTACTATGACATTTAAGTTTGCAGTTATCAACCCATTGCTCCATAATGAGTTGCGACTGAAAATCATGGTGACACTCGACAGCCTGGAGAGTGCCGACTTTGTTTACCTCTGCCAGATCACTGACTCCACCAGAGGCAACCTCAGTGTGCAGATCAAGACACTGCAAGAGGCAGGCTATCTGGAAGTCAGCAAGAGTGGGGTAGGCAGACTCTCCCATACCGTCTGTCGCATCACCCGCAAGGGTCAGGAAGCCCTTCGCGCCTATGAGGAAGGACTCCGCCGCCTGTTCACCGAACAGGTTCCTGCTGATGAGAGACAGGAGGAAAAAGTTAATATATCTTAATAATCAGGACAGATATAGTCATGTTTGAAGATTAAACGTTAATTTTGGAACATTAATACAGCGTTTTGAGACAAAACCTAAAACATATTATATATGAGAAGAACATTTTTACTTTTGTTGACTGTCATCCTATCAACGGTGGCAATGGCAGAGAATGTCACTTCCGAGCAGGCGTTGGAGCAGGCACGGAACTTCATCCAGAAACGAGAGGCAGACGGCAGTCGTCCCAGGAGGGGAGCATCGGCAGCCCAACAGCTCAACCCGACCAAACAGGTGAGCGGCCTCTATGTGTTTAACATCGCCAACAACGGCGGCTTCGTCATCGTCTCCAACGACGACGTGGCCCTCCCCATCCTCGGCTATAGCGACAGCGGCAGCATCGATCCCGACAACATGCCCGAGAACATGAAGGCGTGGCTGCAGGGCTATGCCGACGAGATTGCGTGGGCGAAGGCGAATAACGTAACGAGAATCGTTTACGACAGTCCCTATGCCGATCCCAATGCCCCCCGTCGTTCAGGAACAGCCGTCAAGAATCCCATAGCCCCATTGGTTAAGACCCTATGGGATCAGGGAGCCCCGTACAATAATCTGTGTCCGGAGTATAATAGCAAAAGAAGCTATACGGGTTGTGTGGCCACAGCGATGGCTCAGTGTATGTATTTCTCAGAGAAGAGGGCTGGCTCTACCACTACTAATACTACAGCGGAGATTCCAGGTTATACAACGGAAACAAGAGGTCTTACAGTAGATGCCATTGCTGCAGGAACACCCATCTATTGGAATAAGATGCGTAACACCTATAGCGCAGGAGATACTGATGAAGGAGCAACAGCCATTATTGCCCAGTTGATGCTCTATTGTGGTGCATCAGTCCAGATGGACTATTATGTTGACAATGCTGGTTCTTCTGGAGCCAATACATACCCAGTGGCTGATGCGCTGAAAAACTATTTCGGATACAAGAACACCACGACCTATGTACAGCGCAGCTTCTATGCCTATGCTAACTGGATAGAGTTGATGTATCATGAGTTGTCTCTGGGTCGTGTCATCTGTTACGGTGGTCAGTCTTCTGGCGGTGGTCATGAGTTTGTGATCGACGGCTACGAGACTGAGGACTACTTCCACGTGAACTGGGGCTGGAGTGGACATAGCAACGACTACTTCAAGCTCTCTGCCCTTGATTCTGATTCGCAGGGCATTGGCGGCAGCAGCAGTACCGATGGTTACCACTATGGACAGGATGCCGTTATCGGTATTCAGAAGTCAACAGAAGATTTGGGTGCCACTGCCAGTGTTCCCACCACCACCGTCAATCTTGCAATTAACGGTGTGTCTTTTAGTGATTCACCCACACAGTTTAGTGAGGTGACAGTGAATATTGATCTCAAGAACAACAGTGCTGACGTATATGATGGTGATATCGGTATCCGTCTGTTCTATGAGGATAGTGAAATATGGTATTTGATTGAGGATATTGCCAGTGACTTCGTCATTCCTGCAAAAACTGACTCTAAGACGATTCAGTTGAAGTTTACCCCTAGGTATAGTGGTAAGTATGGAATAAGAGTTTACCGTCCCTCAGATACTCCAGGGTATATTAACTTTATTGGATCGCTTGAAACAACGGAAGTCGCCGCTGCTTCAGGTGACAATAGTCAGGCTCTAACTATAAGCGACTTCTCATTAGATAGTCCTGTTGACTTGAATCTTATTGGGACAAGCACTTTGTATGGCACGACGCTAAAAGGATCGATAACTCTCAAGAACTCAAGTACCGAAACAGCGTATTTTGGTGCTGCCAGGTGGCAAATAGTTAATTCATCTAATAATATTGTTGCATCTGACGAAGAGAGAAATATTATAGTTGGTGCTAACTCAACTAAAACATACAATGTAGAAGTGACAGGATTGGTTTTGGGAGAAACATATACTATTTATGCTCAATATGTAAAAGATGGATATTGGACTTATCCTACATATAATTATATGGGCTTTGATATTACTCTTACGCCAAAGTTTCGCCCCACTGCTGCTATCTTGACTACTGCCGCAGACGGTACGGAGACTTTTGTCAAGCCAGAGGGCACTACTTACGATGCTGCTACGAAAGCACCTACAGCACTGGCAGTTGACGTGACGGGTACGGGCATCACCACTATTACGCCGAACGCTAATCCTAATACGCTGTATATTTATAGTGGCTCGAAGCCCAGTGGACTGGATGGTAAGAATGTGATTAAAAACGAAGGTGGCGGCATCTATACCGCAGAGAACATTACGCTGACTGACGGTAAAGAATTCTACTCTCCTGTTGATTTCACAGCCACGAAGATAGAGTTCACTTATGCCAATGACAGATGGGCAAATGGTACGAACGGTTGGAACACCATCATGCTGCCCTATGATGTTACATTGGTAACGGCTGATGATACTCCTATTGACTGGTTCCACAGCAGTACGGACGAGGGTAAGAACTTCTGGTTGAAGGAGTTTTCCAGCGATGACGGAAGCAACGTCTATTTCGATTATGTGTCAGGCTCGATGGAGGCTAACACTCCGTATATTGTTGCCTTCCCAGACAACACATGGGGTGCCGCATGGGATATGAGCGGTAAGACGATTAAGTTTATCGGTGAGAATGTCATCGTGAGCAAGGGTGGTACGGTATCGTCTACCACAGGTGCCAACTACCGCTTCATCGGTAATACCGTTCAGGACAATACTGCCAACATCTATTGTATCAAAGCTGACGGCAGTGCCTTTGAATTGGTGACAAGCGCAGGCTGCTCTCCCTTCCGTGCTTACTTCAAGCCAGGAATCTTCGATCATAGTGTCACTAGCCTCGGCATCGGCGGCGGTGCTGTGACAGGCATCAAGGAGATAGAAAATGTAAGAAGCAAGAAGGATGATGTCTATTATGACTTGAACGGCCGTCGTGTACTCTATCCTAAGAATGGCATATATGTCGTAAACGGTAAGAAAGTCGTGATTAAATAAAGAAGGAGGAACGAAAGATGAAAAAGACATATTTACAGCCAACAATGGAAGTCTTCAAGACAGTGACGCGATATCAGTTATTGGCAGGCAGCGGTCCTGGTGCCGGAGATCAGACCGATCCCGGATTAGAAGGCGGTAGTGCCAGAGAATTCTTTGACTTCGAAGATTTTGTAGATAATTAACTCAACGAACTTTTAAAGTAAATGTAATCAAGGAAGGGCTGCGGAAACGCAGCCCTTTTGCATGTCCTTCTCATTCCAAAGTCAGGAGCGGCTTGTATTAAAAAGGTTTTCAGCTACGGCTGCACATATTTGCGGCTGTAGGTGAACATATTTGCAGCTGCAGGTGAAAGATAGTGCACCTATAGCTGCAAGATAGAAAGAACGCCACTTTCTCCGCGAAAGTGCCGTCCAAACTCCGCGAAAGTGCCGTCCTTTCTCCCATCAAGTGCCGTCCTAACTCCGCGAAAGTTGAGTAAAAACAAGTTTATCTTTACATTCACTGCTCCAAAATTTGGTTTTTCGCTCATTTATGTGTACCTTCGCACCCAGTATGGACGAGACAACGAACAGACAAGACGAACAACTGGTGCTCCGCACGGAGGGACTCGTGAAGGTGTATGGCAAGCGCACGGTGGTGAACGATGTGAGCTTTAACGTCAGACAAGGCGAGATTGTGGGACTGCTGGGACCGAATGGTGCTGGTAAGACCACCTCTTTCTATATGACGACAGGACTGGTGGTGCCCAATGGCGGCCACGTCTATCTGGGCGACGAGGAAGTGACATCTTATCCCGTATTTCGTCGTGCCCGTGCCGGTATCGGCTACTTGGCACAGGAGAACTCCGTGTTCCGTAAGATGTCCGTGGAGGATAATATCCTCTCCGTATTGGAGATGACGGGAAAGCCCCGCGACTACCAGTTGGAGAAGTTGGAGAGTCTCATCAAGGAGTTCCGCTTAGGTAAGGTGCGTAAGAACAAGGGTGACCAATTGTCGGGTGGTGAGCGTCGTCGTACGGAGATAGCGCGTTGTCTGGCTATCGAACCGAAGTTCATCATGCTGGACGAGCCGTTTGCAGGTGTCGACCCGATTGCCGTGGAGGATATCCAGCAGATCGTATGGCAGCTGAAATACCGTAACATCGGTATCCTGATTACTGACCATAACGTACATGAGACGTTGAATATCACCGACCGTGCCTATCTGTTGTTCGAGGGACGCATCCTCTTCCAGGGCAGTCCTGACGAGTTGGCTGTCAATCCTATCGTGAGAGAGAAATACCTCGGTTCTAACTTCGTCCTGCAGAAGAAAGACTTCCAGCAGATGGCAGAAGAGAAAAAACGGAAGGAAGAGGAAGAAGACAAAATATCATAAAAAAAGAAATCAGCCGATTGGCTGATTTTCTTTTTATAGTAACTCTTTTGGCATTAACTCCTGTGCCCGTTGGAAGTCTTCTGGTGTATCCAACTCATAGGAGAAATAGTCAGTGGTATCGACGACCTTAAAGGTATGTCCCTGTGGGATGAGTCGTTCGAAGCAACGCTCATAGAACACATCGATAAGTCCTTCTTTGACAATCATCTGGTCGAGCTCCTTATAGAGTGCTGTGCTGTAATCGGCAGTCATTTTTTCAATGCCTACGGATTCTCCGATGGCATCCTGGATGCTGCATACCTTACTGATTTCTGTGATATGTCCATCGGCATCCACAATCACTTTGATTTCCTCTTCACCACACTCATGACGATTCAATGCAAGGGCAGACTCTGGTTCATGGGCGATGCGTGCCACAGCGGCAGGGTCGCAAAGGATATCGCTGTCCATCAACAGGAACTCCTTGCCACGAACAAATTCGCCAGCCATCCACAACGAGTAGATGTTGTTGTTGTGCTCGTAGTCGGCATTGTGGAGGAAGTGGAATGTAGGATTCTCTAGATTTTCTAGAGGTTCTAGATTGTCTAGAAACTCTCTTATCTGGTCGGCGCGATAGCCAGTGACCACCACAAACTCACTGATGCCTGCCTGTTGCATGGCACGGACAGTACGCTCCAAGAGTGTGCGACCACCTACCTCTAACAGACACTTAGGTTTGGTGTCTGTCAGGGGGCGAAGGCGCTTTGCCATGCCTGCGGCTAATATGACTCCAATCATTTCTTCAATACTTTCAGAATCGTATCCACGACAGTCTGTGTCTGCTCCTTACGACCTAAGGTGATACGCAGGCAAGACTCCAGACCCTTGTCACTCATGAACTTGATCTTGTAGTCCTGAACCTTCAAAGCCTCCATCAGTGCGTCCTTGATTTCCAATGGATACTTGATGAGGATGAAGTTAGCCACAGACTTATATACCTTAAAGCCGGGCAGGTTGCCGAGTTCCTTCTTATACAACTGGCGTCCCCATTCCATATCGTCAGCCACCTTGCGATAATGTTCGTCACTGTCGAGGGCAGCCAGGGCAACAGCCTCAGAGAAACGGTTGTAGCCTAAGTATTTGTTGATATAACTCTCGAACTGGTCGTGACCTTTGCCAATGAAACCAAAACCTACACGCAGACCAGGCAGTCCGTAGAACTTAGACAGCGTGCGTGAGATAATCAGGTTGCTGTATTTGTTTACCAACGGAGCGATATAGGCAGTATCGGTGCTGATGAAGCTGGCATAAGCCTCGTCGATGAGTACCATCGTATCGGAAGGGATGTTCTCCATGATACGACCAATCTCCTCAGGAGTCAGACCGTTACCTGTGGGGTTGTTAGGAGAGGCGAGCAACAGCATACGAGGATGTACGCGGTTGGTGTACTCGATGACCTCGTCGATGTCGTAGGCAAAGGTATCCTCTTTCTCATGCAAGGGATACATCTCAAACGTACCACCACACTCGCTGGCTACGCGATTGTAATACCACCAAGAGAACTCAGGGATGAGGATCTTGGTATTGGGTGCACCTGTCTGGCTGTTGACAGAGAGGAAATAGTGAATGGCATTCTTCAGCATGTCCTCACCACCATAAGTCAAAAGCACCTGACTCTCATCCACGCCATAGATTTCACTGAGGCGTACAGAGATAACGCTCTTCTTGCCCTGATCATAGATACGGGTGTAGAAACACAATGTCTTGGGGTCGAAATTCTTGATAGCCTCCACCACTTTCTGGCTGGGCTCAAAATTAAATTCGTTTCTGTCGAGATAATTCATTTCAATTTACTATTTGACAATTTACTATTTACAATTTATTCTTCACTTCATTTTCATGAGTGCCATGCCGATGGCAATCCAGATGATTTCCCTTACGCGGCAGATGATACTCACAAAGATACCTAATGCCGCAGAGAGTCCCAGTGCTGCGATGGAGAGTACGAAGCCGCCTTCCTGAACACCCAACTGCATCGGCAGGAAACCAATGAGGTTGGCAAAGAGCGTGGTGAACGCCACAATCAGGATGCTATGCAGGAAGGTGAGTGTCAGTCCTCCGAGTCCACCTCCGCAGTCAACACCAAAGAGCAACAGCATGAACATCACCTCCGTACTTTGGACGACACGGGAGGAATATTCCAGTACCAGACTCTTATAGAACGCCCCCTTGTCCTGGTGGTGCAGGGAGGATATCTGGTTATCGATATTCTCTATGGCCTTCGAATGACGAGCCCAGAAGCGCAGTGTCCATTTCTTCAGTCCCGGTATCTTTGCGATCACGCCTAATACGTATTTCACCAGTCCGTTGCGATAACCCTTGGAGAAGAGATAGAACGCCAAGAGACAGAACACGACGATGATGCTTAGGATAATACCGATGGCTGTTGTCATAGGCATGTCACCCACAAGTACCAAAGCCAGATAGATGAAGATGCTGATGAACCAGAACCAGAAATGAGCGAAGAAGTGCATCATCGCATAAAGGATGACACTCGATGTCGCATGCTGGTTGTCGATATCCTTCGAGAGTTCCATGATACGGTAGGGTTCACCACCCAGTCCTCCGACAGGTGTGGCATAGTTAAGGGCATAACCTGTGATGGTCAGGCGATAGAGACGCCAGAAACTCACAGGCATCTTTCCGCCGATATTCCCTTCAATGGTTGCCTTCCACGCAAGGGCATTGAGACCGTAGACAAAGATCCAGACACCGATGATGGGTATCAGCCAATAACCTGCATGACAGAGGTGGTCCCACAGTTCGATGAAACTCACATCGAACGTCAGCAGCATCACAATACATGCCGCTACTCCCAATACGAAGAACAGGTTATTGAGCCTTTGTTTCGTCCACTTCATGTCCTTGCTTTTAGCTGTTAGCCTTCTATTGCTTTCGCCATCTGACGACAGAAGGTTTCGTGGCGATGGTTGACATACCATGCAATCAGACCCATGCCGACAATCTCCCAGATGAAGTTCATCACGGGGATATCCAGCAGACAGAAGAGGAACAGCCATGCAGAACGGAAATTGAAGGTCAACAGGCCGTTCCACTTGATGATGGGCAGGGAATGCTGGCGGAACTTGTCACGTACCTCTTGCGGGATATTGTCGAAACTGCCGTATTTCTCTTTCATCACAGCCAACAGACGCTGGAACTCAGGAGTCTTCTTTTCCTGTTTCTTCGTATAGTCTATATACGATTTCTGGAAGTAACGTTCCACCCAAGGTGTCTCCTTCGTCATCTGGTCGTAGATCTCCTGCTGACGCTTGGAGTTATCCAGTTCAGCACCTTTCTCACCTTTCAGGAAGAAGAGGTGTACCTGAATATAGTAATCGGCTAAGCGCTGTTGACCGGCCAGTCCTGTGATGCCGGAAATGATACCCAGGATATAGACCACGATGGTGGCAATCAGTACTATCTGCTCGTTGTTGCCATCAAGTCCCAGCAACGAGAACTCGATGTCGTGATGCATAAAGAAGCGGTAGACCATCGCGTGGTAGATCGGTATGAACCATGTGAAACCAGCCACTCCGTCGAGGATACGACCCAGACGACTTTTCTTTCCAGTCATTCGGGCGAGTTGTCCGTCCGTGCAGTCGAAAACGTCGGCAAGGCACAACAACAGGATAGCGATGATGTTCATCATCAGTCCATAGATGCCTTCATAATAGAAACAGCCGTAGGCAAAGAAAAAGGCACTGGCAGCTCCGATAATCATCGACCAAATAGTAACCGTATTCGGGTGTATGTCAAATTTGGCAAATAATACCGCCCACCAATAGCAGAACGGTCGTACTATATGTAAGTCGAGCCAGTCTTCCGTCTCGGCAGATTTCAAAGTCTGGGAAATCTTTTCGTTCATGATATACCTTATTTATAATAATTCAGCCTGCAAAGGTACGAATAAGTGAGAAGAAAACCAAATTTTATTTGAGTTTTCTCGAAAGGCTACGGTAAGGCGAACGTAGTTCGGGAAACACCTCCCCACCTCCTTCGAGGTGTCTGAAATGCCGATGTATAAAGGGATTGAGATGGGGAAGGTGTTTGGCAAACACCTCCTGGTATTCAAACACCCTGTATATCGATGTTTCAGAGGGGTGGGGGGAGTAGGGGAGGAGTTTCCATCGTTATCTATTGAAACTTCTTGTAAAAGATTTGCAATAATAAATTCTAGATTATGGAAACATTTACTGGTGAGCCTAAACTCCCCCCCCCAGATGTCATAGGGACTGGTGAGTGACATAAAACGAAGTAAGATGTCTGAGAGAAAGAATGCAGGGGAAGCCCCTGCATTCTATGTTTAAATAGGAAATTTAGTTTTCGTCTTCCTCAAAGAATCTGCCAACAGGCATTGACATACAGGCTTCGACACAGCAGTTATAACGTTCACGACTGCGACGCTCACGGGCGAACATAGCCTTGGTGCCTGCTTCGTCCTGACAGAACTCCATGTGCTCGTCGATGGCGAACGAGTGGGCCATCGTCTCAACATCGAGGTTATCTGTACCAATCAACGTGAAGGTCCAGTTCTGTTTCTTCAATTTCTCAATGAGGGTACGTACCATCTTCAGGGTCCACTCGTCGCTACTGTTCTCCTCACCATCGGTGATGATGGTTACCAGTACGTTATCGCCTTCCTCAATCTGGGCGTTGACTTTCGAGATGCCTTTACCTATTGCATCGTAGAGAGGTGTTCCTCCACCAGGGTTATAGGCTTTCCATGAGAGATCCTTGGTTTTGTTGGCTTCCGTATTGTCGTAGTGCCAGGTAGTATGACCTGTATCGAAGGTCAGCAGGGTTACACGTTGCTCAGTATCTGGATATTTCTTCTGCATCTGACGAACAGTCTGCAGGGTCTCGTTCATGCCTGTAAAGGCTTGTTTGCGGATAACGTACATGGAACCGCTCTCGTCTACGATAATCAGGTTGTGAACTCGCTTGGTCTTAACTTCTTTCGTTTTCATAATTGTAATTTTTTTAATGGTGAAACTTCATTATTTTGGACATGTCTTTATCTCTTTAAAGAAGTTTTTCAGAAAAAATTAAGCAGTATCGCATTTTTTTTGTAAATTCGCCACAAAATAAGGATGTATGTACTACCAAAGGCTATCAGATGATGAGATACTGGAAGGCTTCCGCAAGGGGAATCCTTACATTATCCGTGAGTATTTCTACGGGTATTGTGAGGTGGGCTATCATATCTTTGACCAGCGGTACCAGTTGAAAGGAAAGCAGAACCTGGACTTTATGTCACTGGCGCACCAGTATGCCCTCTACCTGATGGAGCATGACTGGAAACCATTGGAAGACCATTCGCCAGAGGTGAGTCTGAAGACATGGCTTATCAATGGATTCCGTTATGTTGTACTGGATGCGCTGAAATGGTACAAGAAGGAGTATGGCAGCATCACCTTTGAGGACTATCTGCGCTCGTTTGATGTGACAAGCGACTTGCGTTTGCAGTTCAATAGAATGGTGGAGGATGTGTGTGACCATGTGCCGATGGGAAGGGAAGACAGGCTTATCATCCTAATGATGCTGGAAAGGGGCTTCAAAGGGAAGGAGATAGCTACACAGATGGGTATTTCTCCAGCAGCCATTTCTCAGCGATATAAGAAACTGAAGGAAGAGATCATTGTACCCTATTTCAAGAAAAACTTCGATATGGACCTGGATATGCCAGAGGTGATGGAGAATCGTGCTGTGGTTCACGAGGAGGCTATGATGGAGGCTTCTGTACCATGTCCACCATTATCCATGGGATTTGGAAGAATGAAAACAGCAAAATTCGATTATATGGAAAAGAAAAGAACAACTCCAGAGTTTATTACGGAACTCCAACCCAACGAGATCTTTGTATTTGGCAGCAACCTTCGTGGTATGCATGGCGGAGGTGCAGCCTATATCGCCCATCGTAAGTTTGGCGCCATCATGGGACAGGGCGTTGGACTGCAAGGACAGAGTTATGCCATTCCAACGATGCAGGGTGGCGTAGAAACAATAAAGCCCTATGTGGACGAGTTCATCGAGTTTGCCAAGGAGCATCAAAACCTGACTTTCTTGGTCACTCGTATCGGCTGTGGCATCGCAGGATTCACAGATGACGAAATCTCGCCGCTCTTTAAAGCTGCTCACGAAGTAGAGAATATCGTGCTCCCTCCTAATTGGTAGTTTCTTAGATGCAAGAGGGAAGAAGTCAGAAAGAAATAAAACTAATTAGGGACTAAGAAATGGAAACAATAACAACTTGGGCAAAAGAGAACTATGATCTGATATGTCTATTGGTAGGTGTGATAGGCGTTATTATCGCTTTCATCTCTTTGATTTACGAAATAAAGAAAAGGAAAGAGCAGAAGAAATAAAGAGCTTATTCGTACCTTTGACCTAAAGGTCTAAAGTACTCTCGTTCGAAAAAACTCAAGATTCTCTTGGTTTTTTGCTCACTTATTTGTACCTTTGCACGCTCAAAACGACAATAATTAATAAATAAGGTATAAAAAGAGATGAATATTTCATTTGAAGCTCCTGACAAGATTAATGGTTTGATGACCATTACGCTTGAGACAAAAGACTATCAGGATGAAGTCGAGAAGACTCTGAAAGACTATCGTAAGCGTGCTAACGTTCCTGGATTCCGCCCCGGCCAGACTCCTATGGGTCTGATTAAGCGCCAGTATGGTGCTGCCGTCAAGGTGGACGTGGTAAACAAGATGCTGGGCGAGAAACTCTATGAGTATGTTCGCGAGAACAAGATTCAGATGCTGGGTGAGCCATTGCCCAGTGATCAGCAGAAGCCATTGAACTTCGAGGGCGATGAGCCGCTGGAGTTTAAGTTTGACATTGCTGTGGCTCCTGAGTTCAAGGCAACTCTCTCTGGCAAGGATAAAATTGACTATTATAACATTACCGTTGAGGATAAACTCATCGACCAGCAGGTGGAGATGTACCAGAGTCGTGCTGGACAGTATGAGAAGGTTGAGCAGTTCGACGAGAAAGAACGTGACATGCTGAAGGGTGACCTCCGTGAGTTGGATGAGAAGGGTAATGTGAAAGAAGGTGGTATCACCGTTGCTGATGCTGTGTTGATGCCTCAGTATATGAAGGTGGAAGACCAGAAGAAACTTTTCGAGAACGCTAAGTTGGGCGATATCATCACTTGGAATCCCCGTAAGGCTTATCCAGAGAGTGATGTAGAGGTTTCTTCCTTGTTGAAGATCCAGAAGGAAGATGTAAAAGATCACGAGGGTGACTTTACTTATCAGATTACTGAAATCAGCCGTTTCGTGAAGGCAGAGGTTAATCAGGCACTGTTCGACCAGACCTTCGGCGAGGGTACAGTGAAGGACGAGAAAGAGTTCCGCCAGAAGATTGCAGATATCATCAGTCAGCAGTTCAAGGCTGATTCCGACTATCAGTTCCTGC
The DNA here is from genome assembly GCA_017645645.1 of Prevotella sp. Taxonomy (GTDB): domain Bacteria; phylum Bacteroidota; class Bacteroidia; order Bacteroidales; family Bacteroidaceae; genus Prevotella. Next base: position 47,727 of record JAGCOB010000017.1, on the reverse strand, counting down.
AGGATGTCCGCAAGCACATGGAGAAGAAGGTCGGTAAACTGGAATTCCCAGAGGCTATCCTGAAGCGTGTGATGCTGAACAACAACAAGGACAAGGGTGCTGATTTCGTTGAGAAGAACTTCGAGGCAAGCATCAAGGAGCTTGGCTGGCATCTTATTAAGGAGCAACTTGTGGAGGCACAGGGCATCAAGGTCGAGGATGCAGATTTGAAGGCTGTTGCCAAGGAGGCTGCCCGTGCACAGTTTGCCCAGTATGGCATGTCGAATGTTCCCGACGAGTATCTGGAGAACTACGCCGCAGAGATGTTGAAGAAGCGTGAGAACGTGGACGGACTCGTTGACCGTGCCGTTGACGTGAAGTTGACAGCTGCTCTGAAGGGTGTCGTCAAACTCGACGAGAAAGACATCACTTTGGAGGACTTCCAGAAGATGGTATCAGGTAAATAGAAAATAAAGGAATTATAAATCTTTAACAAAGAAAAAAGTCGGAATGCTTTGTATTCCGACTTTTTTTCGTAATTTTGTATTTCCGTTGCTAAACCAAAAAAGAAAGATGAACAACGATTTTAGAAAATATGCTACCAAGCATTTAGGAATTAACGGCCTCGTACTCGACGAGGTAATGAGTGCTCAGTCACAGTATCTGAACCCATATATCCTGGAGGAACGCCAACTGAACGTGACCCAGATGGATGTGTTCTCCCGTTTGATGATGGACCGCATCATCTTCCTCGGGACACAGATAGACGACTATACTGCCAATACCCTGCAGGCGCAGTTGTTATATCTCGACTCCGTAGACAGTGGTAAGGATATCTCTATCTACCTCAACTCCCCCGGCGGCAGTGTGACAGCAGGGTTGGGTATCTATGACACCATGCAGTTTATCTCCTCTGATGTGGCTACTATCTGTACGGGTATGGCTGCCTCAATGGCTGCCGTCTTATTGGTGGCCGGTACGGAGGGTAAGCGTTCCGCCCTGCCTCACAGTCGTGTGATGATTCACCAGCCGTTAGGTGGTGTACAGGGTCAGGCATCGGATATCGAGATTGAGGCAAAAGAGATTATGAAGTTCAAGAAAGAACTCTATACGATTATTTCCGAGCACTCCCACACACCTTATGACAAGGTATGGAAAGACTCAGACCGTAACTACTGGATGACGGCAGAGGAGGCAAAAGAATATGGTATGATTGATCAGGTCTTGGTGAAGAAGTAATGAGAAAGACATGTAGCTTCTGTGGAAGGTCAGACAAGGAAGTAAAGCTGCTTATCACCGGCTTGAACGGCAATATCTGTGAGGAATGTGCCGCCCAGGCATACGAGATTGCCAAGGCAAACGGCTATGGACCTGATGCGAAGAAGGAACCTGCTGGTGTACCTGACTTGAAGAAAGTCCCCAAGCCCAAAGAGATCAAGGACTATCTGGATCAGTATGTCATCGGACAGGACGAGGCAAAGCGTTTCCTCGCCGTTGCTGTCTATAACCACTATAAGCGGTTGCAGCAACCCGTTGACGAGAAGGGGGTGGAGATAGAGAAGAGTAATATCATCATGGTGGGTTCCACAGGAACGGGTAAGACCCTGCTCGCCCGTACCATCGCCAAACTACTGGATGTTCCTTTCACCATTGTTGATGCGACAGTATTCACGGAGGCTGGTTATGTAGGTGAGGACGTGGAGAGTATCCTCTCTCGTCTGCTACAGGTCGCTGATTATAAGTTAGAGGCAGCCCAGCGGGGCATTGTCTTTATTGATGAGATTGATAAAATCGCCCGTAAGAGTGATAACCCCAGTATTACCCGTGATGTGAGTGGTGAGGGGGTCCAGCAGGGATTATTGAAACTATTGGAGGGAACGATAGTGAACGTGCCTCCTCAGGGAGGTCGCAAACATCCCGATCAGGAGTATATCCATGTGGACACCCGGAATATCCTGTTTATCTGTGGGGGTGCCTTCGACGGTATAGAGCGTAAGATTGCCCAGCGTCTGAATACCCATGTGGTGGGTTATAACTCCGTACAGAATGTCCGTAAGATAGACAAGGGTGACTTGATGAAATATGTGTTGCCGCAAGACTTGAAGTCATTCGGACTGATTCCTGAGATTATCGGTCGTCTGCCAGTGTTGACCTATTTGAATCCCTTGGACCGTGCGGCTTTGGAAAGAATCCTTGTAGAGCCCAAAAACTCTATCATCAAGCAATATGAGAAACTATTTGAGATGGATGGGATTAAACTGACGTTTACGCCAGAAGCCCTGAAACTCATCGTCGACAAGGCAGTGGAATATAAATTAGGTGCCCGTGGCCTTCGCTCTATCGTGGAGACGATTATGATGGAAGCAATGTTTGAGGTGCCTTCAAAACGAACAAAATCCTTTGAGGTGACGGTAGCGTATGCCCAGCACCAGCTCGACAAGTCACACTTACAATAAAAAAAAAAGAAGCCTATGGCAAAGAAGAATGTGAATCTTACTGAGGCCCTGAAGAAATATTTCGGTTTTGACAAGTTCAAAGGGGACCAGGAAGCTATCGTACAGAATGTACTGGATGGCAAGGATACCTTTGTACTGATGCCTACCGGTGGTGGCAAGTCACTCTGCTATCAGTTGCCGTCATTACTGATGGAAGGAACGGCTATTGTCATCTCTCCGTTGATAGCCTTAATGAAAAACCAGGTGGATGTCATTAGCTCGATGAGCGAGGAGGGGACGGCCCATTATCTGAACTCGTCACTCAACAAGGCTGCGATAGACCAGGTGAAGGCAGATGTCAGGGAGGGGAAGACCAAGCTACTCTATGTGGCTCCGGAGTCCTTGACTAAGGAGGACAACGTGGAGTTCCTGAAGCAGGCGAAGATTTCTTTCTATGCCATTGACGAAGCACATTGTATCTCAGAATGGGGACATGATTTCCGTCCGGAGTACCGTCGCATCCGTCCAATTATCAACGAGATTGGCAATGCACCGATTATTGCCCTGACGGCAACGGCTACTGATAAGGTCCGCACGGATATCAAAAAGAACTTAGGTATCCTGGATGCGGATGAGTTCAAGAGTTCGTTCAACCGTCCTAACCTGTATTACGAAGTACGTCCGAAGACCAAGGATGTCGACAAGGATATCATCAAGTTCATCAAACAGCACCCTGGTAAGAGCGGTATCATCTACTGTCTCTCCCGTAAGAAGGTGGAGGAAATGGCAGAGATCCTGCGTGCTAATGAAATAAAGGCACAGGCATATCATGCTGGTCTGGATTCTGCACTTCGCTCTCAGACACAGGACGACTTCCTGATGGAGAAAATTGATGTTATTGTTGCCACTATTGCCTTCGGTATGGGCATTGACAAACCTGATGTCCGTTTTGTCATTCACTATGACATTCCCAAGTCTTTGGAAGGCTATTATCAGGAGACAGGTCGTGCCGGTCGTGATGGTGGAGAGGGCATGTGTATCACCTTCTATTCCAACAAGGACCTGCAGAAACTCGATAAGTTTATGGAAGGCAAACCTGTTGCCGAACAGGATATCGGTCGTCAGTTGTTACAGGAGACGGCAGCCTATGCGGAGACCTCCGTCTGCCGTCGTAAGATGCTGTTGCACTATTTTGGAGAAGTGTATGAGCAGGATAACTGTCATAATTGTGACAACTGTCTGCATCCGAAGACAAAGATAGAGGCAAAGGACCAGTTGGTTACTGTGCTGAATACCGTAATCGCCGTTAAAGAGAATTTCCGTTCTGACTATGTCATCGACTTCATCATGGGACGTGAGACGGAAGAGATTATTGCCCATAAGCATCAGGACCATGATCTTTTCGGTGCTGGCGAGGACGAAGATGAGAAGCTATGGAATCCTGTCATCCGTCAGGCGTTGATAGCTGGTTTCCTGAAAAAGGACGTAGAGAACTATGGACTATTGAAGATAACCTCTGCTGGCAAAAAATTCCTTAAGAAGCCTGAATCTTTCATGATTGTGGAAGATAAAGAGTTTAATGAGGATTATGAGGGCACATCAGAGCAGGAGGGAGGAACTAGTGCGTTGGATCCAACTTTGAATGCTATGCTGAAGGACCTGCGCAAGAAAGTGTCGAAGAAGATGAACCGTCCTCCTTATGTCATCTTCCAAGATGTATCTTTGGAACAGATGGCAACAGATTATCCTGTCAACTTGGAAGAGTTGAAGAATATCCAGGGAGTGGGAGAGGGTAAGGTGAAACAGCCATATGCCCAAGAATTTGTGGATCTCATCAAACGCTATTGCGAGGAGAACGATATTACTCGTCAGGCTGACTTGCGGGTACGTACCGTCGCCAAGAAGTCGATGCTCAAAGTGAAGATTATCCAGGGTATTGACCGTCAGGTGGCTCTCGATGACATTGCCAATGCGCAAGGACTGGAGTTTGAGGAATTGTTGGATGAGGTGGAGGCTATCGTATATAGCGGTACCAAACTCAATATTGACTATTTCCTCGATGAAGTCATGGACGAGGACCACATAGACGACATCTATGATTATTTCTCGGAGAGTGATACAGACTCCCTGGAAGCCGCCATTGATGAGTTGGGTGATGAATGCTCAGAAGACGAGATACGTCTGGTTCGTATTAAGTTTATCTCAGAAATGGCGAACTGATGATTCGCGTTAAATCGTATTAATAATAAGGTGAAACGCTTGCCATATCAGAAAAAATAAGTAATTTTGCACGCAATAAAATTTAAAGGAGATATTTATGTCATCATTTATTGCAGACAAGATTGTCATGGACGGCTTGACTTTTGACGACGTCCTGTTGATTCCCGCTTATTCGGAAGTACTGCCAAAGACAGTAGAGTTGCAAACCCGATTCTCTCGTCATATTCAGTTGAATGTGCCGTTTGTGACAGCAGCCATGGATACGGTGACGGAGAGTCAGATGGCGATTGCTATTGCCCGTGAAGGCGGTATTGGTGTCATTCATAAGAATATGTCAATTGAGAATCAGGCCCGTGAGGTGGCTATTGTCAAACGTGCGGAGAACGGTATGATCTATGATCCGGTGACGATTCCCCTTGGTTCTACGGTAGCCCAGGCTTTGGATATTATGGCAGAGTATCATATCGGTGGTATTCCTGTAGTTGACGAAAAGAAGCACCTGATGGGTATCGTTACTAATCGTGACCTGCGTTTTGAACGTCGTCTGGACCGTCCCATTGAGGAGATTATGTCAAAGGACAATCTTGTGACAACTCATCAACAGACGGATTTAACTGCTGCTGCACAGATTCTGCAGGAGAATAAGATTGAGAAACTCCCTGTCGTTGACAAGGACAATCATCTGATAGGTCTGATCACCTACAAGGATATTACCAAGGCAAAGGATAAGCCTATGGCTTGTAAGGACGATAAAGGTCGTCTGCGTGTGGCTGCCGGTGTCGGTGTTACCATTGATACCTTGGAGCGTATGCAGGCATTAGTGAATGCCGGTGCTGATGCTATTGTCATTGATACTGCCCACGGTCATTCCAAGGGCGTAGTAGAAAAACTCCGTGAGGCAAAGGCTTCATTCCCCAATATTGATATCGTTGTTGGTAATATTGCAACCGGTGAGGCTGCCAAGATGTTGGTGGAGAACGGTGCAGATGCCGTCAAGGTAGGTATTGGACCAGGTTCTATCTGTACCACTCGTGTGGTGGCTGGTGTCGGTGTCCCCCAGTTGAGTGCTGTCTATGATGTCTATCAGGCATTGCAGGGGACTGGTGTACCTTTGATTGCTGATGGTGGTCTCCGTTATTCTGGTGATATCGTTAAAGCCCTTGCTGCCGGTGGCTCTTGTGTCATGGTTGGCTCATTGGTTGCCGGTACGGAGGAAAGTCCTGGTGATACCATCATCTACAACGGTCGTAAGTTCAAGAGTTATCGTGGAATGGGTTCCTTGGAGGCGATGGAACATGGTTCAAAGGATCGCTACTTCCAAGCAGACACCAAGGATACGAAGAAACTCGTCCCAGAGGGAATCGCAGGACGCGTACCTTATAAAGGAACTGTTCAGGAAGTTATCTATCAGATGGTGGGCGGACTTCGTTCCGGTATGGGCTATTGTGGTGCCGCTACTATCGAGCAGTTGCATCATGCGAAGTTTACGCGTATTACGAATGCCGGTGTGAACGAGAGTCATCCTCACGATATCACGATTACCAGTGAGGCTCCGAACTATTCACGTCCTAACGATTAAGATGAAATTCCGACTGTTGCTCGTCTTTCTGTTGCTTGCTTCGTTAGGGGCTCAGGCAACTGATGATCCGATATTGTTTACCGTTGGTGATATGCAGGTGACACGTTCGGAGTTTGAGCAGTCGTATATAAAACATTGTACGGTCAGTCGGGCTCATCGTCTAAGTGTGGCAGACTATCTGGAGTCGTATATCGTCTATAAACTGAAAGTGAAAGCGGCTCTTGACGCACGTCTTGATGCCACTAATTCCTTCAAGAGCGAGTATGCACAATGTTTGTCAGAGTTACCGGTGCGCCCCGTTTCTTCTTCTAAAGGATTCTCGGTCTCTTCTTCCCAAATAAATGAGGCCTACGAGAAGATGAAGAGACAAGTGGGAACTGACGGACGTGTTTGTATTGCACAGATATTAATCCGTGTGCCCCAGAAAGCCCGTCCAGCCGAACAACGACAGGCTCAGCAACAAATAGAGGCTGTCTATCGTGAGATACAGGGTGGTGCTGATTTCGAACAGCTGGCCCGTCGTTACTCACAAGAGCTCTCTTCTTCATCGGAGAAGGGTGTTGCGAGATGGTATACTCGCGGACAGATGCTTCAGGAGGTCGAGAATGTCGCTTTTGGCTTGAAGAAGGGGGAGGTCTGTCGCCCCTTCCTTTCTACGATAGGATATCATATCCTTCTATTAAAAGACCGTAAGGGAGTCGATTCGTATGAGGAAATGAAAGAAAGTCTCTCATCTGATATAGGGCTTAGGCAATTGCAACGTCAGGTGACTACGGAACATATCCATGGAGAATCCGTAAAACATGTTCCTGAGAAGCAAGTAGAATCTTATGGGATTCCAACGGATGCCTTGCAGAAAGAGTATTATGAGGGTCTCCTTTTGTTTGAGCAGAACAAATATTCGGTAGGCAAGCAGGCTGCGGAGGACGAGCAGGCGTTGACCTATTTCTTTAAGAAAAACAAGAAGAAATACAGACGTAAGGGCTTTAAGCCCAAAGAATATACGGAAGTTCGTGAACTCGTTGTCGCTGATTTACAGGAGGAAATGAATAAGCACTGGGTAGCCGACTTGAGGAAGATTTATCCGGTGAATGTGAATAAGAAAGTATTAAAGACAGTAAATAATCACCTTTAAGAATGAAAATACGAAGCATTATAGCAATCATCTCATGGTTGACAGTCTTGTCAGTACAGGCAAAGACTGCCAATGACAGTATACAGAGTATTGTAGATGAAGTCATATGGGTAGTTGGCGATGAGGCTATCCTGAAATCTGATGTGGAGGCGATGCGAATACAGGCACAGCAAGAGGGCGTTCGTTGGAAAGGCGATCCCGATTGTGCTATTCCAGAGCAGATTGCCGTTCAGAAACTTTACCTGCATCAGGCTGCCATTGACAGTATCGAGGTCACGGAGGCAGAAATCTCTGCTGGAATTGAACAGCAAATAGAGTATATGATCTCTGTTATCGGCTCCCGTGAGAAACTGGAGGAGTATCATAAGAAGAACATGTCGCAGATCCGTAGTGAACTTCGTGAGACATTCCGTGACCGACAGATGATTCAGGGAATGCAGCGTCAGCTGGTGAAGGATATCACTGTGACACCTGCTGACGTGCGACGTTATTTCGCAGATCTGCCCCAGGATAGTATTCCGTTTGTTCCTACGGAGGTTGAGGTGCAGATAATTTCTCAGACTCCTAAGGTGGATCAGGAGGAAGTCAACAGGGTGAAAGAGGAACTGCGTGATTATACGGACCGCGTGAATAGAGGTGAGACGACTTTCCAGACTTTGGCACGTATGTATTCTGAAGACCCGGGAACAGCCCGCCGTGGTGGTGAACTGGGTTATACGGGACGTGGTACACTTGATCAGGCATTTGCCAATGTCGCTTTCAACCTGACTGATCCGAAGAAGATTTCCAAGATTGTTGAGTCGGAATTCGGATTCCATATCATCCAGTTGATAGATAAGCGAGGCGACAAGGTAAATGTCCGTCATATTCTTCGTAAGCCAGTGATCAGTCAGGAGGCCATCGATAAGTCATTGGCTCGTCTGGACTCTATCCGCACTGATATCGTGGATGGGAAGTTTTCCTTTGACTTTGGCGCGTCAATGATTTCCGACGATAAGGATACCCGTAATAATAACGGTCTCATGGCCAATGTCACCCAAAACGGACGTACTTCCAGGTTCCAATTACAAGACCTTCCTTCAGAGATTGCCCGTGCCGTGGATACCCTGAAGGTTGGAGAGATTTCCAAGCCGTTCCAGATGATTAACGAACGGGGCAAGACCATGTGTGTCATTGCTAAGTTGAAGAGTCGTACGGAAGGTCATAAGGCTACGATTACAGAAGACTTCCAGGTGATGAAGGATGTGGTCGTCGAGAAACGTCGTCAGGAGAAACTGCACGAATGGGTTGTCAATAAAATCAAGTCAACCTATGTCCGTGTCAACGACCGTTACAAGGATTGCGAATTCGAATATCAGGGTTGGATTAAATGAGACTCCGAACAGTAGCGTTCATGTTGTTGTGCCTGTTCGGGTTGAGTCTCGTCTGGGCGATGCAGCCTACCCGCAAGCGTAACACTCCTAGCAAGCGGTCGAACGACAAGCGTGTCTATCTGGTCCATTCCGACCAGTTGAGATACGACCAGTATCGTAACGGGGACGCCCAGATTCTGACGGGTAATGTGCATTTCCGTCACATGGGAGCCAATCTTTATTGCGATAGTGCTAATTTTTTCCAGCAGACCAACTCCTTTGAGGCTTTCGGACATGTAAAGATGTTACAAGGTGATACTTTGAAACTCTTCAGCGACTATGCCTATTACGATGGTAATGCCCAGATAGCCCAAGCCCGCTATAATGTCATCTTGAAGCATCGTCAATCTACGTTGTATACAGACAGTCTGGACTATGACAGACTATATAGTTTCGGCAACTTTTTCGAGGGCGGAAAACTGGTGGATGGCACTTCTACGCTGACGAGTGATTGGGGTGAGTATCACACGGATACCAAAATGGCGATGTTCTATTACGATGTTCGTCTTCGGGACAAGAATTTCTATCTGACTACCGATTCGTTGTATTATGATACCCAGACTTCTCGTGCCCATATCATCGGCCCCTCGAACATTACCTCAGGTACCAGCCATATTTATAGTGAGGACGGCTATTATAATACCAAGACGGAAACTACAGAACTCTTCGGGCGTTCTGTGGTGAAAGACGAAGGACGTACGATTGTGGGCGACAGTGTCTATCATGACAGTCAGAAAGGTACGAGTCATGCCTATTGGAATGTCGTCTATACAGACTCTGTAAATAAGAATGGTTTGACGGCTGACTATTGTGAGTACAATGACTCTACGGGCTATGCCATGGCTACGAACCGTGCTGTTGCCATGGACTATTCCCAGAAAGATACGCTGTATTTGCATGCAGATACCTTTAAGCTCTTTACGTTTAACATCAATACTGATTCTGTATACCGTAAGGTACATGCTTATAATAAGGTACGCGCGTATCGAGTCGATGTTCAGGCAGTCTGTGACTCTCTGGTTTATAACTCCCAAGACTCTTGTATGACAATGTATCGGGATCCTATTGTATGGAATGCTAACCAACAGTTGTTCGGAGAGGTGATTCGCGTCTATATGAAAGACTCTACTGTCGATAGGGCACATGTTGATGGACAGGCTTTCTCCGCGGAGCAGATGCCGGACACTGTCCATTTCAATCAGGTGTCGTCGAATGAGATGTTTGCTTTCTTTGAGAACGGGGAGATTTATGAGACGGATGCAAAAGGCAATGTGCTGATAGTCTACTATCCTGTTGATGACTCGGATAGTTCCTTGATAGGTTTGAACTATACAGAAACACCTTTGATGAAGATGTACCTGGAAAACCGTAAGATGAAGAAGATATGGATGGAGAAGCCGACAGGTACTCTCTATCCGATGACCCAGATACCTCCTGAAAAGTATTTCCTTCCACGGTATGTGTGGTTTGACTATATCCGTCCTCTTAATAAGGAGGATATCTTTAATTGGCGTCCTAAGAAAGCCGGACAGGAGTTGAAGGAGATAAAGCGAAGGGAGGCTCCCAAACAGAAACTGAATAGAAGGGGAGGACAGCCTGATGAGTGATGTGATACAATTGTTACCGGATTCCGTTGCCAATCAGATTGCAGCCGGAGAGGTTATTCAACGTCCAGCTTCTGTGGTCAAGGAACTGATGGAGAACGCGGTAGACGCAGGAGCCCGTTGTATTCGTGTATTGGTGGTAGATGCCGGTCGAACCTCTATTCAGGTGATAGACGATGGTAAAGGAATGTCAGAGACAGATGCCCGTCTGGCCTTTGAGCGGCATGCCACCTCTAAGATTCGGAAAGCCGACGACTTGTTTGCACTAACCACGATGGGGTTTCGTGGTGAGGCATTACCTTCTATAGCTGCCGTGTCACAAGTGGAACTGCGTACCAGAATGGCAGACAGCGAACTGGGTACCTGTCTGCGTCTCTCAGCGTCAAGAGTGGAAGGACAAGAGTTGATAAGCTGTCCTGTCGGTTGTAATTTTAAGGTCGAGAGTCTTTTCTTCAATGTTCCCGCTCGTCGTAAGTTCCTGAAGACGAATGCCACGGAACTGAATAATATCCTGACGGCTTTCGAGCGTATCGTACTAGTCTATCCTGAAATCAGTTTTTCCCTCCATAGTAATGGACAGGAGTTGATGAATCTGAAAAGCGGATCGCTCCGTCAGCGCATTGCCGATGTGTTTGGCAAGCGCTTTAGTCAAGACCTGTTGGAAGTGGGAGTGGAAACAGCCGTCTGTAAAATAACAGGTTATGTGGGGAAACCTGAGTCTGCAAAGAAGAAAGGGACCCACGACTATTTCTTCGTGAACGGACGTTTTATGAAACATGCCTATTTCCATAAGGCGGTGATGCAGGCTTTCGACCGCCTGATACCTGTGGGAATGCAGGTCCCGTATTTTGTCTATTTTGAGGTGGATCCTTCCAATATCGATGTGAACATCCATCCTACAAAGACAGAGATCAAGTTTGAGAACGAGCAGGCTATATGGCAAATCCTCATGGCGGCCGTCAAGGATGCCATTGGTAAGTTCAGTGAGATTCCTCAGATAGATTTTGACATGGAGGGGCGTCCAGACATTCCTGTGTTTGATCCTGTACAGCCTCGAACAACACAACCGATGCCGACTTACAACCCGACCTATAATCCCTTCAAGCAACAACGTCCCATACAATCTAAGAAGACGGTGGAAGGATGGGAACGACTCTATGAGCAATTGCCAGAGCAACAACCTGCAGAAGTGGAGGTGTTTGAGGCAGAGGAGAAATCTCCTATACATTATCAATATAAGGGTCGCTATATTATGACAGCAGTCAAATCGGGACTGATGATTATCGACCAACATCGTGCCGATGTACGGATTCGTTATGAAAAATATTTATCTCAGTTAGAGTCGCAGACAGGAAACAGTCAACGGATGCTCTTCCCGGAAGTGGTGCAGTTTCCTCCTTCTGATGCCGTCGTTTTGGAGCGGATTATTCCTGAATTGCACACGATGGGCTTCGAACTGACGGACCTTGGACAGTATAGCTATGGTATTCAAGCTATACCGGCAGGACTGGATGGACTTAACTATGTCCAGTTGATAGAGGACATGGTCAATGACACCATCGAGAAAGGAACTGGTAATCTTCATGATATCCACTCATCCCTTGCCCTGAGTCTTGCCCGTCATGCTGCCATTCCACAAGGGCAGGTGTTGAGCAATGAGGAGATGGAAAATATTGTCAATGAACTTTTCGCTTGCTCAAATGTGAATTATACTCCTGACGGGAAAGCAATCCTGTGTATTCTCCCCCAAAAGGAAATAGAACAATTATTAGAATGAATTTACCTTTTTTAAGGTGATTTTTGCTTTAAAAAGTGACAAAAGACAACTTTTTTATTAAAAAAGTGCAATTTTTTGCGAAAAAAGTTTGTAGATTCAAAATAAATGTTTACTTTTGCACAATAAATGATAAAAGTATATAACAATTTTACATTAATATTTAGTATAGGTATGAAAAAGTTATTAATGCTGCTGGCTTTTGCCAGTGTTTCTGTTGCCTCAATGGCACAGGATGCTGTACCCACAGAAAAGTACAGTGTATCTACTAATTCTTTCTGGAGCAATTGGTTTATTCAGGCTAATGCTGTTGGTACCTCTTTCTGGGGAAGCCAGGAGAACACAACCATCAAACCTTCTAAGTTGCTCAAGGGCTATCGCACTAACCTCGGCTTCTCTGTAGCTGTTGGTAAGTGGTTCACTCCTGGTCTTGGACTTCGTACAAAGTTCACCGGTATCTGGGGTCGTTCGGTAATTACTTATGATGACATTTTGGGTAAGTCTGCTAAGGAATGGAATGCCAGCAAGTACTGGGTATTGAACGAGCAGGTTCTGTTCAACCTCAGCAATATGCTGTGTGGTTACAACGAGAGCCGTGTTTGGAACTTCATTCCTTATGTTGGTGCTGGTGTAGGTCGTAACATGACTTACAACACCTATTCTATGGATCTGAATGCTGGTATCTTGAATACCTTCCGTTTGAGCAGAAAGGTTGCCATTAACCTCGACATCAATTACGGTCTGTTTGATCCTCGTTTCGACGGTGTCAATGTTCACTGGGCTAACAAGAAGAACTCTTTCAAGAACATGGACCGCACTATCAGTGTTGAAGTTGGTTTGACTTACAACCTCGGCAAGGCTACTTGGAACAAGACTCCGGACGTAGAGGCTATCAAGGCTCTCTCTCAGGGTCAGATCGACGCTCTGAACGCTCAGCTTGCTGACGCTAATGCAGAGAACGCTCGTCTGAACAACCTGATTAAGAACCACAAGTGCCCACAGGCTGGTGGAACAGATACTAAGATCGTTAAGGAGGTTGTTTCTGCTCCTGTATCAGTATTCTTCAACCTTGGTAAGGCTAAGATTGCTTCTCAGAAGGATCTCCAGAACGTTCAGGCTATTGCAGACGCTGCTAAGGCTAACAACGCTAAGATCGTTGTAACTGGTTATGCTGACAGCAAGACTGGTAGCGCTAATATCAACCAGAGCCTCTCTCAGAAGCGTGCTGAGGCTGTTGCTGACGCTCTCGTTAACATGGGTGTTGACCGTGCTAACATCGAGACTTCTGCTGCTGGTGGCGTAGACACTCTGTCTCCAATCAGCTTCAACCGTCGTGCAACTGTTGAGTTGAAGTAATTTAATTCATAACAAGCGATAAGAGAGTCCCGGGTACTTCTGGTACCCGGGATTTTTTTGTAAAAAATGTCTTTAACTGAAAATTTCTCATTTCTCATTTCTCATTTCTCATTTAAATGTTGTACCTTTGCATCACACAAAACTTATAACTTAGACACGGACCAATAAACAACAAGAAAACAATGATTTGGAATGAGAGTGTAGAATGCATGGATCGTGAACAGTTACGTGAGATCCAGAGCATCAGACTGAAGAAGATAGCGGAGTATGTATACCATAACACGCCGTTCTATCGTAAGAAATTTCAAGAGATGGGCTTGGAGCCTGGCGATATCAAGAACATTGACGATATCGTCAAGTTGCCTTTTACTAATAAGATTGACCTTCGTGATAATTATCCCTTCGGACTTGCGGCTGTGCCAATGAGTCAGATTGTACGTATCCATGCCTCTTCGGGTACGACGGGTAAGCCAGTGGTAGTGTTGTATACCCGCAAGGACTTATCTATGTGGACAGAGGCCATTTCGCGTGCATTTACTGCTTATGGCGCTACGAAGGATGATATCTTCCAGGTGGCCTATGGTTATGGTTTGTTTACTGGCGGCCTGGGTGCCCATGATGGTGCTACGAATATTGGTGCCAGTGTAATCCCTATCTCAAGCGGTAATACGCAGAAGCAGATGACACTGATGCATGATTTCGGTACGACCATCCTCTGCTGTACGCCCTCATACGCAATGTTCTTAGGCGAGGCATTGCGTGAGTGCGAATATCCCCGTGATGAGTTTAAACTGAAGGTTGGTGTATTCGGAGCAGAGCCTTGGACGGAGAAGATGCGCCAGAAACTGGAAGAAAGTTTGGGCATTAAGGCTTATGATATCTATGGACTATCTGAGATAGCCGGTCCTGGCGTAGGTTATGAGTGCGAACACCAGTGTGGCACACACTTGAATGAGGACTATTTCTATCCGGAGATACTCAATCCTGAGACGGGGGAGCCAATGCCTGAGGGAGAATTGGGTGAGTTGACCTTTACACACCTTACCAAGGAAGGTATGCCATTGTTGCGCTATCGTACTCACGACTTGACGGCACTGCACTATGAGAAATGTCAGTGTGGACGTACCTTTGTCCGTATGGATCGTATCTTGGGCCGTTGCGATGACATGCTAATCATTCGTGGCGTGAACGTATTCCCGTCCCAAATTGAGGATGTCATCTTGAAGTTGCCTGAGTATGAGCCCCACTTCCTGTTGACGGTTGACCGTATTAACAACACCGATACCAGTGAGCTGAAAGTGGAGGTGAAGGAGGAGTACTTCACGGACGACATGGCGACGATGGTGGGCTTGCAGAAGAAGCTGGAGGCAGAATTGCGCAGCGTCATTGGACTGGGCTTCAAGATCAAGTTGGTTGAGCCAAAGGGCATCGAGCGTTCTACAGGCAAGGCCAAGCGTGTGATTGACAATCGAAAACTTTGAGTCGTAATGCCGAAGGAATTATAATAACGAAAAATCAAAAACAATATGTTAGCAAAACAATTATCCGTTTTCCTGGAAAACAAGTCTGGCCGTCTCACGGAAGTGACTGACGTGCTGGGAGAGGCAGGTATCAACCTCTCTGCCATGAGTATTGCCGATAACTCTGATTTCGGTATCCTCCGTTGTATTGTCAGCGACCCTGACAAGGCCTATCAAGTGTTGAAAGCTGCCCATTTCGCTGTGAAGATCACGGACGTGATAGGTTTTGTATGCCCTAACACCAGTGGTTCTCTTGCCAAGGTGCTCAGGCTGTTGTCTGATGCAGGGGTCTTTATAGAGTATATGTATTCGTTTGCCAATGGCGATGTGGCTACTGTCGTCATTCGTCCTACCGATTTGGAAAGCTGCGATCGCATCCTTGCAGAGAAGAAGGTCGAGCTTATGGCAGCAAGTGATTTGTATAAATTATAAGGAAAAATAAAAAAAGTGGTGCAAAAGTTTGGTGGTTTCGAAAAATCATCGTACCTTTGCACCGCTTTTAAAGCAAAGGGCGTTTAGCTCAGCTGGTTTAGAGCATCTGCCTTACAAGCAGAGGGTCGGCGGTTCGAATCCGTCAACGCCCACCGCAAAGACCTCTTTCCTCGTCGGAAGAGGTCTTTTTTGCTATGTATCGTCTTTCCCTGATAAAAAAGTCTCAATAATTCTTTATCTTTTCAGATAAAAGATATATCTTTGCAAAGAAGAATAGTAGAATCATTACCAATAATTTATAAGCTTATGAAAAAATTTTTATCTTTTTTAGTCATGATGTTGGCTGTATGTAGTATGCAGGCACAGAGTGTCTTAATGGTGGATGGAAAAATCATCGATAAGACGCTGGAAGAAGTTACTATGGACTTGGAAGTGCCTGGCAATATGAAAGTAAAGTTCACGGATGGTTTCGTGGCCAGCTATAACATGAATCTGGTGGAATTTCACCCGAACGGGGTGATGATCACAGGTGATGCTAACAGAGACGGACAAGTCAATGTGACGGATATTGTGGCTGCGGTCAATAAGATCATGGAAAAACCGTCAGCAGACTTCAATGCTACTGCCGCTGATGTGAACTTTGACGGTGAAGTGAATGTGACAGACATCGTGGGAATGGTGAACATCATCATGAAGAGTGGTACGCAGAACGTACGCGAGTTGATGAGTACCCTGCGTAGGAACGGTTTTGTTTTTTAGTTTCATGAATCATTAATACATCGCTATATGAAGAAATTATTATTAGCCTTAGTATGCCTGCTTACATTGAATGTCAGTGCACAGGTTTGGCAAGAGATGGATACGCTGCGCATCACGACATTAGATAATCAGAGGCATGACTATATATTCGGTAACGTAGAAAAGTTGGATTTCTCTGATATCTCGAAGGTGTTGGTCAAACTCATTGATGGAAGCCAAGACGAGTATCCTTTGGGCAATGTCAGGTCTTTCCGTTTCTATAACCGTTGGAGTAATCCTGATGTGTTGTTGAAAGAGAGGGAAATTGGTGCCTATGAGGGTCTATATACAGCTACATATAATCCCTTTGCCCTTTTGTATATGGTATCCTGTCTTGCCAGTGATGAGATGCTGGGTGGTGGTGGCTTGGCTGACAAGTGGTCTGGTATCGATTTACTGGATCCCTCTTCTCTTGACCAGAAAGACCAGACTTGGGAAATCTATTTTGATGCTATTGCCAATGTCAACAGTATGATTGCCAAACTTGGAGACTTGCCTCCTGAGGTCAATACCAGCGATATTAAACATGTTCATGGTGAAGCGTTATTCCTGAGAGCGTTCTATTATACCCAGTTGGCATCCATCTTCGGACCCGTTCCTGTGGTGATTAATAACACTTGGGAAGAGAAGATGGCTACTCCTACGGTTGCAGCGGTATGGGGACATATCCTCCTTGACTTGAAGAACGCCATTACCTTGATGGACGGCTATTCACCAACACTGACCAGCGATGACAGTCGTGTGGGCAAATATGCTGCCGAGGCGCTGCTGGCACGTTCCTTCTTGTTCTATACAGGTTTCTACCAGGGCGTTCATGACATTGCTGCCAATGATGCCAGTGTTGAACTGCCTGACGGCTCTACGTTGACGAAGGCTGACGTGATTGTGTATATCAATGACTGTGTCAATAATTCTGGATTCTCTTTGGTGCAGGATTATCGCAACCTGTGGCCTTATACCAATCGCCTGACGGTTGACGACTACAGCTATACTAAGGGACAGAACCTGAAATGGGTGGAGGACGATGGTGCTGTGAACCCGGAGGTGCTGTTTAAGATAAAATACAATAAGATGGCATCATGGTATACGTATACATCTATGGGTTATGCCAACAAAGTTGCACTCTATATGGGTATCCGTGGAAGCCAGAATTCTAGCAACACCTTCCCCTTCGGGCAAGGATGGGGTGCTGGTACTGTTTCTTCTGGGCTATATGATGATTGGGCACAGGCGGAGCCTAACGACATCCGTCGTGATGCCTCTATTCAGAATGTTGACGATTTACCTAATTATGGGATGGGCGGTTATTTAGGAAAAGACATGGTTCAGGAGACGAAGTATCATGAGAAGAAGAACTCTCCCATTACCTGTAAGGACGATAGCTACTGGGATGGCTATTCACCAACCTTTGAAGGCGCAATGTATGGAACTGACGACTGGCCCAACTATAGTTTTCAAATGGGTAATATCCACCCGCTCAACATTATCCGCTTTGCGGATGTGCTGTTGATGCAGAGTGAGTTGACAGGTACTGTAGAAGGTATTAATAAGGTACGTGAGCGTGCAGGACTGTCGGCATTGTCTACCTATAGCCTGGCAGCTCTCCAGAACGAGCGTCGCTGGGAATTGGCTTTCGAGGGTGTGCGTTGGAACGATATGCGCCGCTGGGGTGATGACTATTGTAAGGCTGCGCTCGACAAGCAGATGGATATAGAGATTTACAATAATGGAGTCAAGACCACCAATCCGCAGGGCATTCCTGAATACGACAGAAATCCGACGGGCTATTCGCAGCGTTATGCCGTCAATCACGGATTCTATGCTGTGCCGGAAGTTCAAACGATAGAAGGTGGAGAGGCAGTCTCAGTTATGCAGGGTGAGTGGACCTATCAGAGCGAAGAGCTTATGCTGGACTATATCTATATCACCAACGACAAGGTTTACAGATATGACGGAGACGACAATCGGGTGGCAACAGGTACGTTCTCTGTCACAAAGACGGATGATTTCGCAAACCGTATCTGTATTGTGACCTTCACAGACGGCTCGATGCTGCCGGTAAGTAAGAACTCCGCTGACAATGACGGTACCATGCAATACGACCTGATCAGTCTGGATGAGAATACGATGACGCTGAAATGCAATAAGGGAACGCTGACATTGCGCCGTCCCGTCTATACAGAAGAGTACCTGAGAGCTGTTGCAGGTGTACAATGGTCGTGGGCAGTCTCGAATCAATACAATAATCAGACAGATGCCAACATTACGATTGGCTCATACGGTCTTACCACCTATGATACAGACATAGCGGCCAATGGTAGTCTTCCTATTATGTATGGTAGACATGTAGAGAGTGTCACTGCTGAGAATTTGCAAGCCTATCTGAGTGGCAAGGGTGTCGACGTGAGCAGTGGCGAGGCAGATCCTTTTGCCTATATGACGCTCAGCATGAAGGACAAGAAAATCAGAAAATACAAGAGTGACGGTACGCTGATTAGCGAGAAGTCGTTTACAGCAAAGCTGGACGATTATCAGATTGTCATTACGACAGAACCCGATGCGGCTCTGATTCCATATCTGTACAACGATGTCAGCAAGAAGGAGGTTTCCTTTGTTGTCAGAGCAAATCCTTATCAGGGCGAATTTACCTGGACGGGACAAGAACCTGGCTTGGTGCTTACCAGCGTGACAAAGCAGGAGGGAATGTGGACTTACTGGATGTTCGGTCGTCGCGGACTGACGAGTGAGGAATTGGAGTCCAAGCTCACCGTTACACAGCAGGACGAGAATGGTAATGCCGTCAGCAATGGCCGCTTCTTGAAGGTATCACTTGATGTCCCGTATGACTATGGTCAATATCTCAGCGTTGAAGACGAAGACGGATCGGTGGTTCCAGAAAAATCTCCTGGTGTATATGTGATAAAGGCGGCAGCAGGTGAGACACTGATCAAGAAGTTGCGCTTCCATTTCAAGAACTGCAATCAGATAGAGGCCGTTACGGAGCGCACCTTCACCATCTATATTGATCATCTCCAGAGGTTCTGGATATATGGTGAAAATGCAGAGATAGAGCCACCGTTCCAGCCTGGTCCCTGGGATGCAGCAGACATGCGCTTCAGTTCTACTGAAGGTCGGCATTTCCCCACTCTTCCTGATGAAGTTTACTTTGGGCACAAGACGCTGATATTCGACGTATCAGACGTTAATGATGCTTTCGACTTGAAGGTCATGAATGGTTGGTGGAGTAACACCTACTACGACCATGTGAAGTGGCAGAATGGTTTGAATGAGCTTCAGATTACCGATGAAATAGCAAGAGAATGTGCTAAGGGTGGTGAAGGCAGAGACCTAGTTCTCATGCTTTATTCTGGTACCTGTACCATTAAGGGTGTCTACTATGAGGAATAATCATTCCTAAAAGATTTTCACCTGTGGTTGCATATTACAACGGCACTTCGGAGGAGGAAGTGCCGTTGTTTCATAAAAAAACTCTAATATATTTTGTAGTCTGCCTGATTATTATTAATTTTGCAGTCCAATTGGAAATATAGCTATATTTTAAGGTATTAAGAAGAATAATGGAATTAGACGTGTTGACAGCCATTTCGCCTATTGATGGCCGTTATAGGAACAAGACAGAGCAACTGGCAGGATATTTCTCGGAATATGCACTGATCCGCTACAGGGTACGTGTGGAGATAGAGTACTTCATCACACTTTGTGAACTGCCCCTGCCGCAATTGGAAGATTTCGACCATAGCCTTTTCGAACCGTTGCGTGACATCTATCGTAACTTTACGGAGGAGAATGCCGCACGTGTGAAGGAGATCGAGAAGACGACCAATCACGACGTGAAGGCGGTGGAGTATTTTATCAAGGAGGAACTCGACAAGATTGGCGACTTTGAGAAATACAAGGAGTTCATTCATTTCGGACTGACTTCGCAGGACATTAACAATACCAGTGTGCCCCTTTCGGTGAAGGAAGCGCTGGAGGAGGTATATTACCCGATGGTGGAGGAACTCATCGAGCAGTTGAACGACTATGCCGAGCAGTGGAAGAATGTGCCGATGCTCGCCAAAACACATGGACAGCCCGCCTCTCCGACCCGTCTGGGCAAGGAGGTGATGGTGTATGTTTATCGTCTGGAAGAACAATTGCGAGGATTGAAGGATATCCCGATTACTGCTAAGTTTGGCGGTGCTACGGGTAACTACAACGCCCACCATGTGGCATATCCGCAGTATGACTGGCGTGAGTTCGGCAATAAGTTCGTCAGTGAGAAACTCGGACTGGAGCGTGAGCAGTGGACGACACAGATCAGCAACTATGACTGGCTGGGTGCCATCTTTGATGCGATGCGTCGTATCAACACCATTATCATCGACCTCGACCGCGACTTCTGGATGTATATCTCCATGGAATACTTCAAGCAGAAGATCAAGGCAGGTGAGGTGGGTAGTAGTGCGATGCCGCACAAGGTAAACCCCATCGACTACGAGAACTCGGAGGGTAACCTCGGTATTGCCAATGCCATCTTGCAATTCCTGGCACAGAAATTGCCCGTTAGTCGTCTGCAGCGTGACCTGACAGACTCGACAGTACTCCGTAACGTGGGTGTTCCTATGGGACATGCCTTGATTGCCATCCAGAGTACGCTCAAAGGACTTCGTAAACTCATCCTCAATGAGGAGAAATTGCAAGAAGACCTTGACAATACCTGGGCTGTGGTCGCTGAGGCTATCCAGACCATCCTGCGTCGTGAGGCCTATCCGCATCCCTATGAGGCATTGAAGGCACTCACCCGTACCAACCAGAAGATGACTCCCGAACTGATTCACGAGTTTATCAATGGACTTGATGTCAGTGTGGAGGTAAAAGAAGAATTAATGGCGATTACGCCTATGAATTATACAGGTATTTAAATTATTAACAACACAAGCGGGAGCCGGGAGGCTTCCGAACTAAAAAATCAACAAACAGTAATATGGAATTAGAAAACGAAAAGAAAACAGAAGAGCAGTCCGCTGAGCAGCAGAATGCGACAAGCCGTGAGGGTCAGAGCCAGACGGGCGGTTACCAAGGTTACAAAGTAGGACGTTCACCTCGTCCGCGTATTCATCAACAGACACGCCCCTACAACCAGGGCGGTTACAATCGTAATCAGAGTCAAGACGAAGGCGGTTTCCGTCCTGAGGGCTTTGGTGCAGGCTTGCAGAGCAGTGCCCCCCAGCGTTCTCAGGGAGAATACGGTCAGCCACACAGTGGTTATCGTCCCCGTTTTAATCCCAATAATAGCGAGGGTGGCTATCGTCCTCGTAACAATTATCAGCAAGGCGGTGGCTACCAGCAGCGTGGTGGTTATCAACCCCGTGGTAACTACCAGCAGGGCGGAAACTATCAACAAGGCGGCTATCGTCCCCGTTACAACCAACAGACAGAAGGTGAGGAGGGTGGATACCAGCCTCGTAGTGCTTTCCAGTCCCGTGGCGGTTATCAGCAGGGTGGCTACCAACCTCGTGGTGGTTATCAGCAGCGTGGCGGCTATGGACAGCAGCGTGGTGGTTATCAACAGCGTGGCGGTTATGGTCAGCAGCGTGGCGGTTATCAGCAGCGTGGCGGCTATCGTCAGCGCACAGCCGATTATGATCCCAATGCTAAGTATAGCATGAAGAAGCGCATTGAGTATAAGGAGGAGAACTACGATCCCAACGAGCCCATCCGTTTGAATAAGTTCCTCGCCAATGCTGGTGTATGCAGCCGTCGTGAGGCTGATGATTTCATCCAGGCTGGTGTAGTATCTGTCAACGGCCAGGTGGTTACGGAATTGGGTACCAAGGTGCTTCGCACAGATAGTGTCCTCTTCCATGAGACTCCAGTGACTCCGGAGAAGAAAGTATATGTATTGCTCAATAAACCCAAGGACTATGTGACGACCAGTGACGATCCCCAGCAGCGTAAGACGGTGATGGACCTTGTCAAGGGTGCCTGTCCTGAGCGTATCTATCCTGTAGGTCGTCTGGACCGTAATACCACTGGTGTGTTGCTGTTGACCAACGACGGTGACCTCGCCTCTAAATTGACGCATCCGAAGTTCCTGAAGAAGAAGATTTATCACGTGTTCCTCGACAAGAACGTGACAGCTCATGACATGCAGCAGATAGCAGAGGGTATCACCTTAGAGGACGGAGAGATCAAGGCAGACGACATCCAGTATGCCGATCCTGTTGACAAGAAACAGGTTGGTATTGAGATTCATTCTGGTAAGAATCGTATTGTACGACGTATCTTCGAGAGCCTGGGTTATAAGGTGACAAAACTCGATCGTGTACAGTTTGCCGGACTGACCAAGAAGAACCTGCGTCGTGGTGACTGGCGTTACCTCACCGAGGAAGAGGTTGACCGTTTAAGAATGGGAGCATATGAGTAAGAGAACTAAGATCATTGACGTACTGAAAAGTACGGAATATGGCAAGGAGGTCTGTGTCAAGGGCTGGGTACGTACGCACCGCAGTTCCAAGGCCGTCGACTTCATTGCCCTTAACGACGGCTCGACAATCAAGAACGTACAGGTTGTCGTTGACCCAACGAAGTTTGAGGAGCAACTTCTGAAGGATATCACTACGGGTTCTTGTATCTGTGCCGTTGGTACACTTGTAGAGAGCCAAGGTGCAGGACAGGCTTGTGAGATCCAGGCTACTAGTCTGGAGCTTTACGGCACCTGTGACAACACCTATCCGATGCAGAAGAAAGGACAGTCGTTTGAGGTGATGCGTAAGAACGCCCACATGCGTCTGCGCACTAACACCTTTGGTGCCGTGATGCGCATCCGCCACAACATGGCAATGGCAATTCACACCTATTTCCACGAGCATGGCTTCTTCTATTTTCATACACCGCTGATTACAGCCAGTGATTGTGAGGGTGCAGGAAACATGTTCCAGGTAACCACGAAGAACCTCTACGACCTGAAAAAGGACGAGAACGGGAAGATTATCTACGACGACGACTTTTTCGGAGAACAAACTTCCTTGACGGTATCAGGACAGTTGGAGGGTGAGTTAGGTGCAACGGCCTTAGGTGCCATCTATACTTTCGGTCCTACGTTCCGTGCAGAGAATTCCAATACGCCTCGCCACCTCGCTGAGTTCTGGATGGTGGAGCCGGAGGTCGCCTTCCTCGATCAGGAAGAGTTGATGGACCTCGAAGAGGATTTCATCAAGTACTGTGTACGCTGGGCTTTAGATAATTGTAAGGACGACTTGCAGTTCCTCAACCAAATGATTGACAAGACACTTATTGAGCGTTTGGAGGGTGTACTGAAGGAGGCCTTCGTGCGCTTGCCCTATACCGAGGGTATCAACATCCTGCAAGAGGCCATCAAGAACGGTAAGAAGTTTGAGTTCCCCTGCAACTGGGGCGACGACTTGGCTTCTGAGCACGAGCGCTACCTGGTGGAGGAACACTTTAAGAAGCCTGTCATCATGACTGACTATCCTACGGCCATCAAGTCGTTCTACATGAAGCAGAACGAGCCAGCCCCCACAGGTGCAACGTTAGGCTGCACCGTGGGCTATAAGGGCACTCTTGCACCTGGTCGCACCATGCAAGGTACTGACGTGCTGTTCCCGCAAATTGGTGAGATTATCGGCGGCTCCGTCCGTGAGGAGAGCTACGACAAGCTGATGAGTGAAATTGAGCGTCGCCAGATGGATAAGACCCATCTGTGGTGGTATATCGATACCCGTCGTTGGGGAACTTGTCCGCATGCAGGCTTCGGACTCGGCTTCGAGCGTCTTATCCTCTTTGTGACGGGAATGCAGAACATCCGTGATGTCATCCCGTTCCCACGTACTCCAAAGAGTGCAGAGTTCTAAACGAGGGTGATGCCCTCATCGGAAATAGTTATCAGTCGGCGGCGGTAAAGGTCGCCGACTGCTTTTTTATATATCTTCTTTGAGACTCCGAAACGCTGGGCGATGTCGTCGGAGGGACTCTTGTCGCCTAAATCACAAAAGCCTCCGTTCTCTTGGAGATAGCGCAACAGTTCATCGGAGAAGTCGAGGGCACGCTCATAGCCGTTATGCTTCTGGTAGCGTTCCACCTTGGCCGTAGCCATCAAGCGGTGTGTCTTTTCGTCTTCCATGACATAGACATAGTAGCGTTGGCCTCTCTGCATCCGCTGTTTCTGTTCACGGAAAGGACAGAACAGGTCTTTCATCAGTCCCCAGTTCAGGAAGGCACCGTATTCATTCGTCCAGGCGCATTCCAACCAGGCGAACTCACCGACCTTGGCAAGAGGTTTGAGGGTAGTGGCTATCAGTTTCTCGTCTTGGTCGAGATAGATAAACACTTCTATCTCATCTCCTATCTTGGCATTCTTTGGAACGTATCTGCTGGGCAGGAGAATCTCTCCTTCGTCTTCTCCGTCAAGGTAGAGACCGAAGTCAACGCTCTTTATGATGCGCAAGGTGTTATAGTCTCCGAGTTTAATCATTCTGTTTTATTATCTAGATTATCTAGAGTCTCTAGAATTTCTGGATTCTCTAAAATGCCGTCCCGCATATGGATAGTGCGGTCGGTGATACTTGCCAGTTGCTCGTCATGAGTGACGATGACGAAGGTCTGACCGAACTTATCGCGCAAGTCGAAGAACAATTGATGCAGTTCCTCCTTGTTCTTGGAATCGAGGGAACCGCTGGGCTCATCAGCCAGGATAACAGCAGGATGGTTGATGAGGGCACGTGCCACTGCCACACGCTGTTTCTCTCCACCGCTCAATTCATTGGGCTTATGACTGGCGCGGTCGGTGAGCCCCATGAATTCCAATAACTCCTGTGCCCGTTGTTTCGCCTCCCGATGGGAGAGTCCTGCAATATAGGCAGGTATCATGATGTTCTCAATAGCCGTAAACTCAGGCAGCAACTGATGGAACTGAAAGACGAAACCGATATGTTGGTTGCGGAAGTCGGACAGCTTCTTCTTACTGAGGTTACTGACATCAATGCCGTCAATACATATTGTGCCGGCATCCGGTTTGTCCAGTGTTCCGATAATCTGTAACAGCGTCGTCTTGCCGGCTCCGCTAGGACCGACAATACTAACAATCTCACCTTTTTCGATATGGAGGTCGATGCCTTTCAGTACTTCAAGGTCGCCGAAACTCTTTTTGATTCCTTGGATTGATATCATGGGGTGAATGGGATTAACGGGGTGAATGGGGACGGTGGGTATTGATCCAGCGGGCGATGGTATCATAGATACTGCTCTCTTCCTGGTGCTGTGCCTCGGTGAATGTCATACTCTCTTCCTTGGTCTCACCATGCTGGTCAGGGAAGATAATCATCAGGTTCTTGCCAGAGAAGTGCTGCATCAGTTCATTGGGCAGCCGTTCCAAGGCATTCTTATAGGAGATGGTTCCCTTACGGGCTGTAATGACCACGAACATATGATCCTCGTTGATGGTTTCTGCCAGTTTAGGCAGTTCATTCCAGTGTGCCATGAATGTGTATTCGGCACGGACAGCGGGGTGGAGGTTGTTAATATATTCCCTGATTAGGGTCAAACTCTCGTTGCGTCCGTGGAATTGGATGCGACAGTCGAGATTCTCTGCCATACGTCCAAGACGTTCCAACCAGCGATGGAAACCCGGCTCGAACTCCGCACGGGAGGGAACGACTACCTGAATACGTCGCAAGGTATTCAGAGGCTGTACAAAACGAGTTAATAGAATCTGGCGGTTTAGTCCGTTATACAGACTTTGGATGAAGTCTCCCCAGAACTTCGGGTTACTCTCTGTATGAACGTGTATTCCCATGATAATCTCCGAACTGGCAAATTCCCGGAAGGCATGCTTGATGCCGTTGGCGATATTGGTAGCGAGTCGCACCTGTGTCTGTACCTTCACCTCACTGGCACTTGCCTGTTCTTGCAATTGTTCCAGCAGTCGTATACCTTTCTCCCTGTTGACAGCCGAATTGGTATCGTCATAGACTACATTCAGTGCCACAATACCACGATTCAGTTTCTGGTTGCGTACCATGATGGCAAGTTCCAACAGTTGGGGGGCTATTTCCGGATATTTCACGCAAAGCATGATTTTCTCGTCGTCGCGTAGGTTGATGGTTGTCGGATGTTGGTTGTTGGCCAATACAATCTGCTGGGCAGCATGCGCTGTCATCATCGTACTGATGATACACGTGACGAGAATCATGATGACTACACCATTCAATATCTCATCATTCACCAAATAGGTACCAGGAGTAACTTCCAGTCGCATACCTACCATCACCATCGCAATGGCACCTGCTGCATGGGCACTGGTCAGTCCGAACATCATATTGCCAGCCGACTTAGGTAGACGGAACAGCAGACTGGATAGGTAGGCTGCCACCGCCTTTCCGAAAGTACCGAAGAAGGCTATCAACAACACAATCCAGAGCATGTGCAGTCCTGTAAAGAGTGAACCGATATTGATAAGCATACCCACACCAATCAAGAAATAGGGGATGAAGACCGCGTTTCCAATAAACTCAATACGGTTCATTAACGGAGACACATGGGGGATATAGCGGTTAAGGATCAAGCCAGATAGGAATGCGCCTACGATGCCCTCCACGCCAACAGCCTCCGATGCTGCCGCACTGAGGAACATGACGGCAAGTACGAAGATAAACTGCATTACGGCATCTGAATAACGACGCAGGAAATAACGGCAGAGTTTAGGTATCAGCCAGGCACTGCATCCGCAGAATAGACTGAACTTCAAGAGAAAGAGGATCCAGAAGACGAATCCTGTGTCTTCTCCGTATGAGGCAGCAAGTGCAGCAAGCATCAACAGGGCGAGGAACAGAGATATCATGGAGGATCCCACACTCAGCATCACACTGGAGTCACGTTGCAGTCCGTAGCGTCCTACGATGGGGTAGGCAATCAATGTGTTGGATGCCATGATACATCCTAACAAGAAGGAGGCCTGCGAGGAATAGTCCAATAGCCACATTGCCATAAAATAGGTCATGATAAGTGGAACCAGACAGGTAAGTAGTCCGAAGATGAGAAACCGCTTAGAGTTCTTCTTCACACTCTCCATATCCATTTCCAGTCCTGCCAGGAACATGATATAGAGTAGTCCTACCTTGCCAAATAACTCAAAGGAGGAATCGCGCTCTAGGATGTTCAGGCCGTATTTCCCAATCAACATACCTGCCAGTACCATGCCGATGATATGCGGGATGCGCAGTTTACCCATGATAATAGGAGCAAACAGGATAATCAACAATACGACGAAGAAAATCAGCGTCGGATTGGTTATCGGGAAATAGGATGCTAAATATATCATATTTGTGTGCAAAGGTACGAATAAGTGAGTGAAATGCCAAATTTATTTGGGCATTTCCGAACAAAAGTACCTTCGACATAGTCAAAGGTACAATTTTTTTCGTATCTTTGCAAAAACTATTAAGAAAACTATGAAGAGACTATTGACAATTGTTTGGGTGTTCTGTGTTGCTATGGTTGCAAACGCTCAGGGCCAGCCGCTCCTGAGGACCCATGTGGAGACTGGTGATGTAGAGGGTGTCCTTGACGGTACCCTTGCAGTGTATAAAGCGATTCCTTATGCTGCTCCGCCTGTTGGAGACCTTCGCTGGCGTGATCCACAGCCAGCCAAGCCTTGGCAAGGTGTGCGGGTCTGCGACACGTTCGGTCCTATGCCCCCGCAACCCACACGTCCAGGTCGTACAGTCGATATGATGAATGAGGACTGTCTCTATCTCGGAATCTCTACCCCTGCCACTTCTGTTAACGACTGTCTGCCTGTGATGGTATGGATTCACGGTGGCGGTTTTCAGACAGAATGGTATGGTGGTGACTTGTGGAAATACCTTGCCATGCGTGGTGTGGTTATCGTTAGCGTGGAATATCGTACGGGAGCCCTTGGTTTTATGGCACATCCTGAACTGACGAAAGAATCGGAAAACGGACACTCTGGCAACTATGGTATCCTTGATCAGATATTTGCGTTACAGTGGGTACAGCGTAATATCAGGAATTTTGGCGGAGACCCTACGAATGTCACCATCTTCGGAGAGAGTGCTGGTGCCATCAGTTGTAGTATTCTCTGTGCCTCCCCGTTGACAAAGGGACTCTTCCATCGCTGTATCAGTCAGAGCGGTGGTTCGTTCGCTCCTTGGTCAGACCAGCCGCGTTCATTAGGGTTGGATGCCTCTCAGAAAGGTGCTGAGCAACAGGGACTCGCCTTCCAGCAGCATCTGAAGAAAAAGAATCTCAAGCAATTGCGTAAGATGGATGCCATGGCACTTTGTGACGGTAATGTGGGCTTTGCTGGTTTTTGGCCTTGTGTCGACGGCTATGTCATCTGTGATGACCAGTATCGTCTTTATGAGCGCGGCGAGTATAACGACGTGCCAGTGATTGTGATGACTAATTCCGATGAGGGAGCACTGTTTAGTCCGGGAAATATCACTCCCGAAGACTATGAGAAAACAGTCAACCAGATATTTGGATCTTTTGCTGACGAGGCCAAGAAGGTGTATCCAGGCAATACCGCCGATGAGGCATGGCATGGTTTCGGTGATGCTTTCCGTGACATGGGCTTTGCCTGGCCCTCGTATGCCTGGGTCAGTCTGCAGGCCAAGACAGGTAAGAGCCCTGTCTATGCCGCCTATCTTGCCCAGCCTTCCACGCGCAGCTTCTCACCCGACTCCCGACGACGTGGTGTGGCACATGCCGATGATATTCTCTATCTGAATGGGGAGTTTCTGACCCAGCCAGACAAATACCCTGCTGAGTCTGCCGTTGCAGAGATTATCCAGCAATATTGGATAAACTTTGCCAAGACGGGAAATCCCAATAATAAGGGTCTTCCTTATTGGCCGACGTTTGACGATACGAAGCCTACAACCATGCAGTTTAGTAATGGTGCTTCGCTTATCATGGTTCCTAATCGTGAACAGATTAACTTCGTGGATCGCTTCTACAAGGCGAAGCGTGAAGAAACTGAGCATCAGAGAAACAAATAACTAACAGATAGAGAAATGAAAAGGGTTGTCAAGGCATTCGCCCTGTGTTGTGTACTCATGACCGTCGCAACGGGCATGGCACAAAACGTGAAGATAGAGTTCTATACTCCCAGAATAGTACATGTGGTGAAAGGACAACCCACGAAGTCGTTGGTGGTGATTGCCAAACCAGAGAATGGGGCTGCCATACAGAACGGTAATACGTGGAAGAGCAGTGAACTGACCGTCAGACAGGATGCCAATGGCAATCTGACCTTCCTGACGGCAAAAGGAAAGGTGTTGCTTCATGAGAAGAGTTGTGATGTGGCAAAGGTACGTCAGACTTTCACACTTGATAAGGATGAGGCTGTCTATGGTCTCGGAACGATACAGAATGGAAAGATGAATCGGCGCGGTGAGCATAAGCGCATGGAACAGTCGAACCTCGAGGACTTCCAGAATGTCTTACAGAGCATCAAAGGCTGGGGTATCTATTGGGAAAACTATTCACCGACGCAATTTGATGACGATGCTAATGGAATGTCGTTTACCTCAGAGGTAGGCGAGGGCATCGACTATTATTTCATGTATGGCGGTTCTGCCGATGGCGTGATAGCCCAGATGCGCCACCTCTCTGGCGATGTTCCTATGTTTCCTATGTGGACATACGGTTTCTGGCAGTCGAAAGAACGTTATAAGACAGCAGCGGAAACGGAGGGCATCGTTGATCAATATCGTGCGTTGCAAGTACCGCTCGACGGCATCATTCAGGACTGGCAGTACTGGGGCAGCAACTATCTGTGGAATGCGATGGATTTCCTGTCAGAAGACTTCGCCAACGGTCCGCAGATGATTCAGAACGTCCATGCCAAGCATGCACACTTCATGATTTCGATATGGGCAAGTTTCGGACCTCAGACACAACAGTTCCGTGAACTCAACGAGAAAGGGTTGCTGTTACCTATCGAGACATGGCCACAGAGTGGTATCTCACATATCTGGCCGCCACGCATGGACTATCCCTCGGGTGTGAAGGTATATGATGCTTTTAGTCCTGTGGCGCGTGATATCTATTGGAAGTACCTGAAGACATTATATGACTATGGCACGGATGCGTGGTGGATGGATTCTACAGACCCCGATTTCTTTAATCCGCGCGAGAGAGACTATGAGCATCCTGTCTTTGGTGGCACATGGCGTTCACAGCGTAATGCCTTTCCATTGGAGACAGTACGTGGCATCTATCTATCGCAGCGCAGGGATTATCCGAACTCGCCGAAGCGTGTCTTCATTATGACGCGCTCGTCGTATGCAGGTCAACAACATTATGGCTCGAACATGTGGAGTGGTGATGTGGCGTCCTCATGGGACATGCTGCGTAAACAGGTACCTGCTGGACTGAGTTTCTCGTTGACAGGTAATCCTAATTTCAATACAGATATCGGTGGCTTCTTCTGTAACGCCTATAACACCAAGGGTCCAGGCTCTGCGCCTCAGAATCCCCAGTATCAGGAGTTGTATGTGCGCTGGATGCAGTATGGACTCTTTACCCCTGTCTTCCGCAGTCATGGTGCTGATGCGCCTCGTGAGATATGGCAGTTTGGTAAGAAGGGCGAACCCGTCTATGACGCTATCGAGAAGATGATTCGCCTGCGCTATCGGCTGATACCTTATCTGTATAGTACCGCATGGCAGGTGACGAGCAATAACGAGAGTTATATACGTCCACTGTTCAGTGACTTCGTTGCCGACAAGCGTGTGTGGGACATGACGGACGAGATGATGTTCGGACGTAGCATCCTCGCGGCTCCTATCGTCAATCCGTTGTATACGGAAGAGCAAATCATCAAGGAGGATGCCATGACGGGATGGGACAGGAAAAATGTAAACACGAAAGAATTAAAAAATGAAAATATAGATTGGACGGAAACAAAGACGGTCACGAAATACCTGCCACAAGGCACTGACTGGTATGACTTCTGGACGAATCAGCGCATGAAGGGCGGTCAAAGTGTAACGATACAAGCAACGCTCGATCAGGTGCCGATGTTCGTACGTGCAGGCAGCATCCTCCCACTGGGTCCTGAGATGCAATGGGTAGGGGAGAAGTCTTGGGACAACCTCGAACTGCGTGTCTATCCGGGTGCTGATGGCTCGTTCGTGTTATATGAGGATGAAGGCGACAACTACAACTACGAGAAGGGTGTCTTTAGTACCATCACCTTCCAGTGGAATGATAAGTCGAAGCTGCTGACGATAGGTGCCCGTCAAGGCTCTTACCCCGGAATGCTCCTTAAGCGCCAGTTCACCATCGTTCTTCCCGACGGACAACGTCAGACGGTTAGTTATGAGGGACAGCAATTGCAAGTAAAGTGGTGATAATTGCCAATAAATTTGGTTTTGTTCTCACTTATTCGTACCTTTGCACCCATATTTACAATTAAAACGAGAATATTATGAGTACAGGTAATGTGAGACCGGCTGATATGGAGAGGATTACGACTCCCGCTTTGGCCCAGAAATACATCGAGGAACAGATCAAGGAGTTGCGTGCTCAGATTGGTGACAAGAAGGTGCTGTTGGCACTTTCAGGTGGTGTTGACTCTTCAGTAGTGGCTGCACTGCTGATTAAGGCTGTGGGTAAGCAGTTGGTATCAGTGCATGTGAATCATGGATTGTTGCGCAAGGGTGAGCCTGAGCAGGTGATCAAAGTGTTCCGTGATGAACTGAACGCTAACTTGGTGTATGTGGATGCAACAGACCGCTTCTTGGATAAGTTGGCTGGTGTGGCTGATCCCGAGCAGAAGCGTAAGATTATCGGTGCTGAGTTTATCCGTGTCTTTGAAGAGGAGGCTCGTAAGCTCGAGGGTATCAGTTTCCTGGCTCAGGGTACTATCTATCCTGATATCGTGGAGTCTGGTCCTGTGAAGTCACACCACAATGTAGGTGGACTGCCTGAGGATATGCAGTTTGAATTGGTAGAGCCGATTAAGTTGCTGTTTAAGGACGAGGTCCGTGTCGTAGGTAAGGAACTCGGATTGCCCGATAATATGGTATATCGTCAGCCATTCCCTGGTCCTGGACTGGGTGTTCGTTGCACAGGTGCTATTACACGTGACCGTCTGGAAGCATTGCGTGAGAGTGATGCTATCCTGCGTGAGGAGTTCGCCAAGAACGGACTGGAAGGCAAGGTATGGCAGTATTTCACTATCGTACCTGACTACAAGTCAACAGGTGTGAAAGACAACAAGCGTAGTTGGGATTGGCCTGTGATTATTCGTGCCGTGAACACGCGTGATGCCATGACTGCCACTATCGAGGAGATTCCTTATGAGTTGCTGCATCATATCACGAAACGAATCATCACGGAGGTTCCTGGTGTAAACAGAGTATTGTATGACCTGACTCCGAAACCAACTGGAACGATTGAGTGGGAGTAATAATAGTATAAAAGGAAAAATTTAGAGAGATGAAAGTTGCAATAGTAGGTGCCTCAGGTGCCGTAGGTCAGGAGTTCTTGAGAATCCTCGACCAGAGAAATTTCCCCATGGATGAATTGGTGTTGTTCGGCTCAGAGCGTAGTGCCGGCAGAACCTATACTTTCCGTGGCAAGGAACTGACAGTAAAACTGCTTCAGCATAACGATGACTTCAAGGATATCGACATCGCCTTTACCTCTGCAGGTGCAGGTACGTCGAAGGAGTTTGCCGAGACCATCACCCAATATGGTTGTGTGATGATAGATAACAGTTCAGCCTTCCGTATGGACGACGATGTGCCCTTGGTAGTGCCTGAGTGTAATGCAGAGGATGCGTTGAAACGTCCGCGTGGTATCATTGCCAATCCGAACTGTACGACCATCATGATGGTGGTGGTATTGCAGCCGCTGGAGCAACTGAGTCATATCAAGCGCATCCATGTGTCTTCCTATCAGAGTGCTTCTGGTGCCGGTGCTGTTGCTATGGCAGAATTACAGCAGCAGTATAAGGAGATTGTAGAGACAGGTGAGGTGAAGACCATCAAGAAATTCCCTCATCAGTTGGCTTATAATGTCATTCCGCAGATTGACGTCTTCCAGCCTAATGGTTATACGAAGGAGGAGATGAAGATGTATAACGAGACACGAAAGATTATGCATACTGATGCCAAGTGCTCTGCTATGTGTGTCCGTGTATCATCACTGCGTAGTCATTCAGAGAGTGTATGGATTGAGACAGAGCGTCCTATCAGTGTCGAGGAGGCACAGAAGGCGATTGCTGCCGCTCCTGGCTGTACTCTCGTCGACGATCCTGCCAACCTCGTTTATCCGATGCCGTTGGAGACTGCTGGTAAGGATGATGTCTATGTAGGACGTGTCCGTAAGGACCTCTCTGATGAGAATGGTCTTACCTTCTGGCTCTCTGGTGACCAGATTCGTAAGGGTGCTGCCCTGAATGCTGTTCAGATAGGAGAGTATTTAATTAAAGTTGGTAGCGTAAAATAAGATTGCTTATACATATAAAAAGGAGCAACCTGAAGAGGCTGCTCCTTTTTTGTGTCGACACTTGGACTCGAACCAAGGACCCCCACCATGTCAAGGTGATACTCTAACCAGCTGAGCTATGCCGACAATTTTCAATTTTCTGCGTGCGCCTGACAGGACTCGAACCTGCACGTCGCGAAACACTAGATCCTAAGTCTAGCGCGTCTACCAATTCCGCCACAGGCGCTCATCCCTTATTAAGACGCTTCTGTCGTTTGCGGGTGCAAAGGTAGGATAAAAAAATGAAAAGACCAAATTATTCAACTAAAAGTTTCCTTGCAGCCTCGATAATCGTATCAATTCCTTTCATTGTATCCTCATCGGTCAGTTGCACATTATAGTCTGGCTCAATACCAAATTCTGTCTGTTGTTTGTCTTTGTCGTACATCGGACAGGCAGAGTAACGGACGCTCCATCCATTAGGCAGACTGCTGCTCATAGGCATTCCAGAGCCACCGCCTGTTTTGTCGCCAACAATCTTGACGTTGGGTAATGCATGCATCATGGAGGTAAACTCGTTGGCAGCACTGAATACGGAGCGGTTGGTCAGTACACATACAGGTTTATGCCAACGGAGATTACTCGACGGCTCCAGATATTGGGGCTCCATACTGCTGAAGTCCTGATGTCCTTTTCCTGTCTTATGCTGCATATAGCCTACCAGTGTTTTCTCATGGACGAAACGGGCAGCCAGCTTCTCTGCGTTCGTCAAGTCGCCTCCACTATTATTGCGGACATCGATGATGATACCACGACACAGGGCGAAGTAGGAGAGGACATCGTCCAGATTGCCCTCACCGATAGGATCTTGACAAGACTCATAGCGGATATAGCCGATATTGTCGTCCAGTACTCTGTATTGCAGTCCACTGGCAATCTTGTAGTCTGTCCCCATATAGATACGTGACAGGCTATCGCTGAAATTCTTGGGATATGCCTCCTGCCACGTCCAGTAACGTCCGACATCATAACTGGTAGAGAGGTTGACGTGTCCGTCGCGCAATTCGGCAAGCATGTCACAGAGTACTTCAAAGAGTTGTACCTCTGTCATTTCCTTGTTTACGCGTACCTTATATTTATTATATACCTCCTGCCAGTCAAGACCGTACTCCTGTTGCTTGTAGTCGAAGAAGCAGTAGTGCTCGTCGATAATCTGCCACAGTGCCTCAAAGTTGCCTGTAGGATTGTCCGGGCGCTCGTCCTCGGAGATGCATGCCGAGAAAAGTAAGAGGGCAGAAGTAAGAAGTATGAGGTATTTTTTCATAGGGCATGTGGGGTAAGGGAGAATCGTTTGGTGAAGCCAATCAGGAAGCGATGGGTATACACATGTTGCTTGAGGTGGTTGACTTTATATTGCTGGTAGTTGCCCAGATAACCGATTCGCAACATCCATTTGCCAGTGAGGTTGGCATCGATGGTCAACATCTGTCGCCATTCAGGGGCATTGGCGAAAGAGGTTAGTACCACGTTATGATCGTAGTTGCCGCGATTGAAAATCTCATAGTATGACTGACCATAGTTCGGTGAGAACATGATACCCACCAGTGGGAGATTCAACTCATAGCGAGCTAGCATGGGTTTACCGAATAGTGTGAAACGATAGGCAGCCACACCTGTTGGCATGATGTTCAGATGGGCACGAGCCTGAGCCGGGTTGTTGGAGTTGGATGTGTTGTAGATAAATCCCAATGTTGCATTGGCAACACCTCCGGCCTGTAGTGTCAGACGGTTGTCAAAGAACTGCCAGTTATAGAGTTTCCCCCAATAGAAATTATAGGTGCCCTCCAGTTCTTTCTTCGAATTAGCACGGTCATGTACCAACGAGAGATTGGCTTCATGTTCCATCAGGGTGCTCCATCTGCGCTGGGGCCTCTTACGTTCTACGGTGGCAAGGAAACTAACTCCCACACCTTTAAACTGCTCTGCAGAGAGATAGGTGTCCAGCACGTTAGTGCCACCAATACCAATCATTCTGCTGCTGGTAATGACCTTAGCAGAATCGCTTTGAGCATGAGCGCTTAGAGTCAGGCTTGATAGACAAGCGAGTAAAGCCAATATTTTACTAGAAGTCTTCATCCGAGAAAAGAGACGGTTGTTCACTGAGGGGTTGGGGGACTTCGGAGTTCTCAGAACTCTCAGAGCTCTCCGGAGTTTCTGGTTCCTGCTCTGGTTCTGGTTCCGGTTCTGGTTCTGGGAATCTTGTCGGCTCGAGTTCGACGATACTTTCAATCTGGTAGGTCGTCAGTCGCTTACCTTTTGCCTTATAGCCTTTAACGGCAATAAACTGCTCTACGTCAAAATCCTCAGTTCCACGATATTCGTCTGCACCGCCATAGGTCACTTGGATGTGAGGATATACCTGATCTGTCAATAGAACCTGTTGTGAGTTGGGATTCTCTCCAATGTAGTTCTGTTTTCTCTTGGAAGCCTCCATCTGGAAACGCTTGACATACGGATAGCCTTGGTTGTCGGCATCGAAGAGCACACAACTCCACACCTTGTCCGCTTTGTATTTCTCGATGATGGCTATATTATCCTCGAAATGGTTGTTCACGTCGAAGTTCGTCAGGTAATAGTCACCATTCTTCAAGATGACGAGGATCTGGTCACCATCGTTGAATTCACCGAGCAAATGTCCGTGCTCATCATAATTCAAGCGGTTGACATCAGGGTCATACCACACCATCCGTCCGCCTAAGGTGGAGCGTCCGGCAATTTTCAGTCCAATACGGTGTATCTGGAACTTCGTCAGGATGAGTCCCTTGGCGGTACGCCCCTTGATAAGCACTTCAGAGAAGTCCTTGTCAAAGATGACCTTCTTGAGTTTCGGAGCAGGATCGAGCGTTACCTTGATGACTTCTGCCTCACCATTAGGATTTGCTGTGAAGTAAATCACTTTTGAGCCTGGTGTACCTGCTGTGATATCATATTCACGGTCACGGATGATATTTGGCACATTGAATCGTTTGATGAAGTAGATGCCTTTCTTGCCGTCACGGTATACCACATTATAGATAGTACGCTGGTCGTTTTTCTTAAAGACTCCTAACCAAAGGATATTCTTGCCGACGAACAGCTTCTCTGCCACACGGACAACTTTGAACTTACCATCCTTATAGAAGATAATAATATCGTCGATGTCCGAGCAGTTGCAGACGAACTCGTCTTTCTTCAGTCCTGTACCGATGAAGCCATCCGAACGGTTGATGTAGAGTTTCTGGTTGGCCTCCACCACCTTTGTTGCCTCGATGGTGTCGAAGTTGCGAATCTCTGTCAGGCGTGGATGGTCTTTACCGTACTTGTCTTTGAGGTATGTAAACCAATTGGCGGTGACTTCCACAAGATTGGCAAGGTCATGGTCTATCTCATCAATCTCTGCCTTGATGCGAGCCATCAACTCATCCGCCTTGTCCTTGTTGAATTTCAGGATGCGCTGCATCTTGATTTCCAGCAGTTTCAAGATGTCTTCTTTGGTGACCTCCCGAATCATTTGCGGATAATAGGGAGTCAAGCGGTCGTCGATATGTTCGCAGACGGCATCCACTGTCGGAGCATTCTCAAATTTCTTATCCTTATAGATACGCTCTTCAATGAATATTTTTTCCAGGGAATAGAAATGCAATTGTTCCAGCAGTTCACCCTTGCGGATCTCCAGTTCCTGTCGGATGAGGTCTTTTGTGCGGTCCACAGAGTGACGCAGCACATCCGAGATGGTGAGGAACTGTGGCTTGTTGTCCTCAATGACACAGCAGTTGGGTGAGATATTAATCTCACAATCAGAGAAGGCATAGAGTGCATCCAGGGTCTTGTCGGAAGAGACGCCAGGGGCGAGTTGTACCTGTATCTCCACCTTTGCCGCTGTCAGGTCCTCCACGTGACGTGCCTTGATTTTCCCTTTCTCTACCGCCTTCAAAATGGAGTCTATCAGACTCTCTGTTGTTTTGGAGAAAGGTATCTCACGGATAACGAGGGTCTTTTGGTCTATCTTCTCAATCTTAGCACGTACCTTGATGACACCGCCACGCTGTCCGTCATTGTATTTCGATACGTCAATAGAGCCGCCTGTGGGGAAGTCAGGATAGAGTCTGAAGTCCTCTCCATGCAGGTAAGAGACGGCAGCATCACAGATTTCCACGAAATTGTGGGGGAGAATCTTGGTAGAGAGTCCTACGGCGATACCTTCGGCCCCCTGTGCCAACAACAACGGAAACTTCACAGGCAACGTGATAGGTTCCTTGTTTCTGCCGTCATACGACATCTTCCACTCCGTCGTCTTGGGATTGAATACCGTTTCCAGGGCGAATTTCGACAAGCGTGCCTCGATATATCGGGGTGCTGCCGCTTTGTTGCCTGTCAAGATGTTCCCCCAGTTTCCCTGTGTCTCTATCAACAGGTCTTTCTGTCCTAACTGTACTAGTGCGTCACCGATGGAGGCATCACCGTGGGGGTGAAATTGCATGGTATGTCCCACGATATTTGCCACTTTGTTGAAACGTCCGTCATCCATGCGCTTCATAGAGTGCAGGATACGTCGCTGGACGGGTTTCAGTCCGTCTTCGATATGAGGTACGGCACGGTCAAGAATGGTATAACTGGCATAATCCAGAAACCAGTTCTGGTACATGCCGGCTAGGTGGTGTACTGCTGCCGCGTCGAAACGGTTGACAGGTTTATAGTCAGAATGAGAAACAGAGTCTTCTAGAATCTCTGGGGCTTCTGAGTTCTCCGAGTACTCTGAGTTTTCTGAAACATCCTTGATATCGTCGTCCATGAATGCGAGGTTATATAGTAATAGGAAAAGGTTTCCTTCTCAAAGTAGGGACGATCGGGCTCGAACCGATGACCTCTGCAATGTGACTGCAGCGCTCTAAACCAACTGGGCTACGCCCCTGACTTTAAGTTTACGGTTGCGAAGGTACTAATAATTTCTAAATTATGCAATTTATTCGGGAAATATTTTGTACCTTTGCCCCCATAATTTTGAATTTATAGTTTTTTTATGGCACAAGAAGATGTTTTTAAGAAAATTGTGAGCCACTGTAAGGAGTATGGTTTTGTATTTCCCAGCAGTGACATCTACGATGGATTAGGCGCTGTGTATGACTATGGTCAGAATGGTGTTGAGTTGAAGAATAATATTAAGGAATACTGGTGGAAGTCGATGGTATTACTGCACGAGAATATTGTGGGCATTGACTCAGCCATCTTTATGCACCCCACGATATGGAAGGCATCCGGACACGTTGATGCTTTCAATGACCCCCTTATTGACAACCGTGACTCGAAGAAGCGCTATCGTGCCGATGTGCTTATCGAGGACCAGATTGCCAAGTATGACGAGAAGATCCAGAAGGAGGTTGAGAAGGCTCGCAAGCGTTTCGGCGATAGCTTCGATGAGGCTAAGTATATGGAGACCAGTGAGCGTGTAAAGGAGACGAAGGAGAAACGCGACAACCTCCATGCCCGCTATGCTGCTGCCATGCAGGGTCCTGACTTGGAGGAGTTGAAGCAGATTATTCTTGACGAGGAGATAGTTTGTCCTATCAGCGGTACACGTAACTGGACAGACGTTCGTCAGTTCAACCTGATGTTCTCTACCGAGATGGGCGCCTCTGCTGACGGCTCGATGAAGGTGTACCTGCGTCCTGAGACGGCTCAGGGTATCTTCGTGAACTACTTGAATGTGCAGAAGACAGGTCGTATGAAAATTCCTTTCGGTATCGCCCAGATTGGTAAGGCGTTCCGTAATGAGATTGTCGCCCGCCAGTTCATTTTCCGTATGCGTGAGTTCGAACAGATGGAGATGCAGTTCTTCGTAGCTCCTGGCACGGAGTTGGAGTGGTTCCCGAAGTGGAAGCAGACACGTATGGCTTGGCATCAGGCTCTTGGCTTCGGTGCTGAGAACTACCGTTTCCACGACCACGACAAACTGGCACACTATGCTAATGCCGCTACCGATATCGAGTTCAAGATGCCGTTCGGCTTCAAGGAAGTGGAGGGTATTCATTCTCGTACCAACTTCGACCTCTCCCAGCATGAGAAATACTCTGGCAAGAGCATCAAATACTTTGATCCGCAAACCAATGAGAGTTATACGCCGTTCGTTATCGAGACCTCTATTGGTGTCGACCGTATGTTCCTCTCTATTATGTGTCATTCATTCTGCGAGGAGCAGTTGGAGAATGGAGAGACGCGTGTTGTCCTGAAGTTGCCTGCTGCTTTGGCACCTGTGAAACTCGCTGTCATGCCGTTGGTGAAGAAAGACGGTCTGCCCGAGAAGGCACGTGAGATTATCAACGACCTGAAGTTCCACTTCAACTGCCAGTATGATGAGAAAGACTCTATCGGCAAACGTTATCGTCGTCAGGATGCCATTGGTACTCCTTACTGCGTCACTGTCGACCATGATTCTTTGAACGATGGCAAGGTAACGCTTCGTTTCCGTGACACGATGGAGCAGGAGCGTGTGAATATCTCTGACCTCGCCGCTATCATCGAGGATAAGGTAAGTATCGCTAGTTTGCTTAAGAAATTGCAATAATGAACATCAAGCATTGTATATTCGTTGGTATCACGCTGCTTGCTTTTACTGCCTGCAGTGAGAGAGACGATACCCCTGAGGAATTTCCCGACTGGAAGAACAAGAACGAGCAGTTCTTCGAGACAGCCTATCTGGCTAACGATTATGATTTCACTGTCAAGAAATACTCGTTGGCAGACGATGTTGCCGCAGCGCATACCGACTATGTACTGGTGGATGTCCTTGGCATGGATGAAGAGGCAGATATGGAGACTCCTTATCAGAACGATACCGTATTGATACACTATGTAGGCTATTTGCTTCCCTCTACCACCTATACGACTGGTTTTGAGTTTGACAAGAGTTACATTGATCCGTTCGATTATGATACCGCTGTTCCCAGCAAGTTAGCCGTGAATGGCGTGGTATTAGGATTAGGCTCTGCTTTACAGAAAATGCATCGTGGCGACCATTGGCGTGTCACAGTTCCCTATCAGTTGGGATATGGTACAGTGGAAAACGGAGATATTCCTGCCTATAGTACGCTGATTTTTGAAATACGACTGGAAGATTTCTGGACGAAGAAAAAAGGTGACCGCAATTAACGGTCACCTTTTTTCTATACGACATTCTGCGGATTGCCGTTCAGGAAGGCACTGACATTGTCTGTAGCTATCTGGATCAGTCGGACTCGAGCCTCAACAGTCGCCCAGGCGATATGAGGCGTGATATAGGCATTCTGCTGTTTGAGTAAAGGATTATCGGCTTTGGGCGGCTCTTCGGTAAGTACGTCAGCACAATAGGCGGTAATTCGTTTGTTTTCCAATGCATCTGCGACAGCCTGGTCATCCACCAGCGGTCCTCGTCCAGTGTTGATGACAATGGATGTATCCTTCATCAGTCCAATTGTCTCGGCATTGATAAGATGCTTGGTATTGTCTGTCAACGGACAATGCAAGGAGAGTACGTCTGATGACGAAAACAGTTCCTGCATATCTGCTTTCTGAATACTCTCAGGCAACGTTTCGGCAGCCTTGCTCGTAAAGGCTTTCACCTTCATGCCGAAGGCGAGGGCTATCTGAGCGACACGACTTCCGATGTTGCCCAGTCCCACGATACCCATTGTTTTTCCTGCTATCTCCGTCAGGACAGTATCGCTATAGCTGAAGTCAGGGTTATTGGTCCATCGTCCTGCTCTGTTCTGGATGGCATAATGCTCCGTGCGGTTTGTTACTGTCAACAGATGAGCAAATACCATCTGTGCCACACTCTCCGTGCTATAGGCAGGCACGTTCGTCACGATGATGCCACGCTCATGGGCAGCCTTGATGTCCACGACGTTATAGCCAGTGGCAAGCACACCGATATATTGAAGGTGTGGCAACTGCTCCATCTCCGCTTTGCCGATAATTACTTTGTTCGTTAGCACAACATCTGCCTCAGCAGCCCTTGCGACAGTCTCTTCAGGCTTGGTACGCTCATAGACTGTCACCTGCCCTAAGGCTTCTAACTCCTTCCACGACAAATCCCCAGGATTAGCCGTATATCCGTCAAGTATTACAATTCTTACCATGTCCTCTTTATTATTGAATTTGTGAAAAACACCTCTTATACTCACTCTCAAAATTAGGGGTCAGGACATCCTTACCCATCGCCTCGTATATTTCCTGTATTGTCCAGAAACGGCCTCCATCCAGTTCCTCTGCCGACGGACGGATATCACCATCATAGATGGTACGGCTGACATATACCAACTCACGTTCACGCCTGCTTTCAAACACATACTTATCGACGAATTCTGCTTGGAAGTCCGTGATACCCAGTTCCTCACGCACCTCACGATGCAGTGCCTCTTCTGGTGTTTCTCCATAGTCTATATGTCCGCCGACGGCTGTGTCCCATTTGCCTGGCTGAATATCCTTCCATTCTGGTCTGCGTTGCAGATAGATGTCACCCTTGGAGTTGAACACATGCAAGTGTACAACAGGGTGCAATAACTTCGACCCGCTATGGCATTCACCACGTGTGGCAGAGCCGATGACCCTTCCCTCTTCGTCAACAATCGGAAATATCTCTTGCAAATTATCCATATAATACTATATGATAGATTTATAAAGTGTGATAGCATCCCGCAGGATGTCGGCATGGTCGAAGGCTAACGGTGGCAGAGCAGAAAGGAGAAACCATTGTGCCTTGGCTGCATCGTCCAGTCCTTTGACCTCCAAGGGAGCATCCACAATGGCAAGATAAGCCACCGTGATCGTACGCCCACGAGGGTCGCGGTCTATTTTGGAGAAAGCACCAATCTGTCGCACATCACTGATCTTCAGTCCTGTCTCCTCTTCCAGTTCACGAATGGCGCACTGTTCCGTTGTCTCGTCCATGTTCATGAAACCGCCAGGCAAAGCCCAACAGCCCTTGAATGGTTCAAAACCACGTTGAATAAGTAACACCTGTGGTGTGTCCTCTTTGGTTATCACCACACAATCTGCCGTCACTGACGGTCTCGGATATTCGTATGTATATGCCATAATCTTCTGCGAAGATAAGAACTATTTCCGAAACCACCAAGCGTTTTCACCAAAAAGAATTGGAAACAGGACGGCATATACAGATGGTACGACTTGAAAAAAAGTCTCAATAGGGGTTGAGACAGTACGTCTCAAAAACGTCTCAATGTTTGGGACGAGTCGTCCCAAGCGTTGGGACGCATCGTCCCATCGGATGGAACGCACAGTCCCAAGGCATGGAACTACTCGTTCCAAAGTATGGAACAATTATAGCCAATTATTGGATAAAAAGCAATTCAGCCTAATTTGCTCAGCAATCCATCCTGAATTGCAAATATGGGAAGCATTCCTTTACCAGCTGTGCTTTGAGCACTCCTATGTTTACCCCTCAGGTGACGTTGCTTGGGGAAGTTAGGGAATACCGGCACCGTTGGTGAACACCATCATGAGTTTCTGATTGTTAATCATGCGCTTCTTCATGTTCGGGCTGACGG
The DNA here is from genome assembly GCA_017645645.1 of Prevotella sp. GTDB lineage: Bacteria > Bacteroidota > Bacteroidia > Bacteroidales > Bacteroidaceae > Prevotella. The sequence goes on along the minus strand of JAGCOB010000017.1, from coordinate 4,415 downwards.
CTTTTATCAGGATATAGGGTTGTGTCTTACTGGCATCGCCTACCTGTTTGATGACTATCTTGCCTTCCTCCTCTATCATGTCCGTGTCGGTCATCATCACGTTAAACACATGACCGTTGGCGTTCTTCGTCCCTGTGTACGTCAGGACATAATACTCCGACCATCCGTTCTCGCTTTCCATTTTGATTTCACCGTTACAGACGTTGTCCGGATACTGTTCAGCCTGACCCTTAGCTTTCTTGGTGTAGATAACTCCTTCTGCCATGTACTTTGATTCAGGAGACGACTGCCATGCACCGTTGGGATATTTGCCTTGCGCACTCACTGTCATCAGGCAGAACATTGCCATCAGACTCATTAGGATTCTTTTCATACGTAATTGTTTTTAGGTTTGTCTTTGTTTTAGGATTCCAGTGAATAATCATTCTATTGCAAAAGTAAGCAATTTCCTACAAATATGCAAGAGTTGCCTCCTTATTCTTTCAATATGTCATGAATATTTGTTTGATATTTTGTACTTTGGGAATTTTTGATTATCTTCGCAGCAGAATAATAAAATACAAAAACTATAATTATTATGCGAAGGACAATTCTATGCCTCATGGTCATGATGGGTGTACTGACGCTATCGGCACAAAGTATTACTGGTAAGTATGAGATTCCGAAAATGCCCGACTGGGCGAAAAATGCAGTATTCTATCAGATATATCCGCAGACGTTCTGCGACTCTGATGGCGATGGTATCGGTGACTTGCAAGGCATTATCAGTAAACTCGACTATGTGAAGAGTCTGGGTGTGGACGCCATCTGGTTCAATCCTTTCTTTGACTCTCCTTTCAAAGACGCCGGCTATGATATCCGCGACTATTACAAGATAGCGCCACGCTATGGTACCAACGAGGATGCCAGACGGCTCTTCGAGGAGGCTCACAAACGGGGTATGCATGTCATCTTCGACTACGTCATCAGCTATACTGCCATCGACCATCCGTGGTTTGTGGCATCACAGAAACAAGAGAAGAACAAATACTCCAACTACTATATCTGGACAGAGACGAACTGGGTGGATCCCCCCATGGAGTTTGCAGGACAGTTCGTTAAAGGCTATGGACAGCGCAACGGACAGTTCATGCGAAACTTTTACTGGTGTCAGCCTGCGTTGAACTTCGGCTTTGCCAATCCTGACCCCGACCAGAAATGGCAGTTGCCTACCAATCATCCTGATGTGATGGCGATGCGTGAAGACCTGAAGGATGTATTGCGCTTCTGGATGGATATGGGTGCAGACGGCTTCCGCGCCGATATGGCTGGTGCACTGGTAAAGACACGCCATGTAAGAGGCAACGAACAGTTTTTCAATACCAACGAGAACGAGACGAAACTCTTCTGGCGCGAGATACGTCAGTTGCTGGAGAAAGAATACCCACGAGGATTCATGGTGGCAGAATGGTCGTTTCCTGCCGATGCCCTCGACAACTGCTTCCATGTAGACTTCTTCCATTGGTTCAAGGGCTATAACGACCTGTTCCAGAAAGAGAGCTGGCGCATCCTGAACGGTGTCAGCGAGGGACACAGTTACTTCGATGCTGAAGGCAAGGGTGACATTGCAGACTTCCTGAAGAGTTATATGGACCAGTATAAGAAAACGGTCGGCAAGGGATATATTAGTCTGCCGTTAGGTAATCACGACAATGCACGCCTGGGTAATAAACGTACGGACAAAGAACTGGAGATCATCTATGCCTTCGGCTTCACGATGCCTGGCGTACCTTTCCTCTATTATGGCAACGAGATCGGCATGAGACAACTGCCTAATGACTGGCCGCAAGTGGAAGGTGCCTACCAGCCTCGTAACGGAGCACGTACTCCTATGCAATGGAGCAACGAAAAGAACTTAGGTTTCTCTACTGGTGATGCCAGCCAGCTCTATCTGCCTGTTGACCCGTCGCCTGATGCGCCCAATGTTGCTGCACAAGAGAAAGATCCCAACTCGCTACTTAACAAGACACGCAAACTCATCGCGCTGCACCATAGTGAGCCTGCACTCGCCAATTACGCCGAGTTCGTGCCGCTCTATGTGGATGGACCCTATCCCTTCGTCTATGCACGTGCTGCAGGAGACGATGTCGTGCTGGTGATGCTCAACCCCAGGGCAAAGGCTTCGGATGCCACCTTTAATATTAATGTGAAGTTCAAGAAGACCAAACTCCTTGCAGGTGACAGTTTCAATATCAGCCACGACAAAAAGACGGGCAATATGACTATCCACATGCCCGCCACTTCCTATGCAATTGTAAAACTATTAAAATAGAACGAGAAACAAAACAATAAAGAAATGAAGACAAGAAAACTAATGACCTTCGTCGCAGTGGCGTGTTGTACCCTGGTGACGATTTCCTGCGCCCAGCAGGCACAGACTGAAAAGTCGGAAAAGTTGGAACTCACTACCGTCGGTAACCCCTACATGCCCCTTTGGGAGCATATCCCCGATGGTGAGCCGTATGTCTTTGAAGACCCTGACCAGCCAGGGAAGTACCGCGTGTATGTCTATGGTTCGCACGACGACCTAATTACGATGTACTGCGGACGCAACCAGGTGGTGTGGTCGGCATCTGTAGACAGCCTCAACAACTGGCGTTACGACGGGATCATCCTCGTGGTCGACAAGAATGCCAAAGGCGAGCCCTTCGATTCTGTGGGGACTGCCGATGTGCTGTTTGCTCCTGACGTGACGATGACTACCGACGCTAACGGCAAGAAGACCTACTGGCTCTTTCCCAACGACCAGACAGGCTATCGTAACGGTCTGATAGCCAAGAGCGACCGTCCTGACGGACCCTTTGAGGTCTGTAACTGGAGCAAGGACAATCCCAATCAGGTGGATGGCATCTACGGTTTCGACCCTGCTGTCTTTGTTGACGACGACGGCAGGATATACGGCTACTGGGGTTTCGGACACTCAATGGCTGCAGAGATAGACCCTGCCACGATGTGTACGGTAAAGCCTGGCACGAAGGTCGTCGATGGCATGATAGGAGGTTATCAGGAGCCTAATGGAGGTGACTTCCGTTTCTTCGAGGCTTCGAGCATGCGCAAGATCAAGGATAAGTATGTGTTTATTTACAGCCGCTTCACCAAAGAGGGTGAGTTCGGACTTCCCACCTCCAACTATACGCTTGCCTACTGCTACAGTGACAACCCGTTGGGACCTTGGACGTATGGCGGGACCATTATTGACGGACGTGCTCGTGAGAAGGACGAACAGGGTCATGTCATCGCCTCGGCAGTAGCCCACGGGAACACGCATGGCAGCATCTGCGAGATCAACGGTCAATGGTATGTGTTCTATCATCGTCAGACAGGTACGGATGAGTTTGCCCGTCAGGCAATGGTAGCGCCTATCGAAGTAAAGGTGGAGGAAGGCAAGGGCGGTAAGGTGATGATCTCCGAGGGTGAGTACAACAGCTGTGGCTTTGCCTTGAACGGACTCGATCCCTTTGAGCGTCACTCGGCAGGTATCGCCTGCTGGTTGACGGCTACCAAACCTGTCATCCACGAATACCCCAACAATAAGTTCTTCGGCTCTTATGTGGAGGCAGGCTATGGCGGTGAGCCAGGCATGAGCAAGGAAGAGGCACTGGCCTCCAAAGCCAAGTATGACGCACCCTACGACATCCGCTATAATACCAACCGTGTCGTCAACAATACCGACGGCTCAATCGTGGGCTATAAGTACTTCAACTTCGATGCAGAGCGTATGGCTAACAAGGGTAACCTGATGCTCGACCTGCGCCTCATCCCTGAGGGTATTGACGGCACCATCGAGGTATGGATGGACCGTCCCTGGGCTTCTCAGGGCGGCAAGCTGATTGGTAAGGCAGCTTTGAAGGCCGATATGAAACAGACCTCTACGGATGTTGCCATCAGCATCTCCAACGAAGCCAAGGAGAAGGACCTTGCCGGCAAGCATGCCATCTTCTTCGTCTTCAAGTCAGACACCAAGGAGAAATCGCTCTGTATCCTCGAAGACTTTGTATTCCTGTTCCAAGGTAAATGAGGCCACAGCAAATTTACCCTCTTCCTTACTAATTTGTAAGAACAAAAAATCGTGCAGGTCAAAGTGACCTGCACGATTTCTATTTAATAATAATGTGTTACTTGACCTCCTCGAAATTCAACACCACTGAATGTCAACAAGTTACAAAACTTTGGTACAAATAAGGTACTATTATTCTGCGGGTTTATAAACGGAAGATGACAAGTTGTGTGGGCAGTCCGTAATTGGTTTATTTCTCCATGATAAATCTTTTCTTAAATTGTTTCTGTTTATACTTCATTTGATAATATGGAATAATATGAAGCAGATCAAATACTAATTTTTGATTCATCTTTCCAATTATATAGATTATTGCCTG
>JAGCOB010000016.1 GCA_017645645.1 Prevotella sp. | reverse complement strand
CGGCGGGGTCCCACCTCTTCCCATTCCGAACAGAGAAGTTAAGCCCGCCTGCGCCGATGGTACTGCAATGCAATGCGGGAGAGTAGGAGGCCGCCATTTTTCAAGAAGGGAAGCCCTGATTCAGCAATGAGTCAGGGCTTCTTCGTTTTTGTATGTTATTATGATAAGATAATTTAGACATGGAATACTTTTAAAAAAAAATAGTACTTTTCTTTGTTTTTACGAAAAATTAGTTACCTTTGCAAATATTATACTAATGCATCTAATAACTATAAGACTAAATATGAATAAGAAAGATTCTATGAAGTGGGTGTTGGCTTTCTGTGTGGTCGGCGGTCTGACCTCATGTGGCGTTGACATGCCCCAAATGAAAGATTCGTCGTTCGAAACGATGACAGTGAAGAAGTCGGACATAGAACTGCCTTCCAAGTTCAGTGCCAGAATGAAAGGCCAGAACGATGTAACGGTAACGCCACAAGTAAGTGGTCAGTTAATGAAGATCTGCGTGACGGAGGGTCAGCAGGTGAAGAAGGGTCAGACACTCTTCATCATCGACTCACGCAATGCCCAGTTGGAGCTGGAGGCAGCACAGGCTAACCTGCAGGCAGCTTTAGCACAGGAGAATTCTGCTAAACTGGAGTATGAGTCTAACAAGAACCTGTTCGACAAGAAGATAGTGAGCAGCTATATGCTGAATAACTCTGAGAACTCCTACAAGCAGGCACAGGCAGCAGTGGCTCAGGCTCGTGCCTCGGTAAACCGTGCGAAGGTAAACCTTGGCTTCTGCACCATCACGGCCTCCGTGTCTGGTATCATTGGTGAGATTCCCGTGCGAGTTGGTGATCAGGTATCACCTATGACGCAGTTGACCATGCTGAGTGGCAATACCACGATGTATGCTGAGTTCTCTGTGACGGAAGCCATTGTAGAGGCTATGGTGAAGGAGGGTATGAAAGCAGCCGAGGTGGACAAGTATATCGCCCAACTGCCTGAGGCAACCTTTGTGATGAAGAATGGTACAGAGTATCCTCACAAAGGGCGCGTTATCAGTCTTACTGGTGTTGTTAATGCAGAGACGGGCTCGCTGACCAGTAAGGTATCGTTCCCCAATCCTGATGGTCATCTGTACTCAGGTATTCAGGGTACTATCGTTATGCCTTTCGCTGAGAAATCTGTCATCGTCATTCCACAGTATGCCGTGGTACGCCTGCAGGATAAGGCACAGGTCTATAAGGTGAATGCTGACAGTACGGCAACAGCTGTGGAGGTAACCACAGAGGATACTGGTAACGGTAAGGAATTCATCGTGACCAGCGGTCTGAATGTGGGTGACCGCATCGTTACCGTGGGTGCCAACAACGTGACGGAGGGTCAGAAAGTGCTGTTTCCCGAGGGAGCGAAGAGTGAAAAGTAATATCGTGATCACGTAATATCGATATTCTGAATTATGAAGAATAATATTTTTATTAACAGATATGTGATGGCTTGTGCCATCTCAATCGTGATAGCGCTGGTGGGCTACATCTCGATGAGCACACTTCCAGTAGAGCAATATCCCGACATTGCACCGCCTACGGTCAATGTCACAACCAGCTACACTGGTGCTGACGAGAACACTGTGATGAAGTCGGTCATCCAGCCACTTGAGGAGGCCATCAATGGTGTGAATGACATGACCTATATGACCTCAAAAGCCTCGTCGAATGGTGAGGTGGAAATCAACGTCTATTTCAAGCAGGGTGCCGACCCCGATATGGCGACGGTGAATGTGCAGAACCGCGTAACACGTGCACAGGCCTTGTTGCCTGCTGACGTGAACAAGGTCGGTGTGAAGGTGGAGAAGCGACAGAACAACATCCTGCGCATCTTCGCTGTGAGGAGTGCCGACGGCAAGTACGACGAGGACTTCGTGTCGAACTACATAGATATCAACATCAAGCCGAAACTGATGCGTGTAACCGGTGTGGGTAACGTACTGAGCTTAGGTAACACGTACGCCCTGCGTATCTGGCTGAAGCCCGACGTGATGGCACAGTACGGACTGACCCCTAACGACATCTTCGCTGCCATTGGTGGACAGAGCTTTGTGGCTGGTGTGGGTTCTTTGGGTGAACAGTCTGAGAACTCCTACCAGTACTCTATGCAATATAAGGGTACGCTGAAGAGCATCGAGGAGTTCAACAACATCGTGCTGCGTACCAGTGGTGGTGGCATTCTTCACCTGAGCGACGTCGCTGAAGTGAAGATCGGTGCCATGAGCTACAACTTCACCTCGAACATCCAGGACAAGCCGGGTGCTCTCTGCATGGTGTTTGCAGCTCCAGGTGCTAATGCCACTGAGGTGAACGCTAGCATCAACAAAACGTTTGAGGAGATGAAGGCAACGATGCCTGCCGGTCTGGAGTTCGTGACCATGATGACCAGTGACGACTTCCTCTTCGCTGCTATCCACAATGTGGTGGAGACGCTGGTTATCGCCATCATCCTTGTGGTGCTTGTAGTGTTCTTCTTCCTGCAGAACCTCAAGGCTACCATTATTCCTTCCATTTCTATTATCGTGTCGCTGTTGGGTACCTTTGCCGTCGTGTCAATATGCGGTTTCTCACTCAACATCCTGACGCTGTTCGCACTGGTGCTTGCCATCGGTACGGTGGTGGACGACGCCATCGTAGTAGTGGAGGCGGTCATGGCAAAGATGGAGGGCGGCATCAGCGATGCCCGCGAAGCCACCCGTCAGGCTATGAACGAGGTGTCAGTAGCCGTAGTATCGTGTACTTTGGTATTCATGGCGGTGTTCATCCCCGTCACCTTCATGCCGGGTACCTCAGGCACGTTCTTCACGCAGTTTGGTATCACGATTGCCTCGTCCGTAGGTCTGTCGTGTATATCAGCACTAACGCTCTGTCCTGCCCTCTGTGCTATCATGATGAGAATGACGGAAGGCAAGAAGGAAGGTAAGGGTCTTACCTACTACACCAAGAAAGCATATGAAGTCAGCTACAATGCTATATATAATAAGTATAGTAAAAGTGTCCAGAAGTTCATCAAGCGTCCCATCTTGGCTTGGAGCGTGCTGGCGCTGGCTGCCGTGCTGCTGGTGTTCTTCATGAAGAGCCTGCCTTCAGGTCTTGTGCCTCAAGAGGACCAGGGTGTGTTCTTGGTTGAGATACAAGCTCCGGAAGGCTCCACACTGAAACAGACCCGTGAGATGGCGAAGCAGGTGGAGGCTAAGGTGAAGAATATTCCCGAACTGGAGAGTTTCGCTTTAGTCTGTGGTTATGGTATGATATCGGGTGCCGGTTCCAACTACGGTACGATGGTGGTACGTCTGAAGAACTGGGATGACCGTCCTGGCATGAACCACCTGATAACTCTCGTCAGGTATCGTTTCTACTTTGACTGCCAAGACATCAAGAACTTGCGGGTGATTCCGTTCGAGATGCCTCAGATTCCTGGCTATGGTACCAGTAACGATATCATGCTTATGGTAGAGGATCCCACCGACGGTAACCTGTCGGAATTCGCCAAGAAGACAGAGCGCTTCCTTGCCAAACTGTCTGAACGCCCGGAGATAGCCACTGCCATGTCAACGTACTCTGAGCGTTTCCCGAAGTATCGGGTTGATGTCGATGCCGCCCAGTGCGACCGTGCCGGTGTGACACCTGAAGCTGTACTCAATACCCTTGGCTCTTTCTGCGGTGGCGCCTATATCGGTAACTTCAACCAGTTTGGTAAGGTCTACCGTATCATGGCTGCCGCGTCACCCGAGTATCGTCTCGACCCGCAGTCGCTGCAAAATATCTTCATGCAGGTGAAAGGCGGCAAGATGACCCCCATCTCCCAGTTCGTCTCGCTGAAGCAGATTGTCGGCCCGTCTAATATCGAGCACTTCAACCTGTTCCAGAGCATCACCTGTATCGTATCCCCCGGCAGTGGATACACTGAGGGCGACGCTCATAAGGCCATTGCTGAGGTGTTCGAGAAGGAGATGCCCAAAACCGCCACGTACGAGTACAGCGGTATGTCACGTGAGGTAGAGGAGACTGCCGGCTCTAATGCCACAGCACTCATCTATATGATCTGTGCCATCTTGATTTACCTCATCCTTGCCTCTCTGTATAACTCATGGTTCACACCATTGGCAGTACTCTTCAGTGTGCCTTTCGGACTGATGGGTGCCTTCATATTTGCATACTTGGGCTACACACAAGGTATTCCTGGTATGGACAACAATATCTACCTACAGACTGGTGTGATTATGCTGATTGGTCTGTTGGCAAAGACGGCTATCCTGATTACCGAGTTCGCCACTGAGCGTCGCAAACAGGGCTTGACCATCCCCGAGGCAGCCTTCGAGGCATGTAAGGAGCGTCTGCGTCCTATCTTGATGACGGTAGCCACGATGATTATCGGTATGATACCACTTGTCATCGAAGGTGGTGCCGGTGCCAATGGTAACCGTGCCCTCGCCCTTGGCGTCATCGGCGGTATGAGCATCGGTACTGTTGCCCTGCTCTTCGTCGTACCAGCCTTCTTCATCGTGTTCCAGAAACTGCATGAGCGTTTCCAAGGTCATGTCGTAACAAAAAAAGAGGAGGAGTAAATTATGAAACAACTTAAGAATATGATCGCAGTCGCAGCCGTAGGCATGATGCTTACGGGCTGCGGCATATATAATAAGTATGAGCAGAAGGTGGAAACACCGGCTGATGCCTTTGGCGCCAGTCAGGACTTGAAGGTTGCCAATAGTGAGACGACCATCGCACAGACATCGTGGAGGGAGTTCTTTACTGACCCGATGCTGCAACAGCTCATCGAACAGGCACTCGCTAATAATACTGACCTGAACTCCGCACGCCTTGCCGTGGAGAAGAGTGAGGCGTCTCTGAAAGCAGCCCGGCTGGCTTACCTGCCGGCACTCTATTTCTCTCCATCGGGTACTATTGCCAGTTTCGATGGGGGCAAGGCATCAAAGACCTACGACATTCCGTTGCAATTGTCAATGGATATTGATGTGTTCGGATCCATCACCAATAAGAAACGTGCGGCAAAAGCTGTGATGCTGCAGGCAAAAATGCGTGAGGAGGCGGTACGTGCCAACCTCGTGTCTACGACGGCACAACAGTATTTTCTGTTGCAGGTTCTCGACAGACAGTTAGAGATCCTTACGCAGACTGACGAACTATGGAACGCATCTCTTGAGACAGAGAAGTCGCTCTGGGAGAATGGTAAGGCGTATAGCACTGCCGTCAATCAGATGGAGGCTTCCTATCTGAGTGTGAAGACACAGATAGTGGACACACGACGCCACATCAGGGCTGTCGAGAATGCTATCTGTCAACTGCTGGCAATTACGCCGCAGCATATCAATCGTCAGAAATGGGGAAGTTCTCCCCTACACCATGCTGAGGCTCAGGGTGATGAGGCTGAGCGTATGTTCGACACGAAGTTCTTGAGAATTGGTGTACCTGCCACCATGCTTGAGATGCGTCCTGACATCCGCATGGCAAACCATGCCATGGAGGAGGCGTTCTATAATACTCAAGCTGCTCGTTCGGCTTTCTTCCCCAGCATCACACTCAACGGCTCTGCAGGATGGACTAACTCTGCTGGCGGACTCATCGTCAACCCTGGCAAGATCTTGCTGAGTGCCGTAGCTCAGTTGACACAGCCGATCTTCGCACGTGGCAGATTAATCGCCAATAAGAAGATTGCCAAACTGACGGAAGAGGACCTGCAGAAGAAGTATGTGCAGACCGTTATCAATGCTGGTAACCAGGTGAACGAGGCAATGGCTGACTGCATGGCTGCCCGCGAGAAACATCAGTACTATACTCGTCAGGTGGAAGTGCTGAACGAAGCCTATAAAGGTACTCACGAACTGATGGACAACGGCAAGGCGAACTACCTTGAAGTGCTGAAGGCTCAGGAGTCGCTGCTGGACGCACAACTCGCTCAGGCAATGAATATGTATGAGGCTGCCGATGCCGTCATAGGACTTTATATCGCCTTAGGAGGAGGAACGAAATAAGGGTAATGCTAATTGAAATCCCTGAGGATAAACATCCTCAGGGATTTTTTAGTTACTTCTTGAATCGGAGAATGGTGACGGGGCGGAGGTACTTGGCTAAGGAGTAATCACGCTCAAGAAAACTGTTGTTGATAGGTAAGAACGTTTTTAAGTGTTCTCCTTTTGTATAGAGATACAAGTCCGTCATTCCTGTCTTGAACTTGTCCTCGAGACGTTGATTGATGATTTGTCCATTATAGTTAATCAGGCGGGCTTCCTCCTCGTTCGGCAGTCTCCAGTTGGAGATGTTGTTAAGGGTGAGTAGACTCGTGATTTCATGAATCTCCTGAAACATTTGTGCTTCTGTCTTATTGCCAGGCTGGATGTCGATGTTATCATGATATAAGAGAAGGACTTCGTTTGCATCGTCTTTGCTTTCTACTTTCAGAACATAGCAGTCCTTGTAGATGCTTCCACTGTTGGGCGTCGTCTCGTTGATGAGTGTATTTCCGGTATCATCGTTTCCGTTATTATCATCGTCAGTGTCGTTATCTCCAAAACAGAAAGTCACTTCTTTTGTTCCAGCCCAAGTGGTGCCAGTGATATTACCGACGAGGTTGACGGTATTGTCTTCCTGATAATTGCCAGTGATACATATCTGGTAGTTCTTTTCCAGTTTCTCAGGAAAAGAGTATGAAAAACTCTTTACCGTTCCGTTCTCCTTGGTAAGACTAACAGTGATGGTGGTGCCGTCAGGAGAAAGCAGGAGCATTGTGGGAGTGTGTAGGCTCCATGTCCCTTCACCATCGTTGACCAAGGAATACGGGTGTGTCCATGTTGTTCCCAACTCACCATTGATCCGAATACTCTGATAGGAGGGCGTGAGAGAGAAACTGACAGCGGTAATGTTTGATGGAATCTGCTTGATGGTGGCACTGGATAGTAGTAATACCTGCCTCTCCATTTCTAAAGTCAAGGTATTCTCCCCATCCTCTGCCAAGGTGATGAGACTATGAGCAGTCATTAAGTCAGAATGCTCCTGACCTTCTTTCAGAGAGATTTCCGTTGTCTCAGAAAGATCGTCTTCAGAGGGTAGGGAGTAGATACTCTCGTCGACACCACCAATTGCATAGATATCATAGGTACCATGAGTTAACTTGAACTCAAGAGGGGTGTCTTTGGAAACGAGTGTCTCGTGCTTGACACATTTCTTGCTTTCAGCGTTAAATACATAGAAAGCAACAGGAAAACTGACCGTCTCCTCTGCTGTCACAGAACGGGTTGAAATACTCAACGAACTGTCGTTGACGACAATGTCATCGCTGACGAGTTCCTTCTCGCAGGCTCCTAGAACCCACGGGGTCATGCATAAGAATGCACATTTCAGAACTTTTCTTTTCATGTTCATTAATGTATTGACTAATTAGAATAGTTGATTCCGAATAGTTGACTTCGAAATCAAGTACAAAGATAATCATATATAGTTTTTTCAGCAAAAGAAATCGACGTATTCTTCGTTTTTATATTTCTTTTTCATTCTTGATATATGTTAATTAATTGGTAATCAATGTTATATTTTATAATAATGTTTGGTAGATCTATGGAATAGTCGTAACTTTGTGCGCGTTAACAATAGTGTGACAATTGAATGTCTCGTGGGGAGACGGTCATACTTAAAGAGTATTTTATGATAAAGGTTGTTAGAAAAGTATTAGTTACAGCCGTCGTTTTGATGACTTGTTCATTAGAGGTAATGGCTGGTACAAAAGGAAAAGAAAGCTCTTTTGACTGGAATCCTGTTATGAATGCGATTATTCAGGTAGAGAGTGGTGGCAATCCCAGGGCAGTAAGCGGACCAAGTTGTGGAGCGATGCAGATTACTCCGATTTGTGTCAGGGAGTGCAACAACATTCTACAGAAGAGAAAGAGCAAGAAACGTTACACCTTAAACGACCGCTTCGACGTTCAGAAGTCGAAGGAGATGTTTCTCCTCCTGCAGTCGTATTTCAATCGCGCCAATGATGTTGAGCATGCCATCCGTTCGTGGAACGGAGGTCAGCATTACTCAAGAAAGGCTACTCAGCGTTATTACGAGAAGGTGATGCGCCACATGAAGTAAGAAAATTCAGAATTTACTACAAAAAGGAAACGCAATCCAAATGGGTTGCGTTTCCTTTTTGTTGCGGAGGCAGGACTCGAACATGCGACCTCCAGGTTATGAGCCTGGCGAGCTACCAACTGCTCCACTCCGCGATCATTTCACAATGATTTTCTCGAAAAACGCTGCAAAGGTACGACTATTTTCCGAAATAGCCAAATATTTATTCTTTTTTTTTTGAATTTGAGCTGTTTTCTGAGTGTTTTTTGCCAAATCATTTGGTCGTTTGGAAAGAATTATCTAATTTTGCACATTGCATTTGTGATGTGCAATACTGAAAATTTGGGAGGATATAGAGATGTCAATATCAAAGACTAGACAGAAATTGGTAGATGTGGCACGCCAGTTGTTTGCCAAGAACGGAATGGAAAATACGACGATGAATGACATTGCCATAGCTTCTGGCAAGGGCCGTCGTACTCTTTATACCTATTTTAAATCCAAGGAAGACATTTATTATGCTGTGATTGAGGGAGAGTTGGAACGCTTGTCTGATAAGCTAGACGAAGTAGCAGCTCGTAAGATCCGTCCGCAAGAGAAGGTAATAGATATTATCTACACTCATTTGAATATGATTCGTGAGACAGTGGTTCGCAATGGTAATCTTCGTGCTGAGTTTTTCCGTAATATCTGGATGGTGGAGAAAGTCCGTAAGAATTTTGATGACGCGGAGATAGAACTCTTCTGCAAGGTGTTCCGTGAGGGCAAGGAGGATGGAGAATTCGATATTGAAAATGTTGAGTTGGTGGCGAATATCACCCATTATTGTATCAAGGGACTTGAGGTTCCTTATATCTATGGACGTATTGCCCATGGGCTCTCAGAGGAGGCCACCAAGCCTCAGGTTGCCAAGTTTATCTATGGTGCCTTAGGTCATATCACGATCAAGAATAATTAATATATTAATCAACAACGAATTATGGGATTATTAGAAGGAAAGACAGCCCTGATTACAGGTGCTGCACGCGGTATCGGAAAGGCTATCGCATTGAAGTTCGCTGAGGAAGGCGCAAACATCGCATTCACAGACTTGGAGGTGAATGAGGAGACAGAAAAGGAAATCGCTGCCAAGGGTGTCAAGGCCAAGAGTTATGCCTCCAACGCCGCTGATTTTGCTCAGACCGAGGAAGTCGTGAAGGCAGTGAAGGAGGAGTTCGGCAGTATTGATATTCTGGTGAACAATGCAGGTATTACGAAAGACGGTCTGATGCTCCGTATGACCGAGCAGCAGTGGGATGCCGTGATTGCCGTTAACTTGAAGTCTGCTTTCAATTTCATCCATGCCTGTGTCCCTGTGATGATGCGCCAGCGTGGCGGTTCTATTATCAACATGGCCTCTGTAGTAGGTGTTCATGGCAATGCAGGACAGGCAAACTATGCTGCTTCCAAGGCAGGCTTGATAGCCCTTGCCAAGAGTATTGGTCAGGAGATGGGACCGAAGGGGATCCGTGCCAATGCCATTGCTCCTGGTTTCATTGAGACAGCTATGACGGCAGCTCTGCCTGAGGAGGTTCGCAACGAGTGGAAGCAAAAGATTCCTCTTCGTCGCGGTGGTCAGGTAGAGGATATTGCCAACGTTGCTACCTTCCTTGCCTCAGACATGTCAAGTTACGTGAGTGGTCAGGTCATTCAGGTAGATGGCGGTATGAATATGTAAGCACTATTTCCGCTTAAACTCAAGAGACTTTGGGAGTTTCTGCCATTTGCCGTTCTTCGGTATTTTGACAGTGCTCCCTTTTTCTTGTCTGAAAATGTAGATAGAGTCGTTCTTGCGAGTGAGTGATGCTGTCAGGTCTTCGCTGCCGAAATCGTTGACCATCGTCATCGTTGCTTTCCGCTCATTTTCAATCTCGGCATCCACCATCACCCAACAGAAGGAGTGCTGCTTCCTGCCCAGATAGCCAGGAAGTTCCCCATAAAGTTCCTGTCCTGCTATCTTGATATCCTTGTCATAGAAATTAATACGAAGGAAGACCTCGTACTCATCGTTGTAGAGGTAAGTCTTGAATGCTCTGTCCTCCTTTTGTGCATAGGCGGAAAGCACCATGAATGCCGTAAGTGTCAAAAATACAGTTCTTTTCATCTTCTATCGGTTGTGGGGGCAAAGATACTAAATCTATATCAATAAAATACCGAAATCACTAAAAATATATCGATAAATCTTCTATCTTTTTAAAATTTTTAAGTACCTTTGTGCCCATCATACATGTATAACAATGGGAAACGAAATGTTAAAACCTGATTATATCTTTGAGTCCAGTTGGGAGGTTTGTAACAAGGTAGGCGGTATTTATACCGTTCTTTCAACTCGCGCAAAGACATTACAGGATACCATGAAGGACCATATCATCTTTATTGGTCCCGATTTTTGGCAAAAAGAAGCATGCCCTTATTTTAAGGAAGACAAGACGCTCTTTGCCGATTGGCAATGGGAGGCAAAGGAGCATCATCTTGATGTAAGGGTAGGGCGTTGGATCATTCCCGGTGAACCGATTGCCGTGTTGGTGGATTTCCGTCCGTTCTTCGAGCAGAAGAATGACATATACACCTGGCTATGGGAAAATTACCAGGTAGACTCACTGCATGCCTATGGCGACTACGACGAGGCATCGATGTTCTCGTATGCCGCTGCCCTAGTGGTGGAGAGTTTCTATAACTACTATTTGCAAAACGGCAACCAGCGTGTCATCTACCATGCTAATGAGTGGATGTGTGGACTGGGTGCCTTATATATAAATAAGGTGTTGCCTCAGATCGGTACCGTCTTCACGACCCATGCTACCAGTATCGGCCGTTCGATAGCAGGTAACCAGAAACCCCTTTACGACTATCTCTTCGCTTATAATGGCGACCAGATGGCGGGTGAGTTGAATATGCAGAGCAAGCACTCTATCGAGAAGCAGACCGCATGGAATGTCGACTGTTTCACGACGGTGAGTGACATCACCGCCAACGAATGTAAGGAACTGCTTGACAAACCGGTCGATGTGGTGTTGCCCAATGGCTTCGACAACAGTTTCGTGCCAAAGGCTGCTACCTTTACCAAGAAACGCAAGGCAGCCCGTAAACGTCTGTTGGAGGTTGCCAGTGCTCTGTTGGGTGAGCATCTCGATGACGATACACTGATCGTGTCCACCTCCGGACGTTATGAGTTCCGCAACAAAGGTATCGACGTGTTTGTGGAAGCTATGAACCGTCTGCTGCGTGACAAGGACCTAAAGAAGAAGGTGCTTGCCTTCATTGAGGTTCCCGGTTGGGTGGGAGAGCCGCGCAAGGACTTGCAGGAACGACTCGCCAACAGCCAACCGCTAACTGCCAACAGCCCCCTTGAGGTACCTCAGGTTACCCACTGGCTCCATAATATGAGTCATGACAATGTGCTGGGCATGATGAAGTACTACGATATGCACAACCGTAAGGATGATCAGGTGAAAGTGATCTTCCTGCCCTGTTATCTCGACGGCAAGGACGGCATCATGAATATGACCTATTATGATGTGGTACTAGGTAACGACCTGTGTGTATATCCCTCCTACTACGAGCCCTGGGGCTATACCCCGTTGGAGGCTGTCGCCTTCAAGGTGCCCTGTATCACCACTGACCTTGCCGGTTTCGGTTTGTGGGCCAACAAGGTGTTCGGTCATGACGGTGAGATAGAGGATGGCGTGAAGGTCATCCATCGTACCGATTATAACTACTCGGAGGTTGCCGATGCCATCAAGGATACTGTCGCCAAGTTTTCAGGCATGACGAAGAAGCAGGTCGACGAATGTCGCAAGCATGCCGACGAGCTCTCCAAGAAAGCACTATGGAGTGAGTTTATCCAATATTACTACGAGGCATACGACATTGCCCTCCGTAAGGCAGAAGTGAGGAAGAACAAGTAAAAAGGTAAAAAAGTAAAATAACAATAATTTGATAGATTATGAAAATTAAAGCTGACTACGCTAATGCTCCCCAGTGGAAGGAACTGACCGTAAAGTCCAGTCTTCCTGAGCAACTGAAGTGTTTAGACGAGATTTCCCACAATATGTGGTGGGTATGGAACTATGAGGCACGTGACCTGTTCCGTGACCTCGATCCAGAACTTTACCATGATGTGAAGCACAACCCCGTGATGCTCCTGGAGCGTTTGAGTTATACCCGTAAGGAAGAGATTCTCAAGGACAAGAAACTGATGAACCGCATCAAGAGCGTCTATGAACTGTTCCGTGACTATATGGACGTTAAGCCCGATCCGAAGCGCCCGTCCGTTGCCTATTTCTGCATGGAGTACGGTATTCACTCTGCCCTGAAAATCTATTCAGGCGGTCTGGGAATGCTTGCCGGTGACTATGTGAAGGAGGCTTCTGACTCTAACGTAGATATGTGTGCCATCGGTTTCCTGTATCGTTTCGGCTATTTCACACAGAGCCTGTCGATGGAAGGACAGCAGATTGCCAATTACGAGTCGCAGAACTTCGGTTCGCTGCCTATCGAGCGTCAGCTTGACAAGGACGGTAATCCGTTGGTGATTGACGTACCATATACCAACTACCAGGTGCATGCTTATGTCTGGCGTGTCAACGTAGGTCGTGTAAAGCTCTATCTGCTGGATACCGACAACGAGATGAACTCAGATTTCGACAAGCCTATTACGCACGCTCTCTACGGCGGTGACTGGGAGAACCGTCTGAAGCAGGAGATCCTGCTGGGTATCGGTGGTATGCTGTTGCTGAAGAAACTCGGCATCAAGAAGGATATCTACCATTGCAACGAAGGACATGCAGCCCTCTGTAACCTGCAGCGCCTGTGCGACTATATCGAAGAAGGACTGACCTTCAACCAGGCAATGGAACTGGTGCGTGCCTCCTCTCTCTATACCGTACATACTCCTGTTCCCGCAGGTCATGACTATTTCGAAGAGGGACTGTTCGGCAAGTATATGGGTGCCTATCCTGCCAAACTAGGCATTTCATGGGATGAGTTCATCGGTATGGGTCGTACCAATCCTGATGACAAGGGCGAGAAATTCTGTATGTCTACCTTCGCCTGCAACACCTGTCAGGAGGTGAACGGTGTGTCGATGCTGCACGGATGGGTGAGCCAGAAGATGTTCGCCCCCATCTGGAACGGTTACTATCCTGAGGAGAACCACGTGGGCTATGTGACCAACGGTGTCCACTTCCCCACCTGGGTTGCCGCTGAGTGGCTGCGTGTTTATTCCAAGTACTTTGACCAGAATTTCCTCTATGACCAGTCGAACGAGGAGATTTGGCACGGTATCTATAACTGTCCCGATGAGGAGATATGGGCTACCCGCCAGGCTTTGAAGACCAAGCTGTTCGAATATATCAAGATCCAGTTCCAGGAGACTTGGTTGAAGAACCAGGGGGATCCTGCACGTGTCGTGAAGTTGGTTGAGCGCTTCAACCCCAATGCGCTGGTCATCGGCTTCTGCCGCCGCTTTGCCACCTACAAGCGTGCTCACCTGCTGTTCACCGATCTGGAGCGTCTGGATAGGATCGTGAACAATCCCGACCGTCCTGTTGTGTTCCTCTTTGCCGGTAAGGCTCACCCCGCCGATGGTGCTGGTCAGGGACTCATTAAGAAGATTTTCGAGATTTCTCAGATGCCTCAGTTCCAGGGCAAGGTGATTTTCCTTGAGGACTACGATTTCCTGCTGGCACGTCGTCTTGTTTCCGGTGTGGATATCTGGATGAATACACCGACACGTCCGTTGGAGGCTTCCGGTACTTCCGGTGAGAAAGCCGAGATGAACGGTGTCGTCAACCTGTCCGTGAAGGACGGCTGGTGGCTGGAAGGCTATCGTGAGGGTGCCGGATGGGCTCTTACCGAGAAGCGTACCTACCAGAATCAGGGCTATCAGGACCAGTTGGATGCCGCTACTATCTACGGTCTGCTGGAGAACGAGATTATTCCTCTTTACTATAATAAGGACAAGAACGGTCTTTCCAAGGGCTGGATCAAGGTTGTCAAGAACTCCATCGCCCAGATAGCTCCTCACTACACCATGAAACGTCAGTTGGACGACTACTATGAGAAGTTCTATAACAAGGAGGCTCAGCGTTTCAAGGAACTTTCCAAGGACAACAACCGCCTTGCCAAGGATATCGCCCAGTGGAAAGAGGCTGTCGCCGAGCGCTGGGATGCCGTCAATGTCGTCAGTTCCGAGTGGGATTATCCCTCAACAGGTATTGAGACCGGTCAGAAGTACACGCTCCGCTATGTCATCAACGAGCAGGGACTTGACGATGCTATCGGTTTGGAGAAGGTGAACGTATTCACCAACAAGGACGGTGAGGAACGTGTCTACTCCGTCGAGCCGCTGAAGATGGTGAAGCATGAAGGCAACAACTATATCTTCGAGGCTACGCTTGCTCCGCAGCAGGCAGGCTCCTACAAGAGTGCTGTTCGTATGTATCCGAAGAACAAGAACCTCGTTCACCGTCAGGACTTCTGCTACGTGAAGTGGCTGGAGTTGCCTAATGTGTAAGGGCAATTATGATAATAAGAATGGCGATCCGAAAAGGGTCGCCATTCTTATTCCATATATTTGAATTTTTATTTTAGTTGCTCAGCAATAAACTCCTCCAGTTGTTTGCCACGAAGACCGCGACGGAGAATCTTGCCGTTCTGGTCGAGGACGATGGTGTGGGGGATGCTGTTGACATTGAATATACGTGCCGCGGCATTGTCCCAGCCTTTCAGGTCACTCATCTGCGGCCATACGATGCCTAACTGTTCAGTGGCCTGTTTCCAGGCATCCGCATCCTCGTCGAGGGAGATGCCAATGAATCCCAGTCCCTTGTCCTTGTATTTCTTGTAAATCTCCACCATCATAGGTGTCTCCTTACGACAGGGACCACACCAGCTTGCCCAGAAGTCGAGTACGGTTATGCGGTTTTTCTGGACCTCGCTCATTACGCTCATGGGCGTTCCTCCGAGTGACGGCATGGTGAAGTCTGTAATGGTTGTTCCTTCTGCAGTCTTGGCAGCCTCGTTGAGAAAAGCCTCCATCTCCTTGACGATGTCGCGTTTCCGCATCTCCGCAGGTAGTTGTTGGATGAGGTCCAAGCGTTGCATGTCAGAGAAAGTCTCCGGGGGATACATTGTCAACAGGTAGTAGCCCAGTTCGTTTTTGATGTTACGTTCCGTGGTAGCCCTGACAATCTCGTTAAACTGCTCATGCAGCTCTTCCACCTGTTTCATGACCCTCTGCTGGTCCTCCTCGGTTGTCTCGCCGTCGGCAAATGCCTTCTCGGCGATGTTGTTAATCTCTTTGCCGATTTTGGCGGCAGCGTCGTTCATCCGCTGCAGTTCCTCGTTGAGGTACGTGCCGCCCACTTGGGAGGCGTTAGGTTCTTTGGACAGCAGGACCTTGATGATACCCGGCTCGATGAAGAAGGGAATCCCGATGTTCTCGTTCCTGGCACTGTATATCATACAGATATAGGTGGAGTCGGTCTCACCGCTGAGGGTGAACTTCCCGTCCTGCACGATCAGCGTGTCACGGGGGGTATTGCCCTGTGTGTCGGTCGTCAGGAACAGCGTGTCACCGTTCTCGAATCCTTCGGTGGTACCCTCTATCTGGTAGCCCTTTGACTGACAGGCGGCAAGTGTGATGCCTGCCGTCGCCATGACAAGTATCGACTTGATGTTCATTTACACAATATATTGGCTGGAAATACTCTCGTTGTTGATGACGCGGCGGATGGTCTCTGCAAAAAGGTCGGCGACACTGAGCTGCTTGACCTTGGCGCAGCGTTGCGTATAGGGGATGGAGTCGGTGAAGACGATCTCCTCCAGTGCAGACTCCTGTACACGGTCACTGGCAGGACCGCTCATCACACAATGGGAGGCACAGGCACGGACGGTCTTGGCACCTGCCGCCTTCATGATGTCGGCAGCCTTTGTGATGGTGCCTGCGGTATCCACCATGTCATCGATAATCACGACGTTCTTACCATCTACGTCACCGATGATCTGCATGGAGGCGACCACATTGGCACGGGCACGCGTCTTGTTGCAGAGTACTAACGGACAGCCGAGGTACTTGGCATAGGTGTTGGCACGCTTGGAACCGCCCACGTCAGGAGAGGCAATGACGAGGTCTTCCAGATGGAGGCTCTGCAAATAGGGCAGGATGACATTCGATGCATAAAGATGGTCGACGGGTACGTCGAAGAATCCCTGGATCTGGTCGGCATGCAGGTCCATTGTAATCACACGGTCGACACCGGCCACGGAGAGCAGGTCGGCCACCAGTTTGGCACCGATGCTGACACGGGGTTTGTCCTTACGGTCCTGCCGTGCCCATCCGAAGTAGGGGATAACGGCATTGATGGTACGTGCAGAGGCGCGCTTCGCCGCGTCAATCATCAGCAACAGCTCCATCAGATTGTCGCTGTTGGGGAAAGTGCTCTGTACGAGGAAGATGTCACGTCCGCGGATAGACTCCTCGTAAGATACGGCAAACTCGCCGTCGGAGAACTTTGTGATCTGCAGTTCGCCCAACGGACATCCCAGACTCTGGCAGATTTTCTCTGCGAGGTACTTTGTGGCAGTACCGGAAAAAACCATGTAATTCTTATTTGTGCTCATATGTTTTAGATTGTTTATCCGATGATTTTCTTGATTTTCTCAAAATGGCTTATCAATTCCTTGTAGTCGAGTTCCTGATGGATATTAAACCTGTTCCATAGGTCACCACAGATGACCACTCCCCCGAATCCAAGGTCTTTTACCACCCGTATGTTATCGATGTTCATCCCTCCGAGGGCATAGACATGACGGTCGATGAGTCCATGCCTTGCCGCATTCTCCAGCTCGTTTGCCGTGAAGGACGACTTCTCCCCGGCATGGGTCTGACTGTCGAAGATATTCTTTAGGAACACATACTCAGAATGCCGTTTGGCTTCCTTCAGGTCTTCCATCCTCGTACATGTACGACTGACTTTCCCTTTGTATCCCTGGGGAACCGGCGTATTGGCGTCATCCATGTGGATACCTCTCAGCTTATATTCTTCCTTCAGGTAGAAATGACCGTGCACCACGATTTTCGAATAGAAATCATTGGACAGGAGTGTAAGCAGCCGCTCTGCATACATGGGTGAGGATCCTGGTTTGTGCAGGTGCAGGCAGTCCAGTCCCTCCTCAAAGAGCGATGTCAGTATCTTGTCTTCCTCCACGAAGAACGTGGGCTGGGTCATTACGATGAGTTTCATTGCCTATATTCTTGTTTTCCCTGCAAAATTAATAATTTTAATGGAATAATGCAATTTAACCGCGATAAAAAGTTATCTTTGCAGTCGAAAAATGTTTTTTGACAAGGAATATGGAATTGAAATCGAATACACCTATTTATATTATAGAGGAGAAAAAACTGCGCCGTAACCTGTCGTTGATCCGTGAGGTGGCGGAACGGACGGACTCGGAGTTTATTCTCGCCTTCAAGGCTTTTGCCTTGTGGAAGACCTTCCCGATATTCCGGGAGTATATAAGGGCAACGACGGCAAGTTCGCTGTCAGAGGCGAAACTCGCCTTCCATGAGTTCGGCAGCAAGGCACATACCTTCTCACCGGCTTACACAGATGAGGAGATAGATGAGATTGTGGCATGCTCGTCGCATCTCACCTTCAACTCCCTGTCTCAGTATGAGCGTTTCCATGAGCGTGCCGCAGCCTGTTCCATAGGCTTACGTGTCAATCCGGAGTATTCCGAGGTGGGGACGTTGCTGTATAATCCCTGTGCACCAGGGACGCGCTTCGGTGTGACTGCCGACAAGCTTCCCTTGCAGTTGCCTTCCGACATCGAGGGATTCCATTGTCATTGTCATTGCGAGAGTGGGGCAGACGTGTTCGAGCGTACTCTCCGGCATATCGAGGAGAAGTTCTCACCGTGGTTTTCCCAGTTGAAATGGATTAACTTCGGAGGAGGTCATCTGGTGACACGGAAGGATTATGATATTGAACTGCTGGTTCGTGTGATGAAGGGATTCCATGCGCGTTATCCCCATTTGAGGGTCATCTTCGAACCGGGCAGTGCCTTTGCCTGGCAGACGGGGCCGTTGGTGGCGCATGTGGTGGACATCGTAGAGGACAAAGGTATTAAGACGGCTATCCTTGATGTCAGCTTCACCTGTCATATGCCCGATTGCCTAGAGATGCCGTATGATCCAGAGATCCGGGGGGCAGAGCATGTAGAACCAATAGCCAATAGCCAACGGTCAACAGCCAATGTCTACCGCTTAGGCGGTAACAGTTGTCTTGCCGGTGATTTTATGTGTTCATGGCGTTTTGACAAGCCGTTGGAAGTGGGACAGGAGATCGTCTTTGAAGACATGATCCACTACACCACGGTCAAGACGAATACCTTTAACGGCATTACACATCCTTCTATTGGCATGCTGCATACCGACGGTACGCTGGAGGTCCTTCGCCGTTTTACCTATGAGGATTATCGTGACCGAATGGACTGATAGTCCCCTGGTTTGTGTTGTGTTTAGCAGATTTTCTGGTCATTCCTTTGTCATTTCAAATATTATGTGTATCTTCGCACCGAATAACATTGTTTACTACGCTAAAACGAGATAACATGAAGAAACTATTGACGCTGGTGGCATCCGTGGTATTGGTAGCTTGCGGCTCCAGTACGGATGATAATCCGTTGACACTCACATCCAAGTTTGATGGTACTTGGAATATCCATGAGAGTTTTGAGAGGAACAGTGACGGGACAATTACTTATACGTCAATTCCCTGGGGCGGACTCGTCGGCTCCATGAGAGAGCATAACCTGCCGGTTGACTGGTCTGACTATGAGTCTATTACCGTGGAGTTCGTTGAGCCTGTCAAGGCTGCTGTCCAATTGGTGGTTTCTGGAAAACTGAAAATGTGGGGTAAACCAGGTGTTACCTCTTTGACCTGTTATTTTGACGGTCAGGATGTCAGGAATATCGACGAGGTTGCCATTCAGTCTTCAGAGGGAGAGGTCTTGAAGATCAAACAGGTTTTCCTGACTCCGGGTAATTCTGTATGGGAATCGACACCCATCTGGAACGGTACCTGTATATTTGGTAACTGGGAGAATGGTATAGAGATTCCTGCCGATCGTTTTACAGAATTGAAAGAGGGGGACAAACTGGAGTTTATCTATGAGATGGATAAGAGTAATCCGGATGTTACCTATTGGCAGTTTAAGACAATCTACAGCAGTACAGATAAGACACTGGAAGGTAATAACAATGAGTTGAACAACTGGGGATGTGCGAATGTCGGTGAGTCTGGCGTCTACAGAATCATCCTGACGGCTAATGATGTCAAGGAACTCAAGAAACATGGTCTGTATGCCAATGGCTATTATAATAATGTCAGCCAGGTGAACTTGGTCAGGAAGGTAACTGCCCCGGAAAAAGTGCAAGAAGGTAGTTGAATAAGAAGTCTTAAAGGCTGGGAAAAGCATAAAAGACATTTTTTGTGTAAAAAATCATCGGAAAAGTTTGTCAGTTCCGAAAAAAGCATTACCTTTGCATCCGCAATCGAGAGAGATGCCCCGAAGAAAAAACGGAATATCCGCGCAAGCGAGAACAGAAAAGCTTGTTTTTATGCCGAGTGCAGCCGGATATGCCGATTGGATTCCGAAGGAATACAAGCGGAAATAGCTCAGTTGGTAGAGCACAACCTTGCCAAGGTTGGGGTCGCGGGTCCGAGTCCCGTTTTCCGCTCACTTATTGAACAAAAAAGAGCGTTAGGAAAAGGTCTTAACGAAACAAATGCCCAGGTGGCGGAATTGGTAGACGCGCACGTTTCAGGTGCGTGTGCCGCGAGGCGTGCAGGTTCGAGTCCTGTTCTGGGCACTCTTTTTTATTCAATGCTTCATGTTGGAGAGGTGGCGGAATTGGTAGACGCGCTACTTTGAGG
>JAGCOB010000015.1 GCA_017645645.1 Prevotella sp. | reverse complement strand
ATTTAGACACTATGCGAGATTATCAGATGTCAATGAGTGGGAATAGGACCATACGGCTTTTTCATCTCACAATGACAAGCGTCCCCAAGAACATCTGCAAAGTTAAAGGGTTCATTTTTGTTATGCAAATGCTAACAAAACTTAAATAATCAACGGATTTGACAAAAGTATGCCAAATTTGAAGTAAATTTGCCAAAAAGAAATGGCGGTGGCTTTGACTTTACACGCAATTACATGAAATTGCAGAATTTAGTTTGGCTGCCTCCAGCTCCACTTCGTTACGCTGACGAGTCTCGCCCTCGTGAGGGTTCTTTTAGTCGCTACGCTTTTAAAAGCGACTTCGTCGATGACGACTCCCTCCAGCTCCACCAAAAATAAAGGCTCCTGCAAGGGAGCCTTTATTGATTTTACTATTTTTCGTTGATGTCCTTCCAGTAGGGATAGACCTTGTATTCGTTGAGAGGAAGTTTGTCTAGATAGTCGGCAGCCTCCCATTTCGTGAGTGTCTTGCCATTGAGCTTGCTCTCTGTGATTTCTCCGTCCAAATCCTTCATCGAGAAGCGTTCCACCACCTGACTGCCCTTGATGGCATAGAACTTGGTGGTTCTGAAGCTACCGTCTTCACTGGTAATCTTCACATATCCCTTGCCATTACCCTGGTAGAAGGCAATACCCGTCTTGTCGTCCTCTATGGCAACCAGTTGGGGCTTCCCGTCCTTGAAGGTGAAGACGGCTCCATGATTGTCGTCATTAGAACGCATCCATATCTCCTCGATATTGTCTTCGTCGAGGTAGAGGAACTGGTACTTGTCCAACGAACCTTTCGAACTGCCAGCGAAGAGTTTCTGCAACTGGGCGATGTCCTTCTTCCAGAGCGGTGTCGACTCATCGATCAAGCGGTGGTAGCACTCATACTCTGTCTGGGTAAGCTGACCGTCACGAACACGGAAGATACCGACGGTAGAACTCTCTGGGGCACCGTGCTCATAGCAGAGCTCCAGACCGTCAGGACCCTCGAAGGCAGCACGGATACTGGTGGGACAGTATTCACCACCGTCATCGGCATTCCATGTGCAGTAGCCTCCCTCCGTCTCGTAGTAGCCTAACTCCTCGAAGGCATAGACCTTATCACCGTCAGCAACGACCTCCAGCGCCAGTGCCTTCTTGTAGTCACGGTCCTTGTCCTTGGGGGCATTCTTGAACTCGCCATTGAACTGGATGAAGCCCTGTGTATAGCGACCGTCAATCGTCGAGCAGATCATGGAGCGACCAGCCTTCATACCGTATTTCTCCTCCATCTGTTTGATGACAGCCTTAGGCATGGGCTTCACGTTCTTCGGAATCTCTATCTTCAGCACCTTACGTGTCTTCAGGTAGTCCTGATGGACGATGATATAGAACTCACCATATTCGTAATCGCGCTTGGGCGCATCCTTCGGATTGACGAGGGCATACTTCAGACCAGGGGAGGGGATAGCGGGGCGGCTATGCAGTTCACCGCCATACATCACCTCTCCGTCGGGATTCTTAAGCTGTTCACCGATATATTTGATGTCCACCCATTTGTTGTCGTCCACCAGCATCTTCGTATAGCCTGCGGCATTACGACGTGACATCTCCTGCAGTGACCAACTGGCATACATCCCGTCGAAGTACTCGGCATTGTCCTTGTCCTTCTTCGGTTCCTCCACGCCTGTCCAGTAGATAGTCTGCATATAGGAGGGATTCATATAATAGAGGAACATGGGCAGGGGTGTGGTGTCCTGTTGTTCCACACTGGCAGCAGAGTCGCTGACGGCTGTGGAGTCGGCATCTGTCTCACCGGCAGCCTGTCCCTTGTTCTTGCAGCTGATCATAGCAACTGCTACGCAAAAAGCGAATAATACAATTTTTCTCATAGTCTATAGGCTTTCAGTTCCTAATTGCGGAGATTGCTCCCACAACTCCTCAGAAATCTTATCTTGCCATCTCACGTATTCTGCTATCAATCTCTTCGGCCAGTCTGCGATTGGAATCTGACAGTCCCTTAATTGATAGTATGTCTCCCTTGATATAGGCAAGCTGATGTGGCGTAAGGTCTCCTTTGTCAATTTCATCACGAAGTACATTGAAAAGATAAGTGATGTCGTCTTGGCTGACCTGGAAGTTCCACTTGCATGCCTCGTCGATGGTGACAGGCTTGGCATGTACGTTGTCGCTCTTGTCGAAGCAGAAATACTCCACCTCGGGGAAGTTCTGCTTCATCAGTTCCATCTTGTGGATATTGTTGCCAAACGACTCTATCATATAGGGGATATGGATGAAACGTCCGTTCTTCTTACCCCTTTCCACAGAGTTCTTGAAACAGTTGCGGATGGTGTTGTAGACGGCAATGAGCCGTATCTCCTTCATGCCATAGCGTTCTGCCTTCTTGATGGCAGTCGCCAGTTTCTTGTAAGAGTTGAAAGCGGCGTCATAGACCAGTCCTGTCTCAGAGAAGTCCATCTCCTTGGCAGCAGTACTCTTGCCACTGGCAGAGGGCCCCGTGAAGATGACAAACTGTGTCTTGCCGGCATCAACGGCACGCTGGAGCATCACACTATAGAGGGAGTCCACCAGGTATCTCTCCGCATCACGGTAATAGACGGTATTGGAGCCGCCATCATAGCCGATGGGCTTGAACAACAGGCGCATCTCGTCAGGGTCGATCTTGTTGCCTGCCGTCACGAGGTACTGATCGATGAGCTCTGTGGTGTGAGCCATTGCCCAGGCTTTCGCCTCCTCGTTGATGAGCATGGGCTGTGCCTTTGCCACCTCTGTTGATGAAGTCGCTTTCTGCTGGGTCTTACATCCTGTAAAAACCGTAAAAGTGGTTGCCATCATGACGATGGCAGCCACTTTTGTTATCTGAAACTTGATGTTCATTTTAATTTCTATAATTGTGGAGTAATTCCTCTACACGCGTATCGATTTCCTTTGCCAGTTTCTTGTTTCTTGTACTCAGGTTAGGAATAGAAGAGAGGTTGCCGACGAGAGCGGGAAGCTGCTGTTCCCAGAGCTCTCCGCTGTTGACGGCATCAAGCAGGACGGACAGCATCTGGTTAACTTCCTCTTCCGATACGTCATAGTCCCATTTCTTAGCCTCCTCAATGCTACATTGGCGCGGTCCCTTGTTACCCTCACAGGTGACAGGGATAATGGTAATCTCAGGATGCTGTTTCTGCAGCCACTCGATCTTACCCTTATTATCCTCGAAAGACTGGTACATATAGTCGATAGTACAGAAACGGTTGGTATTCTGACCACGGTTGATGGAGTTCTTGAAACAAGTCAGGATGTCGTTATAGACCAGCATGACGGTGATCTTGTCAAGACCTTTCGCCTTGGCACGCTGGATGACATTCTCCAGACGCTGGGTACCGCCAGAGAGGGCAGCGTCATAGACCAGACCCTCGTTCTTGAGGTTCAGTTTGCGAGCAGCCGTACTCTTGCCACTGGCTGGAGCACCGGTAATGATGGTCATGGTGTTTTTGCCGGCACGGGCAGCTCTGTCGAGCATGACGGTATAGAGGGAGTCAACGACCATCTTCTCTGCCTCACGATAGGCTGTGACATTGCCGCCATAGTAACCGATAGGCTGGAATACCTGACGGAACTCATCGGGATCGAGCTTATTACCTGCGGTAGCCAGGTACTTGTCGATGAGCAGTCCCATACGGGGCTTCGCCCATTCTGTAGCAGCACTGCTGAGCAGGGTAGGCTGGGGAGCCTCGATGGTATAGCGGGACGGATATTTGTTGATACGGTTATGACGACGGATGTCCATCAACTTCTCCTCGAAAAAATAGCTGTCGCCAGGCATCTGATAACGGGCATTACCGTTGGGGTCTGGTTTGAAGAGCATCTCCGACATCTCACCTTTGTCGATGAAGGTCACCCAACCACGGGGCGAGAGATGATAGGCATTATCGCCCAGGACAGCCTGTACGAGACAGTTGGTGTCCCACATGCGCTGACCGGTGTCACAGGTATAGTTGGTATACACTGCCTTGATGGGGTTCCAGTCCGTATAGGAGAGGTCTGCCACCACATCCTGCGGCAGGTAGTTCATCTTGTCACCGATGTTACTGGGCGACATGATCAGGTCGACCTTCTCAGGGAGTTTGCTGTAGAAGACAGCCGACTGCTTGGAGGCAGCACGCATGTTATAGCCGCTGAGACTGTCACCAGCCTCGAAACGTCCAGACTGGATATACACAGCCTTTACCTTCTGTTTGAAGAGTTCCAGACCGCTCAGCTTAGAGTACTCGTCACCGCCAGACTCAAAGAGCTGGGAGAGGGTTGTGGCGAAACCGATGGCAACGACCACGATGGAGTTGTCCTCTGCCTTGCTGAGTATCTTACGATAGAGCTTGTAGCCGTCAGGCAACTTGCTGGCATCAAGGGTACGCTTGAAGAGGGGGTTACCCTGAGCGTCCTTGAGGTCGCAGATACCATTATAAGGGATAAAGCAGCGGGGGTTCTTCACACCGTTACGCTCCAGTCCTACGGGGATATCGGGATGTCCATAGTAGTTATCGAAGATATCCACGATACCGGCGTTTTTCTCACCCTCACGGTCCACGATGATACCTTTCAGGTCCACGAGTCCTTCATCGATATAGTGATGGAGCATCATCAGGGCGAAGAGGTCGTCCGTAGAACTACCGAAGTCAGAGTCCAGAATCATCTGGATGGGCTGAACTTTCTGCTGTTGCTGACACTGCTGCTGTTGCTTCTGACAATCATGCTTCTGGCAATCAGCATGCTGAGCCTGCATGCCCACGAAGGCAAACAGGCTCAGAATAAGTGATAAAGCTATCTTTTTCATGCTCCGATATTGTCTGATGATGAAACTGTTCCATTCTGCTCAGCAGGAGCGGGAGCTGTCTGAGGAGCAGCTGACTTTTCCTTAGCCTTGGCGGCGAGCTCCTTCAGCTTGTCCTTGCCCTTGAAGGCAAATACCCATACCAGGAAGCCTGCGAGAACGAGTAGGATGATACCCAATACAGGACGGTAGAAGATCCATGCGATAGCGATGACGATCAGTGACCATGCCACACCAATCACCGTACAGATGATACCTATGCCGAAGCCCATGATGCTGGCGAGGAAAGGAACGACCTTCAGGATCATCGACAGGAAGCCGAAGATCATCTTCAGGGCAGAGATGACGAGCATGATACCAACGATACGCAGGATCCATGTCCACATGCTATTGGCATCCTGAGCACTCTCAATGATCTCATCACCACTCTTCTTACCCATCACGAGGGTCTCGAAACGCTTACCGTTCTTAGCCTTGAAAGGCTTGAAGCTGTCGCCGTCGGCTACTGCCATGACGGTAACCTTGGCAGGAACGATCATTTCGAAGGTCACGCGAACATCACCGACCTGAGGAGAACCGGGAACACGACCATAATAGAGGACGTTGCCTGCTACGTGGATATAGTCGTAATCCTTCTTGTTCTGGGCATTAGCCATCGCCTTGTTGATAGAGTCGTTGACAGCCTGCAGAGAGTCTGCCACTGCCTTGGCGGAGTCAGACATCAAAGCCCTTACAGAATCAGGGATAGCAGGTTGCTGTGTTGGCTGCTGTGTAGGCTGCTGTGTAGGCTGCTGGTTCTTGTTCTGTACGCCATAGAAACGCTCATAGGCGGTCTGGGCATTCTTGTCCAGCTGCTTCAGCAGGTCATCGGCAATAGCCAGCTCCATAGCCTCCTTGGAAGAGATGCTGTGAATCAGGCTCTCAGGCAGCTTGTAGGCACCGAAGGTCACATTCTCTGCATACTGCTCAGCATCTTCTACTGTTGCCAATACGGTGTTCTTGTTCTGATAGGCAGCATCCTTGAACTGACTGGACTGCACGGGGCTGGATACCCACTGTTGGCTATAGGTATAGGTTGTCGTAGTGACTTCCTTACCACCCAGTTTGTCCTCACTCTTGCTCTCAGCATGCTCTACCCACTGGTAGTACTCTACATGACGCTTGATGGCAATCGCCTTGGCACCAATGCCAAAGTCCTTGTCTATCAATGAATCCTCCGTGGTTGCCAAAGCAGTACCACATACCAGTTCACCATCCAGTGACTGGTCGATCTTAGCAGGATTCGGCATCTCGACCCAGGCACTTCCTGCCTCTTCGAGCATCTTAGCAGTCTTCACGGCACGTCCTTCGTTCCACCACAGCAGGGCTGTTGCGGCACAGAACAGGATGAAACCGGTACCAATACTCTTGAACGAGTTCCCTACACGGGTCCCGTAACCAGTTGTTTTTGTCTCTGTGTAAGCCATAATGTTTTTTAAATTTAAGTATTTAATGATTAAGTATGATTTCCGGCTGCAAAGATAATAAAAATAACATATTTTCTTCGCTTTTTTCATGGTTTTTTTGGAGAAATCATAAAAAAGGAGTATATTTGCTCCGTTTAGTGAAGAATGATTTGCACTATGGAAAAACTGTTTTATGAACTGATACAAGTATCTACAGGACAACTGGACTGTCTGAGTAGGGGACCGGAACCTGAGGAATGGCAGGAACTTCATGAAATGGCCCGTCATCAACACATGATAGGTATTTGCTATCATGGAGTGAAGCAATTGTTTGAGTTCGGACTGCGTGTACCCCAGGACCTGGTGATTGACTGGATGGCGGAGGCTGAGACTGTACAGGAGAGTAACCTGGTCATGGACCAGCGTAGTGTGAAGGTGTTGCAGATGATGGCAGAGCAGAATATCCGTGCCAGTATCCTGATGGGACAGGGAATAGCCCGTGACTACGGAGAATTGCGCTCACTTCGTTATCCGGATCATATAGATATCTGTACGGACAGCAGTCTGGAGCGGTTATTGGAAGTCGCCAATCCGATTAATGACGGCTATTCCGATAGTGATTACCGTCTAGTACATCTCAACCAATGGAATGATGTGGATGTCCGTCTGCATTATGAGATAGGTATCGGCAAGAATCCATTGAAGAACAAACGTATCAGGCAATGGCTGAAGAAAAACCAGGAGTTGTTGTTCGTCAAGGACGGGGATATGGTCAGACCATCTGTCCGCCTGAACGTGATACTGGTTTTGATAGAGATCTATTGGAAGTTCCTGTATCAGCGGATCACGCTCCGTGAGATGACAGACTATTTCTTCACCCTCCGGAAGGTGGCTGCCAGTGGAAAGAAGGGAGTCGACTATGAGAAAATCCTTCGTAAGATAGGACTCCTGTCCTTTGCCCAGGGTGTCATGTGGGTCATGCAGGAGGTCTATGGCTTAAAGGAGGAGGCACTGGTGACAATGCCCTCGGAACATCAGGGATCCTTCATCCTCAAGGATATTCTTGCCGGCAAGCATCATATCCTCCACCTGTTAATGAGATATCCCATGGAGTTGTTATTCTCCCGCTTTTAATTGAAGCTGGAGGAGTCTTGAATGCGTTTCGTGTAGAAGTCCTTGAAGTCTGACCACTTATAATAAGGATATTGGGTGGTGGGCACAGGAAGTGTAGCCTCTTCTCCGTTGAGCAGACATTTCACGAGGATGTCATCAGCCCCTTTCTTACCACGGTAGAACACCAGTTGGATATTGGAGGCCTTACAGGTCTCCCAGTTCTGATAACAGTTCTTGACTTCATACGGATCCTCTGGGTCACGGTCTGCCCCGTTGATACCCATCAGCACGGTCAGCGGTCCCAGACAGGTGTCATGTCCGAAACGCAAGTCGGCAATATGATCACTGCTGCCTGTCAGTACGGCATCGGCTTTCTTGATGATATCCTCCAGAATCGGAATCATCTCGTACTGGGGGAAGAACACCCACGAGTAAGAGCCGAGGTTTGACGACTCCCATTCACTGGCAATCTCCTCATCGGTGACAATCCCTTCCATCATCCCCTCATGACCGATGCTCGGCAGTGAGGTATAGAGGTTGATGAGGTTACTGCCGATATGGTGCTTGTTACCTGGTACGCTGTCGGTATTGATGAACATACGGGCGACAATTGTTTGTCTGAGGGAATGGTCACTATGGAACTGGTCGCGGTTTTTCTCGTAACGGGGACGCTGATGCGGGAATTGGCGCAGGAAGGGATTCTGTCTATCGGTAGGCACTACTCCGTCAAGGGTCATACGGGATGACTGCTCCCGAATCTCAATGTTCGGGTTACATTGTTTCAGTTCCAGACAGAATGCCGACATACTCATCACACAGCGTCCTGCCAGTGAGGAGATGGCGAATACGTTTCCGCCCTTCTTGAAGACCTCCGGGAAGTTCTCGTACATGATCCGGGCAATACCCTGATGCTGTTCCCATCCCAGTTGTGACAGTTCTCCGACACCAGCATTCAACTCCTGCTTGGCAGCCATGAATTTCTCACGGAAAGCCTCACCCTCAGGGGTCAGCAGTTTTTTCTCATGCGTGGTGGTCAGCAATGTGTCCAGCTCTTTGTAGAGCTTGTCTGTCCAATAGTAGCGTGAACCATGTCGAGCATAATGACTGATGTAGAACGGTACATAGCCCTGTGGTGTCTTGGTCAGTTCCACTTTCTTCAACGGATACGGATAGTCATTACCATAGGATTTCCTCGGGTCTGCCTTGAGTTGGCTGAGTGCATCACTGCCTTGTGCCCATATAACCAGTGAAAAAAGTCCCGTCAACAGGACCGTAAAGATTCTCTTGTTCATCATACTCCCTTTTTATCTTATATCATTAATCCTTTATACTGCAAAGATACGAAAAATGTTGTAAATGCGTATAAC
Source organism: Prevotella sp. (assembly GCA_017645645.1). Lineage (GTDB taxonomy): Bacteria > Bacteroidota > Bacteroidia > Bacteroidales > Bacteroidaceae > Prevotella. The sequence goes on along the minus strand of JAGCOB010000015.1, from coordinate 477 downwards.
TTTCCAAAACTTTTTGTATCTTTTCCCGACGAATGGCGCAAGGCCATCATCGACTACGACGGGCTATAAAATACGCTAATATATAAAGGGAATCGCTCGACCACAGGTTGATTTCGCCTATTTGCTTATGAATGTCCCGTCTGGATGCTCATCCTGCCATCGGTGTTCCGCCTCAGAACCAGGCTTTGTCATGTAGTCACCCGTAAAACTTTGTAGCATGTGTCTTGCATGAAATGCCACATCAGCCTGTCTGTCAAAGTATATTTCATAGGTTTCAAGCCTTTCCTTTGAACGTATATCCGATACCCTCAACAGCTTTACGGATAGACTCTTCCGTAGCAGGGCCTTTGATGGTAAGGGTGTTGGCAGAGGCACTGGCCTTGGCTTTCTCAACGCCTGGCACTTCCTCAACGGCACGGACTACGGCTGCCTCGCAATGGCTGCAATGCATGTCCTCGACACGGTAAACGGTCACAT
>JAGCOB010000014.1 GCA_017645645.1 Prevotella sp. | reverse complement strand
TCTTCAAAGATTGGTATCATCGAGAACCTGCTCGGTAAGGTTGACAAGCTCATCCTCTGCGGTGGTATGACCTATACCTTCGCCAAGGCTCACAATGGTGAGATCGGTGACTCTATCGTAGAGCTCGACAAACTGGATGTAGCACTGGGCGTTGAGGAGCTGGCTAAGAAGAACGGTGTTGAACTCGTGCTGGGTTCTGACTGCACCGCTACTAACGGTCTCGACTTCGACACCATGACTGTTAAGCCTGGTTCTGAGATCATCACCTGCCCTGCCAACAAAGTTCCTGCAGGTTTTGAGGGTGTTGATGCCGGTCCTGCTTCTCAGGAGGACTTCCGTAAGGCTATCGAGGGTGCCAAGACCATTCTGTGGAACGGTCCTGCCGGTGTCTTCGAGTGCGACGACTTCACAGCTGGTTCACGTGCTATCGGTGAGGCTATCGCCAAGGCTACTGCCGAGGGTGCTTTCTCACTGATCGGTGGTGGTGACTCTGTAGCTTGTGTCAACAAGTTCGGTCTGGCTGACCAGGTATCTTACATCTCTACAGGTGGTGGTGCCCTGCTTGAGGCTATCGAGGGTAAGGTGCTCCCAGGCGTAGCTGCTATCAAGGGTGAGTAAAACAATGTAAAAAATAAAAAGGTGAAACATCTTTTTATGACAATAGTGATGACCGCGGCGCTTAGCGTCTGCGGTCATCATGCTTTTGCAGCAACACAGAACATCGAGGTTGAGACCGTCAGTTTTGAGAAAAGCGACTCTACGGCAGAGGTATCCCTCCTGATTCAATGGCCTATTAAGGGCGACAAGGCCGTAGTCGACAGTCTTCGCCATCACATCAATTATCTGATTAATGGCGAACTTAACCGTCCTGATGATGTTAAAGCCTATGGCGAAGCACTCTTCGAGTCGCTATCAGGGGACTGGCACAGCGTTTACGATGAGATGGCCCCTGAGGAGCGCATGGGAGCATTCTCAAAGAGTCACAGCATTACCATGTTGGCACAGACCAATAACTATGTCACCTATCATTATCAAACATACTACTATGGTGGCGGCATACATGGCTTTACTACCGAGGTTGGCTTTACTTTCCGTAAGAGCGATGGTAAACAGATTCCAATACTTGCCGACACTGATTCGCCCCGCCTCTCCAAACTTATCAAGGAAGGCGTAAGGAGTTTCTTTGCAGGTGGTCCGGATAAAACGATGACCGATGAAGAAGTGCTGGAGTTTCTCTTTGCCAGCGAAGTAGAAGACCTCGACAATCTCCCATTGCCAGGCAATGCTCCCTATCTCACTGAGACAGGTGTCGTTTTCCTCTACACCCAATATGAGATAGCCCCTTACTCTTCTGGCATCATCACCTTCGAGATTCCTTTCAAGGACATCCGACCGTTCCTGACTCCCGAAGCGAAGAAGTTGATTCCCTAAAGGAAAAGACAACGATTACGTTAAATATTTCTTAAATTTTGAATCAAAGTGGGAAAACTCTTCGTACCTTTGCAACACAATAAATCTATTAAAACTATCGAATATGAAGAAATTTGTTATTGGAGACCGCACCAAGGATGAGTACATCTCCGTTCTTGACACAGAAAACAAGAAGTTAGAGTTCACGAACCACATCGGTTCTGCCAAGGAGTTCATGGGTTTTGAGGACACGAAGGCAATCCTGAAGAACCTGCAGGAACAGACCGGTGGCTACTTCCAGGACCTTCAGGTCTACATCAAGGATGAAGACGGAAAGGCACACCGCCCTGACGAGCGCGACATGATGCCGTGGTAGACATCTAAATATGTATAAGGTATCAGTCGTTACGCCATTTCATAATGTGGACATGGGTATGTTTGAGAAATGTGCCCAGTCCATGCGCGCCCAGACCATCGGCTTCGAGAACATCGAGTGGATTATCGTGGTGCACAATTGTCAGCCACACTACCTGCCACTGCTTACGGAGATGTTCAAGGATGACAAGAACGTCATCATCAAGGAGTTGAACGATGGTGTTCGCTCACCAGGCATGCCACGCAACCACGGTATGTTGTTTGTGACAGGACCATACGTTGGATTCCTTGATGGAGACGACAGTTACACGCCAGACTGTCTGGAAGTGGTTTGTCGTGAGATGGCGGAGACGCAGTCGCAGGTGGTGACCTTCCGTCGCGAATATGAGTTGGAGAAAGAGAGTCTCCATCCGCATACGGAGACAGTGACGTGGAACCAGACAAAATGGCGCATTGTCATGGACCGTGACGACTATCAGTACGACAAGATGTTCACAGGCCTCTGGCCCTTCACAACATCACGTCTGTTCGACGTGGCGTTCCTTCGTGAGAACGATATCAAGTATTCCAAAGATGTCCTCTGGGTAGAGGATGTCTGGTATACGGCCATGTGTCTGTTGACAGCCAAGCGTGTGTGTTATCTGCCGCAGTTCATCGGCTACCACTATTTCATCAACAGCGGCTCCATCATCCAGAACAGTAAGAAGTCGACAGACGAACTCTATGAGTGTTTCAAGTCTGCCAGCATCATCCTCGACTATCTCACGTCACAGGGTGTCGATGCCAATGATACCGCTCAGACGATGTTCCGCCTGTTGACGAGGTATTTCCTGGCTTCCGACCTCACGGTGGAAGATAGGCGCGCCATGAGTGAGATGGCACGACCTTACATCGAGAAGTTCCAGAGGTTAGTGCCGTCGAAGATTCACTCTCCTGAAGAGTGTTATTTGTCATACCATCTGACACGTGAGGTGCTAAGCAACCCAGAGAGCCCGACGGACAGTCCTGTACTGAAGGAGGTTGTCAACGGATGGCGTGATATGATGGGGATTCTGCGTAAAAATACCACTACTGACTACGGACGTGCCTATGGCTTCGACCAGATAGAGAAACTCGCTGAATATCAAAAACAGGTACCGATGTCCGACAATCAAGTCTATCAGCCGCTGATAGACCTGCAGACCAACATCGGTGAGACCAACATCCTGACCATTGAACCTACACGCCACTATCTGGTGAATGCCAAACAACAGTGGGTGCCTTGTACGGAGAGTCATCTGCGTCCTTATATGGAGGCCTTTGCTACGACGCTGAAAGGACATCATAACCTACTGGTAGCACTGGTAAGACCTCTCGGTAAGCAGACCAACGATGCCTGCACGGTGGAGACACTGGAGAGCGTGATGACCAAGATATATATGTGGCACTACCATTTTGCACGTGGAAAATGCCGTGCTGATTTCTCCATGCCCAACGACTTGTTCTTCAAAACCGAACCGCAGGATGACATGCATGTCGTCAGTTACTATGCATTGCTCGATCGTGACATCGACCAGATCGTAGCCCTCAACACACGACGGATAGCCGACATGTTCGACTACATCACAACGCATCGCGACAAGTTGGTGGCAGAACTCCGTCAGACCAATGCGCAACGTGCCAGCGAGGTGGAGCATGCCTTCGATTCAGAACAGGCTCTTGCCAAGGTGCTGTGGCCTAAACTGAAACGCATCGTCGCCTTTGGGGCAGGTGAATACTACGAGGCTACCGCCCAGATGAAACAGTTTACAGGCGATATACCCCACAACAACGGCTACTACTATACTGAGGAAACCATCTATGGTCGTGCTGTGGCAGACAACAGCGATCTCTTCGAGACCTTCTCTTCAGGCAGTTTCCACGAGTATCTGCCGTTGCAGGAACCCAATGCGGATACCATCCTTTCTACTGACACGAAGCCAGGAGTGCCTTATCAGTTAGTCGTCACCAACAGTGCTGGTCTTTATCGCTATGTCACCGACCACATCGTTTGCATCCAGGAGGCACAGTTAGACAGGCTATTATTCACGATCTACTAGGATACAACAATGGATATGAATTAAAAAACAAGAGTGTCCCACCAATTGGCGGGACACTCTTGTAATGATGACTTAATCCTCTTCCTTCAGTTCAGCCTCATGCTCCTTGATGAGCTGCTGCTGGATGTCGTTCGGAACGAGTTCGTAAGAACTGAACGACGTGGTGAACGATGCACGACCACCAGTGAGAGAACTGAGGGCGATAGAGTAACTGGCCAGCTCCTTCAAAGGAATCTTAGCAGACAGTTTCTGATAGCCAGCCTCGCTGTCCATACCCATGATGATGGCACGACGACCCTGCAGGTCACTCATCACATCACCCATATAGTCGCCAGGAACGAGTACCTCCAGGTCATAGATAGGCTCCAATACCTTTGGACCTGCTTCCTTGAAGGCGGCACTGAAGGCGTTACGGGCAGCCAACATGAACGACAACTCGTTAGAGTCTACCGGGTGCATCTTACCGTCGTAGACGATGACGCGGACATCACGGGCATAAGAACCTGTCAACGGACCCTGCTCCATGCGCTCCATCACACCCTTCAGGATGGCTGGCATGAAACGCATATCGATGGCACCACCGACGACACTGTTGATGAAGACGAGCTTGCCGCCCCAATCCAGGTCTTTCTCCTCCTTTGATTTGATGTTCATCTTGAACTCCTGTCCGTTGATGGTGAAAGAGGTGGGATCGGGCATTCCGTCGGTATAAGGCTCAACAATCAGGTGTACCTCACCGAACTGTCCTGCACCACCCGACTGTTTCTTATGACGATAGTCGGCACGTGCCATCTTCGTGATGGTCTCACGATACGGAATCTTCGGCTCCTGGTACTCCACCTGGATCTTCTCATTGTTCTCCATACGCCACTTCAAGGTACGCAGGTGGAACTCACCCTGACCATGAACGATGATCTGGCGCAACTCCTTAGACTGCTCCACCACCCATGTGGGATCCTCTTGGCGCATCTTCTGCAGGGCAGCCATCATCTTTTCGGTCTCAGCCTCGTTGACAGCCTTGATAGCACGAGAGAACTTAGAGTTAGGATACTTGATGAAGTCAAACTTGTTATCTACATCCTTGCCGTTCAAGGTGTTACCAGTCTTCACATCCTTCAGCTTCACAGTACAACCGATATCACCGGCACGCAGCTCGTCGACCTGAATACGGTTAGCACCAGCGCAAGCATACAGCGTACCCATGCGCTCCTTAGAACCACGGTCAGCATTGGTCAGGTCGTCACCGCTCTTCACAACGCCGCTCATCACCTTGAAGTACTGGACCTCACCGATATGGGGCTCCACACCGGTCTTGAAGAAATAAAGCGATGTGGGAGCAGAAGCATCGGCGGGAACCTCCTTGCCGGCAGCATTCTTGATGACAGGCATCTCGCTGACGAAGGGAACCACGTTGCCGAGGAACTCCATCAGACGACGGACACCCATGTCCTTACCAGCACAAACGCAGAATACAGGATAAATGCTGCGGGTCACCAGACCTTTGCGGATACCCTCACGCATCTCATCCTCGGTAAGGTCTTCCGTCTCGAAGAATTTCTCCATCAGCGTGTCGTCACCAGCGGCAGCAGCCTCTACAAGGGCAGCCTTCATCTCCTTTGCCTTATCGAGCTGGTCGGCAGGAATATCCTCGATGATGGGAGCACCACCCTCTGGCTTCCAAGAGTACTTCTTCATCAGCAGCACGTCGATAACGCTGTTGAAGCCTGCACCTGTGGCTATCGGATACTGAACGGGAACACAGTTGTTACCATAAACCTCCTTCAACTGACCCAGAATCTGGTCGAAGTCGCAGTTGTCACGATCCAACTGGTTAACAAGGAAGATAACGGGCTTCTTCAGTTTCTCCGTATTGCGGAAAGCATTCATCGTACCCACCTCTGGACCATACTGGCCGTTGATAAGGATGACAGCCTGATCAGTAACGTTCAGGGCGGTGATGGCACCACCCACGAAGTCGTCAGAACCCGGACAGTCGATGATGTTGAGTTTCTTGTTATTCCACTCTACATGAAAAACAGTAGAGAACACCGAGTAGCCATATTCCTGTTCTACAGGGAAATAATCGCTCATGGTGTTCTTACCCTCTACGGTACCGCGGCGCTTGATGATGCCAGCTTCGTAGACCATTGCTTCGGCAAGAGTAGTCTTGCCGCTACCCGCACTGCCAAGCAATGCGATGTTTTTGATTTCGTTTGTCTGATAAACTTTCATATCGGTTATGTTTTAGGTTATATTTCTAAAAAGACGAAGCCAAAGGTAGACATTTTCATGCAAAAAACCTAAAAACACTTTCAAATATTAAACTTTATTAGTACTTTTGCATAATTATGGCAGGTCTCTATATCCATATTCCTTTCTGCAAGAGTCGTTGTATCTACTGTGGTTTCTACTCCACCACCCTGTTGGAATTACGGCAGCGGTACGTGGATGCGCTGTGTAAGGAGATGTCAATCAGGGGGACAGATTGTTTATTTGAGACGATATACTTAGGGGGAGGAACACCGAGCCAATTGACAACCGAACAATTAAGCCAACTGTTTGATGCTATTTATATATATAATAAGGTGGGGAGGGATGCCGAAATCACCATCGAAGTCAATCCCGACGACATTACTGTCGAGTATGCTGCGACCCTGTCGCAGCTTGGCATCAACCGCGTCAGCATGGGGGCACAAACCTTCGATGACGAACGGTTACGTTTCCTGCACCGTCGGCATACCGCCAGTCAGGTATCCTTTGCCGTCAAGAGACTCCGAGAGGCTGGCATCCATCATATCAGCATTGATCTGATGTACGGTTTCCCTGGGGAGTCCGTTGAGGATTGGGAGCATGATATTGATACGGCCCTCGCACTCAACGTAGAACATCTCTCTGCCTACTGCCTGATGATAGAAGAAGGAACCCCACTCCATCGTATGGGTATCGAACCGACTGACGAGGAGACGGAACGTACGATGTATGAACTGCTCATCGACAAACTCACTGCCGCAGGCTATGAGCATTATGAGATTTCGAACTTTGCCAAGCCTGGTTTCCGTTCCCGTCATAACAGCAACTACTGGCGTGAAGTGCCCTATATCGGAATCGGTGCCGCAGCCCATAGCTACGCCCTCACCTGTCGCAGTTGGAACATAGCGGACATCCATCAGTATATCGATGCCATTGAAAGGGGCGAGATTCCCTGTGAACGGGAAATCCTTGACGAAGATACCCGTTATAACGACCGTATCACCGTCGCCCTCCGTACCAAAGAGGGACTCGACCTCAACATGCTTTCTGAAAAGTACAGGAAGTACTGTCTGCATGAGGCCCAACGGTTCATCAATGACGGGCTGCTACGTATCAACGACAACCACTTATCGCTGACACGGAAAGGACTCTTCGTCAGTGACTACGTCATGAGTTCCCTGATTTATGCATAACGGAGAAGAGGATTGTAAATTATCATATAACATTGATGGTAATATCATATTTTTTTGTATCTTTGCCTCGAGTTAATCAAACAAATAACGCCAAAACTAAAAACGACGGATATGAATTTTAACAACAATGACACACAGACGATAGTATCGCTGTTCCGCCAACAGGTAAAAGCAACGCCTAATAATATCGCGGTAGTCTTTAAAGACAAGAAATACACTTATGCAGAAGTGGATGAAATAAGTGACCGCATTGCAGGCTCTGTCGCATCGAAGGGCCTCGGTCCTGAAGACGTAGTCTCAATTCTCATTCCTCGTTGCGAATGGATGGTCATCGCGCCGCTCGGTGTAATGAAGGCTGGCTGTGCTTATCAGCCCCTCGATCCCACTTATCCCAAGGAGCGCCTGAACTACATGATTCAGGATGCCAGCGCCAAGTTGCTGATTGCCGACGAGGAATTGCTGCCGCTGTTAGGCGACGTCACGGTGCCAGCCCTTCTGACCAAGGATATTGACCAGTTGTCGCCTGTCACCCAACCTTTGGAAGGTCCTGACCCTGCAGGTTTAATGATGCTTATCTATACCTCGGGAACCACAGGTCAACCCAAGGGTGTGATGCTGGAGCAGCGCAACGTCGCCTCTTCATCCGTGCCCTTTGTCAAGTTCTTAGGCGTGAAGATGGGTAGCCGAGTAGCCAACTATGCCAGTTTCGGTTTTGTACCTACCGTTGTCGAGACATGGGGGTCCCTCGCATTAGGCGCTACCATGCATATCCTTGACAATGCCGAGCGCTTTGACATGGAACGCCTGAAAGCGTACATCCGCCGAGAAGGCATCACCCATCTCTTCATGACCACCATGATGGCTTATCAGTTTGCAGGCAACATGGATGAAGACACCACGCTGGAGGTACTCAGTTGCGGTGGTGAGGCATTACCGCCCATGACACCACCGAAGCATATCCGCATGGTGAACTTCTACGGCAGTTCTGAGTGTACGAGTATTGCCGGTCATCATCTCACCGAACGTGAAGAGCAGTCTAATATTGGTACTCCTTTAGGTGAGACGACGTTGGCTGTGATGGCTGCTAACGGTCAGCCTGCCGCCATTGGCGAAGAGGGTGAGCTATGGGTCATGGGACCACAGGTATGCCGTGGATATCTGCATGCTCCAGAGCTGACTGCCCAGAAAATAACAGAAGATGCCACACACGGCAGGATTTTCAAGACGGGCGATATCGTTCTGCGCCGTGATGACGGTAAACTGGTATTCGTAGGTCGTCGCGACGGTATGGTGAAGATTCGCGGTTTCCGCGTAGAGCTGAAAGAAGTGGAAGCCGTCATCCGTGAATTCCCTGGTATCAAGGACGCCACTGTTCATGCTTTCGATACAGAAGGTGAAGGAGCAGGCAAATACATCGCCGCCTACGTGGTGAGCGATTCTCCTGTGGATATTGAGGCTCTGAATGCCTTCATCCATGAAAAGAAACCGCCGTATATGGTGCCTGAGGTGACGATGCAAATCGATGCCATCCCGTTGAACCAAAACCAGAAAGTAGACAAGCGTGCGCTTCCCAAGCCCGTACGGTCTGTTGCAGTGACACAGCAACAAGCTGGACAGGCTCCGATGAACGTGCTGGAAGAGGAACTCCACAAGATCATATCCAAACTGGTGGGCAATAGTGACTTTGGCATCACAACGTTACTGGGCTACGCTGGTCTTACATCCATTACGGCCATGAAACTGGCGGTAGAGGTCAACAAACGCTACGGCATAGAGCTTGATGCCAAGTCGATGGCAAAAACAATAACCCTCCAAAGTATTGAGAATGAGATACTAAGAAGTATGATGGATGATGGAAGAAGTAAGATGATAGACGAAAAAACGTCAGTCATCAGCCATCCAACCTCCGCTCCCCTCTCTTTCGCCCAGTTGGGTGTTTATTACGAGTGTATGAAGCATCCGCTTGACACGACCTATAATCTTCCTACTGCTATCACACTTCCATCGGGTATTGATGGTGATAAGGCGGAACAAGCCCTAATACAGATTGTCACGGCTCATCCTGCCTTCAACATCCATTTCGAGACGCAGGGTGATGATGTCGTCCAGGTGTATGACCCCGACCTGGCACCCCAGATAAGTCGTCGTGAGATGACGGAAGCAGAACTGGACACCTATCAACAACACTTTACCATGCCTTTCCACTTGGACCGTGGTCCACTCTACCGCATGGAAATCGTGCAGACGGAAGAGCGCATGGTCGTCTTGATGGATGTACACCACCTCATCTTCGATGGTGCGTCATTCGACTTGGTAGCACGTCAGCTATGTGATGTCCTTGACGGGAAAACTATTGATCGTGAGCGGTTAGGTTTTCTGCAGTTCTCGCAGGAACAACGTCAGGCAGAGAGCGGCAACGCATATCAGGAAGCAAAGGCCTATTTTGCCGAAGTGATGAAGGAGTGCGAGGGTTGTACGGAACTGACCGACGATTTCACACCCAGTGAGCCTCACGGTCATGTAGCCCAGGTAGCCAGTCCTTTCGATTATACGAAAGTGGAACAGTTCTGCAAGCAGTTGAATGTGACACCTGCCAGTCTGATGCTCGCCGTGGCTTTCTATACGCTGTCGCGCTACACTAACAGCCGTCATGTCTATATCTCCACCATTAGCAACGGCCGTTCCGATTTGCGTCTGTCCGATACGACGGGTATGTTTGTCAACACGCTGCCATTGGCAGGACACATCACGGAACAGACCGTAGAGGAGTTCGTCCGTCGCACGAGTGAGGATTTTGAGCAGACCATGCGCCACGAGCAATACCCCTTCGCCCGTATTGCCGCCGACTTTAACTTCTCTGCCAATACGACCTATAGTTATCAGATGGGTGTCATCGAAGAGCATACTATCGGTGGCAAGAAGATGACTATCAAGACGATAGACGTAGATGTGCCGAAACAGAAACTCGATATCATCATTATACAACAACACGGACAGCCTGTTATCTGTCTGGAGTACGACGATGCCTTCTATAGTGAGAAGACGATGAGGAGTCTGGCAGAATCACTGGTCAGTGTTCTGGGACACTTCATGGAGGCACCGAAAAGCAGTCTGCTCAAGGTGTCGATGCTCAGTGAAGAACAGGAACGTCTCGTCAGTTCGTTCCGTATGGCAGGTACGGCAGAGGTACCCACCCGTCTGTTCCATCACGCCATCGAGGCAAATGCAGAGCACAAACCTGATGCCAAAGCACTTGTTGCCTGCGACGGCACCTTTACCTTCAGTCAACTGAATGCCGAGATGAACCGTGTGGCGAATGCACTCATTGCCCATGGTGTGAAACGCGGTGACCGCGTAGCTATGTTACTGCCGCGTACCAGTCGTCTCATCTTTACCATGTTCGGTATTATGAAAGCTGGTGCAGCATACATTCCCTGTGACCCGCACTATCCTGCCGACCGTATCAAACTGATTCTCGAAGATTCAGAGGCTGCCTATATCGTTACTGACGATGAGAACCTGGCAAACCTGAAGGCACAAGCCGGTGAGGGAAGTATTAAAGTACTGGAGAAAGCCCTGAATGTCGAAGAACTACTGCAATGCCAGAATACGGCTAACCCTGCCATTCCGCAGGAAGGCAGTGACCTCGCGTACATTATCTATACGTCAGGTTCAACGGGTCGTCCCAAGGGTGTGATGCTCCACCACAGCGGTATCTGTAACGAGCTCTTCGCCCATCCTCTCAACTTCCGCAACTGGACGGTGATGCAGGAGGTGAAGTGTATCCTCGGACTGGCCACCATCTCCTTCGACGCCTCTGTCGAAGAAATCGGTATTCCGCTCTACAACGGGCTCACCTTGGCATTAGCCAGCGACGAGATAGCCAACGACCCCATCCTACTGGCGGAATTCATGGTGGAGAACAACGTGGGAATGTTCCAAGGTACACCCTCACGTCTGATGCAGCTCTATGAGTCGGACACCTTCCGTCAGGCACTGGCAGGCTGCCATATCATCGAGCTAGGCGGTGAGAAATTCTCTGACAGCCAACTGCGTGAACTGCAAAAGGCCACGAAAGCCCATCTTTTCAACAGCTTCGGTCCTACTGAGACGACAGTAGAGAGCAACAGTCACGAGGTGACACACGACGACCATGTCACCATCGGCCGTCCATTGGTCAACGTGACCGAATACATCGTCGATGCCGACATGAACCGTGTACCAGTGGGTGTCGTCGGTGAGCTGCTGATAGGTGGTGCACAGGTGGGCTTAGGTTATAACAACCTGCCGGAGAAGACACGCGAGGCATTCATCCCCAATCCGTTTGTCACTGGCGATGCTCTTGACAAGACGCTCTATCGTTCCGGCGACTATGCCCGTTGGGACGAACGCGGCTATGTCACCATCCTCGGACGTACCGACAACCAGGTGAAGCTGCGTGGCCTGCGTATCGAACTGGGTGAGATAGAGAGTGTGATAGCCCAACAGGAGGGTATCGGACAGGTCGTTGTGATGATTCGCAAGATCAACGGCAAGGAACATCTCTGCGCCTACTTCACTGCCAATCATCCTGTGGATATCGAAGAACTGAAGGTGGAGATTGGCAAGAGCCTGACCCAATACATGGTACCCACTGCCTATCTCCAACTCGATAAGATGCCTACCACACCGAGTGGCAAGACAGACATGAAGGCACTGCCCGAACCGACGCTTTCCGTGACGACAGCATATGTGGCACCAGCGGGAGAACTCGAGAAACAGCTCTGCGACATTTTCGCCAATATCCTACAGGTGGAACGTGTGGGAGCCACTGACGACTTCTTCGAACTGGGCGGCACGTCACTTGTCGTCACGCGCCTGATTATCGATGTGGATAAGATCGGGTACCATCTGGTCTACGGTGATGTCTTTGACAATCCCACGCCCCGACAGATTGCCGCCCTGCTAAAAGGCGAGAATTCAGAGGTTGGTGGAGAGTTGGAATCGGAAGTGAAGGACTTCGACTATACCGCCATCGACAAAGTACTGGCTGGTGGTACTATCGATGCCTTCTGTAAGGGAACGCCACTGACGTTAGGTCATGTGTTCCTCACAGGTGCCACGGGATACTTAGGTATTCACCTGCTCCACGAACTCATCAGTTCCAATGCTGAGACGATCACTTGTCTGGTGCGCGCCAAGAGCAAAACGGAGGCACAGCGACGCCTGCAGACGCTCCTATACTACTATTTCGCATCTGCCTATCGCGACCTCTTTGAAAGTGGTCGCCTGCGGGTCATCAATGGCGATGTTACCGACGACCTCTGTTCTGCATGTTGCTGTGACACAGCAACAGACATTGATACCGTCTTCAACTGTGCCGCTATCGTGAAACACTTCTCCAAAGACGGGGACATCGAGCGCGTCAATGTAGAAGGTACGCAACGCTGCGTAGACTTATGCCTGAAAACGGGAGCCAAGCTCATTCAGATATCCACCGTCAGCGTGAGCGGCTTCCTAACACATGGTGAGACGGCTGACAAGGCGTTCCTGGACGAGCAGCATCTCTTCCTGAACCAGTATCTGGGCAATCAGTATACCCTTTCGAAATTCCTCTCCGAGCGTATCGTTCTTGATGCCATAGCCACCAAGGGTCTCGTTGGCAAGGTTATGCGTGTAGGCAACCTCGCTGCCCGTTCTACGGACGGTGAGTTCCAGGTAAATTTCCAAACCAACAGTTTTGCCAACATGATGCGCGCCTACAGTCTGTTAGGATGCTGTCCCTATGACAGTTTCACGAACCCTGTCGAGTTCTCGCCCATCAATGAGGTGGCACATGCCATATGCCTGCTGACGACCACACCGCGCGAATGTTGTATGTTCCATCCTTACAACAATCACAACGTATTCCTCGGTGACGTACTCGGTGAACTGGCTTCTGTTGGTACGCCTGTGCGCATGGTGGAGCAGGATGAATTCCTGAAGATATTGGAACAGGTGAAGTCCGACCCCGAGAAGGTCGAGCGTCTTCAGAGTCTGGTCGCTTATAGCGATGTTACCCACGGTCAGGAGGCTGTCACCGTACAAGAAGTCAATGACTACACCATGCAGGTACTATACCGGCAGGGCTTCTATTGGTCGCCCACGTCATGGGACTATGTCGACCGTTTCTTCCAAGCTATCGCCGGCTTCGACTTCTTTGAAGATTAAAAGACGACAGCGACTCCTCTATAAGGCAGGAGTCGCTGTCGTTCTTTGATTCTGAACTATACATGTCTAATATACCCAAAATAAATAGGTATATCAAGCTTTTGTAGCAACGATGCGACAGTATTGATGGATGTTTTGCCCGTCAAACGTATATAACATCAACCAACCGGCAATACTATTTATCAAGACATCCGTGGAGATGAACCAGCCCAGCATCTTAATCATTCGTGGATGCGTGAAGTAATAACATGATACGCGGTCGAGATTCCGTAACGTGGGCTTGATGGCCTGTGTCATATCAGTCACCTCTATATCTGTAAATAGATGCTGCTCAAGGTATCTGCGCATGTCACCTATATACTGATCTTTAGCAGTGACACGCATGGCAGCCATGGTAATAGCAGAGGTTCTCTTCTCAAAGTCAGTCATCTCTGCATGGGATTTCGGCTCATAGATATCGAAAAGTATTAACTTGCCACCAGGTTTGAGAACTTTGGATATCTCACTGATTACGCGATCCTTGCTATCTGCATGGCAGACGGTTTCCACGCCGAAGACTATATCAAAGGGCGTCTCCTTAAAAGCAGACAGGTCATTGTAATCCCCCTCCACAAGCGTCACATTGTCTGGAACACGGTTCTTCAGAAAGTTGCGGTTGGGAAGGTCTAATGCAGTAAACTGATGCTGGGGGAACAACTTTGCCAGTAATCGTGTGTTGGCAAGCCGACCAGCCCCTACTTCAAGTATGCGCATGGAGGATGTTCCCGTCAAGAACTCACCAACAAACCGAGCTTGTTTCTCAAAGTCCTCTTTATGGAAAATAACATCGTCCGACAGTCCCATGTGAATGTAGTGCCCTCCATGGGAATGAATAAGATTATAAAAGAAATCCGACTTTCGGTAATACTTTGCTATAGCCTGATTGTCAGTCTTGTCTTGCAACAAGGCATCTAAGTCAAAGTATGTCCCTATCAAACGAAGACGATCTGCAATCTCTTTCTCCTGGAAAATCATTGTGTTTTTATTATTATATACACAGAGACGCAGAGTATATTTCTCTGCATCTCTGCGTTCATAAATAGCCCTACTCCTTATCAAGCAGAATCTTCATCATCTCAACGGCAGCCTTGGCGACAGAAGTGCCAGGACCGAAGATGGCAGCAACACCAGCCTTATAGAGGAAGTCGTAGTCCTGGGCAGGAATCACACCACCGGCGATGACCATGATATCCTCGCGTCCCAGTTTCTTCAACTCCTCTATGAGCTGTGGGATGAGCGTCTTATGACCTGCTGCCAGTGATGAGCAACCTACACAGTGGACATCATTCTCGACAGCCTCACGTGCAGCCTCCTCCGGAGTCTGGAACAGCGGTCCCATATCCACGTCGAAACCACAGTCGGCATAACCTGTTGCCACTACCTTTGCACCACGGTCGTGACCATCCTGTCCCATCTTGGCGATGAAGATACGAGGACGACGACCCTCCTTCTCTGCGAACTCATCGGTCAGCTTACAAGCCAACTCGAAGTCGCTGTCGTTCTTTGATTCTGAACTATACACGCCTGAAATTGTTCTGATTACTGCTTTATAACGACCTACGATCTCCTCGCAGGCATCTGAAATCTCACCAAGAGTACAACGCAACTGCGCAGCCTTCACGGCGAGGTCGAGAAGGTTATTCTCACTCTTACGACCTTCCTTGAAGTCACGCACACACTCGGTGATAGCCTTCAGGGCAGCCTGACAGGCAGCCTCGTCGCGAGAAGCACGTACCTGAGCCAGGCTCTCTTCCTGTTGCTTGCGCACAGCGGTATTGTCGACCTCAAGGATATCGATGGGATCCTCATGCTCCAAGCGGTACTTGTTGGTACCTACGATAGTCTGGACACCAGAGTCGATACGAGCCTGCGTACGTGCGGCTGCCTCCTCAATACGCATCTTAGGCAGTCCTGTCTCGATAGCCTTCGCCATACCGCCCAGTTTCTCAATCTCCTGGATATGCTCCCAAGCCTTGTGTACCAGCTCGTTGGTCAGTGTCTCCACATAGTAAGAGCCAGCCCAAGGGTCGATCTGCTTGCAGACCTTTGTCTCGTTCTGGATATATATCTGAGTGTTACGTGCGATACGAGCAGAGAAGTCTGTCGGCAGGGCGATAGCCTCATCCAGTGCGTTTGTATGCAGAGACTGAGTATGTCCCAGTACGGCAGCCATAGCCTCGATACACGTACGACCCACGTTATTGAAGGGATCCTGCTCGGTCAGTGACCATCCAGAGGTCTGGGAGTGGGTACGCAGGGCAAGAGACTTCGGGTTCTTGGCACCGAAGCTCTTCACAATCTTCGCCCACAACAGACGACCGGCACGCATCTTGGCAATCTCCATGAAATGGTTCATACCGATAGCCCAGAAGAAGCTCAGACGAGGAGCAAAGGCATCCACGTCGATGCCGGCATTCACACCCGTGCGCAGATAGTCCATACCATCGGCAAGGGTATATGCCAATTCGATATCAGCAGTAGCACCAGCCTCCTGCATGTGATAGCCAGAGATAGAGATGCTGTTGAACTTCGGCATCTTCTGTGAGGTATATTCGAAGATATCAGCGATGATTTTCATCGAGAAGGCAGGCGGATAGATATAGGTGTTACGCACCATGAACTCCTTCAGGATATCGTTCTGGATAGTACCAGCCATCTCCTCCAGCTGAGCCCCCTGCTCCAATCCTGCCACGATATAGAAAGCAAGGATAGGCAGCACGGCACCGTTCATCGTCATGGACACAGACATCTTGTTCAAGGGGATACCACTGAACAGTACCTTCATATTCTCTTCATTACAGATAGACACGCCAGCCTTTCCGACATCACCCACCACACGGGCATTGTCAGGGTCGTAGCCACGGTGTGTAGGCAGGTCGAAGGCAACGGAGAGTCCCTTCTGACCAGAGGCGAGGTTACGACGATAGAACGCATTCGACTCCTCAGCAGTGGAGAATCCGGCATACTGACGGATAGTCCACGGGCGGAACGGATACATCATAGAGTACGGACCACGCAGGTAAGGAGGGATACCAGCTGTGAAGTCGAGGTGCTCCATATCCTCCAGATCCTCTTTCGTATATACAGGACGCACCTCGATATGCTCTGGAGTCTTCCAGTCAGCTACGATGTTATTATCCTTGATCCACTTGGCACCATCTTGAGCATGAATGCCAGCATAGATATCGATATCTTTAAATTGTTTACGCATCATTCAAGTCTCCTATTCTTTAAATACCAAGTTTCTGATTATATTCTTTCAAAGTCTCGAGTACATTGCAACGAACGTGGATGTAGTTCTCGATGCCGGCAGCCTTCAGGTCTTCCATGCAAGCAGGGGCACCTGCCACCACGAACATCGCACGACCATCCAGATATTTAAAGGCTGGGATGGCATACTCAGCATATTCATCGTCACTAGAGCAGATGACCACGATATCGGCCTTAGCCTCCAAAGCAGCATCAACACCCTCTTCAACAGTCTTGAAACCGAGGTTGTCAATCACCTTATAGCCGGCGCAGGCAAGGAAGTTGCATGAGAACTGTGCACGAGCCTGACGCATGGCAAGGTTACCAATGGTAAGCATAAAGGCAACGGGCACCTTCGTTTCCTCGGTATGGATGCGGAGGTCTTCAAAATCGGCTGCGAGGCGGGTGCTGCTGATTTTCTTAATCTCGGAGTTCTCTGAGCATTCAGAGTTCTCAGAGTTTCCACAGCAGCATGCAGCAACAGCCTTCTTGCCTTCGCTCTTCTCCGTGAAATTGGGGAACTGGTTGGTACCCAGCAGGAACTCCTTGCGCTTGGCGGCATCACCATGACGCTTCACGTTGGTGGCATTGATATCATCCTGGATAGTACCTGCCTTAACAGCTGCGAGGAAGCCTCCCTCCTCTTCTACCTTCAGGAATATCTTCCATGCCTCCGTGGCAAGTGCATCCGTCAGATGCTCAATATAGTAAGAGCCGGCAGAAGGATCAACGATACGGTCGAAGTGAGCCTCCTCCTTGATCAGCAACTGCTGGTTACGGGCGATACGCTCTGAAAAATCAGTAGCCTTCTCATAAGGAGCATCGAACGGTGTTACCACCATTGAATGAACACTACCCAAGGCAGCACTCATTGCCTCCGTCTGCGAACGGAGCAGGTTGACATAACTGTCGAACAGTGTCTGGTTATACGTTGAGGTGGTTGCGTTGATAATCATCTTGCAGGCACAGTCGCACTTCGGCTCATACTGCTTCACAATCTGAGCCCAGAGCAGACGGGCGGCACGGAACTTGGCTATCTCCATGAAATAGTTCTCACTGACACCCATATTGAACTTGATACTCTTGGCAGCGAGGTCCACATCGACACCGGAATCTACCAACTGCTGCAGGTACTCATTACCCCAGGCGAGAGCATAACCTAACTCCTGAACGATATAGGCACCAGCATTGTTGAGGGCATCCGTACTGACGGCGATGCAGCGGAAGTTAGGATACTCCTTCAGTGTCTCAACGAGTTTCGGACCAATTTCCAATAACGGTGTGACGTCCTTGCCCTTCATCACCATCTTCATCAAGGGGTCGAACCAGATAGAGCCCACCACCTTCTCCTTGTCGTAACCCTTCCCCGCGAAATAAGCCACGAGAATCTCAGCAAGTTCCAGTGAGTGACGCGGACAGGTGGAGAAATTCACTTCAACGATATCACAGAGGATGTCGTCAAGCAATGTCTCAACAGTCTCCTTGCTCACTAGATTACCAGGAATCTTAAAGCCTAAGGAGTCGATACCCTTGTTCAGGATGTCAAGTGCCTTTTTGTTGGCTTCCTTCGGATCGTCCACCGTGATGTTCTGACGGACATACCACACATTAGAGTCTTTCTTGTTGCCACGTACGAACGGGAACTCTCCCGGAAGGGCATCTGGCGTTTTCAAGTTCGCCAGGTCTTCACGGCGATAGAAAGGCTGTACACTAAAACCTTCATTTGTTCTCCATACCAAGCGTTTCTGGAAGTCAGCACCTTTAAGGTCTACTTCAATCTTGTCCAACCACTCTTGGGTGGTAGGAGCCTGGAACTCGGTAAAGAGTTTCTCTTTGTTTGCCATAATTTGAATTATTATATAAGTTTTTTAAGTTTAACCTTAGATGATTGTTTTTCAATTCGGCTTACAAAGATAGCAATATTTTCTTAACTACCGAAGAATTTAATATTATTTTCATATTTATGAAAAATAGTTGCACAAAAATGCTTGTGTTGAGCAATTTCTTTGTAACTTTGCAAAAATTTTGCGATTTGTATGTTATGGAATCATTGCAATGGTTAAAAGATTTATTCACGACAACTGACTCCGTGGCGCATATAGCGTTGCTCTATGCGGTGGTGATTGCTATTGGCGTATACTTAGGCAAGATCAAGGTTGGCGGCATCTCCTTAGGTGTCACCTTCGTATTGTTTGCAGGTATTGTCGCAGGACATATCGGCTTTACGGCTCCTACCCCCATCCTGACGTTTGTCCAGGACTTCGGACTCATCCTGTTCGTCTTCATGATCGGTATGCAGGTAGGTCCTGGCTTCTTCGAAAGTTTCGGCAAGGCAGGCATCAAGCTGAACGGACTGGCGGCAATAGGTATCCTGTTGAACATCCTTGTCATGTTTGCCTGCTACTTTATCTTCTTCGACACTTCCAACGTAACGAACCTTCCTATGATGGTCGGTACGCTCTACGGTGCCGTCACCAATACCCCTGGTCTTGGTGCCGCCAATGAGGCATTACAAGCTGTCTTCCCCAACGGTGCCCCCCAGATTGCCTCGGCCTATGCCTGTGCTTATCCTTTAGGTGTATTGGGCATCATCGGTGCTACTATATTAATAAGGTGTATCTGTAAGGTCAGGCTAGAGAAGGAAGAGGAAGAACTGACAGCCATGGATGAGGCCAGTGCCAACAAGAAGCCGTATAAGATGCACTTGGAGGTGACCAACAAATACCTGGAAGGAAAGACATTGCTGCAGGTACACGACTTCCTGAACCGCGACTTTGTGGTGTCACGCTTGGTCCATGACGGTGAGCTATGCATTCCTAACCGCGATACCCTCTTCCATCTGGGCGACCAGATGCTGATTGTCTGTGCCGAGGCAGACCAGGAGGCCATCATGGCATTCATCGGTCCGAAACTCGACATCGACTTCGAACAACAGGATCAACCGCTGGTATCGAAACGCATCCTGATCACAAATCCCCATATCAACGGCAAGACGCTGGCTTCCATGCATTTCTCCAGTGTCCATGGTGTCAACGTGACACGTGTCACCCGTCATGGACTGGACCTCTTCGCCTCTGCCTCACTCCCCTTGCAGGTAGGTGACAAGATCATGGTGGTAGGTCCGGAGGATGCTGTCGACCGTGTCGCCAACAAGATGGGCAACTCCCTCCGCCGTCTGAACGCGCCCAATATCGCCACTATCTTCGTCGGCATTATCCTGGGTATCGTCTTCGGTTCCCTGCCCATCGCCATTCCCGGCATGCCGGTACCCATGAAACTTGGTATAGCAGGCGGTCCACTGATTATCGCCATCTTGATCGGCCGCTATGGCTATAAGATACACCTGGTGACCTACACCACGACATCGGCAAACATGATGCTACGTGAGATCGGACTGGTACTGTTCCTTGCCTCTGTGGGTATCAAGGCGGGTGCCTCGTTCTTCTCGACAGTCATCGAGGGTGACGGACTGCTCTACGTACTGACGGGTTTCCTGATTACCATCATCCCCATCCTCATCGTAGGGCCCATTGCCCGTCTGAAGTTCAAATTCAATTATTTCACCATCATGGGTATGATAGCTGGTACATATACTGATCCCCCAGCACTTGCATACGCTAATTCGGTGTGTTCCAAAGAGGCTCCTGCATTGGGATACTCAACGGTATATCCGTTATCGATGTTCCTCCGCATCTTCACGGCACAGATTATCGTGCTGTTCTTCTGCGGATAAGACAAAACTATAGGAACTATAGAGACTATAGGGACTATAGGAAAATAGAAATAAATTAATAATAAAACTTATATGAATAAACTCGTATTACTGTTAGGCGGTCTGCTATTTGTCAGTACTTCCAAGGTGCATGCACAAATGGATGCAAGCATCAAACTGAATGAAGTCATGACAAACAACGAAGCCAGCCTACAGGATGAGTATGGACAACACAAGGCCTGGATTGAGATTGAGAACATTTCTCATTCCACGTATAATATTCGTGGTATGTACCTGACCACCGACCGTTCCGTACTCGACAAGTCAATGAGTGTGCCAGAGCGCATCAAGCGTATGAGCATGATTCCTAATGGGGATGCGCGGACAAACCTCAGCGGTCGTCAGCACCTTGTTCTTTTCTGCAACAGTCGACCTAACTTAGGCACTTTGCACCTCTCTGTCAATGTGGATCCGTCAAGACCTGTATGGATAGCCCTGTACAATGGTAATGCCACACAACTCATCGACTCCATTACCGTTCCCGTATTGGCTGCCAATCAGTCGTATGCCCGTATTGCCAACAACGGAAATGTCAGCGACTGGGAAGTGAAGTCAGGAGACCGAGTGACTCCTGGTATTGCCAATGTGACAACTGTCAGCGAGTCGAAGATAGACAAATTCAAAAGAGAAGATCCTCATGGTTTTGCCATGGCTCTCATGGCAATGGGTATTGTGTTCCTGTGTCTTGCCCTGTTATGGATTTTCTTCACTCTCTTCGGTATGTTCATGCGTCATCAGGAAACAGCCAAGAAGGTGATTAACCAACAACCCATCAAACCTATCACCAAGACCGTGGAAAAGACCATCGAGATAGGTCACAAGACTGGTGTCATCCTACAGGAAGGTCTTAACACCAAGGGTATCGACCGCGAGGTCTATATGGCTGTCATCGGTCTGGCATTGCGCCAATATGAGGATGACATCCACGATGTGGAGTCGGGTGTGATCACCATCAAACCGAAAGATACTGGTTGGGACGATGAATACAGTCAGATGACACACCTACACGAACCCGTGATGCCTACCAACCATTTGGGACAACAGATTCCGACAGGTCCAGAGTTAAAATAAACATAAAGAAAACAAATATGAAGACATATCAGTATAAAGTACAAGGCGTAGACTACGAAGTAGAAATCGCCGAAGTAGAAGGCAAGATAGCCAGAGTTAACGTCAACGGCATCCCATTTGAGATTGAGATGCAGAAACCCATCAATGCTGCTAAGCACCCTGCGCTGGCTGCTACCAAGAAAACAGCACCAGCAGCCGAGGCGCCCGTAGCACCCGTAGCCCCTGTAGCAGCACCAGTTCAACCAGTGGCAAAACCACAGGCCACACAAGCAGCGCCCGCAGGAGCCGGCAATCCTGTGAAGGCACCGCTGCCAGGTACCGTCAATGCTATTAATGTGAAGGTAGGTGACACTGTGAGCATCGGTGATGTCGTCATCATTTTGGAAGCGATGAAGATGCAAAACAACATTGAGGCTGAATATGCCGGTACTGTTACCTCCATTACTGTCAACCCAGGTGACTCCGTGATGGAAGGTACCGTATTGCTGACCATTGGATAAGTGAAAAGTGAATAATTTGCTACCGCTATAATATGGGATTTACGAATTTTATTATCGAAAACTTCAATGAGTTCCTGACCTATACGGGCTTTGCCAACGCTACGGCAGGAAACCTCATCATGATAGCAGTAGGTGCGCTCTTCATCTGGCTTGCTATCAAGAAAGACTTTGAGCCGTTACTGCTTGTTCCCATCGGTCTGGGTATTATCCTGGGAAACATTCCCTTCCGTGCTGATGCCGGACTGGAGATTGGACTCTATGAGGACAACTCTGTACTGAATATATTCTATCAAGGTGTCCGTCAGGGATGGTATCCACCACTGATATTCTTAGGAATCGGTGCCATGACAGATTTCTCCGCCCTGCTTGCTAATCCAAAACTGATGCTGATAGGCGCGGCAGCCCAGTTTGGTATCTTCGGTGCCTATATGTTTGCCCTCGCCCTGGGCTTTGAGCCAAACCAGGCTGCAGGTATCGCCATCATCGGAGGTGCCGACGGTCCTACCGCCATCTTCCTGTCAAGCAAGCTCTCCCCGAACCTGATGGGAGCCATTGCCGTCTGCGCCTATTCATATATGGCACTGGTACCACTGATCCAGCCACCATTGATGCGTCTGCTCACCACCAAGAAGGAGCGCGTCATCAAGATGAAGCCCGCCCGCGAGGTATCACAGACAGAGCGTATCCTCTTCCCTATCATCGGACTCCTGCTGACAACCTTCATCGTACCTTCCGGTCTTCCTTTGTTGGGTATGTTATTCTTCGGTAACTTGCTGAAGGAGTCAGGAAAGACCACCCGACTTGCCAAGACGGCAGGTGCCGCACTGAACGATATCGTCGTGATGCTGCTCGGACTGACGGTGGGATGCTCTACACAAGCCTCGGAGTTCCTGACCATAAACACCATCTATATTTTTATGATTGGAGCCGGTGCTTTCATCATCGCTACGATGAGCGGTGTTTGTTTCGTGAAAATCATGAATATCTTCCTGCCTAAGGACAAGAAACTGAATCCGCTGATTGGCAATGCCGGTGTAAGTGCCGTACCAATGGCAGCACGTATCTCCAACAACCTCGGATTGGAATATGACCGTCATAACTTCCTGCTCATGCACGCGATGGGACCGAATGTCGCCGGTGTTATCGGCTCAGCAGTAGCGGCTGGAGCCTTGCTTGGATTCCTTTCATAAACTAGTTCGCATAAAAAAAGTGGCAATCCGTTACAAGATTGCCACTTTTTTTGTATCTTTGCGACGGATATTAAACTAAGAACTCATGAAACTACCACGCATATTCAAGCGTAAAAGCTCCATCGCCAAGAGACTGACATGGCGTGTTATCCTGTCTATGACGGTGGTATTTACAGCGATTCTTGCCTTTATCCTCTTCATCATCTGTATAGCGGGATTTATCCTCCTCTTATTGCTGAACGT
Organism: Prevotella sp.; assembly: GCA_017645645.1. Taxonomy (GTDB): domain Bacteria; phylum Bacteroidota; class Bacteroidia; order Bacteroidales; family Bacteroidaceae; genus Prevotella. The sequence goes on along the minus strand of JAGCOB010000014.1, from coordinate 71,205 downwards.
CACTGCCATACAAGTCTCCAATGAGAGAATCAACAATGTTTTCGCCACTGTAGAGACTGCCGTAACCAACAACGTGCCAGAGGTGCAGGAGAACATGGGTAACGATCATCGTCTGTATTTTGCCCAGGAAAACTTGCTAGTCCTCAATCCAAATATCGTTGGAGCTGCCGTTGCCTACAACCCGAACTATGAGCCTAAGAAAGGACAGCCTTTCTCACCATACGCCTATCGCGACAGCACAGGCATCCATACAAAACAACTGACGGATAAGGAGTATGACTATCAGCATCAGGAATGGTATCAACGACCCATAGAGTTGGGAGAGGGTGTGTGGTCTGAGCCTTACATTGACAAGGGTGGCGGAGAGGTTCCGATGATTACCTATTCCTTGCCATTGATTAACAGCCGGGGAGAATTCTATGCCGTTCAGACAGCAGATATCTCATTAGACTGGCTGTCAGACCTCACCAAGGAGATGGATAACACCTACAATGATCATTTAAACTGGTCATGGGATGACATGTCCGAACAAGCCTATAGTTTCATCGTGTCCCGTGAGGGAACCTTTGTAGTACATCCAAATGAAGCCTATGTGCTTAATAAGACCATCCAAGACTTCTTCAAGGAGAATGCCAAAAACTCCGTAAATATATCAGACACACAGAAAGGGAAATCGAAGATCTTTATAAGTAAGAACAACAATGTCTACATCATGTTCTACTCACCCATAGAACATACGGATTGGACGATGGGAGTGATTATCCCCTTGATGAACATTCTCAATCCTGTCTTCTATTTCCTGACAGCACTCATCGTCTTCATGGTTATCGGACTTATCATCGTGGCACTGATTTGTCGCGGAGTAATCCGCCGCATCACCAAACCGCTACGTCGCTTTGCCGACTCTGCCGATGAGATTGCCAAAGGAAACTTCCAGGCAGAACTGCCGAAGATTAAGAGCAAAGACGAGATGCTCCGCCTGCGTAACTCGTTTGAGACCATGCAGACCTCGCTTGTCAAACAGATTGAAGAGACCAAGATCATGAATGAGGAGAAAGGTCGTATAGAAGGTGAACTGCATACCGCCCGTCACATCCAGATGTCGATGCTTCCCAAGACATTCCCGCCTTTCCCCGAAAGGGATGACTTAGACATCTACGGGCAATTGGCTCCTGCCAAGGAAGTCGGCGGTGACCTCTATGATTTCTATATCCGTGACGAGAAACTGTTCTTCTGCATTGGTGACGTCAGTGGGAAAGGCGTACCTGCCTCGTTGGTGATGGCTGTCACACGTTCCCTGTTCCGTTCCTTCTCTTCTCATGAGAACCGTCCTTCGAGGGTTGTCAATACCATCAATGATGCAATAGCAAGAGACAACGAGTCCAACATGTTCGTGACCTTCTTCATGGGTGTCCTCGACCTTCCTACAGGCCGGTTGAGGTATTGTAACGCTGGACATAATGCACCTATCTTCATCAAACAAGACGAAGTGGATTTCCTTCCGGTTATTCCCAACATACCTTTAGGTGTCGTCACTGACTTCCAATTTGAGGAGCAGGAGACATGGATGCCCCATGGTGCCACTATCTTCCTGTTTACTGACGGACTCAACGAGGCAGAGAATAACCAGCACGAACAACTCGGTGACGAACGTATCCTTGCTGTCGAACAGGATGCATTCAACCTCTCACCACAGGAACAAATCAATAAGATGACGCAGGCTGTCAACAAACATGTAAACGGTGCGGAGCAGAGTGATGACATGACGATGCTGAGTATCAAATACACATATCAACATGACGAGCAGGCGAAGTCACGTCACTTAATCCTCAAAAACAAAGTAGAGGAACTCAATAAACTGCCGGAATTCGTAGATACCGTTTGTGAAGAAGCAGGTATTGACATGGCACTCATCGCCAGTCTGAACCTTGCCTTGGAGGAGGCTGCCACCAATGTCGTTCTCTATGCCTATGGAAAGGACGAGGGAGATGTGGATATTGAGGCTGTCTATACGGACAAGTACCTTAAATTCATCCTTACGGACACAGGCTCCGCTTTTGACCCTACCCAAAAAGAAGAAGTAGACACCACACTTGGCGTGGAAGAGCGTCAAATTGGAGGACTGGGGATCCATCTGGTCAGACAGATCATGGACTCTGTCAACTACGAGCGCATCAAAGGCAAAAATGTGCTGACACTAATTAAGAGACTTAACACTCAACCCTAAATAATAAGCATGAGAAAAACCGTCACATATCTGTTGTTGCTCTTTTATACGGCAACCTATGCACAGGACAAACTGGTCTTCACACCACAATGGAGTGCCCAAGCTCAGTTTGCAGGCTATTATGTTGCTCAGGAGAAAGGTTTCTACAAGCAAGCCGGCATTGATGTCGAGATTGTCCATCCGTCTGTCACGCAATCGGCGATGAGTCGTATCCGTAACAATGAGAGTCATGCAACCACCTTACAGTTGGTACAGGCGATGGATATCATCGACAACGGCATCCCCTTGGTCAACATCCTGCAGACTTCCATGAACAATGCCTTGGTGATAGCATCTCGCCGAAACAAGAACCCTTTGACACAGAAAGGTGCCAAGGTAGGTATCTGGAATGCAGGTTTCGGACAAATTGCCATCTGTATGAGTATCAAAGAGGGACTTGATTATCAATGGATTCCCTATGCCAGTAATATCAACCTCTTTGTATCTGGTGCCATCGATGCTACTTTGGCTATGAGTTATAATGAGTACTACCAGTTGGTACAGGCTGGGTTCATACCTACGAAAAACAATGTATACCGTTTCTGTGATCATGGCTATAACGTACAGGAGGACGGCGTCTATATGTCACGTGATTATTACATGAAACACAGGGAACAGGCTCATCGCTTTGCTGCTGCCAGCAGAAAAGGATGGGAATGGGCTGCCGCCCATCCTGAAGAGACACTGGATATCGTCATGCGCTACGTACAAAAAGATCATATTGCCACCAACCGCGTACTGCAACAGTTGATGCTGACAGACATCCTCCGCTTGCAAGTAGACCGTGAGTCTAAGAAACGTGAATTCCGGCTGCGCCCTGATATGGTAAAGCAAGCCAGCAGGCTGATGATGGAGCACATGATGTTAGGACGTGAAATTACCTATCAAGAAATTATAGCAAAATAGTAACATGAAGCATCCGTTTAATCATATCAAAAGTTCACTATCCACCCGACTTAGCCTGTGGATAGTACTCTTTGCTGCCCTTATCTTTCTGATTGCCCTCGGTTTCATGTTCATTCAGTCACGAAAAGCCATACGGCAGGAGGCCATCAACCATGCCACCCAGATTCTGGATAATACGGCAGAACGTGTAAACACCATTCTTACGAAAGTGGAGGTAGCCACCAACAACACTGACTGGCTCGCTGCCCGACATCTGGATGCTCCCGACTCCATGTTCGTATACTGTCGGCGTATCCTTGTCAATAACCCGGAACTGAATGGTTGTTCGATCTCCTTCGAACCTTATTTCTTTAAAGAAAAAGGACGTTTCTTCTCTGCCTACTCCGTGAGAAGAAGTGACGGAATCCTGACGATGCAGGAAGGCAATGAGTCTTTCGAATATTTTGTCATGGACTGGTATCAGTTACCTAAACTGCTGAACCGTCCCTGTTGGACAGAACCTTTCATAGATAATTCGAATGGTGACACCTCCTCTCCTGGCAGAATTATCTCCTATTGTAAACCGTTGAAAGATAATAAAGGTCAGTATGTAGGAACCATGTCTGTCGACTTGTCGTTAGACTGGCTCTCGAATACCATATCTGCCGTCAAGCCCTACCCCAACTCCTACAGTATCATGATAGGACAAAGCGGTACTTATTTCGTACATCCAGACACCACGAAACTGTTCTATCAGACCATCTATACGGAGACGCTGCTGAAGCCTGACACTGCCATCACCAACCTCGGTCATGCCATGCAGAACGGAGAGGAAGGCATGCATCAGATGGTCGTTGACGGAAAAGACTGCTATGTATTCTACAAACCCCTTGGCACTACAGGATGGAGCGTTGCCATTGTCTGTTCGGAAAGTGACATCTTCGGAGGCTATTTCCGACTGTTGAAGATTGTGACGGGTATCATTATCCTCGGATTGGTTATCATGCTCTTGGTGTTCAGTCGTATTATCACCAAGGAACTGAAACCGCTTCAACAACTGGCACATGGGGCAGAGACCATCGCATCCGGACATTTCGACGAGGCGTTGCCGCCAACCCAGAGAACAGATGAAATCGGGCAACTCAGTCAGTCGTTCAACAACATGCAGCATTCGCTTACAAACTATATTGAGGAGCTGAAGGAGACCACTGCCTCTAAAGCCTTGATAGAAGGTGAGTTAAAGACTGCTAGTAACATCCAGCAGTCGATGCTCCCCAAGATATTCCCTGCTTATCCAGAAAGAGACGATATTGATATCTATGGACGACTGAGACCTGCCAAGGAGGTGGGAGGCGATTTGTTCGACTTCTATATCCGTGACGAGAAACTGTTCTTCTGCATCGGCGACGTGAGTGGAAAGGGAGTACCTGCCTCGTTGGTGATGGCTGTCACACGTTCCCTGTTCCGTACTGTCTCCACCCATGAGAACCGTCCTGCGAAGATTGTCAATGCCATCAACGACGCAATGGCAAAAGACAACGACTCTAATATGTTCGTCACCTTCTTCATGGGTATCCTTGACATGCCTACAGGTCGGTTGAGGTATTGTAACGCCGGACATAATGCGCCCATCGCCATCAAGCAGGACGATGTCCACTTCCTTGACATTATTCCTAATCTGCCGTTAGGTATCATGCCCGACTTCCGGTTTGAGGAACAAGAATGTATCATTCCTTATGGTGCAACCATTTTCCTTTACACTGACGGACTCAACGAGGCGGAGAACAAAGTGCATGAGCAATTAGGAGACGACCAAGCCCTTGCCGTTGCACATAAGATGTATAGTCTCACACCACACGAGCAGATTAACATCATGACCGATACCGTTACCAAACATGCCGGCGGTGCGGAGCAGAGCGACGACTTGACCATGCTGAGTATCAAATATCTGCACCAACAAGACGAGCAGGCAAGATCCAAGCACCTGACCCTCAAGAATGAGGTGGAGGAGCTCAACAAACTGCCTGAGTTCGTTGACTCTGTTTGTGAGGAGGCTGGTGTTGACATGGCACTCGTCGCCAGTCTGAACCTCGCGCTGGAAGAGGCTGTCACGAATGTGGTCCTCTATGCCTATCAGAATGGAAAGGGACTTGTGGACATCGACGCTGTCTACACTGACAAGCGTCTCAAATTCGTCATCACAGACACTGGCATTGCCTTTGACCCGACGAAGAAAGAAGCCGTTGACACTACACTGAGTGTGGAAGAACGCTCCATCGGAGGATTAGGTATCCATCTGGTCAGACAAATCATGGACTCCGTCAACTACGAACGAATAGACGGAATGAACGTTCTCACACTACGAAAAAACTTGACATAATATACTACCCAGAAGATATAGAAACAATGCCCTTTAGTATTTTTTAACTGGTACGATAAGAGGCTAACGTATTTTTTTTAATAAATTTGCAAATCTATATAAGGAAATGACTGACGTCATACTATCCAGTTTTATCAGTCTGTTTGCGCTGTTCGGCAAGGAAGAGCAAGTGGATGAGGCATGGGCTAAAGACATGCTTGTCAGTTATTTGCGTCATCATTTCGGCATCAGGAACATAGACCTCTATCTCGATTTATATAGTGATATGCGAGGGGCTTATGAGATGACGGACAACCTGAATACGCAGGAGACCGTTGCAGCCATCTGTTCCAGTCTGCATGGGAAGATACGTCCTGAGGAAGAGTCGTTGCTGTTGTTGCGTCTTATGGAGTTCTGCAGCGACGACGGACTGAAGGCTGTCAGCATGTTTACGACGATGGCAGAGAAGTTCAATATCCCCAAGACGCAGTTTGACGACTTCTATGCCTATGCCACCGACCAGCCTACTGCCCATGTGATGATTCATCATCCCGAAGGTTTTGAAGGAGCGTTGAAGACACTGATGGACAGCGTGACAGGAATGCTCATTTTCACTTATATGGGCAACGATACTGTTCTGCTGAATGATGTCCCTGTCCTCTCCGGAGCCTATCAGGTATGGTTGCAGAGCAGTGTACTGAAGAGCAGCAGCGGCAAAACCCTCTACTATTCGACGATAGCCAGCGCCTATAGCAACGAGGATGATAAGACGGAAGACGTTACATTCTGTGGACGTAATATCAACTTCCGCTTCCCCAATAGTGACAATGGCATGCACGACCTGAGCTTCAACCTGCATAACGGGGAACTCCTCGCTATCATGGGTGGCTCTGGTACAGGTAAGACGACCTTGCTGTCACTGCTGAACGGTAGTCTTAAACCGCAGGAGGGAAGTATCACCATCAACGGTCACGATATCTCGGAGCCTGCCGCTAAGGATTTGATTGGCTTTGTGCCTCAGGACGACCTGCTCATCGAGGAACTCACCGTCTATCAGAACCTTTGGTACACCGCCAAGCTGTGTTTTGAGGGCATGTCTGCCGAGGACATCGACAAGCGTGTGATGAAGACCCTCAAGGACTTGGGACTGGATGCGGTAAAGGACTTAAAGGCGGGATCTGCCATCAACAAATACATCTCCGGCGGACAGCGCAAGCGTCTGAACATTGCCTTGGAACTAATCCGTGAGCCTGCCGTCCTCTTCCTGGACGAGCCGACATCCGGACTGTCTTCTGCTGATACGGAGAAAGTCATCAACCTGTTGAAGGAGTTGACCTTCAAGGGCAAGCTTATCATCGTCAACATCCACCAGCCGTCGAGTGATGTCTATAAACTCTTCGACCGCCTGTGGCTGCTTGACAGAGGAGGCTATCCTGTCTTCGACGGCAATCCCATTGATGCCATCACTTATTTCAAGGAGGCAGCCAACTATGCCGATGCGGAGACCAGTGCCTGCCCGACCTGTGGTAATGTCAATCCGGAGATTGTACTCAATATCATTGATGAGAAGGCACTCAGCAATACCGGTGAACCTTCGGACGAAAGGAAAGTAACGCCACAGGAGTGGCATGAGATGTATTTGAAGAACAGGGAAGAGATGGAAGCACCGTCCGTCAGTGACGTGCCGCCATCGGACCAGAAGAAGCCAGGCAAGTTGAAGCAGTTCTTTATCTTCCTGCGTCGTAATATCAAGACGAAGATCACCAACGTCCAATACCTGTGTATCACATTGTTGGAAGCCCCTGTCCTGGCACTCATCTGTGCCTACCTCACACGCTATGCCCCCCAAGGTGAATATACTGTCATGAACAACAAAAACCTCGTGAGTTACTTCTTCATGTCAGTCATCGTGGCCACCTTCATCGGCATGAGCGGCAGTGCGGAAGAGATTATCAAGGACCGTGCCTTGTTGAAACGCGAGAGCTTCCTGAACCTGTCGTATGGCAGTTATATCTGGTCGAAGATTGTCTATATGGCAGGTGTCGCACTGATACAGACCTTCCTGTTTATCATCATCGGCAATACGATTATGGGACTGCACGGACTGTTCTGTACATGGTGGCTCATCCTGTTCGCCACAACCTTCCTGGCAGGCCTGACAGGACTGTTGCTCTCACAATGCCTGAACTCAGTGGTCGCCATCTATATCAGTATTCCATTGTTGCTGATACCACAGATCCTGCTCTGCGGCTTGGTCGTCAGTTTCGCTGATCTCACCCCGAAGAGCAAGACGGGCAATGTACCTGTCATCGGTGACTTCATCCCTTCGCGCTGGTCGTTTGAGGCACTCGCTGTCACATCGTTTACCGACAACAGATATGAACGGATGTTCTTCGACTTGGACAAAGAGAAATACGAGACACAGTTCTATAATGTCGGCTATCTCTATGAGATACAGTCACAACTGGAGACACTGAAAGACGAGCAGAAGAAAGGCAAGGACATCAACCCCAACCACATGCAGGTAATCCATACCAACCTGCCTGTCGTGACGGAATACTGCGGCATGAAACCCTATCAGGGTGACTCCTCTTATACTTCATTGTATGATTACATGAAGGAGGCGGAGAAGATTCTCTCCAGGCGCAGCAATCAGGCAACCCTCAAGGTGGATGCCCTTACGGCAGACTTCATCAGGAAGTACGGCAAGGAGACGTTACTTGACCTGAAACGCGACAACTTCAACCTCAAACTGGAAGACTTTGTAGTCAGCGGCGGTCATCGCAGACTCCTCGACGTGATTGACGATGTCATCGTCCCACGTACCGGTCCCGTCTATCTCACCCCTCGCAACCAGATAGGACGCGCTCCTTTCTATAGTAGCGAGAAAATCATCGGACCCTATCATATCAAGACATTACGATACAACATGACGGTACTGCTCCTGATGAGCATCATCGTCACCATCCTCTTACTGACAGACCGTCCAGGTCGATATATCAGAAAAAACCAACAGTGAACAATAAACATAAAACATTTAATAACTTAAAAATTTAAAAACAATGAAGAAATTTTCAGTATTAGCAATCGCTGCCATCTTATTCGCAGCATGTGGAGGACAGAAAAACGCCCAGAACGCAGAGAGTGCAGATTCTCTGAAGAGTTTTGAACAGCAGCAGATTGAGGCTAGCATCAAGATGCACATCGACAGTATTGCTGCTGACCTTGGTAAACTCAAGCAACTGCCCTTCGTACAGGAGAACAACGGTGGTATCACACTCACCAAGGAAGAGAAGCAGGTGAAGCCCGACTATCTGTTGCCCGCCAGTGCTGCCGAGGAGGCTACTACTCTGGCTGAGAAATACCGCATCCTGAGTGCCCTCAACGTAGACAGGAAGATTGCTGCTCTCTATGAGATGCCTGTAGAGGACTACGACAAGGCCATCACCAAACTGATTGCCGACATCAACGATCCTTCTTTCAAGGCCATCGACGATGCCAACACGGTATTCGAGACATCTACTACCCTCTATGATGCTATGGACGAGAACGGACGCGTCAACTTCTTCTGGCAGTTGGCAGCAGCCGCTCTGGTAGAGGAGCTCTATGTCATGAACCAGAACACCGACAAGTTCCTCAGCACATTCACTGATGAGGCTGTGTCCGATGTTACCTTCCGTATCGTGGTCATCCTCGACGCCATCAACCGTCTCACAGAATATGACGCAGACATCAAGCCCGTTGCCGAGGCTCTTGCTCCGTTAGAGGTTCTCAACGCTACCAGTGTTGCTGAGATGAAGGCTCAACTTGCAGAAGCAAAAGATAAAATCAACGCAGCCCGTAAGGCTCTCTTAAAATAAGATTACACTATGAAGATTGAAATTAAAGAACAAAACGGCGGTTTAACCGCACTGATGGACGGTCGTCTTGACACTCCTGCTGCCATCCAGGCTGCTAAAGACATGCAGCCCTTGATGGACAATGCTGACAAAGAGATCACACTTGACTGTTCTAAGTTGGAATACATTAGCAGTTCGGGACTTCGTCTTTTCCTGAGTCTCAGAAAAGAGACTGCTGCAAAGGGTGGAAAGGTTATCATTGAGAACATCAATGATGAGATCAAGAAGGTCTTCATGATGACCGGATTCTTCAATCTCTTTGAGATTAAATAAGTACATGAAGGACTACGGACTGGACTTACACTGCACCATGCTGTTAGAAGACTATCGGGAGAAACTTCCTGTGTATAGTCTTCTTCAGCAAGTGGTGATGAAAAAGCTCAAAGACTTAGTAAAGCAGGCCGGTATCGAACTGAACTCCATGGAGTCCCGTATCAAGGCTGAGGAATCCTTTGCCGGCAAGTTGGAACGGAAAGGTTCCAAGTATCAGTCTATCACAGATATCACGGATATCTTCGGGGCACGCATCATCACGTTCTACAATGAGGATGTCGACCGCATTGCGTCAATGGCAGAGTCATTGTTTGACATCGACTGGGCCAACTCCATCGATAAGCGTAAGATGCACCAGTTCGACAGTTTCGGCTATAACTCACTGCATTATATCTGCAGACTGCCCAAGACCATCTTCTATGACGAGCAGTATCCGGAGTTAAACGAGATTCCTTTTGAACTCCAGATGCGGACGGCACTGCAACATGTATGGTCAGCCATCCAGCACGACATTGGCTACAAGAGCGAGATAGAGACTCCCCTGGAATACCATCGCGCCCTGAGCCGTTTAGCCGGTATGCTGGAACTTGCCGATAACGAGTTCAGCCGTATCCGTACCGATATCAGCGACTACCGCCGACAGATTCAGAGTCTGGTACAAGACGGTAAACTGGAGGAGGTACTCCTTGACGGCGACGCTTTCCGTTCCTATACGGAGACGCAGCCTTTCGACAAACTCAACAAGCGAATCGCAGCCATCACACAGGCAGAACTGCATCAATCCTCCCCGATGCCCTATCTCAAGCTCTTACGGGCCATGGGCATGAATACCTTAGGAGACGTGGAGCGCATGATCAAAGAGAACGATGACGATGCCTACCAACTGGCCCTCTTCCAGTTAGGCTCCACAGATATTGACATTCTGTCCTCCAACGTCGGACTGCAGAATCTCTGTATTGTGCATATCCTGAAGTCTGACGGAGGAAAACAGGGAATAAAATGGATGTTCGACATCATCAACGGGAAGTCGGAACATAACAATGCCATGGCAGAGATTATTCTCAAGCAAGCCAGTAAGCTTGCCTTTATGAACAAATAGACAAGTGATGGAGCACGCACTACAGGGAAGGCCCCGAATTGCTATTGTCGACGCAAATACCTTAGCCACATTAGGACTGAAGCAGATCTTACAGAACGTCATACCCATTATGACGGTTGATACTTTCGGCTCCTTCGCAGAACTAACAGCCAACAACCCTGACAGTTATTTCCATTACTTCGTCTCGATGAATATCGTCCTTCAGGAACGCCCCTTCTTCCTGGAGCGACAGCGCAAGACCATCGTACTGACCCTGCAACTGGAAGATACCGCACAACTATCGGAGTTCCATAGTCTTTGTATCAACCAGCCAGAGCCTCAACTGATCCGCCAGATTCTGATGCTGGCACAGCATGCACATGGGAAGGGAGAGCATCTGCCTCCTATGCCCAAGGTACTGCAACAGAAAATCCTCTCTGACCGTGAGATAGAGGTTATGTCACTCATCGTTCAGGGATTCATCAACAAAGAGATAGCCGACCGCCTGCATATTGGTCTCTCCACGGTGATTACCCACCGCAAGAACATCGTGGAGAAACTGGGTATAAAAAGCGTATCCGCGCTCACCATTTATGCGGTGATGCACGGATACGTTGATATCAATAAAATCTAAGTTTTATTTATTATTTCACTACGACCTTCTTGCCGTCCTGGATGAAGACACCCTTGGTAGGCTTGTCAACACGTGTACCGTTGAGGTTGTACCAGATAGCCTTTCCGTCCTTACCCATCTTCACAATTTTGATACCGGTCGCATCCGTAATGGTGATGTCGTCGACATTCAGACGGAACATATCTGTACAGTTATAGTGACGAATGGCAACATAACCCTCCTGACCAGCGTATTTACTGAGGTCAGCCTCATACTTGAACCAGCCGCCAGCAGTCATCGTCTTATCAGCTTCCCATATATTGGTGAAGTCGGCTGCCGAGGTATTGCCAGTAGTGGATACTGCTACGTTGAACACTTCACCAGGCCATGCCTGATCCTGTGCGGCAGCATAGAAAGTTATCTTACCGCCCAGAGCCACCTTCGGAGATACCAGGTAGTTGTCGGGTGTAAGTACACTACCACCTGCATAACTGGCAGAGGTAACACCTGCACCAGAGTAATGTCCAGCCATACCTAAGCGATACCATGTATTTCCGTCGTCATCAGCATCAATAGTGGTGAAAGAATCCATCGTTCCATTTTCGAAGGTAACCTGCCCATGCTCTATATTATATTCTGTAGGATCGAGTTTGGTCATAACACTACCTGGGAGCGTATACGGTGTCATAAGATAACCAGCCCAGTCACCTTCAGTAAAAATATAACACAGCCATTGAGTATCATCAAACGCTAAGCTACCATCCCTTTGAATATAAGCATAAATACCGGTGTAAGTCTTCCAACTTGTAGATTCTGTATCATAAAAAAGATCATACAAATTACATGCTCCATCCTCCTCATCGATATAAGCAACCTGATCTCTAGGAATTATAACAACACCATATTCCCAATTTACCGTTCCTGTTACCGGCTGCTCAAACAAGCCACCGGAAAGCAAAAGCTCGTCCTCATTCCCAGTTGCCGTAATCGTCACAAAACAACTTTTATCGGTTGGTTCTATTGTAGAAGGGTCTGCGGCTATAGTACTCGATGTCTGATATGTCCAATAATAATCACCTACCAGATCATCAACCGTAGAGGCTGCTCTTTGAGAAGCAGAAGACTTCTTATCCAACTTCTTCTCTACAGTCTCTGCGACAATCTTACCATCCAAGGAAGGCTGGAGAGCGCTTTCTTTTCTGGACTCCTGTCCAAATGCAACTACAGCCACAAGGGCTGCAACAATCGTAAGCGTAAATTTTTTCATAAGCTACTAATTTAAATGTTAATATTGATGTATTATTAATGATTTATGACTAATCGCTGCAAAAGTAAACAATTTCCACGAAATAAACGATAAATTGCCAAAATAATTTTAAAAAAACTTTCATTTTTCAACAAATAAGTACACGATACCTTATTAATATATAGTCTCAAACACCTTTGAGACGACTAGTTCCATAGGGTGGAACAAAGCGTTCCATAGGGTGGAACAAAACGTTCCATAGGGTGGAACAAAGCGTTCCATAGGGTGGAACAAAGCATTCCATGCAAAGAAAGCCCAAATACATTTGGTCTTTCTCTCGATTTTTCGTACCTTTGTCCCCAAATTACGATATATGAGTCACTCTATCAAGACAATTACATTTGAAAAGGCACATGCCGAAATATCAATGTTCGATAACGGGACTGAGGTGAAAGAATACCACGCCATGATTCACGTGGACGATGCCACCCTACCCTATGCAGAACAACTCAACGCTATATTCAATGCCTATAACGCCCTCATTAATGAAGAACTGAAGGGGGCACGCAGTGTCTTCAAGCGTTACCTTCTCAGTGATGCTGCCAATCAGGCTGACGATATCATTGTCAATGACGTTACCGACTGTGCCAAGAGCATTATCCAACAGGCTCCGCTGGACGGCACGAAGGTCGCCCTCTGGGTATACCTGATGACAGGTGTGCAGACAGGGGTCGGCAAAAGTGGACTGTATGAAGTCAGTCACGGCAGTTTCCGCCACCTGTGGAACGGCAGTGCCCATAACATGGCGGCAAACTCGGAATACCAGATGCGCCTGCTCTTCAACGAATACAGCATGCAACTGATTGAGGAGGGATGTACGCTGAAGGACAACTGTATCCGCACCTGGATCTTCGTCAACGACGTAGACCTGAACTACGGTGGTGTCGTCCGCGCCCGTAACCAGTTCTTCTTTACGCAGGGACTGACGGTCAACACGCATTTCATCGCCTCTACAGGTATCGGTGGCAGACAGGCTGACCCGAATGTATTGTCACAGATGGACAACTATGCCATCGCAGGCATCAAGGAAAAACAGATCCACTACTTGTATGCTCCTACGCACCTCAACCGCACCAGCGACTATGGAGTGAGCTTTGAGCGTGGTACCCGTGTGGACTATCAGGACCGCCGACACGTGTTCATCTCGGGTACGGCAAGCATCAATAACAAGGGAGAGATTATGTATCCGAAAGATGTCCGCCAGCAGACCCACCGTATGTGGGAGAATGTAGAGACGCTGCTTGCCGAGGCGGAATGCACCTACGAGGATGTCGGGTATATGATTGTCTATCTTCGTGACACTGCCGATTATCAGGTGGTGAAACAACTCTACGAGGAGCGTTTCCACGGCAAGCCATACGTCATCGTCCACGCATCCGTCTGTCGTCCGGGATGGCTGGTAGAGATGGAGTGCATGGCAGTCAAGAAAGTGGACAACCCGCAGTTTGAGGCTTTCTAAACAGCACAATGATTACAACACCAAAACTAAACAACAGAACTATGAAACAGAATGACTTACGAGTAGGTATCATTGCCACAGGGTGGATTGCCGAGAAGGCTGCATACACGATTCAGCGGCTGGAAGGTGTCACCTGCGAGGCAGTAGCCTCACGTACCCTGTCCAAGGCAGAGGCATTTGCCCGGAAATGGGGAATCCCTCATGCCTATGGCTCTTATTCTGAATTACTGGACGCAGAGGATATCGACCTCGTCTATGTAGGTACCCCCCACTCCCATCATTTCGACGTGACGATGGAGGCTATCCAGAAAGGGAAGCCCTGTCTGGTAGAGAAAGCCTTCATGGCGAATTATGAGCAGAGTATTGCCATTGTGAAGGCGGCTCGTGAAAAGAAAGTATTTCTCGCAGAGGCTATCTGGACACGCTATCAACCTGTCGTAAAGACCATCCGTAAGATCATCAAGAGCGGCAGACTCGGTGAGTTGCGCCTGCTGACAGGCAGTATCGGTTACAGCATGGGTGACAAGCCGCGTATCATGCGTGCCGACCTCTGCGGCGGTGCCTTGCTCGACCTTGGAGTCTATGGCATCAATTTCGTCCGTATGTTCTGCGATGCCAAGATAGAGCAGATGGAGTCACAATGTATGAAGTCGGACACGGGGATGGACCTTACCAACACCATCTCATGGCGGATGGAGGGTGGCATCATGGCAAACATCCAGTCATCGGCATGTTGTGTCAACGACAACCAGGGCACCATCTGTGGCACGGAAGGTTATCTCATCGTAGATAATATCAATAATCCTCAGAGCGTGAAGATATACAAGCGTGACCGTGTCTTCGTGGAGGAGATCAAGGTGCCCCAACAGATCACGGGGTACGAATACCAATTCCTGGCTTGTAAGGATGCCATCAACAACGGGTTGACAGAAACACCCTACATGCCCTTGGACGAGACCTTATATATTATGAAACTGATGGACGACCTGCGTTTCAAATGGGGTGTCCACTACCCCATGGATAAGAGATAAGAAAAAAGGCTTGGAAATTTCCAAGCCTTTCTCTTTTATTTCGCATAAGCCACAGAACGCGTCTCTCGGATAACGGTGATCTTCACCTGTCCCGGATACGTCATCTCGTTCTGGATCTTCGTAGCTATCTCACCACTGAGTGCCTCTGTCTCAGCGTCGTCCATCTTGTCGGCACCGACGATGACACGAAGTTCACGACCAGCCTGGATGGCATAGGTCTTGGTGACACCAGGATAGCTCATGGCGATTGCCTCCAGGTCGTTCAGACGCTTGATATAGGCCTCCACGATCTCACGACGAGCACCAGGACGGGCACCGCTGATCGCATCACAAATCTGTACGATAGGAGCCAGCAGTGTCTGCATCTCCATCTCGTCATGGTGAGCACCGATGGCATTGCAGATATCAGGTTTCTCCTTGTATTTCTCTGCAATCTTGGCACCATAGAGTGCGTGTGGATCCTCGGTATCCTCATCGGGCACCTTACCGATATCATGCAACAGACCGGCACGTTTTGCCTTCTTAGGGTTCAGTCCTAACTCGGCAGCCATGACGGCACAGAGGTTAGCCGTCTCACGAGCATGCTGCAAGAGGTTCTGTCCATAGGAAGAACGGTATTTCATCTTACCGATGATACGGATAAGTTCTGGATGCAGGCCGTGGACACCCAAGTCGATAGCTGTACGCTTACCGGTCTCAATGACCTCGTTCTCCAACTGCTTCTTCACCTTTGCCACCACTTCCTCGATACGGGCGGGATGGATACGACCGTCACTCACCAGTTGATGGAGGGCCAGACGACAGGTCTCACGACGGATGGGATCGAAGGCAGAGATGACGATAGCCTCGGGAGTGTCGTCAACGACAATCTCCACACCGCAGGCAGCCTCCAAGGCACGGATGTTACGTCCCTCACGACCGATAATACGACCTTTCACATCATCGTTGTCGATATGGAAGACACTGACAGAGTTCTCAATAGCTGTCTCCGTTGCCACACGCTGGATAGTCTGGATGACAATCTTCTTGGCCTGCGCATTGGCATTGAGCTTCGCCTCATCCATGATCTCATTGATATAGCTGGCGGCATCGGTCTTAGCCTCATCCTTCATGGCTTCCACCAGACGGGCCTTTGCCTCTTCCGCACTCAACCCGGAGAGTTCCTCCAGTTTCGTACGCTCCTGCATCTGCATCTTCTCCAGTTCCTCGTTCTTGATGACGAGCAGTTTCTTCTCGTTGTCGATACGTGTCTGCTGGTTGTCCAGTTCATTCTTACGACGACCCAGTTCCTCCTGACGCTGATTCAAGGAAATCTCACGCTGCTTCAACTTGTTCTCGCTCTGCTGGAGATGCTGGTTACGCTGTTGTACCTCCTTCTCCAACTCGCTTTTCTTGTTCAGGAACTTCTCCTTGACCTCCAGCAGTTTCTTTTCCTTGATGACCTCGGCCTCTTTCTTCGCCGCACTCACTATTTCATTATATTTTCCCTTAATAACAAAACGGAAAATCAAAAATCCGCACAACCCTCCTAATATAAGGGCTACGACGGCAGTTATTATTACAATAATCATAAAATAATATATATTGAGTTAATGTTCTCTTGTCATTTTGGCGACGTACCCAAGGCTTCCTCAATCTCAGCGGTCAGGCGGGCAAGAACATTATCATAGGGAGCAGTATCATTGTGCGAACGTTCCTTCTGATACAACAACGCGATGTCGACGAGCGTCATCAACGAAATTGTATGCTCACTCTTACGACCCTTATATGCCTGAGCATAGGCATTATAACGGTCGGTAATGAGTTTGGCTGCCAAACGATAGAACTCTTCGTCTTCTCTGTTGATTCCGACTTCGATTTCCTCATCGTAGACATGCAACCGTATATGTAGTTTGTTCTGATATGCCATTTTGCCTGTTTTCCCTATTGTTCTTCGTCACTGAGGATTGCAATGCACTTATTGACATCACGTATAAGTTTCGATAACCTTTCCTTGGCTCCGTCTAAGTCGCCATCGGTAATCTCAATCATCTTCGCCATTTTGAGCGAGTCGTAATCACGCTGTCCCTGTTCCAACTTAGCCTGCAGTTGCTTGATGTTCTGCTCGTTCTTCTCGACCAACGCATACAAGTCTTCGTTCTCCTTCCTCAGTTCCTGAAAACGGAGAATCATTTGCCTTAAACGGGTTTCAAAGGTGGCTAAAGTTTTCTCATTAGGCGTCATTGTAGCTCGCTTTGTTTTACAAAGGTAGTATATTTTTCGTTATTAGCCCTGCTTTCTTTGCAGATTTAACGTTTTTTATTTCGAATCTGCCTCTGCCGGACGTTTTTCCTTCTTTGCAAGCATCACTATCTTATAAACGAAATGAGTTACCCACTGCTGGGTAAAACCCAGTTTCTGGTCATACTGGCGGATGGCCACGACCGTTTTCATGACACCGGCATCCGAGAAGTCATTTTTGTTGAATATATCATTCACCGTTTTCTCTGTCATCGTATAGATGGCGCTCTTGAAGAATCCCGGCAGACGAAGCTTGAATTTCATCAGATTACCTGTCAGCATCATCAGGTCCTGCGAGAAGGCAGAGAACTGGATCATGTAAGTCTGAATGTCCTGCGGTTTCTTACAACGCTTACGGATACTCTGCTCTATCTCCTTGGTGAATTCCTCATCCATCCCATAGATATTCATCAGCATCTTCTTACAGCGTGATTTCTCTGCAAGTCCGAGCTTGTTGTTCTGGGTAGGCACATGTAACGTTGCCTTGAAAACGCGCAGGTCAGGCAAGGCGGCAAGATTAGTGATGCCGAGGTCTGCTGCCATGACTGCCTGGAAATATACCCGTATCAGTGTCATGAAATCCTCCATGCCACCTGCTTTCTGTTGTTCCTCATCAGTCTTACGACCGAATATTTTTGAAAAAAATCCCATAATATATTTATTTAACGGTGCAAAGGTACGAAATAATTGATAATTGACAACTGATAATTGATAATTATTTTATATATTTGCACCGAAAACATCTATTAGTTCACTATTATGAAAGGTATCGTATTAGCCGGAGGCAGTGGCACACGCCTCTACCCCATCACCAAAGGAATCAGCAAACAGTTAATTCCTATTTTCGACAAACCGATGATCTACTACCCGATTTCCGCACTGATGCTTGCCGGAATCCGTGAGATTCTGATTATCTCCACCCCATACGACCTGCCCGGATTCAAGAGACTGCTTGGCGACGGCTCAGCATTAGGTGTACGCTTTGAGTATGCCGAACAGCCCTCCCCCGACGGACTTGCCCAGGCATTCATTATCGGAGAGGAGTTTATCGGTGACGACTGCGCCTGTCTTGTGCTTGGTGACAACATCTTCTACGGAAGTGGATTCACCGGACTCTTAAAACAAAGCGTGGAGAATGCGGAGAAACATGGACAGGCAACGGTGTTCGGCTATTACGTCAACGATCCGGAGCGTTACGGTGTGGCGGAGTTTGACACAGACGGAAACTGTCTGAGCATTGAGGAGAAACCTGCTCATCCCAAGTCCAACTATGCGGTCGTCGGTCTTTACTTCTATCCCAACAGCGTAGTGGAGATTGCCAAAAACATCAAACCCAGCGCACGTGGCGAACTGGAGATCACGACAGTCAACCAGGAGTATCTCAAACAGAAGAACCTGAAAGTACAGACCCTGCAGCGCGGCTTTGCCTGGCTAGATACAGGCACACACGACTCACTCTCCGAAGCTTCCACCTTCATTGAAGTGATTGAGAAACGTCAGGGACTAAAGGTCGCCTGTCTGGAGGAGATTGCTTTTAAACGGGGATGGATCACTAAAGAACAGCTCCGGAAAGTCGCCGAGCCTATGGCAAAGAACGATTACGGGAAATACCTGCTACAATTAGCAGAATAAACACCAAGAGCAGCAAGAAAGCTGCTCTTTTTTGATGATAAATGCCCTTTTATATCATTTTTCTTCGATTTTATTTGGTCGAAATGTTTTTTTTACTTATTTTTGCAGGCGAAATAATAAATATTGTTAATAACTTAAACCGATTGCCTATCGAACAGACTTCTACTTCAATATAAAATAGTTGAGTATGAAGACATATGCAAACCGCACTGACGAGGAGCTTGCCCTTCTCTATACCGCGGGAGACAACAAGGCTTTTGATGAGCTATTAGCGAGAAACCAACAAAAGTTGTTTAATTATATCCTATTCGTGGTCCGTGACCAGGATACGGCGAACGATATCTTCCAAGATACCTTCATCAAGGCTATCGTGAAGTTACAGGACGGGAAATACGCTGACTCCGGAAAGTTCTCCTTCTGGCTCACCCGCATCGCCCATAACATCATCATAGACAAGTTCCGCCGGACTAAGAGTGAGCATATCATCGAGCCGAATGCCGACAATGACCTGAGTCATCTCAGCAACGATGCTCTCACGGAAGGCAGTCGTGAAAGCGAGTATGTCAACACACAAGTCATGAATGATGTCCGTCATCTGATGGACACACTACCTGCCGTTCAACGAGAGGTGGTATACATGCGCTTCTATCAGGAATTATCGTTCAAAGAGATTGCAGAACTCACGGGTGTCAGCATCAACACCTCTCTGGGACGTATGCGCTACGCCCTGATCAATATGCGGCGCATGGCAAAGCAGCACCGCATCCAACTGGATATGGAAATCTAGAGTGCCCTCAGTTGTTTGATGGTCTCTTCAGGATGGGGAGCCTTGAACACATAGCTGCCACTGACCAGCACATCCACTCCTGCCTTGACAAGACGGGGAGCTGTTTCTCCCTGTACACCGCCATCCACCTCTATCAAGGTCTTTAACCCGCGCTCATCAATCATACGACGGAGACGCTGCACTTTCTGAATGGTGTTCTCTATGAATTTCTGTCCTCCGAAACCGGGATTGACACTCATCAGCAGTACCATCTCTACATCACCGATGATATCCTCGAGCATTGAAACGGGGGTGGCAGGATTCAAGGTCACACCAGCCTTCATGCCAGCATCATGGATTTCCTGAACGGTACGGTGCAGATGGTCGCAAGCCTCATAATGGACATTCATCATCATAGCCCCTAACTTGGCTGTCTGTTTGATAAACTTCTCAGGATGTACAATCATATAATGCACATCCAAAGGTTTCTTACATTGTGAAGCGACAGCTTCCAATACGGGGAAACCAAAAGAGATGTTGGGTACAAACACACCGTCCATCACATCCAAGTGAAGCCAGTCGGCATCACTGCGGTTAATCATTTCGATGTCGCGGTCGAGATGCAGGAAATCGGCAGCGAGCAATGAAGGGGATACTTTCGTCATTTTTCTTTCTTTAATTCAGGCCTTGTACCACAAGGGTATTGTCCGACTGTTTTACTGTTCTGTACATACGGGCCATCTGCTTGATCAGAAGGATGGTCGACTTATTGGGCTGAATTAAGTTCTCTTGAGTAAAAATTTGCATAGGCATTACTATTTAAATTGCTTTCTACTCTTCAAACGCACAACCCTGATATTTTATTTTCTAATTAACATTATTTATTTTATACGACATTGGTCGATGTCTTTCATCCCGTTCAGGAAGTCACGCACCGCCATCCGTTTCTTACCGGCAAGCTGCAGCTCCTCCAACTGTAACCACTGGTCGGCAGCGGCTACTTGCAGTTGTTTTCCTTCTATCCGTAAACTCCCCGTCTCTGCCTGGCACTCCAATCCTGTCTTACGGGTCTTGATGATTTTCAGCACCGTTTCCTTGTCGTCTGGAGTGA
This sequence comes from Prevotella sp., assembly GCA_017645645.1. GTDB lineage: Bacteria > Bacteroidota > Bacteroidia > Bacteroidales > Bacteroidaceae > Prevotella. The sequence goes on along the minus strand of JAGCOB010000014.1, from coordinate 50,247 downwards.
CCAGAGTTGTCCAGGCACCAGGATAAGGACTCAGTCCACGGACAAAGTCATAGACCTGCTTCGCTGTCTTCGTCCAGTCGATCTCACAGGTCTCCTTGAATATCTTGGGAGCAGACTTCAAGGGGCTGTTGGCTATTGGTTGTTGGCTATTGGCATCATCCTGTGCTATCGTAACCGGATATCCGTCAGCATCAATAATCGCCTGCAATGTCTCCAGACAGATTTCTGCACCCAGGTGCATCAGCCCGTCATAGACGTATTCCACATCGGCATCGTCAGGGATGTCAAAGGTTTTCTTCATGATGATACGCCCCGTGTCGATGTCATGGTCGAGGAAGAAGGTTGTCACACCCGTCTGTGTCTCTCCGTTGATGACCGCCCAATTAATGGGTGCGGCACCGCGATACTGGGGTAGCAAAGCGGCATGCACATTAAAGGTGCCGTAATCCGGCATGGCCCACACCACCTCCGGCAACATCCGGAAGGCGACCACCACCTGCAAGTTGGCACGATAGGAGCGCAACGTCTCCACGAACTGCGGGTCTTTCATCTTCTCGGGCTGGAGGACGGGAATACCGTGCTCCACGGCATATTGCTTCACTGCCGAAGACTGTAACACGGAGCCATGCCGTCCCACGGGCTTGTCAGGCTGCGTCACCACCGCCACTACATGATAGCCGTTCAACACCAAAGCCTTCAGAGTCTCCACTGCAAACTCCGGGGTTCCCATGAAAATTATTCTTAAGTCTTCTTTTGTCATTTCTTTCTTATTTCGTTATGTCGGAATGCCGGGATGTCGGAATGCCGAGGTGCCGGAATGTCGTCACTCCTGACTAAAGTCATGCACCGTCTTCCGATACATGCTGAACATCCGTTTCCGGGAGATATAGCCCTTCAAATGCCGCTCCTCATCCAACACAGGGAGCCAGTCGGCCTGTGTCTTCTCAAAGGTACGCATCACCTCCGCCATTGGTGTCCCGTCATCCAATACGGCGGCAGGGGCTGTCATCAACTGACTCGCCTTGAAGTGATGGTACAACTCGGTACGGAACACGACATGCCGGATCTTCACGATATTGATCTCTCCCAACAGACTACCTGCGGCATCTGTCACAGGCAGCATATCATGATGCGAGCGACTGATCTTATGTACCATCTGTCCCAGTTCCATATCAGGGTCCACCGCCTGATAGTCACGGTCTATCACGGAGTCCAGACTCATCAGTGTCAGCACCGCATGGTCGGTATGATGGGTAATCAGTTGTCCTTTCCTGGCCAGTCGCATGCCATAGATACTATGCGGCTCAAAGATAATGATAGTAAGGTATGCGAAGACAGAGACTATCATCAATGGCATGAAGAGATCATAGCCACTGGTTATCTCCGCAATCAGGAAGATACCCGTCAACGGTGCATGCATCACACCCGACATTACGCCAGCCATTCCCAACAGGGCAAAGTTCTTCTCTGGGACATACACCCCTATCTCGTTCATGTTCCACAGACGGGAGAACAGGAAACCCGTGAAGCAGCCAATGAACAACGAGGGAGCAAACGTACCGCCGCATCCGCCACCGCCGTTCGTTGCACTGGTGGCAAAGACCTTGGTGAAGAGTACCAAGGCAAGGTAGCCGATCAGGAACTCATGATGCCCGTAGAATAGGGAGCCTTCCAATATCTGGTTCCAGTCAGCCTCCGTCTTACCGTTCAACAACAGATTGATGCTATGATAGCCCTCCCCATACAACGACGGGAACAGGAAGATCAGCGTGCTCAGAATGGCTCCGCCTATCAGCAGTCGTACATAGGGCTTGTCCTTGAAACGGGCAAACATATCCTCACAGGCATTCATCGTCCGGATAAAATAGAGACTCACCAGTCCGCAGGTGACACCCAACAGGATGGTGGCAGGCACTCGCTGTACCGTCCAGTCAGAATCCAGATGGAAGGTAAACAGTACCGCATTACCACTGAAGATATAGGTAAAGCACGTCGCTGTCACACAGGAGATCAGGATAGGCAGCAGCGATGCCATCGTTAGGTCAATCATCAGTACCTCCAGCGTGAACACCAGTCCGGCTATCGGTGCCTTAAAGATACCGGCTATGGCACCGGCGGCACCGCAGCCCACCAACGTCATCAGCGTCTTACTGTCGAGTTTGAAGAGCTGTCCCAGGTTCGAGCCGATGGCGGAACCTGTCAGTACGATAGGAGCCTCAGCACCCACAGAACCACCGAAACCGATGGTGATGGCAGAGGCGATGACACTCGACCAAGTATTATGTGCCTTCAACCGCGACTTCTTCGAGGAGATGGCATAGAGGATACGGGTAATACCGTGAGAGATATTGTCCTTCACGATATGACGGACGAATAAGGAAGTCAGGTAGATACCGATGACAGGATATACCAGATACAACCAGTTGTAACTCGTGACAGAGAACTGCCCCGTCAACAAGGCGACAATCTGGTTAATCATACCATGGAGTATAAAAGCGGCAACAGCGGAGAACAAACCCACAAAGAAAGCCAGTACGAGCAGGAACATCCTGTCGCTCACATGCTCTATCCGCCATTCATGCAGTCGCTGTAGCCATGTCGGCCTTCCTTCTGTTGCTTCTTTTTGCATGGTTATTTCCTGATGATTTGCACTTCCCCATTCTCTTTCAGACGGATAATACTGGATGGCTTATGAGGCTTATGCTCCTGACGGCGGCTCCAACAGACATAGTCGACTGCCTCGATGATACGAGGGTCGATGTCACAGTAGTTCTGGGCGGCAGGCTCACCACTGATATTCGCCGAGGTAGAGACGAGTGCCTTCTGGAAACGATAACAGAGTTCCTTCGAGAAAGGCTCCTGTGTGATGCGCATACCGATACTGCCGTCTTCCGCGATGAGGTTCGGAGCCAGATTGATGGCACCATCGAGTATCAGTGTTGTCGGTTTGCTGTCACTCTCTTTCAGACTGTCAATGAGTTGCCACGCCACATCCGGCACATTCCTGACATACCGTTGCAGACGGGCATCGCTGTCTACCAGACAGATCAGTGCCTTCGAGTCGTCACGCTGTTTGATGTCATACACCCTCTTCACAGCCTCGGCATTGGTTGCATCACAGCCGATGCCCCATACCGTATCCGTAGGATAGAGGATCACCCCACCCTTCCGTAACACTTCCACTGCTTTCTTTATATCCTGCTCTTTTGTCATTTCACCTGCAAAGGTAATATTTTCTACCTATTCCATATCATGACGAAGTTTAAAACCTACGCCTTCTTGTGCATGTCAATCATTTTGCAGGGGAACCAGAAAGTAGCAACAGTCTTCTTATTATATTCTGTGTCCATGTAAAACTCGCCTCCAAGAACTTCGACAATAGCTTTGCACATAGCAAGTCCGAGTATGGAAGACTCTTTGAAATTCATCAAGGCATCTTCTTTCTGAAGGAAAGTGTAAATATCAGAGCCAATCAGTTCTGCCTGCCCAATGCCTGTATAGGTGATGGTAACCTTGATTCCCTTGCGCTCATTTCCATATTTGATGATGATATCGCCCTGTGTGGTGTGCCTTGCAGCATTCGTCAGGAGATGCATCATGAGTTGATGCATGAAATTAGTGTCGAGCATCGCCCTACAGTGAGGGGAAAGGTCAGTCCTAACATGAACGAAGACATCAGGTTTGGTGACGTTCAAAACCTCACGTCGATAGGATGCCATGAGTTCAATGAGATTGACCTCAATGAACGTAAAAGAAGGTGTGACTCCCTCAAACTTGGATAATTCGAAAAGTTGTGAGACGAAGTTGATTAACTGTTCACAGTCCTTGTTGATATTAGTCGCCATCTCCTTCACCTGTGCAAACTGCATCGTTTCATCCTTTTCTTCAAGGATATAATTGCTATACTCCAATATAGCGTTTAGCGGACTTCTCAGTGTATGGACAATATTATCGATAAATACCGACTTTAACTGCTCACTCTTTTGAGCACGCTTTATTTCTTTACTCAACAACCGCTCATAATGACGGTGTATGAAATATAAAGCAATTCCAAAACCAATCAGAATCGCAAGAATGATTAATATAAATATACCCATAATAATAACTTTTTATTATTTGAAATAATGCTAACTTTCATAAAACCTGATTCAAAACTCTGAAGTAAAATGGAACTTGATATGCTTGAAGTCTTCTTGTGCCATAGAGAGCACATAGCCACTATCAGCAAGGAAGACATCACGTCCCTCTTTGTCCTTTGCCATATACTGATATTTGCGCTTCTTGAAGTTCTCCAACTCTGCGGCATCGTCACTCTCTATCCAGCATGCCTTATAGAGATGGACGGGTTCCCAGCGGCACTTGGCATTGTACTCGTTTTCCAAGCGGTACTGGATGACTTCAAACTGCAACTGACCCACGGTACCCACAATCTTGCGACCGTTGAACTGGTTGACAAACAACTGGGCAACACCTTCGTCCATCAACTGGTCGATACCTTTCTGCAACTGCTTCGAGCGCATCGGATCGTCATTCTCGATATACTTGAACAACTCTGGCGAGAACGAGGGCAAACCACGGAAATGTAGTTGTTCACCTTCCGTCAACGTATCACCGATCTTAAAAATGCCATTGTCCGGCAGACCGACGATGTCACCAGGCCACGCCTCGTCGATGGTCGACTTACGCTGCGCCATGAACTGCGTAGGACTGGAGAACCGCAGTGTCTTACCTTGACGGACATGCAGATAGGGCTGGTTGCGCTGGAACTTACCACTGCACACCTTACAGAAGGCGATACACGAACGGTGGTTGGGATCGATATTCGCTGTGATCTTGAAGATAAAACCCGTGAACTTAGGCTCCTCAGGTTTCACCATACGCTCCTCTGCCTTCGTGTCACGGGGACTCGGAGCTATCTCCACAAAACAGTTTAAGAGTTCTTGCACACCAAAGTTATTCAGAGCAGAGCCGAAGAACACTGGAGCCACCTCGGCAGAGCGATAAGTATCCACCTCAAACGCAGGGTAGACACCATCCACCAGTTCCAAGTCCTCACGTAACTTGTTCGCATCGGTCTCTCCGACGCGCTCATCCAGTTCCTTGCTGTCGAGTTCTACCTCCACTTTCTCCGTGACGCGCTGCTTGTCGGGGGTGAATAAATCCAACTTCTGCTCATAGATATTATAGACACCCTTGAACTTGGCTCCTTGGTTGATAGGCCATGATAGTGGGCGCACCTTGATTTCCAGTTCCTGCTCCAACTCGTCCAACAAGTCAAAGGGGTCACGTCCCTCGCGGTCCATCTTATTGATGAAGATAATGACGGGTGTATTACGCATACGGCATACATTCATCAGTTTACGTGTCTGTGTCTCCACGCCCTTCGCACCGTCCACGACGATAATCGCCGAGTCGACGGCTGTCAAGGTACGATAGGTATCCTCGGCAAAGTCCTGGTGACCCGGGGTGTCGAGGATGTTCACCTTATATTCTATATCCGAACCCTCTGGCGTATAGTCAAACTCCATGACAGAGGTAGACACAGAGATACCACGTTGTTTCTCAATGTCCATCCAGTCGGAGGTTGCCGTCTTCTTGATCTTGTTATTCTTCACTGCACCGGCGACCTGTATCTGTCCACCGAACAGCAAAAACTTCTCCGTCAGCGTCGTCTTACCGGCATCCGGGTGCGATATAATCGCAAAGGTTCTTCTTCTCTCTATTTCCTGATTCATAGTTTCTCAATACAATCTTTCAAACTTTCTTCCCAATAGGGAATCTCAATACCATACATCTCTTTCAGCTTCGTCTTGTCCAACACGGAATAATGGGGACGGTTGGCAGGCGTGGGATACTCAGCGGTATGCAACGGACGCACATGACAGGTAGTGATACCTGCTATGCGATGTATCGCCTTGGTGAAGTCATACCATGAAATGACACCCTCGTTGGAGAAATGATAGACACCAGGGACGATTCCCTTGTCGATAGCCGTCATTATCACCACAGCAAGGTCACGGGCATAAGTCGGCGTACCGATCTGGTCGAAGATAACGCCTAATTCCGTTTTCTCTTTCCCCAGACGAATCATCGTCTTTACGAAATTATTTCCGAAAGTGGAATACAGCCATGCCGTACGGATAATCATCGAATGCTCACACAATTTCTGGACATTGAGTTCACCTACCAGTTTGGTACGTCCATAGACACTGTTCGGACAGGTGTCGTCATCCTCCACATAAGGAGTATGTTTCGTCCCGTCAAACACATAGTCGGTGGATATCTGTATCATCCATCCACCACGCTGTCCCATGGCATGGGCCAGATAGGCAGGAGCCTCCGCATTCAGTTTCGTACAGAGTTCCTCGTTATCCTCTGCCTTGTCAACGGCAGTATAGGCAGCACAGTTGACGATGCCGTCGATATCGTTGTCTGCCACAAACTGTTCCACGGCATCCTGATTGGTGATGTCCAGTTCTGCCACATCTGTATTAAACCATTGGTGCCGGGAATATTCCTTCTCCAGCAACTGCATCTCATTTCCCAACTGGCCGTTACAGCCGGTAATCAATATTTTCATAATCTATTCAAATTCCAAAGGCTCCTGCTTGTCTTTCAGGTAATAGTCGTTAAGCATCCCGATAAACGTAGAAATCTCCTTCACCGCATGCTGTGTTTCCAAAGAGATGTCTTTCTTCTGCAGACGGAGCATCATCACACCGTAGAGGGAGTTGAAACAGGTCTCTATCTCATTCTCCTCCCTGTCGGCACCATGGTTACGCAGTTCTACGATATAGGGCAACACTTTGTAGTATTCCGCATTATAAAAGGGGAACTTAGGACTATTCAGCAACTGGACATGCAGCTCCTCCAACTGTTGGAGCACCACCTTATTAATCTGTATATGTCCTTTCTCACGACACCCTTCCTCGTTCATCATCCGGATCAGGTTACCATACCAATCCGCCTCTTCTTCCTTCTGCTCCTCCGTATAGTCGAAACGATCGATATACTCCCGCCGTATCCGACTCAAAGAACAGCCGAAGGCACGGATAGTGTCTTCCACCTGCCACATATACAACAGATACTCCGCTATATTCTTCTTTCTTAATTCCTGTGCTATAAACATTTTACCCTTTTACTTTTTACCTTTTAAAAGAATCTGTAAAGGTTAGTCACCGTCCCAAACAGGAAGATGACAGAGAAAATAATCACGATGACACCAATCACCTGGTTGATCATACGGATACCCGAATCATCGAAGATGGCACGTATCTTGTCTACCAGCCATGTCAACCCATACCACCACAGCAGGGCACCGCCCACGATACTGGCAAAACCCACCAACATCTCAAAAGGATGGTCGGGAATGACGAAGGCAAACTGGGCGAACAATGCCATGAAAAGGAATATAATCAAGGGATTGGAGAATGTCACCAGGAATGCCGTCCATGCATTATACCAAAGCGTACCCTTCTGTTGTCCCGACTTGTGCATATTCTTCGTAGGGTCACTGCGCCAGGTAAAGATACCAAAGGCCAACAACAACACACTGCCGATGATTTGCAAGTAGAACTTGTTCTGGTCGTTGTTGATGAAATCCATCACAAACACCATACCAAAACCGGTGATGCCGGCATAGATAATATCACTCACGGCAGCCCCCACACCAGTAGCCAAACCGAACAGGCGACCTTTGTTCAGCGTACGCTGCACACAGAGGACACCCACCGGTCCCATCGGCGCCGAGGCTATCATGCCTATCAGCATGCCCTTGAACACTAAATCTACGATATTTATATGTATCGGAAACGGCATATCCGGTGCAAAGGTACACTTTTTTAAGGAGTTAAAGGAGTTAAAGAAGTTAAAGGGAGTTAAAGGGCAATAGTTTTGCAAAGAAATGACTATCTTTGCATGGTTAAACACCTTAAATGACAATTAACATTAAACTATAAATATATGAACGAACAATCAGGAATCAAACCGTACGTGATCGGTTTAGACTTAGGAGGTACAAACTCTGTATTCGGCATTGTGGATGCCCGTGGAGATATCAAGGCAACAACAGCCATTAAGACTGGTGGCTATGAGAAAGTGGAAGACTACGTCAAGGCATCGGTAGAGGCACTCCAGCCCATTATCGACCAAGTCGGTGGTATCGAGAAGATCAAAGCCATGGGTATTGGTGCCCCCAATGGCAACTACTATAACGGTACCATAGAGTTCGCCCCCAACCTTCCGTGGGCAAATAACGGCATCGTCCCCTTGGGCAAGTTGTTCAGCGATGCACTGGGTATCCCCGTAGCACTGACCAATGATGCCAATGCAGCAGCACTGGGTGAGATGATCTACGGTGTGGCTCGCGGCATGAAGAATTTTATCGTCATCACGTTGGGAACAGGTGTCGGATCGGGTATCGTCATCAACGGACAACTGGTATATGGCTGTGACGGTTTTGCAGGCGAGTTAGGCCATGTCACCATGGTCCGCGGTGCGGAAGGCCGTAGTTGTGGTTGCGGACGTACCGGTTGTCTGGAAGCCTATTGCTCCGCAACAGGTGTTGCCCGTACGGCACGTGAATTGTTGGCAAAGACAGAACGTCCCTCCCTGCTCCGTGAGATGAATCCTGAGGATATCACTTCCCTGGATGTCTCTATCGCCGCCGGTAAGGGTGATGAGCTTGCCAAGGAGATATACGAGTTTACGGGTAAGATGCTGGGTGAGGCCTGTGCCGACTTCGCAGCCTTCAGCAGTCCTGAGGCATTCATCTTCTTCGGTGGTATGGTAAAGGCAGGTGACCTGATCATGGAGCCTATCAAGCGTGCCTACGAAGCAAGTGTCATGAACATCTTCAAAGGCAAGGCACAGTTCTTAGTCAGTGGTCTTGACGGAGCATCGGCCGCTGTGCTTGGTGCCTCAGCCATCGGATGGGAGATCTAAATGAAAAGAGGTTGGTGCAGGACGCTACCAACCTCACTTCATAATTTGATAAGGTGTCAACAATTGCCGACGATGTCTTATCGGGGGCAAATATAGTACTAAATCAGCAGATTTGCAAGTTTTTGAGATAATTTTGTTTCATATCGTAAAAAAAACATGAAAAAAGTTTGCAGATTAAAAGATTATGTGTACTTTTGCAGCCAAAACATAAAAATATATCATATATGACAAGAATGATGAATGCATGGTGGTGGCGTAACTCGAGATTCAAATAGTCGCGAGGTACGAAGCCGTATGTATTCATAAAGATACCCAAAGGCTCGTCGTTAACGCGACGAGCCTTTTTTAGGTCATGAGTAAAAACTTAACAAAAAGAATATGGAGAAAACATTTTTAGTCGACAAGAACGGATTCTACGGAGAGTTTGGCGGAGCCTATGTCCCCGAGATTCTCTATGCCACAGTCCAGAAGCTGCAAGAGGAATACTTGCCGATCATTGAGTCAGAAGCTTTCAAGAAAGAGTACATGGAACTCCTGCGTGACTATGTAGGTCGTCCGTCCCCGCTCTATCTGGCCAAACGGATGAGTGAGAAATACGGTTGTCACCTGTATCTGAAACGGGAAGACCTGAACCATACGGGTGCTCATAAGATCAACAACACTATCGGACAGATCCTGCTGGCGAAGAAGATGGGCAAGAAGCGCATCATCGCCGAGACAGGTGCCGGTCAGCACGGTGTGGCAACAGCGACGGTCTGTGCTTTGATGGATATGCCCTGTGTAGTCTACCAGGGAGCCTTGGACGTGGAACGCCAGCACGTCAATGTGGAACGTATGAAGATGCTCGGTGCAGAAGTACGACCAGTCAAGACAGGCAACTGGACCCTCAAGGATGCCACCAATGAGGCTATCCGCGACTGGTGCTGTCATCCTTCCGACACCTTTTATATCATAGGCAGTACCGTGGGGCCTCATCCCTACCCCGACATGGTAGCACGTTTGCAGAGTATCATCTCTGCAGAGATCAAGGAACAGTTACAGGAAAAAATCGGCCGTGACTATCCCGACATCCTGATGGCATGTGTCGGTGGCGGCAGTAACGCCGCAGGCACCATCTATCACTATATCGATGACGAGCGTGTCAAGATTGTCCTTGCCGAGGCAGGAGGACAAGGTGCCGATACCGGACATACGGCAGCTACCATCCATGCCGGAAGACTGGGTATCCTGCACGGTGCCAAGACATTAGTCATGCAGACGCCTGACGGACAGATCATCGAAGCGGAATCCATCTCTGCCGGACTCGACTATCCCGGCATCGGTCCGATGCATGCCAACCTCGCCTCACAACACCGTGCCACCGTCTATTCCATCAATGACGACGAGGCAGTGAAAGCCGCCTATGAACTGACACGCATGGAGGGTATCATCCCTGCCTTGGAGAGTGCCCATGCGATTGCTGCGCTCAGCAAGATGACGTTTAAGAAAGACGATGTCGTTGTACTGACAGTCAGCGGACGGGGGGACAAAGACGTAGAAACCTATCTGAACAACAAACAAATGGCAGGAGAATATGGAGACTTTTAAATTCACGACCTATAGCAAGACTATCCTTGCCGACCTCTACACTCCCGTAGGAGTCTATATGAGACTGCGGGACATCTATCCACAGAGTGCATTGATGGAGAGTTCTGACTATCACGACAAGGACAATTCCCGTTCCTTTATCGGTATCAACCCCATCGCCAGTGTCGCCATCGGACATGGGCAAGTGTCTATCAGTTATCCCGATGGAAGCACCGAGCGTAAGCCTTTGTCCGCAGGCTTCGGTTCTGCCGAAGCTATCCATGCCCTCATCGACCGCATCCAGGTAGAGGGAGAATACACCGAATACTGCGGACTATACGGCTATACTTCCTTCAATGCCGTCCGCTATTTTGAGAATATCGCCGTCAAGGATGAAACACAGGAAAAGAACGATGCCCCTGATATGCTCTATATATTATATAAGGATATCATCGTCTTCGACCACTTCAACAACCAACTGACAGTAGTCTGTCTTTCTGAGGACTCAGAGATCTCAGAGCTCTCGGAGATTCTCAAGACCATTAACAAGGCAAATGTCCATGCCTATGACTTCCATCCCGTCGGGGAAGTTACCAGCCCTTTGACTGACGAGGAGCATAAGGCGAATATCCGCCGGGGCATCCAGCACTGTCTGCGTGGCGATGTCTTTCAGATTGTGCTCTCCAGACGTTTCATTCAGAAATATGAGGGTGACGACTTCAAGCTCTATCGTGCCCTGCGAAGCATCAATCCTTCACCCTATCTGTTCTACTTCGACTTCGGTGGCTTCCGTATCTTCGGATCATCCCCCGAGACGCACTGTCGCATAGAAGGAAAGAAAGCTTACATTGACCCCATCGCTGGAACGACCAAGCGTACTGGTGACCCGGAAAAAGACCGTGAAGGAGCAGAATACCTACGTAAGGATCCGAAGGAGAATGCCGAGCATGTCATGCTCGTTGACCTTGCCCGCAACGACCTGTCGCGTAACTGTCACGGGGTGAAGGTAGACTTCTATAAGGACCTGCAATACTACTCCCATGTCATCCATCTCGTTTCAAGGGTCAGTGGAGAACTGGATGAAAAGGCTGATCCTGTCAAGGCTTTCATCGATACCTTCCCGGCAGGGACCCTCAGTGGAGCCCCTAAAGTACGTGCCATGCAACTCATTAGTGAGTATGAGCCGCACAACCGAGGTGCCTATGGCGGCTGTATCGGTTATATCGGTCTTAACGGCAGTCTTAACCAGGCCATCACCATCCGTACCTTCGTCTCCCGCAACGGTGAGCTATGGTTCCAGGCTGGCGGCGGTATCGTCGCCAAAAGCGATGAAGAGTATGAATTACAGGAAGTAAACAACAAACTCGGTGCCTTGCGCCGTGCCATCCTCATGGCAGAAAATATGTAAGGTTATGAAAATAGTTATTATTGACAATTACGACTCGTTTACCTATAATCTTGCCCATCTTGTCAAAGAACTGGGGGCAGAGGTAACCGTATACAGGAACGACCAGTTTGAACTGTCACAACTGGAGCCTTTCAGTAAGATCATCCTGTCACCAGGTCCCGGCATCCCCTCCGAGGCAGGACTGCTGTTGGATGTCATCAAAACCTATGCCGGCAAAAAGCCCATCCTCGGTGTCTGTTTAGGACACCAGGCCATCGGTGAGGTGTTCGGTGGAAAGTTAGAGAACCTCAGTGATGTCTTCCACGGCGTTGCTACAGAGGGAACCCAGTTCGGTAATGACGAACTCTTTTCCGGACTGCCCAGCCGCATCACCATGGGACGCTACCACTCATGGGTTGTCAGCAAGGAAGACTTTCCTGATTGCTTGGAAATCACCGCAGAAAGTGATGAGGGACAGGTTATGGCCCTCAAGCATAAAACCCTCAATATCAGAGGTATCCAGTTCCACCCAGAGAGTGTCCTCACCCCCGACGGGCGTCAGATGCTGCAGAACTGGCTATTTCTTTAATCACCTTCGTAATAACGATATAACGGTATAACGTAATAACGAAAATAATAGCAATAAAACGACACAATATGGAACAGACAATGAAAACCTACCTCTTCCGATTGCTCAACCACGAAGAGCTTTCCCGAGAAGAGATGAAGACCATCCTGATTGGTATCACCCAGAGTGAATACCCCAACGAACAGATTACCGCCCTGCTCACCTGTCTGCAGATGCGTGGTGTCACCGTTGACGAACTACTCGGATTCCGCGACGGCATTTTAGAGACTGGTGTACCTGCTATCCTCGATGCCGACCGTTATATCGACGTAGTAGGAACAGGCGGCGACCGTAAGAACACGTTTAATATCTCCACCACCGCCTGTTTCGTGATTGCCGGTGCAGGCTATAAGGTGGCTAAACACGGTAACTATGCCGCCACATCGGTATCAGGAGCCTCTAACGTCATCCAGCATCACGGCATCAAATTCACCGACGATGTGGATAAACTGAACCGCTCGCTCAACGAAGCAGGCATCGTCTATCTCCATGCCCAGCTCTTCGCCAAGGCGATGAAGTTCGTCGGTCCAATCCGCAAGGCACTGCCGTTCCCTACCATTTTCAATCTGCTCGGCCCCATCGTCAATCCGTCACGCCCCAAGTGCCAGTTACTCGGTGTTGCCAACCTCGACCAGATGCGCTTATACAATAATGTGTATCAGAAATTAGGTATCGACTACGGTATCGTCAATTCGATTGACGGTTATGACGAGATCTCGCTGACTGGCGACTTCAAGGTCACCACTAATCAATATGAGCGTATCTTCAAGCCTCAGGACCTGGGCTTTGAGATTGCCAAACCAGAGGAATTAGTCGGTGGTGCCACCGAGGAGGAGGCTGCTCAAATCTTCGACAGTGTCCTGGAGAACCGTGCCCTGCCTGCCCAGAAGAACATCGTTCTTGCCAATGCCGCCTTCGGTATTCAAGTTTTGGAGAAAGGGCAGAAGCCCATCGAGGAGTGTGTCGCCATCGCCCGGGAGTCTATTGACAGCGGCAAGGCACTTGCTACCTTCAAAAAATTCGTTGAACTCAATTCATAACTATAAATTATAGTTCCTATAGTACCTATAGCGACTATAGTCCCTATAAAATATGACAGATATATTACAAGAAATTATCGCCCACAAGCGCATCGAGGTGGAACGCTTCAAGGAACAACTCCCGGAGCAGGAGATTCACCGTCGGGTGGAGGCTATCCTTGACTTCAGCGTACCTTCTATGAGAGAGGCACTGGTGAAGTCAGACTCTGGCATCATTGCCGAGTTCAAGCGCCGCTCTCCCTCCAAAGGGTGGATCAAGGAGGATGGTAAGGCGGAGGAGATACCTCTCTCCTATCAAGAGAACGGAGCTACAGCCCTCTCCATCCTAACTGACGAGCAGTATTTCGGCGGTAAGGACGACTTCATCCGAATAGCACGTCATGCCGGGGTACAGATACCTATCCTGTATAAGAACTTCATCATCGACGAGTACCAACTCTTCCAGGCACGGCTCTGTGGTGCCTCTGCAGCACTGCTGATAGCCGCCGACCTGACAAAGAGCGAGTGCAGGACATTGCTCCACACCGCTCATGAGTTAGGATTGGAGGTGCTGTTGGAAATGCATGGTGAGGGAGAACTGGAATATGCGGAACTGGAACCGGACATGTGTGGCATTAACAACCGCAACCTCGGCTCCTTCGTAACGGATGTACAAAACAGTTTCCGACTGGCAGGACTGCTCCCACAAGATACCGTCAAGGTTAGTGAGAGTGGTATCAGCCATCCACAGACTATCCTTGACTTACGGCTGGCAGGCTTCCACGGCTTCCTCATCGGTGAGACCTTCATGAAGACTCCCAACCCAGGTCAGGCGTTAAACGATTTTATCACCCAGTTATGATTGTTAAAATATGCGGCATGCGCGACCCCGAAAACATACGCGCAGTAAGTGAACTCAACATCGACTGGATGGGTTTCATCTTCTGGCCGAAGTCCAGCCGCTATGTCAGTGAGCGACCTGCTTACCTTCCTACCAAGGTCAAGCGTGTCGGTGTTTTCGTCGATGCAAACATGGAAGAGGTGAAGCAGAAGGTGGAGGAATACGGTCTCAACATCATCCAGCTACATGGCCAAGAGTCCCCTTCCTACATCCGCCAACTCCGTTCCCTGTGCGGCGACCACGTCACCGCCATCGTCAAAGCCTTCAACATCGCCACCACTGAGGACCTCGTTCAAACCAAGCCTTACAAGGGCATCGTCGACTACTTCCTCTTTGATACTAAGGCACAACTGATAGGCGGCAACGGCACCAAGTTCGACTGGAGTGTGCTCGACAACTACAAGGACGATACTCCTTTCCTCCTCAGTGGCGGCATCGGTCCGGACGATGCTGAACGCATCCGCGACTGGTTCTCAGCAGGCAGCGGTTCCGCTGCTGCAAAATGCATCGGCATCGACCTCAATTCCCGCTTTGAGATAAAGCCAGCCCTCAAAGATATCACTTTATTAAATCAATTTATAGGAACTATAGAAACTATAGGAACCGACTCAACCCCATCAAACTATGAACAAGATCAATAAATTATTCTCTGAGAACAAAGACAAGAAATTACTGTCACTCTATTTCTGTGCCGGTGCACCTACCCTTGACGGAACTGCCAATGTCATCAAGACCTTAGAGCATCGTGGTATCTCTATGATAGAGGTAGGCATCCCCTTCAGTGACCCCATGGCGGACGGTCCCGTCATTCAGGATGCGGCAACGACTGCCTTGAAGAACGGGATGACACTGCGTAAACTGTTTGCCCAACTGAAGACCATTAAAGACGAGGTCAGCATCCCATTGGTACTGATGGGTTATCTGAACCCCATCATGCAATATGGTATCGAGGCGTTTTGTCAGAGTTGCGTAGACAGTGGCGTGAGTGGTGTCATCATCCCCGACCTGCCTTTCAAGGATTATCAGGATACCGTGAAGCCTATAGCCGACCGTTACGACATCCGTATTATCATGCTCATCACCCCGGAGACTTCCGAAGAGCGTATCCGTTTCATCGACGATAATACCGATGGTTTCATCTATATGGTATCGTCGGCAGCCATCACGGGAGCACAGAAGAGTTTCGACGAGGCAAAACAGGAGTATTTCCGTCGTATCAACGCCATGAACTTGCGTAATCCCCGTATGATCGGCTTCGGTATCTCCAACAAACAGACCCTGGAGGCTGCCCAGCAGAATGCCGCCGGTGCCATCATCGGCTCTAAGTTCGTCACCCTGCTCAACGAATACAAGGATGCCGACGAGGCATTAGACAGACTATTTAAGGCTTTGGAACAATAAATCACGCTATAAATTATAAATAATGTGAAAGAGGGCGATTTCTCGCCCTTTTTGCTTACCTTTGCAGGCAACTACTAAAACAAATAGACATGAAAAGAATTCTACAGACACTACTGCTCTGTGTGATGGTCGTCGTCTCAGTCCATGCAAAGGGATGGGATGAGCAGGAATACAAGCAGATAGAGAACAGTATCCGTGTCCCCCGATTCGCAGACAAAGACTATGTGATTACGAAGTTCGGTGCCAAGACCGACGGGACGGCGGCAAAGAACCAGAAAGCCATCCAGAAGGCCATTGACAAATGCTCCGCCAAAGGCGGCGGTCGTGTCATCATACCTGCCGGACAGAAGTTCCTGACAGCAGCCATTCATCTGAAAAGCGGTGTCAACCTCGTTGTGGAGGAAGGTGCCGTCCTGGAGTTTGCCTTTGAACCGGAACTATATCCTATTGTACCGACACGTTGGGAAGGACTTGACTGCTGGAACCTCTCTCCCTTGATTTATGCCTATCAGGCAAAGGATATCGCCATTACCGGTAAAGGTACCATCGATGGTGGTGGAAGCAAAGATACCTGGTGGCCATGGGTGGGCAACAAGCGCTTTGGATATAAAGACGGCATGGCGGTCACCCAATGGAATGCAAACAGTCGTCCTCGTCTGCTGAAGTCAGCAGAGGACGGTATCGATATGGACGAGCGCCGCTTTGGTCCGCAGGACGGTCTGCGTCCGCAGATGATCAATTTCAACCAGTGTGAGGGTATCCTTATTGAGGACGTGACCCTGTTGCGCTCTCCGTTCTGGGTTATCCATCCCCTGTTGTCAACGGATATCACGGTGCGCGGTGTCCATATCAACAACGACGGACCGAATGGTGACGGTTGTGACCCGGAGAGTTGTGACCGTGTACTGATTGAGAACTGTTATTTCAATACCGGTGACGACTGTATCGCCATCAAGAGTGCCCGTAATAACGACGGTCGCCAAGGCGGACAGGGACGTTATGCCGGAAAACCCTCCAAGAACATTATCATCCGTAACTGTAAGATGCAGAACGGACATGGCGGTGTAGTCATCGGCTCTGAGATCTCTGGCGGTTGCCAGAATGTCTATGCCGAAAATTGTGAGATGGACTCTCCCAACCTCGACCGTGTCCTGCGCATCAAGACCAACTCTTGCCGTGGCGGCATCATCGAGAATATCAACATGCGGAACATTACCGTCGGTCAGTGCGGTGAGGCAGTACTGAAAATCAACACGGACTATGAACCCAAGGAGGTCTGCTGTCGTGGCTTCTATCCCACCGTTCGTAATGTCACTATGGAGAACGTTACTTGTAAGAAATCCAAGTACGGTGTGATGATTGTAGGCTATGACGATCCGAAACTGGCTTATACCGTCAATAACATCACGGTGAGGAACTGTCAGTTTGAGGGAGTCTATGACAAGCCCGTCAACCAAATCGGCAAGGCAGAGGACATCACCTACGACAACCTGATGATCAATGGTTCGTTGGTCTTGCAGGAGATGCCCTACAAGCACTATAGCGAGTGGCTCACCTACTCCGAGATGAAGCGGGTACCAAAGTCGTACCTCCTCGACTTCTCCGACAAACCCAAATGGAGCTATGTGATGGGTATCGAACTGGAGGGTATGCTTGACACCTATCTGCGCTATGGTGGGGAGGATATCCTGAAATACTGTAAGGAGTATACCGACACCATGATCTATGCCGACGGCAATATCCGCGGCTTTAACATCCTGGACTATAACCTCGACAACATCCGCACCGGACACTTCGTGACCCGGATGTACCAGAAATACCCCGAACCGAAAAACCTCCTTGCCATGCAGCTGATGATGAAACAGTTACAGGATCAGCCACGTACCATTGCCGATAAGGTGTTCTGGCACAAGGCAATCTATGCCTACCAGGTATGGCTCGACGGTATCTTCATGGGACTGCCTTTCCGCTGCCTGACGGCTCCGATTGTTTATGGGGTTAAGGGGAATAAAGGGAAAAAGAACTCTCAACTCTCAACTCTCAACGCTCAACTTGTTTACGACGATGCCGTCAATCAGTTGAAGATTACCTACCAGCGCACCTTCGACCCAAAGACAGGACTGAACCGCCATGCCTATGACGAGACACGCAAGACCTTCTGGGCAGACAAGGAAACGGGACTCTCACAACATTGTTGGGGACGTGCCCAAGGCTGGTATACCATGGCACTCATCGAGGTGCTTGATGCACTGCCAGAAGACTATGCCCGCAGACAGGAGGTCATCGACCTGCTTGTCAAGGACTTCGACGCAATCCTAAAATGGCAGGACAAGAAGACGGGGGTATGGTATCAGGTGATGGACAGTCCCGAACGTAAGGGCAACTACTTGGAGAGCACCTGCTCCAGCATGTTCGCCTATGCCCTGTTAAAAGCATACCGTATGGGCTATGTTGGAGAGAAATACCGTGATGCCGGTGTCAAGGCCTATAAGGGTATTATCAAGAACTTCATCAAGGTACACCCCGACAAGACCATCTCTCTCACCAACTGCTGTTCGGTGGCAGGACTCGGTCCCGCAGCAACTCCTGAGGTGGAGGCAGCATTGAAGAGAATCAACCCGAAAGGAACTGTCAAGGAGAACAAGACGCGTGACGGCAGTTTCGACTATTACCTCAGCGAACCCATCCGTGACAATGATGCCAAGGGTGTCGGTCCGTTCATCTGGGCATCCCTTGAGATGGAGATGCTGGGCTACACGACAGAGAATCTGACGAATTAAAAACAAAAACAATATGAAAAAGTATCTATTGACATTAGTAACAGTCGTCAGTTGCCTACTGTCTTATGCACAGAGCGACTATGACCTGAACGAACCTTTTGGCTTCTGTACCCGTTCTTCACGCACGGATGCTGCCAGTACCTACGACATCACGGGAGGCGGCTGCTATACATATCCCATACCAGACGGCTTTACTGGTAAAGTCATCACGTTAAAGTCGAGCGGACAAGATATGCAGGGTACTATCCAGAATGCCATCAAACAGAACGATGTCATCATCTTTGACGGTGCTGACGGTGACTTCATCGTATCGAGCAATGTGGGAATCACCGCCTCCAACAAGACACTGATAGGCATCAACAAGGCCCGCATCTGTACCAAATGGTATGTCACGGATGAGATCAAGGCAGCCCTTGACGAGGCCGGAGTACCAACTATGAGTACCAGTAGTGGTACGGGCGGTAAATTGCCCAACGGTCAGAATGTTTCTGAGGAAGCCGAATACAACACCCGATTGATTATCTATAATCAGTTTGGTAACGACGCAGATGAGAAATACCGCAGGTCGGGATGTCTGACCCTGAATGGTTGCCAGAACATCATCATCCGTAATATTGTATTCCAGGGACCCGGCTCTATTGATGTAAGTGGCAACGACCTGATATCATGTACAGGAGCCAAGCACTGCTGGGTAGACCACTGTGAGTTCCTGGACGGTATGGACGGCAACTTCGACATCACCCAGAAAGCAGACTTCAACACGGTCAGTTGGTGTATCTTCCGCTATACGGGACGCTCCTACATGCACCAAAACACTAACCTCATCGGCAGCAGCAACAGTGAGGCTACTGGTTATCTAAACACCACCTTTGCCTTTAACTGGTGGGGCACTGGCTGCAAGCAGCGCATGCCCATGGGACGTGTCGGCAAGATACACATGCTGAACAACTACTTCACCAGTACGACGGCAAGCAACTGCATCAACCCGCGCATCAACTCGGAATTCCTCATCGAGGGTAACTATTTCGGTACGGGCGTGAAAAGATTCTACCAGTCGAATGACAATCCCGTCGCTGTGACATGGGCAAGCAATAACTATAGTGTAGAAACGAACCAAATGGGAACTCCCTCGTCATTCGGTACCACCGTCACCGTACCCTACTCCTATAGCGTGGCGACAACTGCCGATATTCCTGCAGAGGTACAGGCAAATGCCGGTGCCACACTGAAATATGGAGACGGCGGGGGCGGACCTACTGGTACAACTCTGATTGACTACCCGACGAGCAAGGACGGTATAACTATTGGCGGTACAACAATTGAAACAACCTTCCAGAATCTTCCTGCTTATCAACTTAAGAACGGTTATACTTCAGATGGAGCATATAATGGAAACAGCATCAATCTGACAATAGAAGGAGGATTTAAGGCGGGAGATTTTATTACTGTCGCTGGCGGCATTAAGAATTCAGACACCTCAAAGAGGGGTACTGTTGCTATTTTCACGTTGGATGGTACAACTGCTACCGTTGTTAAGCAATTTGATGATTTCCCCAATTTTAATGGCGCAGGTGCTGCTTTTGTCAACCAGCAATATACACTAGAGGCTGATGCAGATAAATTGTATTTAGGTCGTAATGGCAACACAGCAACAAATGTCACCTTGATTAAGGTTACCCGTGGTACGGATACTGGCATCCAGGAACTTCCTGTCAAGGTCATCAGCAACGGTGTCATCTACAACCTAAAGGGTCAGAAAGTAAATAGTTCATACAAGGGCATCGCGATTAAAGACGGTAAGAAAGTCTTGATTAAGTGAGAACAATGAGTAAATAAAAGCGAGAGGCTCATCACCTCTCGCTTTTTTATTTACTTCTGTATGTATTTCCTTCCACCCTGGATAACCAGACCTTTGTACTGGCTGTCTACCTGTTGTCCCCTGGCATTATAGCGGGGCATATTGGGATTCAGGTCTGCACCCTTGACGGTGACGGCACTGATACCCGTAGAGGGGTCGTATTCATAGCATCCTAAGTCGGGAGCCTCTCCCTTATAGAACACATAATCGGCAATCTTCTCACCACTGAAGTCTGTATAGTTCACGCCTTTGTCTATCAGATTCGTTGACATACTCTTCAGATGGAACTGCGTAGTCTCTGCCAAAGAGCCGTCAGCATTACGCGGAGCATTGATGACACTCTCGATGTCAAGTCCCTCGAAGTCTGACTCACTGGCACTAAAACCAGTATCCCATGTGTTATGGTCATCGGTAATCGTTGCACCGGGATACTTGTCAAAATGCGAACTTATAGGAGAAAGGCTGATGCAGTTCTTAATAACCAAGGTATATGCATAGGAATTACCAAAACCATAATTATGCTTGTTCTTATATGATGTACAGTTGATGACCTTCATATTACCGGCATTGTTGTTCTGGTCGAAGCCCTTGCTGCGATGACCTACGGCAAGACAACGATAGAGTTCCGTATCATGTTTCGTGCCTTGACCGCCCAGTTTGAAACCATTGGGATTACCACCGTTGGCAAAGTGTGACAGATCCTTGCCCACGAAACAGCTCAGCCCGGCATCCTTACCCAGTACACGGGGATGTGCTGAAAGGTCGAAATATTCAGGACCGTTATTATAGGTAATACAATTGATATAAACAGTAGGAGTACCATCCGTCACACGCTGGAAGGAATCCCATCCGTCATCACTGTTCCCCCAGGCCCGACAACCGATATAGATATTGCCAGCTCCCGTATACTGCTTGTCGGCAAAGCCATCGGCATTTCCACCATTGGCCTGATAGTCGAAGTTCTCGTGCGAATCACAGTTGATAATGAGATTGTGTCCTCCCGTTTTATGCTGGATGCCCGTATCACAACAACCGTAGACCTCCATGTTCTCAAGGATATTGTAAGAGCCGGTATTCTGTATACCTTTATATCCCGCATAACGGATAGTAAGCCCCTTCACATGGACATAGTTACGACTAAGGTTCCACCCATTGTTGTTACTGCCATTGGGTTGGTTGCGGAAATCCCATATGGGTTTCTCATTCTCATAGGCACAGATGGTAATATAATTATTGGCATTACCGTTTCTTGTCAGATAGTTCACTGTGCTTGAGATTTCATACACTCCGTCACGCATATACAGACAATCGCCTGCATACAGTTTCTGCATCATTGTCCTCAATGCACCGGGATTCTCAGGAGTCTTTCCGTCCCCGGTACCTGTTGGTGAACAATAATAATTAGTTGCTTGCATACCCATCGTCATCAGGGCAAGACAAACCGTCATCATCCATTTCTTTGTATTCATTTTTCTTTAATTTGTTAGTTTTTGATGGCAAAGTTACGAAAAGTTTATTAAGTTTACTATGTACCTTTTTAATTATTAACACTTAAACGTTTGCGGCACTTACTATGTATACTTTGTCATTCTATTCAAGTCAAGTACACTACAAAAAAGGTGGAGCCCAAGCGGGTTCCACCTTTTTATTATTACTAAAGAACAGGATTACTTCTGCATGTATTTTTTACCGTCCTTGATGACGACACCCTTGTAATCCTCACTTACCTTCTGACCAGCGAGGTTGTAGATGGCATTACTCTTAGCTTCCTTAGCAGGAGCAGCAATGACATTATCGATACCAGTAGGCAATGCTGCATTAATGGTAATAGCCTTTACATTAATGCCTTTATTCTGCTGGAGGACAAGGTCGCCATCTGCAGCAACAGTGATTTCCTCCTCCACAACGCTTTGATCCTTAGGAGCAATAATAGTGGTCTTATTGCCATTTGTGATAGTGAACGTACGATCATTTTCATCTGTACTACTAGCACTAGCAAAACGAATCTTTACGACATCGTTTTTGGCCAAACCAGTAATTTTATAAATGCCGTTAGAAGCATTGAGTTGCATCTGCTTGCCAACATCTACACGGATTGCATTTGCTGCAAGGCTTCCCCCAGTACGTCCTACAGAGATGCCTGCGCCATAAGCAAATCCAATCTCTCCGAGGTCTTTATAGGTATCTGCCGGAATTGCCGTACCATAGGTATAACGACCTGATGTGCTAGAATCTTCCGTCCATCCTGTTCCAAAAGATTCAGCGGTAGTGGTAGTGAAATCCCATGTTTTAGGAGTTGTCGGATCTTTTCCCTCGCCACCTCCATTAGAAGTAATAGTGATAGAAGCGAGATTAAAGCCACCTTTAGTCTCCTGAATGGTTACATCACCAGCAGCAGTTGCCGTGAACTTAAACTCTGTAAAGTTGGCCGGGTCTGTTTCTTTTGCTCCAGCGTCTGCAGGATTATTGGCATCAGCAGTACAATTCTCAGTTGCAACAAATACAGATGCCGTACTTCCCTTCGAGGCGGCCTTTAAAGTAATCACATCGCCAGCCTTTGCATTCTTAATCACAATACGGGAATCCTTACCATTCACATTGAGACATAAGGGCCACAACTGATAGAAATTATCCTTCACATCTTTATTCTTATAGTGAAACTCCACATTTTTACCAGTCAACGCAAGAGGAGACCAATTGTTTTTGTCTACCTTTATGTAATTAAACACACTGACTGTAGTCTTTTCTGTATCGCTATCATGAATCTTAACTTCATAAGTACCCGTCGAGAAATCTTCTGCAGCATAGGTAAAATCAGTAGTTTCCAGCCCACTTAGACTAATCTCTTGTGCATTAGCACTGATAGCCATAGCGGCTACTGCAATAAGCGTAAAAATTTTCTTCATAAGCATTTAATTTTTAAATTGTTTGTTAATATTATAGTTATATATTATACCCTTAAATCCAGCCCGAGGAACGAGATGGATATAATTCAGTGCAAAGATAAACTAAATTTATGAAACGCGCTCAAACTTTTACAATCTTTAACGAATATGAGAAAAAAAGAGACAGAAGGAGCCCTATGCTGCGTTTGAACGGCACTTACGGGTAGTTCCATACGGTGGAACAAGTAGTTCCATGCCATGGAACAAAGTGTTCCATAGGGTGGAACAACTCGTTCCAAGGCATGGGACGAAGTGTTCCAAGGCATGGGACGAAGTGTAACATGGCATGGAATGACCTGCAACAAAGACAGAAACGATACAAAAATCCCGTAAACGTTTACGGGTTTTTTGTTGTTTTTTAACCACCCCAGACTACACCTATTTATAATATTATAGTTATCTTTGCAGTCAGAATGACTAAATAATATTAATAACTAAAACAATTGCTTATGAAGAAAAAATTATCTCTTTTGATGATGAGTTTTCTTGGTATTGTGAGTTTTGTCTTTGCTGCGGCTTTTGAGCCCACGAATGAGACAGAGACGATTGAACTTACCAAGGTGAACATTGAGGCAGCAGATTACATATCTGTGAACCCGACAGACAAATGGGCAACAAACAAGACGTATGGCGGTATCTCTGGTGATTTCTTCAACATGTCCAAGGGACGCGAAATGACTATTAATGTCAAAGGTGTCTCGAAGTTTGAGGTATTTGTCCAAAACTCTAATGCTGGCAGAACCTACACTATTGCAGTAGGTAGTGGCAATGCCAAAACCATTACTCATGCCGGTGATGGTGTCGAGTCGTCTGGCGAGATTGAGACTGGGACTACTGATGAAGTGACTATCAAGATTGCTGGTGGTGCCGAAGGATCTGTTTATCCTGTCAAAATCATATTGACAAAGGCCAGCGGAAGCAGTGAGGCTGTTGACGCAACATTCTCTCTCACAAAGAGCAGCATCAACACAGCCCAGGCTTCTCAAATTATCGTAAACAACAAGAGTGGTCTTGACGGTCTGACGATGGAGGGGCTTACCTATGACGATAATATTATCAGTATTGACGAGACTGGTAAAATCACCCCAAAGGCTGTTGGCACATCCAGCATCAAGTTTACCACCGCTGCCGTTGACGGTAAGTACAACGCAGGCAGTGCAGACCTCTCTATCACTGTTACAGCCCTGACACTCGATACACAGGTTGACGTAACAGAAAGTGCTACGTGGGACTGGTCGAAATTCGGTACTAATGATATCAAGTTTACTGCTGATACGAAACCTGCAAAGGAAGAAGAGTTTGTACTCTCTAATGTTGTCAACTACGGATATTGCGAGTCTATAGGAACAGACTTTGGCAATGCTCAGCAACTCTCTGTGGCTGGTGAATACGCTGTTCGTGACGGCAAATACTTCCAGGGCTCAAAAATTATGTTCAAAACAAAAGTAGCAGGCAAGTTGTCCGTGACCTACTCTAATACTGGCAACCGAACTGAAGAAGCACAACGCCGCTATCTCAACATCAACGGTACGAACTATGGCGAGGGTACAATGAAGAGTAATGAGACTGTTACTACCTCCGACATCGCAGTTACCGCTGGTGAGGTGGTTATCTCCGGACGCATGGGCACAGACACAGAGAATCCCCAGTATCTTAGATACTACAAGATTGTGTTTATTGCTGACGAAGGTACAGGAGGCGGTGACGAACCTACAAGTACTTTCCGCGACATCAAGGCTGACCTGACACAACTGCAGTCGCTGGCTACGGGAAGCGACGTATATATTAAGGTGGCTGAGGACGGCACGATCAGCGAGGCTGCCAGCGCCGAGGAGGCAAACGCTACGCTGAAGGGCAACTGGCACGGTACATCCTACGGCTGGTCGAACTTCACTGCCAGCGTTCCTGTTCAGGGCTGCGTGAAGATTACCTACGCTACCCACGACTACGGTAACGATATCGTAGTCACCAACACTGCTGGCACTGAGGTGGCCAAGTTCAACACCAAGGGTGCCAAGTGGGAGAGTGACCACAACAACGTGGTGGTGGCTTACTATCGCACCAACGAGGCTACCACGCTGAACTTCAGCAAGGCCAACTACAACCCCTACTTCGCCGTGGAGGCTATCGACCCTGCCGACCTGCCTGCAGAAGTAACGAAGTATAACATCACCTTCGCTGCCGGTGAAGGAACAGGTGTTGCCCCCACAGCTCAGGAGATTGAGGCTGGAGGTAAGTTCAACGCTCCGAAGAACTACACCCTCTATGCAGAAGGCAAGACATTGACAGGCTGGAGCGACGGCACCAAGACCTACGCTATCGGTGAGGAGATTACTCCTGAGGCTGATATGACACTGACTGCCCAGTATACTGCCAATGAGGTGACGCTGGCTGACCGTACGGAAGCCGTCACCCTGAGCTTCCCGCTGAACGGCTATAACGACAATCCCAAGTACAACTTCAACGGCAATGCCGGCATCATCGTTACACAGGCTACCGTTAACGGCAAGACCATTGACGTGAAGGCTGACGTGGACGCTACCGGCGGTAAGTTTGCCTACAACGGCAGCGGTTGGCACCAGGTGATTACCGGCACGAAGGTGACTGTTCCCTCTTGCAAGGATGCTACCTTTGCCGTAACCACTTACGATAACGCAGCCTCTGTCAATTTCAACGGTGCAGCAGGAACGGCAGACGGCAATACCGCTAAGTTTACCACTACCGCCAATGATGCAACTCTTGAAATCTCACAGGTTAGCAACAACTATTGGAATGCATTAACTGTTACCCTGCCCGTAACCAGTGGTGAAGAGCCTGCCGGTACATTCCGTGACATCAAGGTGAACCTGACGGATGCCAGTTGGGCAGACAAGATCAGCACTGGTGGTGCACCATCCACTGTAAACATGACAGTCAAGGATGACGGTACTACTGTTATTGCAGAAGACGGCGATCCCGTTGCCGCTACGCTGATTGGCTACTGGCACGGAACAACCTATGGCTGGCAGAAATTCAAGGCCGATGTTCCCGTGGAAGGATATGTCAAAATCACTTATGGTGCCAATGACTATGGAAGTGAAGTCATTGTTACTAACGATGAAGGTGAGACTGTAGCATCATTAGACAACAAGAACACTACAGGTAAGTGGTCGGCATCCAATCCTGACCAGCTCACTGTCACAGCATACTATGCCAGCGACAAAGCAACAACCCTTCACTTCAGTGAATGCGCATACGTCGGCTACTTTGCCGTAGAGAAGATGACAGCAGACGAGATTGCAGAACTTAACAGCAAGTTTAACGTCACCTATTACAACACTGATGGAACAGAACTCGGCAAACAGGAAGTGCAGAGCAACAAACCTATCGGAGAGTTCAAATATGGTGTTGCAGATGTCACTGTTGCCGAGGGTAAAGCCTTCCGTGGCTGGTTTGCTACAGCAGAAGGCGGCAAGAAATACAAGGAGACAGACATCGTGACAGCAGACCTCAATCTCTATGCAGTAGCTACCAAGATAGAGGTTGCCGACAACAGCTCTATTTACAACTATGCCCTCTCCGACCAATACTTCTACATGGAAGACCATGAATGTATCGAGTCTGTCGGATCTGGCTACTGGCATGACGGTACTCATGGCTGGGCATTCGCAAAAGGCGACAAGTTGAACCTGAAGGTTGGCGGTGATGCTAAGATTATCGTTGGCTCATGCTTCTATTCTGATGGCAACGACATCACTGTTACTGACGCTGGAGGCACAGAGGTCGCCAAGGTCTCTGACAAGTCAAGCGAGCAGTCCAAGGACGGTGAAGAGCACGAATTTGAATATGTTGGCGAAGCAACGACGCTGACCCTGACCTTCGCCGGTACGGCATACGTCCATAAAATCAGCATCCAGAACCACAGCAAGAATCCAGATGCCGGTTTTGTAGCTGAGAAGGAGCTGTATGCTACTGACTTCACAGAGTGGACAGAGGTTGACCGAAAGAGCAACAACGAGACTCCGACCACCAATACTGTCAAGACGAAATGGAGTCATGAGAATCTGACATTCACACTTTGCGGCGTCGGTGCTTATCCTAAGGGAGAGTCCAACGGTATCGGAAAGGGTTACAACCACTATATTATGTCAGCCAAGTATACGAGCGAGGTAAGCACTACCGAGCCTTACGTGGAGACCACAACCCTGGCTTCTGTTACAAAGATCAGGTTCTATCAGTTTGCCACTGGCAGCAATCGCGGTTGGAAGATCCTTGCAAAGGGAGACGGCGATAACGACTGGGAGGTTGTTTACAACACACCTATTGCCAAGCAGGCTGGCGAAGAAGTCAATGTAACCATCAACAAGACGAACTGTCAGTTGCGCTTCGTCAACTTCAACAATTCCCAGAACTCCTACATGACAGAGTTGCACATCTATGGAAGCGTTGACTTGACCGACACCCCATTGTTAGGCTCCTTCAAGGCTAACGGTGAGACCTATGTGGCTGAGGATCTCTTCGACGAGGATGACAAGGGTAATCTGGTGGGTGAGATCGAGATTCCATCATCAGCCCCGATGATCAGTGCAGACAACCCATTGGACATTGTCGTCGAGAACGGAACTCTTGGTGACGTGACTTATGCCGCATCAACGGTTGATCCAACAGAGACAGTGGTGACCATCAAGGTCGTCAAAGGCGATAACACAACTACATACCTTGTAAATGCTGTATGGAAGCCTCTCTTTACCATCACTTATTATGACGTGAACGGTGAGGTTATCGACACCCAGCAAGCAGAAAAGGACGCTAAGATTGGCGAACTTAATTCTGGTGAGAATGTGACTGTTGCCGAGGGCAGCAAGTTCCGTGGCTGGTGCTT
The DNA here is from genome assembly GCA_017645645.1 of Prevotella sp. Lineage (GTDB taxonomy): Bacteria > Bacteroidota > Bacteroidia > Bacteroidales > Bacteroidaceae > Prevotella. Next base: position 21,958 of record JAGCOB010000014.1, on the reverse strand, counting down.
CAGCAAGGACGGTGGTGAAAAGGCAACCACAGAGACCATTGTCACTGGTGACTTGGCACTCTATGCACTGGTAACAGATATTGAGGGCGATGATCCTCATGAGCGAAACGCATATAACCTGAAGGACAAGTTCTTCTATGTCGAGGACCACGAGGCTTTCGTTCCTACCTCTGCCTACAGTTACGACGGCAGTCAGCACGGACTGAACATTAAAGCGGGAAGTATCAAATTAAAGGTTAGCGGTAATGCCACAATCCTCATCGAGACTTGCAATAAAAACAAGAGCACAATGATGCTGAAAGACTCCAAGGGAAATAAAATTGGCACCGTGGAGATCCCGGCAACCGACGGAACTGTCAACCAACTGAAATACACTGGAGAGGCAGACGAACTCGAACTGAGTTTTGCTGACGAGATCTACCTCCACTCACTGACCATCATCAATACTGGCGATGGTGATATCACCAAGAACGAACAAGGCTATTATGTCGCAGAGGCTGGCAGTGCCGATAGTTTCTGGAACATCCTCGACCTCATCAAACAGAATGAAGATGGTACACAGCCTGTCATCATCTTCCTACCAGATGGCACTTATGACCTGGGCAAGAGTGTTGAGATTGAGATTCCTATCAATAATCTGTCCATCGTTGGTCAGTCAATGGAAAATACCATCATCGTGACGACACCGGATGTTTCCAAGGAAGGATTGGGCTCCGCAGACCTCTTCTATAATAAGAAGAATAACCTCTATTTGCAAGACCTGACTTTGCAGAATGCTCTTGACTACTACAATGCCGGTAGCGCCGGACGTGCCGCTGTCCTACAGGATGCCGGTAACCACACCGTCGGAAAGAATGTACGTATGCTCTCCTATCAGGACACCTACTATAGCCAGAACAGCAGCCAGAAGGCTTACTGGGAGGGGTGCGACATCCATGGTACTGTAGACTTCATCTGCGGTGGCGGTGACATTCGTTTCCAGAATACCACCATCTCACTGGAGAAGCGTCAGGTATCAACAGATCCGGACAAAGACGGCAAGGGTAGCCGTACCATTGTGGCTCCTACCACCAACACGAACTTCGGCTACGTCTTCGACGGCTGTACGATTGTTGACCTCGCTGAGGGCAAGGGCGACTGGAACTTCGGTCGTACCTGGCAGAACCAGCCCATCACCGTTTATCTGAACACGACACTGGACGACAATGCCAAAGCTAGCATCATCAGCAAGCGCTGGATTGAGAAGGGTATGAACAATACCGACCCGAAGGTGTTCGGCGAGTTCGGCACGAAGGATGCTTCAGGTACGGACATCACTCCTACCAGCAATAAGATTACATCTTATGGCGGACAGTTTGAGACGATTCTCACTGCCGAGCAGGCTGCAAACTATTCGTTCGACAAGATGTTCGCTGACTGGAATCCTGCTGTCTTGGCTGCTCAGGCAGAAGCACCAGAGGCAACCTATGTTAACGGAAATGTGACGTGGGGTGCAGCTGCTAATACTTCACGTACAGCAACAAGCAGTGAGCCTACCGCGTACGCTATTTTCAAGAATGGCGAACTCGTTAGCGGCATTCTCGGTACTGATGTCACAAGCTACGCTATTGACATTGATACAGAGACTGACATCCTGGAGATCCGTGCCGCTAACGGCCGCGGTGGATTCGGCGAAGCCAAGAAAGTCACCATTGCTACCGGCATTGAGAAGGTGAAGGCAGACATTGACGAGAATGCAGTCATCTATAACCTCAGCGGTCACCGTGTCGCCAAGGCTAACAAGGGTGTCTATATCATTGATGGGAAAAAGGTGATTATTAAATAGTCACTATAGGTACTATAGGAACTATCCTAATCTATACGGGGGCGGAGCTGAAAAATCAGCTCCGCCCCTATTTGTTAAAAATAGCAACAGACGTAAACGTTTGCAAAGAAAAACTCCTATATTATTTGGCTATTTTAAACTTTATTTGTACTTTTGCAGGTAGAATCATAAAAATATTTTTATTAATTTCTTAAAACTACTAATTTTATGTCTGTTAAATTTAAGAGTATGCGAATTGCGCTTACACTTACTTTCCTGCTAATCGTGGGTAGTTTGTCTGCGCAGAACGTTACTGGTACAGTGAAGGATGCTACGGGAGAACCCGTCATCGGAGCCACTGTTCAGGAACAGGGTACCCAAAATGCAACAGTGACCGACTTCGACGGTAACTTCACATTGAAGGTATCAGGAAACAAATCAATCGTTATCTCATACATTGGTATGAAGTCCCAGACGATTGACGTAAAAGGTAAGAGTCATGTTGACGTAACACTGCAGGATGACAACACACAGTTGGAAGAACTGGTGGTCATCGGTTACGGCTCCGTGAAGAAAAAGGACTTGACAGGAGCTGTTGCCACAGTCAACAGCGAGGTTCTGCAGGCTGTACCCGTAGCTAACGCATCCGAGGCGCTGACCGGTAAGCTTGCTGGTGTGCAGGTAACAACAACCGAGGGTTCTCCTGATGCGGAGGTAAAAATCCGTGTTCGTGGCGGCGGTTCTGTTACACAGTCTAATGAACCTCTGTTTATTGTAGACGGATTCCCCGTGGAGAGTATTAGTGATATCCCCGCTACTGACATCGAGGACATCACCGTCCTGAAAGACGCTTCTTCTACCGCTATCTATGGTAGCCGTGGTGCCAACGGTGTTATCCTGGTAACCACCAAGAGTGGTAAGGAAGGTAAGATTAAGGTTAGCTACAACGCTTACTATAGTTGGAAAAAAACTGCCAAGACACTTGATGTACTGAGCACAAGAGACTATCTGGACTGGACTTATGAGTATTTCATGCTGAAGAATGGCGATGCTAAGAACTATGAATCAGTATTTGGAACTTATCAAGATCGTGCACTTTACGATGGACAGCCTACTAATGACTGGCAGGATCTGACATTCGGTCGCACAGGTCATACATTCAACCATAACATCAGTATCACTGGTGGTTCTGATAACATCAAGTATGCGTTCAGCTATGCTCACATGAATGACAAGGCTATCATGTATGGTTCTTCTTTCAAACGTGACAACTTCTCTCTGAAACTGAACACAAAACCTTCTAAGAAAACTACTTTGGATTTCCAGGTCCGTTATAGTAACACTGATATCAATGGTGGTGGTGCCAACGATGCTACAAGTACCTCAAGCACTGACAAGCGTCTGCGTAACGCCGTTATCTATCCATCGCTTCCCTTAGGAGGTTTGGCACAGGGTGCAGAATATGACGACGACGATGATGTTGGTGGACTTTACAATCCTATCGTTTCTGCAAATGACAACGACCGTAAGCAACAGCGCAAGAACCTGAATATGGCAGGATCTTTCAGTTGGGAGGTTTATAAGAACCTGAAAATCAAGACAGAATTCGGTTATGACTGGTATACTAACTATGACATGCGATTCTACGGAAAGACAACGTATTATGCTCGTGAGAACGTACATACTGAGGCATATAAGAGAATGCCTGCCTTGCAGTTAGCAAATACTGATCGTCATCGTTTCCGCAACACGAATACTATTACTTATGACTTTAAGGCTCTGCTTGGCAAAGACAGCAAACATCACCTGAATGCCATGGCAGGACATGAGTATGTAATTACTAAGAAGAGAGTAAACACTGACATGCTAGAAGGATTCCCTTCAAGTTTCGATTTCGAGACAGCACGCAAACTTACATCACAGGGTCATCCTTATAGCGTAACAGATGCCTACAGTCCTGATGACAAACTGCTGTCCTGGTTCGGTCGTGTCAACTACGACTTCGACAGCAAGTATCTGTTGAGTGCAACATTCCGTGCCGATGCTTCTTCTAAGTTTGCCAAGGGCAACCGTTGGGGCTATTTCCCATCTGTAGCTCTTGCTTGGCGTATTTCTTCTGAGCCTTTCATGAAGGGCACAGAGAAATGGCTGGACGATTTGAAACTCCGTCTGAGCTATGGTACTGCCGGTAACAATGGTATTGATCCTGGTTACCTCAAGCAGGACCTGATTGACAAGAAGATAGAGTATGTACATGGTTTCTCAAGTTACATGGGTCCAACAACACGTATGGCCAACCCAGATTTGAAGTGGGAAACAACTATTACACGTAACCTCGGTTTGGACATCACTATCTTCGGTGGTAAATTCAATGCAAGTCTTGAAGCTTACTGGAATACTACAAAGGATCTTCTGATTGACTACCGAATGAGTGGTGCTTATACTTCACAATATCGCAACCTCGGTGAGACTGAGAACAAAGGTTTCGAAGCTTCATTCACATATCATATTGTAAACAAGAAGGACTGGGGTATTGATTTCAGCGGAAACATCGGTTTCAACAAGTCCAAAATTAATTCTCTCGGTGAGAACTTTAACCCATACACCACAACTGGTTGCTTAGGCTCTACTGAGATTCCTAACGACTACGTTCTTCAGGTTGGTCAGCCTGTTGGCTTGATCTTCGGTTATGTCAGTGATGGTCGCTATGAGGTTTCTGACTTTGAAGGATATAATGAGAGTACAGGCGAATGGATTCTTAAACCAGGTGTTGTTAATGGTAATGCATTTATCCAGAACCACACAACACGTCCCGGTGACATGAAGGTAAAAGACCTGAATGGCGATGGACAGATTACTACTGACGGACAAGACTGTCAGGTTATTGGTGATACTAATCCTGACTTCACTGGTGGTTTTGCTATCAATGCTCGCGCTTACGGTTTCGATTTTGCAGCAAACTTCAACTTTAGCGTTGGTAATGATGTATACAATGCCAATAAGATTGAGTACACCACAGCATACCGTAGTGGCAACTATCGTAACATGACTACAGAAATGGCTTCAGGTAAGCGCTGGACTAATATCAACGCTGCTGGTGAACTCGTTACAAATCCAACCGAGTTAGCCGCTCTCAATGAAACTACTACAATGTGGTCTCCATACATGGGTTACTTCAGACTGACAGACTGGGCAATTGAAAAAGGATCTTTCCTCCGTCTGAACACACTGACACTGGGTTATACTCTGCCAGCTTCTCTGACCAAGCGCGTAGGTATCAATAGTCTGCGCTTCTATGTTACAGGTTACAACCTGTTCTGTATCACAGGATACTCTGGCTTCGACCCTGAAGTTTCTACTATTAGTAAAAACGGAGGTTTGACTCCTGGCGTTGACTACTCTGCATACCCAAAGAGCCGTCAGTTTGTGATTGGTCTTAACTTGAACTTCTAAAAGAAAAAAGTCATGAAAAAATATATTTATATTGCATTAATGTCTTTGTCAATGGCAGGACTTACTTCCTGCGACATGGACGCACCATCCCAATCGGCTCTTGATGCCTCAACCGTATTCTCACAATACGACTTAGCTGTGGGTTCTGTTATGGCAATCCATGACGGATGGGGAAAAACGAATTCATATCGTGGACGTTGGATTTCACTTTATGGTATGAACACTGACGCAGAGTGGTGGAATACACCGTCTTATAGTCAGCGTACAGATGACAAGCAAAGTGCTTGTAACTACTCTACCGCTGAGGATAATGGTTGGCTTGACAAGACTAATGATACCTGGCAGGGACTTTACGAAGGTATTGAGAAGGCTAATATTGCTATTGATAACATCCGTGAATATGGGAATATCGAGAGCAACCCAGATATGGCTCAACTCTTAGGTGAAGCTCTTACTCTTCGTGCTCTCATGCATATAGAATTGGTTAAGACATATGGTGATATTCCTGCCCGTTTCGAGCAGACCACCTCTGAAAATGCGTATAAGCACCGTACCAACAAAGACGAGATTTACAAGCAGGTATTAGATGACCTTTTGGAAGCAGAAGATTATTGTTACTGGCCAAACGAGAACACCATCACTACATCTACAGAACGTGTCAGCAAGTCTTTCGTAAAGGGACTCCGTGCCCGTGCAGCACTTTATGCAGGTGGCTATAGTCTCTATTCTGATGGTACATTTCGACTGAGTGACGATGCTGATTTGGCTCAGTCAAAGATGTGGCAGATTGCAAAAGAGGAGTGTTTATCAATTATCGAGAGTGGAACAAATACACTTGGAACTTTCGAGGAAAATTTCAGAGCAATCTGTGAGGAAAGTTATACCGCAGGTAAAGAGTCTATCTGGGAGATACCTTTCTCAGAAGGTCGTGGACGTGTCGTTTCATCTAAGGGTGTTCGTCATCAGTCTCCGTACAACCAATGGGTTGAATATCAGAAGACCGGTAGTATAGGTGCTGAAAGCGGTCCTCTCCCTACCCTTTGGTATGACTATGACGCAGATGACATTCGTCGTGCTATTACATGTGTTCCATACCGTTGGTATAATGGTGGTGATGGCAATGATGGAGATGCTGTACAGGAGTTGTGGGGTATTAAGAACTGGAGTTTCGGTAAACTCCGCCACGAATGGATGAAGCGTAAAGCGACATCATTGGATGACGGTATCAACTGGCAGGTTATGCGTTATGCAGACATCTATCTGATGGCAGCTGAAGCCATTAATGAACTGGATGGTCCTGCAACTGCATGGCAATACATGAAGCCAATCCTTGACCGTGCACTCCCTGCCGCTAAGGTTTCTGCCCTGCAGACAAAGTATACGGCAAGCAAAGATGCCTTCCGCAAGGGTATTCAGGAACAGCGTAAGTTTGAGTTTGCAGGTGAGATGCTTCGCAAACAGGATTTGATTCGTTGGGGTATATTAGATCAGACTTTGGCTGAGACAAAGGCAAAATTGCAGCAGTTTGCCAACCGCCAGGGTGACTATGCTGATCTGCCAGAGAAACTATATTATACCTATGAGTCGGACCAGACCACTATTAAGATTTATGGTCTGAATCATGGTGATACTGATGACGAAGGCGATAGACTTCGTAAAGAAGAGGGCTGGGAGAGCAAAGGATGGTTTGTTAGCAATGGTGAGAACAATATTGACGATGACATCATCAATGGTCTCTATGTAGTTGAAAAACCAAGTCTGCGCAGCGTATGGCCAATTATCAAGTCTGTAATTGACAACAGTTCTGGTTACCTGAACAATGATTTCTTGAAATAAGACGAAATACTTAAAGTGAAATAATTATGAAATTATATAAAATTGCTTCGGCTTGTATGCTGAGTTTGGCAGGTTTAGCCATAACTTCATGCAGCGACTCATTGGATATCATTGAAAGTCTTTCTTTCGACAAAAACTTTGCTCCTTTAGGTATTGAGGCAAAGAATGTGAAAGAGACTTCTGCAAACATCCTATGGAACGCATCTTCTGGTGCCACCAATTATACTATTGAGGTATTTGCTGACGACAGCCTTACCTTTGAAGGAACACCAGAGAAGGTTATAAGTAACCTGACTATTGACGACAGTCCATATACTATTACCGGATTACAGTTCGATACAAAATACTCTATACGCATTCAGGCGCTTACTGAGGGTGACAATAGTCGCACCTCATCATGGAATGGAATTTATTTCAGGACAGGTGCCAAGCAGTTCCTGAAAAACCCAAAACCTGCTGATATTGCTGACCGCAGTGTAACACTGACTTGGGAAGTAGAAGAAGGTTATGATGTGTCTACCATTAAGATTGGCGATATCACTCACGAGATTACAGATGAGGAGAAAGAAGCAGGACAGGCTACGATTGATGGACTGACTCCTGAGACAGACTACACAGCATACCTCTATTATAATGGCAAGCAGTGTGGTAACCGTAACTTCACCACGATTGCTGACCTTGAGGGAGCTATCCTGCTACATGAGGATGACGACTTGAAGAAAGCTATCGAGGATGAGTCTGTAGTAGACGGCACTGTCTTCGCATTATACGGCGGAACCTACAACGTGAATGCCACTTATGATGAGGAAACGGGTGAATTGATTTCTACAGGTGCTGTTAAGGTCGCCAAAACGATCACTATCAAGGGTATCTATCCAACAGACCAACCAATTGTCAAGGGACGTTTCGAAATCTATGATGGTGCTGGACTCAGCGTCAGCCAGTTGAAGATTGATGGCAGCAAGAACTCTACCGCAGACCAGATCTTCAATTATAAAGTAGAGAATGAAACAACATCATTCGGCGCTCTTGATATTCAGAGTTGTAATATAACTGGTAAAACTGAAGGTAAGGGGCTTATCTACATGAATGGTCCAAAGTGTAGTGTGGAGTCTATCACAATTAACAATAGTACTATTTATGGTATCGAATGTTCTGGTGGTGACTTCATCGACTTCCGTACGGGTTATCCAAAGACTCTCACGGTAACTAATAGCACATTCTATAATGTAGCTAAGGGTCGTGACTTCTTCCGTATTGATGATAATTCTGGTGTCTTCGGTAATCCTACTGGTCCTATTGTTACTTTGGATCACTGTACTCTCTACAATATCGGTGCAAATGCTTCAAACAACCGTATTTTCTATGTTCGTTTCAAGAAGAATAAAATCGCATGCACTAACAACCTAATTGTAGGTACGAAGTATAAGCGTGGCTTTGCAAACGGCAAACCTGGCGAGGGTGTTGATCCTGCTGATTATGCTGGTCCTGACCAGAATCCGACATTGAGCAACAACTTCTACTTCGATTGTGAGAATTTGACTTCTGCTGGAGCATCTGCTGATGCAACTATCAGTTGGTTTGATACAGAAGGTACTATAGAGTCTGAATCTCCATTTGCCGGTGATGTGGAGAGTGGTGTTTTCACTCTCAATGCTGACAGTAAAGCCAATAAGGGTGGCGCCGGTGACCCACGCTGGATTGTTGCTCAGTAACACCTCCCCTACTCTATAACAACAATGGGCGGACACGACAATGTCCGCCCATTTGTTTTTCTCCGAAATGTTTTGTTTATTTAATAATATATTGTATCTTTGCAACAAGAAATAGAAATAATGAGAAATTCTCAAGAATATATTAACCTCATTCGAGAGCATTCACCTGAATTGCAAAAACAATTTGGGATTACTTCCATGCGCTTATTTGGTTCTGTTGCTCGCAATGAGCATCATGAAGGAAGTGATATTGACTTGTTTGTCACTATGCCACCAAAATTTTTCAATTATATTCTTGCTGTTCAATTTCTTGAAGAACTACTAGGTTGCCATGTGGATTTAGTACAAGACCATAAAAACCTTAGACCTTTTTTTAGAAAGCAAATAGAACAAGATGGAATCGATATCTTTACAGAATCTTAAAATTGTCGAAGACCAACTTCATCAAATAAAAGAGGCTATCCAGAAACTTGAGTTGTGGAATGCATCTATAACAGATGTTAGTGAATTAGTATCATCCCCAGACGGTATGAAAACACTTGCCGCAGATTGCATGTTAATAGAAGCAATTGGTGAAGGCATTAAACGTATTGACGAACGAACGCACCAACTATTACTACTTCATAGGTCAGAAATTCCATGGAAAGCAGTAAAAGGAATGCGCGATCATATAGCTCATGGATATTTTGACATCAACACAGACTTTGTTTGGGATGTCATAAAGAATGATCTTCCTTTACTTAAAGACGCTATTAATTTCTTTATTGGGCATCTTTATGAAATTGTTCCTTTTGAAGACTAAAGGCTGGTGACCCACGCTGGTACACATTCCAGTAATCCATCCCCTACTCTAATAACAACAATGGGCGGACACAACAATGTCCGCCCATTTGTTTTTTACAAAAATATTTGGAAGTTATCCGAAAAGAGCGTATCTTTGCGAAAACAAACTATTATGATGCATAAGATAATTTTAATGATTACCATTCTCTGTGGTTGTCTAAGCGCTACCGCAGAGAACTATCCCTACCGCAATGACTACCTGTGGCTGACAGTTCCCAATCATGCAGACTGGATTTACAAGACAGGTGAGAAGGCAAAGGTGGAGGTGACACTATGCAAATACGGCATTCCGCAGAACACCGAGATCAGTTATGAGATCGGACCAGATGAGATGCCTGCCACCAGCACAGGAAAAGCACAACTGAAGAATGGTCGTGCAATTATTGGTATGGGCACCTTGAAGAAACCCGGCTTTTTGGATCTTCGTCTGAAAGCCACAATAGACGGCAAACTGACAGAGCATCATGTGAAAGTAGGTTTCTCACCTGAGCAGTTAAAGCCCTACACTAAGAACCCTAATGATTTTGACACGTTCTGGAAACAGGCGATTGAGACTGCACGACGGACACCCGTGTCTGTTACCAAAGAAACAATTGATAAGTTTTCTGACGATGAGGTTATCTGCCAACTTGTGAAGATTCGCATTGACAACCGACACTCTATCTATGGCTATCTGACGATGCCCCGTAAAGCTGGTAAATACCCTGTCGTACTTACTCCACCAGGAGCAGGTATCAAGACCATCAAGAACCATGACGACAAATATACACGTGCAGGACTTATCCGTCTGGAGATGGAGATACATGGTTTGAATCCGAATATGACTGAAGAACAGTTTAAAGAGATAACCTCCGCATTTGACCATGAGAATGGTTACTTAATGAACGGACTTGATGACCGTGACAACTACTATATGAAACATGTCTATATCGCTTGTGTCCGTGCCATAGACTTCCTTACCTCTCTACCAGAATGGGATGGACGTAATGTCGCAGTACAGGGTGGGAGTCAAGGTGGTGCCCTCTCACTCATCACCGCTGGTCTTGATGAACGTGTAACCGCATGTGTGGCTAATCACCCTGCCCTTAGTGATATGGCTGGCTATCTGGACAACCGTGCTGGAGGTTATCCTCATTTCAACCGTACTAATAAGATGCTTACTCCAGAGAAGGTGCAGACCATGGCATATTATGATGTGGTAAATTTCGCCCGTCGCATCACCTGTCCAGTATATCTGACTTGGGGCTATAATGACAATGTCTGTCCACCAACCACCAGTTATATAGTATGGAATCTGATTACTGCCCCCAAAGACGCCCTTATCACTCCTATCAATGAGCATTGGACATCCACAGACACAAATAACTATCAAATAATTTGGATAAAAAAACATCTAAAATGAGACTTAATATGAAAAAACAATTGCTATTCTCCCTTCTAATAATAGGAATAAACTCTGTCAATGCACAGATGCTGCCTTACCAAAATCCGCAACTTAGTGCGGAGGAGCGTGCGGAAGATCTTTTAGGGCGACTGACCTTAGAAGAGAAAACAAAACTGATGATGGATGTCTCACCTGCTATCCCCCGACTGGGTATCCCTGAGTTTCATTGGTGGAATGAGGCGTTACATGGCATAGGACGTAATGGAATCGCCACCGTATTTCCTATCACAATGGCGATGGCTGCGACTTTCAACGACCATCTGGTATATCAGGCTTTTACCGCTGCCAGTGATGAGGCACGTGCCAAAAATACAGAAGCACGGAAAAAGGATGAACTCAAGCGCTACAGGGGATTGTCGTTCTGGACTCCTAACATCAATATCTTCCGTGACCCACGATGGGGACGCGGACAGGAGACATATGGAGAAGACCCCTATCTGACCAGTCGGATGGGCGTAGCAGTAGTAAACGGCTTACAGGGTCAGGAGTTTTCTAGTAAATCTAGTAGTTCTAGTATCTCTAGGAGATACAAGAAACTTTTTGCCTGCGCCAAGCACTATGCCGTACATAGCGGACCAGAATGGAACCGTCATGAGTTTGACGTACAGCAGTTGCCAGAACGTGATCTCTGGGAAACCTACCTGCCTGCTTTCAAGGCACTGGTAAAGGAGGGAAAAGTCAAGGAAATCATGTGCGCTTACCAAGCCATCGACGGAGAACCCTGCTGTGGTAACACTCGTTATCTGCAACGAATCCTCCGTGACGAATGGGGATTCCAAGGCATCGTGACAAGTGACTGCGGTGCCATTGATGATTTCTATAAGCCTGGTCGCCACCATTTTGTGAAGACAGAGGAGGATGCCTCTGCACACGCAGTCATCGCCGGAACAGACGTGGAGTGTGGCAGCGTGTATAAGTCATTGCCAGAAGCTGTAAGAACAGGTAAAATATCTGAGCAGCAATTAGACATTTCCCTGCGCCGTCTGCTGATAGGACGCTTCGAACTTGGTGACTTCGATCCTGACGAACTAGTAGAGTGGACCCAAATACCCATGAGTGTCGTAGCCAGCAAGGAGCATAAGCAACTCGCCTTGCAGATGGCACGAGAGGGTACGGTGCTGTTGAAGAATAATGGGGTGCTGCCTTTAGCTGCGACAGGGTCGCAGCAAAGCAAAATGGGGGCGCAGCAAAGTAAAATAGTGGTAATGGGACCGAATGCCAACGACTCCACCATGATGTGGGGCAACTATAATGGACAACCGACTCAGACAACAACGATTCTTCAGGGCATCCGCCATTATCTGCCTAACGTGCCCTTCATACAAGGATGTACATGGACTAGAAAAGAAGTGCCGACAAGCATGTTCAACCAGATATTCACCGACGAAGGACAACCAGGGTTGCAAGCTAACTACTGGAATAATGACCGTATGGCGGGACTGCCCGCTATGGCGATTCGTCTCACAGAACCCCTTCATCTGGACAATGGCGGTAATACGGCTTTTGCCCCTGGTGTGAACCTGGAACATTTCACTGCCCGTTATGAAGGTGTGTTCCGTCCGCAACAGGATGGAGAAGTTACCATCGACATACTCAACGACGACTATGCTATGCTGGTCTTCAATGGTGACACTCTGCTCAATCGGATGAACGGTCATGGGGTTCGCGACTCTCATTTAACCTATAAGGTTAAAGCTGGTAACAGCTATCCCCTCGTACTTGTCTATGTACAATATACAGGACATGCGATGTTACAGTTCGATATCAATATGACAGATCACTCACCTGTAGCCCTCTCACCCCTCACTGCTCCAGAATCACCCTTGAAGGATGCGGATATTGTCATCTTTGTGGGAGGTATCTCTCCACGCTTGGAAGGTGAGGAGATGAAAGTCAACGAAGAGGGCTTCAAAGGTGGCGACCGCACCAGTATCGAACTGCCCCAGGTACAGCGAGAGTGGCTTGCCAATCTCAAAAAAGCCGGTAAGCGTATCATCTATGTCAACTGCTCAGGTTCTGCCATTGCCCTGACACCTGAGGATGCTATTGCCGATGCCGTCGTGCAGGCTTGGTATGGGGGCGAACAAGGTGGCAAGGCACTGGCGGAAGTGCTCTTCGGTGATTATAACCCAAGCGGTAAGTTACCTATTACCTTCTATAGAAGCACCAACGACCTGCCTGATTTCCTCGACTACCGCATGACGAACCGTACCTACCGTTATTTCAAGGGAGAGCCCCTCTACCCCTTCGGTTACGGTCTGAGCTATACAGCCTTCGAGATTGGCAAGCCTCAGTATATTAATAATAAGGTACGCGTGAAGGTCACGAATACAGGCAAAATGGATGGAACAGAGGTGATACAGGTCTATATACGCAACCTTGCCGATCAAGATGGTCCTTTGAAGACCCTCCGTGCCTATCAGCGTGTCAGTCTGAAAGCAGGTGAAAACAAGACCATAGATATTGACTTCCCGCGTGACCGTTTCGAAGGATGGGACGTGAATACCAATACCATGCGCGTCGTCCCTGGCAAGTATTCATTGATGGTCGGTTCATCAAGTGCCGACAAAGACCTGAAGGCAATCGACGTAGATATCCAATAAAAGAAGAAATCCTCTCCGGAACTGGAGAGGATTTCTTCTTAACTGACTTTACTATTTCTCTTCTGCCTTTTTAGCAGGAGCCTTCTTGGCAGCGGGTTTCTTTGCTGCCAGTTTCTTGGCAGGTTCCTTTGCCTTCTCCTCGGCATCCTCATACTTGGCAAGGCGAGCCTTCAGTCGGGTAATCTCCTCATCCTTATACTCAATCTCGTCACCTTGGTTACGGATGGTGGTGAGCAGTGCATTCAGCTCATCATTCTCAATCTCTTGCGGATAGAGGGCATTGACCCTGTTAATGAAGTCACCCAGGATATTCATATAGTTGGTGAAAGCATCAAACGGTCCGCTATAGATGCCACGATCCAGTCCTACGTTAGAAGCCTTGGTTGTCATGAAACGGAAGTTGTTGGATGCCTGCAGGTAGTCCCAGTCCTGATTGATACGCGGGTCATCGGCTATACGCAGACGGTCGGCAACACTATAGAGCTTGTTGAAAGCCTCACGCTGCATGGCATTACCCAACCAGCAAGAGCAGTCACGCTCCTCGTCAACCCATGACAGAGTGTCGGGTACGTCAATCTGACCGACACTCTTCACCTTCATACAGATCTCTGTCGGGGTCGAGAAGGTGATGCCCTTCTCCTTGGCACAAGCAGGCAAAGCCTTCAGGAAGTCAAGGATATTACTGGACAACGGCTGGGCGATACCCAATGCCGACAGTTCCATGAAGATATTGACAATCTGCTCCTCTTCCGGCAAACGGGCGATACGATCGATATAGTTATCCGCAAACAAGGGATAACCTTCCCAGTCGGAATTGTTGAAACGCAGGGAGATATCGTCAGACAACTCCACGTCACGCAGCAACAGTTTCAGATTCGGAGCAATGTTACAGTTGTAGACATAGTGAGGCGACTTCCAACCCAGCACGTGCTTGGCACCCTCGGTCAGCATACCCTTGAAGCCCATGGCAGCCACCTGTCCGCCAATATCATCACTATAGATAAGAGAAGAGTTACGAAGCACGGTAGGCTTCTTACCAAAGTACTCCTCCATCTTCTGACACTGTTTCTTCACATCCAGTGCGAAGGTCTCCTCGTTAGCGAGGGATGACAAACCATGAGAATAAGGCTCGGCCAAGAACTCCACACAACCTGTGTTGTTCAGTTCCTGCAACTTCTCCAATACCTGTGGAGCATGCATCTCCAACTGCTCAATGCCTACACCTGACAGTGAGAAGGCAACCTTGAAATCCTTACCGTTTTCACGGATCATGTCGCCGATGGCATTCAAGGCTGGCATATAACTACGCTCAGCGATATCACTAATGCTACGCTCGTTCTCGTAGTCATCATAGTAATAATGATCGGTACCGATATCGAAGAAACGATAACGCTTCAGATGAATAATCTGATGTATCTCGAAATATAAACAAATTGTTTTCATATCTTTAAACTATAAACTTTTAACTATAAACTAATCACTGTTCCCAACCAAGGGTTCTCTTATAGAGGGTTGCAATCCATGCGCCCACCTTCTCCCAGGTAATCTGGTCAACCTCGTTCTTACCTTCTTCCTTCAGGTACTGGAAGAGAGATTCGTTGGCACAGATACTGTAGATGGCATCGGCAAGAGCGTGGATATCCCAATAATCGACCTTGATACAGTTGTTGAGAATCTCGGCACAGCCAGACTGTTTAGAGATAATCGACGGTGTACCACACTGCATTGCCTCCAACGGAGAGATACCAAACGGTTCAGAGACGGAAGGCATCACATAGACATCAGAGTCTTTCAGACATTCATATACCTGTTTGCCTCGCATGAAGCCCGGGAAGTGGAAACGGTCGGCAATGCCTCGTTCAGCAGCCAGATGAATCATCGCATCCATCATATCACCGGAACCAGCCATACAGAAGCGTACATTACGAGTACGGCGGATAACCATGTTAGCTGCCTCCACGAAATACTCTGGTCCTTTCTGCATGGTGATACGTCCCAAGAAGGTCACCACCTTGTCCTTACCCGTATGGTCAGGACGCGGGATTGCCTGATACTCCTCTGGAAGCGGATAAACAGCATTATGTACCGTGAAGCACTTACGCGGATCCTGATGATACTGGTGAATCACCGTCTGACGGGTCAGTTCCGACACACACATGATACAGTCAGCCCAATCCATACCATTCTTCTCAATCGAATAAACGGTCGGATTCACCTTACCACGACTACGATCGAAGTCGGTAGCATGCACATGAATACAGAGTGGCTTTCCACTTACCTGCTTGGCATGAATACCTGCAGGATAGGTCAACCAGTCATGTGCATGGATGATGTCGAAATCGAAGGAACGCGCTACGACACCTGCAATGATCGAGTAGTTGTTGATCTCCTCATGCAGGTTTCCCGGATAACCTCCGGCAAACTCCATGGCCCCCAGATCATTCACATGCATATAATTAAAGTCCGCATAGATATGATCACGCAACCTGAAATAGAGGTCAGGATCCATGATATTACCCACACGGTCGCGGACATAGTCGTAGCTAACATCACGCCATGCAATAGGCACAGCGTTCATGGCAACGATGTTACAAGCGTTACGCTCTTCATCACCGAAAGGATGCGGCAGACAGAGCGTGATATCCATATCCCCCTGGGCATGAAGTCCCTGAGAGATACCATAGTTAGCGGTAGCAAGTCCACCGAATACGTGAGGAGGATACTCCCATCCAAACATTAATACTTTCATAGTCTTCTCCTCCTATTTTACTTTTGATAAGTATATTTCTCCAACAATTTCAACGTACGCAGGATCTCAGCGACATTCATGGCGAATGCCATGGCACCACGTCCATGGAAGGGCGGGTTACCGTCGAACAGCTCACTGATAGTTCCCAGTGCGTGATAATTGATCTCATCCTCATAGCCTACCATCTGGCGCTCCACAAAACTCAGACGGGTGCGCTTGTACATCTTCAGGCAAGCCTCCATATAAAATCCTCCGAGCCAAGGCCATGCCGTTCCCTGATGATAAGCATAGTCACGCTGCGTCTGCGGACCAACATACATCGGGTTATAACCGCCACTCTTCGGAGAGAGTGAACGCAGTCCCTTCGGAGTCAGCAACTCACGGGTGCAGACATCCAGAACACTCTTCTTTTGTTCCTGTGATAGTGGTGAGTAGTCGAAGGCAACAGGGAAAATCATGTTCGGACGGACACTCCAGTCCATCATATTGCCATCGACATAATCAAGCAGATAACCGTATTCGTTGAGGAAGGTATCAACAAACGACTGTTTGCATAGTTCTGCACGTTTTTCCAGTTTTTCCGCTAACTTCTTATTACCGAACTCCTGCTCTAAAGCGGCACAGAATTTCAGGGCGTTATACCACAGGGCATTGAACTCCACAATATAGCCGGAACGTGGAACAACAGGACGACCATTCGCCGTAGAGTTCATCCAGGTAATGGCTTTATCACGACCATTGGCATAAAGTAGTCCGTTATCATCCAAGCGCATGATGGAGTTTCCACCCTCAATAATATACTCAACAATATCACGAACCAGCTTTCCATACATCTTGTATCCCTGTTCCTTGCCTGCATCTTTCGTATATTGCTGGATAGCCCAGACAGCCCACAGGGGTACATCGGGCTGCTCTATCTCGTAAATCTTCACGGAAAGGGGTTTATCCTCCATAAACTCACGGAGTCCTTTCTCTGCCGTCTTCATCACCAACTCAAAATAGTCACGCTCATCAATGGCAAGTGTCAGACCCGGCAATGCGATGAACGTATCACGGGCACGGGCCTTGAACCAGGGATAGCCTGCCAACAGATAGCGGTCGTCGTTAGGCTGACGGTTATGGAACTGGTGGGCTGCCGTAACCAGACAGTGATAGAAATTGTCACGGGGAACACGGTCTGCCACTTCGTCGTCGAACATCTTCTTCAGCGTACCAGGCTTGGCTGCCGATGTGGAAGCTGCGAAGACGATACTTTCACCTTTCTTGATATTCATCTCGAAATAGCCGGGAACATACAGGTCCTCATTGGAAGCGTAGCCACGCTCCTGTTCCTTCGGATACTCCACTCCACGATACCAGTCAGGCTGGTAGATAAACTCATTCTTCTTGTTAAACTGCATGTAGAGATCGGGGTATCCTGCATACATGCATGTCTTGATACCGTTGTCCACGGGATGGTACTCACGCGATGCCGTTGAGTTCTCATGCGTAAACTGACGAACTGAGCGGAAAGCGAGGAACGGACGGAAACGCAACGTCGTAGCAGAATGGGCATCCACCAATGTATAACGAATCAAGATGCGGTCCTCATAGTGCTGGAACACCACTTCTTTTTTTAATAACACACCACCAACACGGTAAACGGTAGTAGGCACAACATCACAAGTAAACTCACGGATATACTTGTGACCCTTGGGGCTGAAATTGTTTCCCTGATACTTATGGAGTCCGAGGTTGAACTCAGCACCGTGTTGAATTACCGTACAGTCTAGCGACGACAACAGCACATGATTATCGTCGTCGAGTTCTGGTACGGGAACAACGAGCAGACCATGATACTTACGCGTATTACAATCGACTAGTGTCGAACTGCTATAGGCGCCAGAACGGTTTGTCCGAAGAAATTCACGACGGAGCGACTCCTCCAGGTTAGTCATTACAGCTTTTTCTAATCGCAAATAACTCATAGTTCCTATTTTAGGGTTTTAGTTTTAGATTTAATTCATTTTCCAAAAGTACGAAATTTCATTGTGATAACAAAATAAAATCAGATAATTTTTATGAAATTGACTGTTTTTTATTACTTTTGCACCACGAATGACAGAATATATCTATCATGGTGGTATTAGGAAAAGAAACAGAGCATAGTCAAATTATCCAAGCTATTAGGGAACTATGGGAACTCCTCACGGAGGAACAACGTCTTTTCCTGATTACACATATTTCCTTGAAGAATCTCAAAAAGAACGAGTTTATCTATCATGAGAACGACACTCCGGAATTCTTATATTGTCTTGCCCAAGGAAAGGTTAAGATTTTCAAGGAAGGTATTGGTAGACGCTCCCAGATAGTACGCATGGTAAAACCTGAGGGATTCTTCGGATATCGCGCCGGTTTTGCCAATGACAGATACAGTACTTCCGCCTCTGCCTTTGAGGCAGTCACTGTCTGCCAGATTCCATTGTCTGTCATCATGAAGATTCTTCATGAGAACAATGATGTCGCCATTTACTTCATCCAGCAACTTGCCGGTCTATTGGGACATGCTGACCAACAGACTGTCAACCTCACACAGAAACACATACGCGGACGACTTGCCGAGGCATTGTTGCAGTTGAAGAACAAGTATGGAACAGAGGAAAACGGGAAAACCCTCGCTAGCAATCTGAGCCGTGAAGACATGGCAAGTCTGTCGAATATGACTACCAGTAACGCCATCCGCACCTTATCAGCCTTTGCTACTGAGAATCTGATAGCCATTGACGGACGGCATATCACACTCCTCGATGAGGAGAAACTGCACAAGATCTCGAAGAACGGTTAATCCGGTATCAGGAAATTAATCACCTCTTGCTCCACATCAATGCGATAGTCACCGACAGGCGTTCCCACCAGTCTGCCATCAATACCGACCAACGCATGCTTTGCTTCCTCCACCCTCACCTCACGAGTCCGATAAGGATGCACACTGCGATGATTCAGGAAACGACCTGTTATCAATAGCCATATTCCGGCAAAGACCTGAAGAATACCTGTATGGTAAACCACCGACACATCCAACAACCCGTTATAGGGAACGGCATTAGGTGTTTGTCCATAACCAGGACCGCTCCCCACGCACATTGTCATAATCTTACGGTTAATAGTATCGGAGTTAATTTTCACATGCATCTTATAATCCATACGATGGAAAATCATCAGGAAGATAGAGACTATGAAAGACAAAGTACGGGAGCCCAACAAGGAACGGGTCTGACGACGCATGTTCATGACATCCGCTATTAAACCTATATTCACACAGTTCAGAAAATAACGATGACACTGTTCACCTTTCTTATTTGTATATCGGATACATCCTAAATCTACAGGACGGACACGGTGCTTGACAAGCCAGTCGATCGTCTGTTCCACATTCCCCTCCTTGAATTCCCAATAGCGGGCAAAATCGTTCATCAATCCATTGGGGATGACACCCAGTGCGATACTGTCACGTACCTGTTTCTCTTCCTTCATCAGGCAATTGACGGCATCATTCAACGCAGAATCACCACCCACCACAATAATGGTCTTATACCCGTTGTGTATCAGCATCGACATCAGTCGTTCCACACTGTCCGTCGTCTCGCTCTGCACAAAGTCATACTGTACCTGACGCTCATCCAGCACACGCTGTATCTTCTCACGCTGTTTACTATTGCGTCCTTTTGGGCAATATAAGATGCCCCACCTCGTCTCTTCTACCGCCATATCCTTAATATTTCATTTATTTTCTCTTCCATGGGTTGCATCGCGTCTATCCAATGAATGGTGAAACCACGTCGCTCCATTCCCCTGAACCAGGTCATTTGTCGCTTGGCAAACTGATGAATGGCAATCTCCAACCGTTGGAACATCTCCTCATAGGTTATCTTTCCTATCAGGTATTCGGTCACAAACTTATATTCCAATCCATAGTAAATCAGGTCCTCGGCAGGAATACCACTATCCAGTAATGCTTTCACCTCTTCGACCATCCCGTTTTCAAGTCTCACTTTCAACCGTCTCGTAATTTTCTCACGACGTTGTTCACGGTCAATATACACACCGATAATCAGTGAGTCAACGGGAGGCAGTTCCCTTTTCGGCATGGGATGCTGTAAGTTATACGTCTCTATCTCAATGGCTCGGATGGCACGCTGACACGAGTCCACATCTGTCGTGTTATGCATGTTAGATCCGTTCTTTGCCTTTAACTCCACCAGCATACAAGTTAGTTCTTCCAGTGACTTCCCTTCCAATGAGGACCGTAATTCCGGATTCTGGGGAACGGGCGACAGTTGATAGCCTTTCAATACCGCCTCTATATACAGTCCCGTACCTCCACAGAGAATCGGTACCATACCACGACTACGGATATCCAGATACACGTCATAGAAGTCCTGCTGATACTGGAACAAGTTGTATTTCGTTCCCGGTTCGCAGATGTCTATCAGGTGATAAGGAATGGCTGTTGGTTGTTGGCTGTTGGCTGTTGGCAACAGATAATCCGCGAGGTCCTTACCTGTTCCGATGTCCATCCGACGATATACCTGACGCGAATCGGCTGAGATAATCTCTCCGCCAACCTTTTGGGCTAAGGCTGACGCAAGCGGTGTCTTTCCACTTGCGGTAGGTCCGAGTATGGTAATCATCTGCTGGGACATCCGTATCTTAAATTATGCATCCGCGAAGACCTTACCGTCTTCGAGGGTCACCTGTAATTTGTTGTACTCACAATGGAAATTGTTTTGCAGGCGTTCCAGATAACGTCTGCATTCCCACTTACACATGGGAAGGTCGTGAAGCAGATAATTACCACAGGTCTCCGAAGTAGTAGCAGGAACCTGATCCTGTGTCAGTATCCACTGAAGACACTCGATGGTTAACGCCCTCATGGCGTGTACATCATAATTCCCCGTCATGACGATATACATACCTGTCAGACAACCCATTGGACCTACATAGACCACATCATCCTTTACGGATGAGTTCCGGAACCATGTCGCCATAAGGTGCTCTATACTATGCAGGGCTGCAGGTGCCACGGCTGGCTCCTTGTTAGGCTCCGTGATACGAAGGTCAAACGTTCTGAAATTATTGTCATCACGCGACACATAGATACCAGGCTTCAAACGGGTATGGTCAATAGTAAAACTCTGAATAACTTCCATCTGTTTTGTTTTTAGTTCTGTGTACAAAGATACAAATAAAAAGCCGTCCGACAAAATCGGACGGCTAATATTTGCTTATGGCTATTGGCATTTAGCTTTTTGCCAACAGCTAATTGCTAATTGCTAACTAATTATTTGAGCTCTGCGAGGTACTTAATGGTGCGAACCATCTGAGAAGTGTAAGAGTTCTCATTGTCGTACCAAGCAACAACCTGTACGAGAGAGTTGCCGTCACCAATCTTGCTGACCATGGTCTGGTTAGCATCGAAGAGTGAACCGAACTTCATACCGATGATATCGCTAGAAACGAGTTTCTCCTCAG
>JAGCOB010000013.1 GCA_017645645.1 Prevotella sp. | reverse complement strand
CCAATCGTATAGTTAGGCGGCACCTATCCATGCGTTTGGTGCCGCCTATCGGGTCGATATTTGCCGCCTAACTCCATTCATATTTGTCCTCCAAAACAAAGGAATGCCTTCTATGCTTTATGCCGATGCCTGTTATGGGGGTATTCCGGTATCTCCCATCACTCATGGGAAGCATTCCTATACCCCCATAGGAGATATCGGCACGACCCTTGGAAGGCATTGGAATGATTATTGCTTCTCGGTCATGTATTTCCAATAGCGGCGGGGCATGTCGCTGAGTTGCTTGCGGGGATTCATGCGCTCCTTGATACATACTGCCTTGAAGTAGGTGCGCCATAACTCTTGGAACAGTTGATCGTTCTCACTCAGCACGTCGGCATCGAGCTTGCCATCTTCTAACGAAAAAGGAATCTCTGTTTCGTTTTCGAAAGTGATGCGTATAGTGGTATTCCCATCGTAGTAGTACCCATAATGCCTTTTCGCATCATAGATGAGCCACGACTGGTCACCGAAGCGGTCTTGGAAATGACTCGTGATGAGTGGCAGCACGTTATGATCGGGTGATACCACAGCGAGATAGGTGCCGTCCTTCGCTTTCTGGAAGCGGATGAACTGTTTCATGCGCAACTGTTCGTGCATTACCCTCCGTGCCGTATTCGTCACATGCAGCACGTCAGGGTCGGAGAAGTTACGTTCGATGCCCTTTGTTTCGAACACTTTATAGATATAATGGAAGAGGGGAGTCGGCAGGTCTTTCTCCTCCGATTGCCAACTCACCATGAGGAGATGCAGTGCTTCTCGTGGCAGTCGTTTCTCGAGTCCTGTCCATACCCTTGTCGCCTTTTCCTCTGTTGTCACTACTTGCCATACCTCTTCGCAGAACAGCGGCAACTGTGAGCCCTCGCTCACCAGCATGTCAGGCTGCTGATGGCGGAAGTAAGCATCGAAGACGGCAGACAAGATGCCGTCCATGGTGTTGTCGAAGGTATATACTAACATAGGATTATTCTTCGAAATCGAGGGTGAGTTGTTGCTCTTGGGCAGTACGTTTTTGTTGTGCCTTCGAGACGAGTAGGGGACGGAGGCGTTCAGGGTGCAGCTCGTTGATGCCGACAACGGGTTGTGAGAACTGGCTGGTGAGTTCACCGCAGGTAATGAAATACTTAGCCTTCTTCATCACGACACCCATCTTCTTTAAGTGATAGGACGTGAGGCGGTTGAAGCGGCGGCTGTTGACGATAAGCCATGCTGACTTCGTACCGATGCCGGGTACCCGGAGGATACGTTCATAATCGTCGTGGTTGATGTCCACAGGGAAGTATTCAGGATGACGCAATGCCCATCCTAACTTCGGGTCAATGTCAAGGTCGAGATGGCTGTGGGCATCATCTACAATCTCGTTGACATCGAAGTGATAAAAGCGCAACAGCCAGTCGGCTTGGTAGAGACGGTTCTCACGCACCAGGGGTGGCTGCTTGAGGATGGGCAGCCGCTTGTCGTAGGTGTTTACACTGATATAGCCGGAATAGTAGACACGGCGCATGGTGGGCTGACCATAGAGCAACGACGACATCTGCAGGATGTCCTTGTCTGTCTCGTTGGTGGCACCCACAATCATCTGGGTCGACTGCCCTGCTGGCACGAAACGGGGGGCATGACGGAACTTCTTACGCTCCTCTTTGTTTTCCAACGAACTCTGTTGGATGAGACGCATGGGCTGGAACACGCTCTGGTGGTCTTTCTCTGGTGCCAGTGCCTTCAGAGATTCCTCCTTGGGAATCTCGATATTCACACTCATACGGTCGGCATAGCGTCCAGCCTCGGCAAGTAACTCCTGCGAGGCGCCAGGTATTGCCTTCAGATGGATATAGCCGTTGAAGCGGTGGATGGTGCGGAGGTCACGGACAATGGCAGTCAACCGCTCCATCGTATAGTCGGGGTTACGCACCACACCACTGCTGAGGAAGAGTCCTTCGATATAGTTACGACGGTAGAACTCCATCGTGATCTCCTCCAGTTCCGAGACGGAGAGGGTAGCACGTTGGATGTCGTTTGTACGGCGGTTGACACAGTAGGCACAGTCGTACATGCAGTAGTTGGTGAGCATGATCTTCAGCAGTGAGATACATCGCCCGTCATCGGCAAAAGAGTGGCAGATACCTATTCCCCCGACGGTGTTGCCTACCATTCCTTTCTTACCGCTGCGCACCGTTCCACTCGACGAGCACGACACATCGTACTTCGCCGACTCCGTCAGGATGCGCAATTTCTCCATCGTCTTCTCTGTCAGCATGGGTGCAAAAATACAATAAAGATGTCCCAGAAGTCAGGACACCTTTATTGTTTTAACGTTTTTTAATTCTGAATGTCGTAATCCTATACTGAGACTACTCAGCAACAGATTATTTCTTGCAGTTCTTCTTACACTGTCCTTTGTGTTTGCAGTCCTTGCAGTTGGTATCGCTACAAGTAGCCTTGCACTCCGTACATTTCTTGCAGTCTGCACCACAGCCAGCCTTCTCAGCCTTCTTCTTGCAGCAGTCTTTCTTCTCAGCATCTTTCTTGCAGCAGTCAGCTTTCTTTTCAGCCTCCTTCTTACAGCAATCAGCTTTCTTCTCAGCTTTCTTGTCGCAGCATTCTTTCTTAGCCTTGGGCTTGTTGTCCGACTGAGCGCTCACCGTTGTAGTGGAGCACAGGAAAGCCATGATCATCATGGCACTTACAATAACTTTCTTCATATCTAATTTGTTTAAGTGAATATTCCAGTTGCAAAGATACGAACTATTTTGGTGAAACACGCAAGGTTTACGGAATTTTTTAGTACTTTTCATTCTATGGAACAAATATATAAAAGAAAAAAGCCCCTGCAAGAGAAATCTCTTGGACAGGGACTCATAATGAAAGGAGGAGTGGTACCTCCAGGAATCGAACCGGGGACACACGGATTTTCAGTCCGATGCTCTACCAACTGAGCTAAGGCACCATGTTCTTTTAGATCACTGCAATCCTTTCGTTTGCGGGTGCAAAGGTACAACAAAAAAAGTAATCCACCAAACTTTTGGCGGATTATTTTTTTTCAGTGGGGTTATTTTTGTTTAATGGTGCTCGCTGCTCAGCGGATTCCACCCCTGTGCCTTGAGTTCAAATTCCTGGTCGTCACGGGTGACGAGGATATGTCCGAGACTCTCCTTGGTGATATGTCCGATGAGCTTCACGTCCTCCATCGCCTCAATCTTTTCGTGGTCGCCGATAGGAACAGTAAAGAGCAGTTCGTAGTCCTCGCCGCCGTTCAGTGCACACGTCGTGACGTTCATATTCAGTTCCTCTGCCATCACCGCCGTCTGATAGTCGATGGGTATCTGTTTCTCGAAGATACGGCAACCCACATGACTCTGCGTACAGATATGCATGAGTTCGCTGCTCAGTCCGTCGCTGATGTCCATCATCGCTGTGGGACGGATATTCGCCTCGCGCAATCGTTGGATGATGTCGCCACGAGCCTCCGTCTTCAACTGACGCTGCAAGAGATACTCCTTGCCGGCAAAATCAGGTGACGCTATCGTTGAGAGTTGAGCGTTGAGCGTTGAGAGTTTTTGGCTGTCGCCAGCGGCTTTCGCCTCTGCAATCTTCTTTTGCAGTTCGTCCACCTGGGTATAGTACACCGCCTTCTCACGCTCCAATAATTGTAGTCCCATATAAGCGGCACCGAGGTCACCACTGACACAGATAAGGTCTGTTTCTTTGGCACCGTTGCGATAGACGATATCCTCCTTTCGTGCCTCACCAATGCAGGTGATACTAATGGCAAGACCCGTATAGGACGAGGTCGTATCGCCGCCCACGATGTCGACATTCCATTTGTCGCAGGCAAGACGCAGTCCCTGATAGAACTGTTCAAGGTCCTCAACGGTGAAGCGTTTGCTGACGGCAAGACTAACGGTAAGTTGGCGAGGAATGCCGTTCATCGCAAAGATGTCACTGATATTCACCATTGCCGATTTCCAGCCTAAGTGCTCCATGTCGATATAGGTAAGGTCGAAATGTACACCCTCCATCAACATGTCCGTTGTCACCAAGACTTCACTGTCGGGGTAGTGGAGTACGGCACAGTCGTCGCCTACGCCATACTGGGTGGCTTTATTCTGTGGCTTGATATCCTTGGTCAGTCGGTCAATGAGTCCGAACTCTCCTAATTTTGCTATTTCCATCCTTCTGTCGGGTGATCTGTGTTATAAGATTTTTTCTTTTGAGACTCAACCTTCTCCGAACGGATGATCATCTCTCGCATGATCTCTGTCATAAACGGCTGGGCGGCATTAGCGGCCTCTTGTACTTCTTCATGACTGACTTCTACAGGCTTGTCGAAGCCTCCTAAGTCAGTGATGACTGAGATGCCGAAAGTACGGATGCCGCAATGATGGGCGACAATGACTTCGGGGACGGTAGACATGCCGACGGCATCGGCACCCAACAGGTGATACATCCGATATTCGGCAGGTGTCTCGAAGGTAGGTCCCTGTAAGCCGATATAAACACCATAGGTGACACGGATCTTCTTCTCACGAGCGATGTCTGCAGCTAACTGGATCAACTTCTTGTCGTAAGTCTCGTGCATGTCCGGGAAACGCGGTCCTGTTGGGAAGTTCTTGCCACGCAGCGGATGCTCAGGGAAGAAATTGATATGGTCTGTGATAATCATCAGGTCACCAATTTGAAACTTCGGGTTCATACCACCTGCGGCATTGCTGACAAAGAGTGTCTTGATGCCCAACTCATACATCACACGTACAGGGAAAGTAACTTCTTTCATGGAATAGCCTTCGTAGAAATGGAAGCGTCCCTGCATGGCAAGGATATCAACACCTCCTAACTTTCCGAAGATGAGCTTGCCGCTGTGTCCCTCCACCGTTGATACAGGAAAATGAGGAATTTCCGTATAAGGAATCTCTTTCTTGTCAGTTATTTCGGAAGCTAATTGTCCGAGGCCTGTCCCCAGGATGATTGCCGTCTTTGGGCTTGTGGTCATCCTTTGTCTTAGCCAGGATGCTGTTTCTTGAATTCTTGCGTACATAGCCTATGATATATTGGTTGAACGTTTCTTCCTGTTCCAACATAAAACGAATGCTGACAGGAAGGGTATAGATGTTCTTGCGTACCTCTTCGCTCAATCCCTCTGTATCATAAAGACGGGTAGCGTCTTTCTCTGTGGTAATGATGCAGCGAGGTTGGGGGAGTTGTTCAAAGGTCTCGTTGATGAGTTGGATGTCCTTTCTCTTGAAATGGTGATGATCTGCAAAGGTCAGAGGTGTGATGTCCTTGACCAATGGTGACAGGTCATGTGTCATCTGCTCTGGCGAGGCGATGCCTGTCAGCAGGAGGATGTGGTGGTCTCGGAGCCTGGATAATCCGGATATTTCGGAATATCCTGAATCAAAGATCGGCTTTAACTCACCATATTCCAGTGTCGTGAAATACAGCTGCTGATAGGGATAGAGGTGCATGGCCTTGGTAATGACGCGGAACTCCATCGGTTTCAGGTCCTTGGGACATTTTGTAACAATGACGACATCGGCGCGGTCTTTGGCGACAAGTGGCTCGCGCAGTCGTCCTGCAGGGAGCAGTGTGTCGTAGATGACCAGTCGGTGGTAGTCTACCAACAGAATATTAACCCCAGGCTTGACATAACGGTGCTGGAAGGCATCGTCAAGCAGGATGACATCCAAGCTCTTGTCTTTGCTGATCAGTTCCTCGATGCCGTGGCAGCGGCTCTTGTCCACCGCGACAGTAACATCGGGGAATTTCTGTTTCATCTGATAGGGTTCGTCTCCAATTTCTGTCATCGGTGTTTGGACATTCGCCAGAATGAATCCCTTGCTCTTACGTTTATACCCCCTGCTCAATACAGCAACATGGAAGAGGTCTTTAAGGTGTTTCGCCAGGTATTCCACATGAGGTGTCTTACCAGTGCCGCCGACGGTAATATTACCTACCGAGATGACAGGCACGTCAAAGGAACGACTTTTCAGAATGCCCAGTTCAAATGCGAAGTTTCGCAATTTGACACCAAGCCCATAGAGCCAACTGAATGGTAGCAACCACTTGTTGATGACAATGAAGTCCCCTTCTACGCGCATACCTTATTTATTTTATAGAGAGGAAATAGGGCAGGCGAGCCTGGATGGCACTCTGTTTATTGATGGCCTTGATATAGCGGAATGGCTCATAGTACTCTCCCAGTGTGACACGCAACTGTTCGTCAAGGTAACTGCTCTTGTTGGTCTGATTCAACAACTGTTCGAACCAATCAGTAGGTTCTGGATAATTGTTTGTCTTGTATTCACTGAGTTTGGCAAGTTGGGCGGCCTTCTTGACTGCGTCGTCAAGTGAACCGATGGCATCTACGAGTTTGATGCCCAGTGCATCGTTGCCTAGCCAAACGCGTCCTTGGGCAATTTCCTCAACAGCTTCGACAGAAAGTTTGCGTCCGTCAGCGACACGCTTGCGGAAAAGTTCATAGCCACGACCGATATACTGATCGAGCAGTGCCATCTCCTCTTCATTGAACGGACGTGCAATCGTACCGAAGGCGGCGTGCTTGTTGGTCTTCACTTCATCGAATTTCACACCCAATTTGTCGGTCAACAGTCCGCTGAAATCGGGGAACATACCGAAGATACCGATAGATCCTGTAATAGTGGTGGGCTCAGAATAGATATAGTTGGCAGCACAACTGATATAGTAGCCTCCAGAGGCAGCATAGCCGCCCATGGATACGACAACCGGTTTCTTTGCCTTCAGGTTCATGACAGCATGCCAGATCTGCTCAGAGGCATAGGCAGAACCGCCAGGAGAGTTGACACGGAGAACGACAGCCTTCACATCTTCATCGTTAGCGAGTTTCTCCAAGTCCTTACATACTGTATTGGCTACGATGCAGTGTTCTTGTTGGGTCAGGCTTCCTGTCTCAGAATCTACAATGTCACCATAAGCGTAGTAGACGGCAATCTCCTCACCTTTTTCCTTAGCACCTTTCACGTTGATCATGTCGGAAAGGGACAACTGCTTGATGTCATCATCAGCATCTATCTTCAAAAGTTTCTTGATCTCGCCCTTTACCTCATCGGTGTATATCAGTTTGTCTACCATCTTCATCTTAACAAGGTCGGGTTGGTTGGCAAGGGCGACGAAACGGTCAGCATAGGCATTAAGGGAGTCTACGGAGATCTTACGACTTGCAGAAACATCTTTCAGCATCACATTCCAGATACCTGTCATGTAGGCGGTCACCTGTTCACGGTTAGGTTCACTCATTCCGTCGGCAGTCATCATCTCAGGAGCACTCTTGTACTTACCCACCTTGCAGAGTTGGTATTTCACACCGAATTTGGCAAGAAGGTCTTTAATAAAATAAGGATTGGCGGCAAGTCCATGCCAGTCGATCATTCCTTGTGGATTTAGGTACACCTTGTCTGCAACAGAACAAATATAATAGGCACTTTGTGTATAACTGTCACCATAGGCGATAATCCATTTACCGCTCTTCTTGAAGTCGAGCAGCGCCTCACGGATGGCATGGGCTGAGGCTGGGGTGTCGATAGAGAACATCCCACTCTCCAGATAAATACCCTTAATGTCTTCGTTGTCCTTTGCTTTCTTGATGGATGCGATAATATCGTCCAGTCCGAGATCCTCACTGACTTGTCCGACGAGTTCACTCATAATGTCATTTCCCGAACGTTCACTGACTTGTCCGGAAAGTGACAATGTAAAGACGGAGTTCTTCTCTACGGGCACTGTAGAAGCCGATGAGGCGGCTAATCCCACAAGGGAAATAACAAACAGAATACCCATAATGAGGGTAAAAACGACAATGCCTGTAACGGTGGCAAATACATACTTAATGAAATCTTTCATAACCTATTTGTAATTGATACTATTTTGCAAAGGTACAAATAAGCGAGTAAAATACCAAATTTATTTGGATTTTTTCGAATTCTGCCAAAGTGTCAGTTGGAAGAGATTGGCACGTTTTTCGCATATTCCGTAGCAGAAAGTTTAACATAAAACATAAAAATAGAAGTATTATGAACATTAAACCATTAGGAGACCGTGTGCTGGTATTGCCTGCACCGGCAGAAGAGAAGATCGGTGGTATCATCATTCCTGATACTGCCAAGGAGAAACCCCTGCACGGAACCATCAAGGCTGTAGGTCAGGGAACGAAGGATGAGGAGATGATCCTGAAGGCTGGCGACGAAGTGCTGTATGGAAAGTACAGTGGCACCGAGTTGGAGTTTGAGGGTGAGAAGTATCTGATGATGCGTCAGTCTGACGTTCTTGCAGTTATTGAAAAATAAACATCGTAATAACGGAATAATGTTATAACGTAATAACGAAGAAAGGAAAAAACTATGGCAAAAGATATTAAATTCAATATTGAGGCACGTGATCTGCTGAAGAATGGTGTGGATCAGCTTGCTAACGCAGTGAAGGTAACATTAGGTCCGAAGGGACGTAACGTTGTTATTGAGAAGAAGTTTGGTGCTCCACAGATTACCAAGGATGGTGTGACCGTCGCCAAGGAGATTGAGTTGGAGGACAAGTTCGAGAATACAGGTGCACAGCTCGTCAAGAGTGTTGCTTCCAAGACGGGTGACGATGCCGGTGACGGTACGACAACCGCTACTATCCTTGCACAGGCTATCATCACGGAAGGCTTGAAGAATGTCACCGCCGGTGCCAACCCCATGGACTTGAAACGTGGTGTCGACAAGGCAGTGAAGGCTGTCGTGGAGTTCATCAAGGACAATGCCGAGAAGGTGGATGACAATTACGACAAGATTGAGCAGGTGGCTACTGTCTCTGCCAATAACGATGAGGAGATTGGTAAACTGTTGGCTGATGCCATGCGTAAGGTGTCTAAGGACGGTGTCATCACCATCGAGGAGAGCAAGAGCCGTGACACCCATATCGGTGTTGTCGAAGGTATGCAGTTCGACCGTGGCTACCTCTCCGGCTATTTCGTAACAGACTCTGAGAAGATGGAGTGTGTGATGGAGAACCCGTACATCCTCATCTATGATAAAAAGATTTCTAATATCAAGGACTTCCTGCCTATCCTGCAGCCTGCAGCTGAAAGTGGCCGTCCTTTACTCGTCATCGCTGAGGATGTCGACTCTGAGGCGCTGACGACCTTGGTTGTCAATCGTCTGCGTGGCGGCCTGAAGATCTGTGCCGTAAAAGCTCCTGGTTTCGGTGATCGTCGTAAGGCGATGCTTGAAGATATCGCTACCCTGACAGGTGGTGTTGTTGTCAGCGAGGAGAAAGGTCTGAAACTGGAGCAGGCAACGCTGGAGATGCTTGGCACTTGTGACAAGGTGACTGTCTCGAAAGATAACACCACGATTGTCAACGGTGCTGGTGACAAGCAGGCTATTCAGGATCGTATTGCACAGATTAAGAAGGAAATCGAACTCACGACCTCTTCTTATGACAAGGAGAAACTGCAGGAGCGTCTTGCCAAATTGGCAGGTGGTGTTGCCGTACTCTATGTCGGTGCTAACAGTGAGGTTGAGATGAAGGAGAAGAAGGACCGTGTAGATGATGCCCTCTGTGCTACTCGTGCAGCCATTGAGGAAGGTGTTGTCGCTGGTGGTGGTACGACTTATATCCGTGCCCTCGATGCCCTGAAGGCTATCAAGGGTGTCAATGCTGACGAGCAGACAGGTATCAATATTGTGGAGCGTGCCATCGAAGAGCCGCTACGTCAAATTGCTGTTAATGGCGGTGGCGAGGGTGCCGTCGTCGTACAGAAAGTACGCGAGGGTAAGGGTGATTTCGGTTACAATGCCCGTACCGATGAGTATGAGGACATGCGTAAGGCTGGTATCGTCGATCCTGCCAAGGTAGCCCGTGTGGCTCTGGAGAATGCCGCTTCTATTGCAGGTATGTTCCTGACAACCGAGTGTCTGATTGTTGACAAGCCTGAGAAGGAGCCAGCTATGCCGATGGGCGGTGCCCCAGGTATGGGTGGCATGATGTAAATAGGTAAAAGAATGTTTAAGGAAGGATAGCCTGCCCGTCGTGGCAGGCTATTTTTGTTGTCTGTGGGTCTGTTAAAATAAAAAAACAAAAAAAATGCGTCTTTCATGCATTACTTTCCACTTTATTTTGTATCTTTGTAGCCAATCTGACTAAATATTACTTTATAAAATAAATTATTAGTATGAAAAATGTACCTGTAATTAAGATCGGTATTGTCGCCGTAAGTCGCGACTGTTTCCCCGAGTCATTGGCTGTTAACCGTCGTAAGGCTGTTATCGCTGAGTATGAGAAGAAGTTCGGTAAGGAAGGCATTTACGAGTGTCCTATCTGTATCGTTGAGAGTGAGATTCATGCTCAGCAGGCTCTCGCTGACATCGAGAAGGCCGGCTGTAACGCACTGTGCGTTTATCTTGGCAACTTCGGTCCTGAGATTTCCGAAACTATGATTGCCGACTGGTTCAAGGGTCCTTCTATGTTTATTGCTGCTGCTGAGGAGACTCAGAAGGACCTGATTGACGGTCGTGGAGATGCTTACTGCGGTATGCTGAATGCCAGCCAGGCTCTTTCTCTGCGTAAGACCCGTGCTTACATTCCTGAGGAGCCCGTTGGCGACGCTGCCCAGTGTGCTGAGATGATTCATGAGTTCCTGCCCATCGCACGTGCCATCGTCGGTCTGCAGAATCTGAAGATTATCAGCTTCGGTCCCCGTCCTAACAACTTTCTGGCT
The DNA here is from genome assembly GCA_017645645.1 of Prevotella sp. Classification (GTDB taxonomy): domain Bacteria; phylum Bacteroidota; class Bacteroidia; order Bacteroidales; family Bacteroidaceae; genus Prevotella. Next base: position 45,057 of record JAGCOB010000013.1, on the reverse strand, counting down.
TGTAATGCTCCTATCCGTGCTCTGTATGATCTCGATGTTGAGATTGAGGAGAACTCAGAACTCGACCTGCTTGAGGCTTTCCAGAAGCACCAGGGCGATCCACGTATCGACGACGTTGTGAAGGATATGGCTGCTGAGCTCGGTCACGGCAACAAGATTCCTCAGGTGCTGCCTAAGCTTGCCCAGTATGAGTTGACGCTGACCGACTGGATTGAGGCTCACAAGGGCTCTCGTCAGTTCGTGGCTATGGCTAACAAGTGCTGGCCTGCTTTCCAGACCATGTTCGGTTTCGTTCCCTGCTATGTGAACAGCCGTCTGACCGCCCGTGGCATCCCCGTAGCTTGCGAGGTTGACATCTATGGCGCTCTGTCAGAGTACATTGGAACCTGCATCTCTCAGGATGCCGTTACCCTGCTCGACATCAACAACACCGTTCCTCAGGATATGTTCGAGGAGAGCATCAAGGGCAAGAAGTTCGCTTGCGACAGCTATACCGAGAAGGAAATCTTCATGGGCTTCCATTGTGGTAATACTGCTTCTAGTAAGGTTTGCAACTGCCAGATGTGCTTCCAGCGCATCATGGCCCGCGCTCTGCCTGTTGAGGTTACCAACGGTACCCTCGAGGGTGACATCCAGCCTGGTTTGGCTACTGTTTATCGTCTGCAGTCAACAGCCGACACCAAGCTTCGCGCTTACATCGCTCAGGGCGAGGTTATTCCTGTAGCTACCCGTTCATTCGGTTCTATCGGTATTTTCGGTATCAAGAACATGAGCCGCTTCTATCGTCACGTTCTCATCGAGAAGCACTACCCACACCACTGCGCCGTCATGTTCGGTCATCAGGGCAAGTACCTGTGGGAGGTTCTCAAGTACATGGGCATCCCCGTGGACGAGATCGACTACAACTTCCCGAAGGGTGATTTCTATCCCACAGAGAATCCTTTCGCATAAAGCGATTTTGATAGGCATTTTGCAACCTCAAGTTGCCAAAAATCAGGGAATTGGGTCTTAACCCGATTCCCTTTATTGATTTAAATCAATTTATGTGCCAATTTTACACAAAAAAATTTGCATTGTATTTTTAAACATTCTATCTTTGCAACGTCAAAAGGATAAAACCTTTGATATAGTTAATATTGGATTTAGCAAAATAAAGATATTTTTTTGATTTGTTTTAGTAGATTAGTTTTTAAGTAGTTTGTTTTAAAAACCGGATGTCGTGAGACAATCGGTTTTTTTTATGTCCCAAAAAAGAAACGAGTTTTTTTTGTTTTGTGCTCGACTTTTCGTAACTTTGTACCCAGTATGCACCAGTTAATTAAGTTATATAAGGAGTGGAGCGGAGCGGAGCCTACAATGACGGAGCAGTTGCCCGTGGCAGGCAGTAACCGTGTCTATTATCGGATGACGGCTCAGGATGGAACGACGGTAGTAGGTGTTATCGGAACTAGTCGTGACGAGAATCATGCCTTTATCTATCTGTGTCAGCATTTCACCAAGCGTCAATTGCCCGTACCGCATCTGTTGGCTGTCAGTGACGATGAATTACGTTATTTACAGACAGATCTCGGCTCGGTGTCTTTGTTTGATGCCATCCGAGGTGGTCGTGAGGCAGGTGGTCGCTATACGCTGAAAGAGCAGGAACTGCTGAAACGCACCATCCGTGAGTTGCCAAATATCCAGATACGGGGAGCAAGGGAACTGGACTTCTCCAATTGTTATCCGCAGGCGGAATTTAATGTGGATTCTGTACTCTTTGATCTCAATTACTTTAAGTATTGTTTCCTGAAGGCTACAGAGCTGGACTTCCATGAGTTGAAATTAGAAGCAGATTTTCGCTTGTTGGCCAAAGACCTGACGGCAGAGAAGTGTGATGCCTTCCTCTATCGTGATTTCCAGGCTCGGAATGTGATGCTGGACGGAGATGGTAAACCCTATTTCATCGACTTTCAAGGCGGACGCAAAGGTCCCTATTATTACGATCTAGCCTCTTTCCTCTGGCAGGCATCGGCGAAGTATCCCTATAAGCTACGTCGTGAACTGGTGTATGAATACTATCATGCCCTGAAACAGTTTACGGAAGTGCCTACACCCCATCATTTCGTGGCACGTCTGTCACTTTTCGTCCTGTTCCGCATCCTGCAGGTATTGGGCGCCTACGGCTTTAGAGGTTATTTCGAGCGTAAGCAGCATTTCCTTACGTCTATTCCTCCTGCTATCCAAAATCTGTGGGAATTACTGGAGGTCAGCAATTTCCCTTATCCCTATCTGACATCACTGCTGCGTCAGTTGACGGAATTGCCGCAATTTCGGCAGATTGAGACGACGGCAAGTCGTGCAGACGGTTTCAAGACGACAGACCATAACCCTTATAAACCCCATCCGCAGGATGGTCCTGCCACGTTCTCCAAATACGATGCACAAGGACCGCTGGTAGTGAAGGTCTATAGCTTCTCCTATCTCAAGGGTATTCCTGAGGATGAGAGTGGCAATGGCGGCGGTTATGTGTTCGACTGTCGTTCGACGCATAATCCGGGACGTTATGAGCCGTACAAGCAACTGACGGGACTGGATGAGCCTGTTATTCGTTTCTTGGAGGACGACGGAGAGATACTGACCTTCCTCGACTCCGTCTATAAACTTGCCGATGCACATGTACGCCGTTATATCCAACGCGGTTTTACGTCTTTGATGTTCTCCTTCGGTTGTACAGGCGGCCAGCATCGCAGCGTTTATTCCGCCCAGCATTTGGCCGAGCATATCCATCAGAAGTTCGGTATCGAGGTGCGTATCTGTCACCGTGAACAAGGTATCACGCAAACATTGGAAGCACGATGAAGCAGGCAATGATCTTTGCAGCAGGGTTAGGGACACGGTTGAAGCCGTTGACGGACACGATGCCGAAGGCATTGGTACCTGTGGCAGGTCAACCGTTGCTGTGGCATGTCATCATGAAACTCAAGGGTGCTGGTTTCGAGCGTATCGTGGTCAATGTGCATCACTTTGCCGATCAGATTATCGATTATCTTCATGCCAATGACAACTTCGGACTCGATATCCGTATCAGTGACGAGCGTGAACAACTGTTGGAGACGGGTGGGGGAATCAAGAAAGCGGCTCTGCTTTTCGATGCCGACAGTCCTATCCTGATACACAATGTGGATATCCTGAGTAATATCGACCTTGCCGCCTTGTATGACAAGGCACAAAGAGCTGAGGCATTGCTGTTGGTGAGTCAGCGTCAGACCAAGCGTTACCTGCTCTTCGATGAGGCTGTGCGTTTGGTTGGATGGACGAATATCGAGACAGGAGAGGTGAAGTCGCCCTATCCTGATATAGAAATACCTAAGTATCACCGTCTTGCCTTCAGTGGCATTCATGTGTTCCATCCCTCATTGTTTGCACAGATGGAGGGCTATCCTGAAAAGTTCCCCATCATGGACTTCTATCTCCAGCACTGTGACCGTGCGAAGATTATGGGTTATGAGCAGACAGACCTGCGCTTGATGGATGTGGGCAAACTCGAGACCCTTGATGAAGCAGAGAAATTTATAAGTAATATATAATCAATCAAAATGCAACAGAAAATAATCATATTGGATTTCGGCTCCCAGACGACACAGTTGATAGGTCGTCGTGTACGTGAGTTGGACACCTTCTGTGAGATTCTGCCTTACAACAAGTTTCCGAAGGACGACCCTTCCGTGATTGGTGTCATTCTGAGTGGCTCGCCCTACAGTGTCCATGACCCTGAGGCGTTTAAGGTAGACCTCAATCAGTTTGTGGGCAGACTTCCTGTGTTGGGCATCTGCTATGGTGCGCAGTTTATCTCGCATACCCTTGGTGGTAAAGTAGAGAAGGCTGACAGTCGTGAGTACGGACGTGCCCACTTGGAGACCATCAATCTCTACAATCCTTTGTTTAAGGGTTTCGATAGAGGCTCGCAGGTATGGATGTCGCATGGTGATACCATCACTGCCATCCCTGAGGGCTTTGAGGTGATCGGATCCACTAAGGATGTGAAGAACGCCGCCTTTGCTTCTGTGGAACAACCCATCTGGGCAGTACAGTTCCATCCGGAAGTATATCATACCTCGCAGGGCGCGCAACTGTTGAAGAACTTCGTGGTGGACATCTGCGGCTCTAAACAAGACTGGAGTGCAGCCTCGTTTGTTGAGACCACAGTGAAGGAGTTGAAGAAACAGGTAGGTAACGATCGTGTCATCCTCGGCTTGTCAGGTGGTGTTGACTCTTCTGTTGCTGCTGTGTTACTCAACAAAGCCATCGGTAAGAACCTTACTTGTATCTTTGTCGATCATGGCATGCTGCGTAAGAATGAGTTCACGCAGGTGATGGAGGACTACAAGGTGTTAGGTCTGAATGTGATTGGTGTCGATGCCAGCGAGAAGTTCTTCAGTGACCTTGCCGGCGTGACGGAGCCGGAACAGAAGCGTAAGATTATCGGTCGTGATTTCGTGGAGGTGTTTAATGCCGAGGCAAGGAAGATTACCGATGCGCGTTGGTTGGCACAGGGTACGATCTATCCCGATCGTATCGAGTCACTGAATATTACGGGTAAGGTTATCAAGAGTCATCATAACGTGGGCGGACTGCCTAAGGAAATGAACCTGCAACTTTGTGAACCACTGAAATGGTTGTTCAAGGATGAGGTGCGTCGTGTAGGTCGTCAGTTAGGAATGCCTGAACATCTGATTACACGTCATCCGTTCCCTGGTCCTGGTTTGGCTGTCCGTATCTTAGGTGACATCACACCAGAGAAGGTTCGTGTCTTACAAGATGCTGACGATATATATATTCGTGGCTTGCGCGAGTATGTGGATACCGATGGTGAGACCTTATATAATAAGGTATGGCAGGCTGGTGCTATCCTGCTGAGTCCTGTTCGCAGCGTGGGTGTGATGGGCGATGAGCGTACTTACGAGAATCCTGTTGCCCTTCGTGCCGTTACTTCTACGGATGCGATGACAGCCGACTGGGCACACCTGCCTTACGACTTCTTGGCAAAAGTCAGCAACGAAATTATCAATAAAGTACGTGGTGTTAACCGCGTCTGCTATGATATCTCGTCAAAGCCGCCCGCAACGATAGAATGGGAATAGATATACGAAACATAAAAAGCCACCAAATTTGGTGGCTTTTTTGTATTTTAATGCTTACCTAGATATTCACGGAAATAGGCAATGATATGGTCAAGACCCTCATCCAAAGGAACCTTAGGCTCCCAGTTCAATTCCTTCTTGGCGACACTGATATCAGGACGGCGCATCTTGGGATCGTCACTGGGAAGTGGACGGAATACAATCTTACTCTTGCCACCGATCTTCTGAATCACCTTCTCTGCCAGTTCGAGCATCGTGAACTCACCCGGGTTACCTAGATTGACAGGTCCTGTGAAATCGTCTGGAGTTTCCATCATGCGCATCATACCCTCGATGAGGTCGCTCACATACTGGAACGAACGGGTCTGTTGTCCGTCACCATAGATCGTCAGGTCTTCACCGCGCAATGCCTGGACGACGAAATTGGAGACTACACGACCGTCGTTGACGGCCATACGGGGACCGTAGGTGTTGAAGATACGGATAACCTTGGCACGCACTTTGTGGAGACGGTGGTAATCGAAGAAAAGGGTCTCAGCACAGCGTTTTCCTTCATCGTAGCAGGAACGTAGACCGATGGGGTTTACATTGCCCCAATAAGACTCAGGCTGTGGGTGTACATTAGGGTCACCATAGACCTCACTGGTTGATGACTGAAGGATCTTCGCTTTGGTACGACGGGCAAGTCCCAGCATATGGTAAGCTCCGAAGACACTGGTCTTGGTCGTCTGAATTGGGTCGTTCTGGTAATAGATGGGAGAGGCTGGACAGGCGAGGTTATAAATCTCATCCACTTCAGCCCAGTAGGGATTGATGACATCATGGCGTACCAATTCGAAATTAGGTCTGCCAATCAGGTGCCACACATTCTCTTTCGAGCCGCTGTAGAAGTTATCAAGGCAAATAACATCATGACCTTCGTTGACCAGTCGCTCACAAAGGTGGGAGCCAATGAATCCAGCTCCGCCGGTTATCAAGATTTTCTTCATAGTTGTTTGTAGTAATTATAATGATATTGCAAAGATAATACAAAAATCTGATATACCAAGAAAAATGATAAAAAATATAAGTGGGACATATCCTCACGGACATATCCCACCTTCGGTTGTTAGCAATCTAAATAGGTAGTAGTATGTCATTATCAGGGATTAGAACTCCCTGTAAAAATCCAACGCATCCTTGATATCCTCCTCTGTGGCTGTCTGGTTGATACGGATGTCTCCGATATTGCCCAATAGTGTGAAGTTAATGTCGTTGCCCTGATTTTTCTTGTCATGGTGCATCAGTTCCAACAGATAGGGATAGTCGTCGCAGGTAATCGCCATCCGGCCATAATGTTCCTTGATAAATGAAACAGTCTGTCGCATCTTATCTTGGGGGAATCCGGTTTTCACACAAGAGAGGTAGAGTTCTACCACCAACCCATAGGCGACGGCATAGCCGTGAAGAATAGGCCGTCTTTTTAGTGCCAGTGACTCAAAGGCATGTCCTGCTGTATGTCCTAGGTTTAATGCCTTGCGGAGACCTTTCTCCGTCGGGTCCTCAGTCACAATACGCTGTTTGACGGCAACACTGTCGGCCAGGAGAGAGGAGAGTTTGTCTAGATTGTCCAGATGATCTAGGTTGTCTAGGATATCTAGATTTAATAATTCTGCCCAATTCTTTTCATTGCTGATTAAGGCGTGCTTGAGCATCTCCGCATAGCCAGAGAGGATATTCTCCTTATCCAAAGTACGCAGGAAGATGGTGTCGAGAATAACACAACGGGCATTATTGAACACCCCAATTTCATTTTTTAAACCTCCGAAATTGATACCTGTTTTACCGCCCACACTGGCATCAACCATTGAGAGTAGGGTGGTGGGTATATTAATATAAGGAATACCGCGCTTGAAAGTGGAGGCTGCGAATCCGCCCAAATCTGTCACCATACCACCTCCGAGGTTGATTATCAGCGAATGACGGGTGGCTCCTAAGCGTTGCATCTCACTCCACACATGGGAGAGAGAGTCTAGATTTTTGTGAGTATCCGTAGCTCCGATGCAAATGACTTGTGCCTGTTGCATATGTTCAAAGTCGCTAATGACTGGTAAACAACAGTTTTTGGTGGTCTCATCGACGAGCACCAATAAGTGGTCGTGGGCACATTCCCCCACGGCTTGACTAAACGTTTCACACAGATTCTCAGAGATGATAACCTTTTGTTGTTCCATTTGCGGCTGCAAAATTACTATAAAATTTGTAAATACAAATATAAAAGTCCGATTAATTGTAAAAAAGACATTTTTTTGTGTAAGAGATTTAAACTTTTTCTTTTCTGTGGCGTCAAAAAGACATAATCAACGTAAAAGATGAAGAAGTTATATCTATTCATAATTCTGTCTGTATCGGTAATGCAGGCAGTGGCACAACGAAGTATCACAGGTAAGGTGATAGAGAGTGATTCTCAGGAGCCAGTTGCCCAGACTACCGTTCGTTTGTTGAAAACGGATAGTACGATGGTGACAGGTTCTTTGACAGACTTGGACGGTGTTTTCAAGGTCAAGGCTCCTGCGGCAGGTAATTATATCGTTCAGGTGACCTGTGTGGGTTTCAAGTCTTATACAAAGAATGTGAAGGTGACGAGTGACAAGGATGTCTCTATGGGCACCATCAAACTAGAACCGGATGCCATCATGTTGCAGGGTGCTACAGTGACAGGACGTGCTGCTAAAGTGACTCTGAAAGCTGATACTTTTGTATATAATGCTGCTGCTTTCCGTACACCGGAAGGTTCTGTGGTAGAAGAACTGGTGAGACGTCTGCCTGGTGCTGAAGTCAGTGACGACGGTACCATCAAGATTAACGGTAAGGAGGTGAAGAAAATCCTTGTAGATGGTAAGGAATTTATGACGGGTGATACAAAGACAGCCATGAAGAATCTTCCTACCAATATCATTGACCGTATCAAAGCATATGATCAGCAAAGTGACTTATCCCGTGTCAGTGGTATTGAGGATGGAGAAGAGCAAACGGTGCTTGACTTTGGTGTCAAACCAGGTATGAACAGAGGTTTTATGACCAATAACGACATTGGTATTGGTACCCGTAAAAGATATGCCGGTCGTACATTTAACGGATTGATGAAGGATAACACGAAAGTCATGCTGATGGCAAATGCCAACAACGTAAATGACATGGGTTTCGGTGGCGGCGGTGGTCGTTGGGGGCTGGGTCGCCAGGGACTGAATGCTACGAAAATGGTCGGTTTGAACTTTAACTATGAGAAAAAAGGAAAGCTGATTTTTGACGGAAGTGTGCGCTGGAATCATTCTGATGGTGACATTTTCTCAAAGAAAAACGCTGAGACCTTCTTTAGTTCGACCGTCTCACAGTATACTAATAGCAGGAATCAGAACTACACCCGTTCGAACGCATGGAACGCTCAGATGCGACTGGAATGGACGCCTGACTCTATGACGAACATCATGTTCCGTCCTTATTTCCGCTATAACAGCAATGACAGCAAACAGACAGGTGAGAATGCTACCTTCGACGAGAACCCCTATCAGTATGTGACAGACCCCTTGGAAGAGATTGCAAAGATAGATCCCATACATGTTAAGAACTACCAGATACAGAATGGTATCAGCTATAGTGACACGAAGAATGTAGGAGGTATGCTGCAGTTTAATAGAAAACTGAATAGTTTTGGTCGTAATATTACTGTTCAGTTAAACGGTAGCTGGAGCGAGGGTATGAGCAAGTCACTCACAAACAATATCGTTGAGTTGTTGTCTACGAGTTCGTCCTACCAAACCAACCGCTGGAATGTCACACCGACAACTGATTACAACTATAGTGCCCGTTTCAGTTATAGTGAGCCGATCATGCGCCGTACTTACCTGCAGTTCAGTTATACATATGGATACAATTACCAGAAAAGCGACCGCCAGACTTATGATTTGTTGGATACAGATTTTTCTGGTCTGACTCCTGCATTCCGTGGATGGGACAAATATCTGGAGCGTCTGGAATATCCTTTGGAGACTTATCTTGATGAGAAGCAGAGTCGTTTCTCAGAATATAAGAACCATACGCATACGGCAGAGGTGATGCTGCGAATTATCCGTGACTCCTATACTTTCAATGTAGGCTTCCAGGTGGTTCCACAGAAGTCACATTATCTTCAGGACTATCAGGGAGTACATGCCGACACTGTACGTACGGTGACAAATATAGCACCTTCACTTGACTTCCGCTGGAAGAAATCTCAGGTCAGCCAGTTGCGCTTCAACTATCGTGCTAATAGTCGTCAGCCGTCTATCAGCGATCTGTTGGATATTATAGATGATAGTGACCCGTTGGCTATCCGCAGGGGTAATCCTGGACTGAAGCCTTCGTTTACCCATAACTTCCGCCTGAACTATAACGACTACTTCCAGAAACACCAGCAGTCTATTGGTGCTTTCCTGCACTTCTCGATGACCAGTAACTCGGTCAGCAACAAGACTACATTGATTGACGAGAAGACAGGTAAGACTGAGACGAGACCGGAGAACATCAATGGTAACTGGAACGGTAACCTCTTCCTGATGTTCAGCACAGCGCTCGACTCCGCTGCATATTTTAATTTGAATACATCGACGAATCTCAATTATAGCCACAATGTCGCCTTTGTCAGTGTCGGTGATGTGAAGACCTCTCAGGAGAGTGTCACCAAGTCGTTGGGTATTGGTGAGCGCTTGGCTCTCAGTTACCGCAATGAGTGGTTTGAGGTTGAGTTGAATGGTGCATTGAATTATAATAGAAAGCGCAGTGAATTGCAGGAGAACAATAACCTTGATACTTGGCAGTTCTCGTATGGTGGTATGATTGGTATCACGGCTCCGTGGGGAACAGCATTGTCAACGAACATGAATATGCAGAGTCGTCGTGGTTATAATGACAGTTCTATGAATACCAATGAGCTGATATGGAATGCTCAGTTGTCGCATAGCTTCCTTAAAGGCAACGCCCTGACACTTTCGCTTCAGTTCTACGATATTCTGCATCAACAGTCTACCATCAGCAGTGTTCTCTCGGCTATTGAGCGCAGTGATACGGAATACAATGCCATTACCAACTATGCAATGCTACACGTCATCTATCGTACGAATATTTTTGGCGGACGTGCCGGACGTGGCGGATTTGGTGGCCCTGGTGGTCCTGGTGGCAGTCGTAACAGTCGTGGAGGCTTTGGTGGTCCTGGTGGCGGTCGCTTTGGTGGTGGCTTCGGTAGACCGGGCAGATTCTAAGAAGAATAAAAGGCACTCAACGTTGAGTGCCTTTTTACTTCTTAACTCTTAACTCCTGTCATCAACATTGTCTCCCTCCGTCGGTGCCATCTCTTCCTCGAAGTCAGTGATGCCTGCTTCGACGAGGATATTGTACCATTGGATGAGTTTCTTGATATGACTGTTCTGTACACGCTCTTGATCCCAGTCAGGAAGTACCTTGCTGAAATAATCGTGCAACTCCTGAGGAGACGCCTTCTTATAATCGAGGCTCGAAGCCTTGCCTTTTTCCAGATCACGCAAGGCGGCAAGTACTTTCATCAAGGGAACATCCTCTGTCTCTGTGAACATGGCGATGTCGGCGAGAGAGGTGATTCGGTCCGTACCAAAGGCTGGAATGCGTTTGCCTGTTCCGTCGAGTGCCTCGACAATTAGACTGTTCTTGGCACGTGATACGAGTTTGTAAAGTCCTGGTTTCCCAGAGATGGCTAAAATAGTCTGTTTCATTTTCTTTATTCTTTTTTGTTATTACATTATTTCGTTATGACGTTATGACGATGTAGGAAATCCTCAATCTGCTGATCGATATCTGCTTTCCCGTCATTGACGATCTCATAGTCGGCATGGCTTTTGACTTCCTCTTGTGACCATTGCCGCTGCATCCACTGGAGTACTTTCTCACGGGTGATATGGTCGCGGTTCATAACCCGTTGGATACGTAGCTCCTCAGGTGCTGTGACCACAATGACCTTGTCGACTAGGCGGTAGATGCCTGATTCATACAAGATGGCACTTTCCATCCATTGCATACCACTATTCTCGAAGTCATGAAAGACGGCAGGATGTACAATGGTATCAATCGCTTTCGTATTCTCTTCACTCTGTAGCAGAAACTGGGCGACAGCCGCCTTGTTGAGTTTTCCGTTGATATAAGTGTCTGGTCCAATTAGTTCCGTTAACTCCTTATATATAATAGGGGAGGTGCGGATAAGTCGCTTTGCGGCAGCGTCACAGTCATAGACTTCAATGCCCTGCTTCTTTAGTCGTTTGCAGACAAAACTCTTGCCAGACCCGATTCCTCCCGTAATTCCTATCTTCATTCTAAACTCTTTACTCCTCTTCAATCAGATAGTCCACTTGTTTGAGATCCAGTGTAGCCCTGCTGATACCATGAGGGATAGTCTTTAGGTAGATGTTACATTTTTCTGAGGGATTCAGGCTGATCTCATTATAATCGGCAATGACCGAAAAGTCCTCGGCACGTAGCTTACGAAACAGACTGACACCCGTGATGAAATGTACTTTTACCTTGGGCGGGAAAGTACGCAGCACTTTTCCTTCCGGCATATTAATGGCCTTGATAGGAATACCGTCCATACTCTCTTCTGTTAGCACGTCGGTAAAGAAACCCATACGAATCTGGTCGGGGACGACCTTCATGTTTTTCTGGTGTGACAATTTGCTGTTGATGATCAGCGTATCACGGAAACCGACATAGTTCAATGGCTCTGTATACACGGTACGGATACTGTCCAGTTTCTCCTTGGAGGCATATACATCAACGCTGTCAGGCCAGTACTGTACATGTGAGATGAAGTATAACTGTTCGGGAATGACGCGACCCGTCCATCTGACAGGAACACGCTTGCGCTCTCCGTTATTATAGAAGAACTCCATCTTATCGGGTTTGACGGAAATGACGGTGGATGACATCTCCAGTTGCTGGACAATCAGTCGTTTGATATCTGATGAAGAGGTATTGCCATAGCCGTTGCCACGGTCGTAATTCTTAAATGTGATATTAATGTTCCTGTTTTTCTCATAGAGATATCTCAGGAGAATCCATCCTTTATCTCGGACAATGACACGCAGGGTGTCAATCTCGTTAGAGGTAAGCACCACATTCTTCGGAATGCCTTTGATATGCACAGTAACCTTGATTTCCCGCTCATAGGCCTCGTTGAGGGTCAGGATAATCCAGAAGACTCCTGACAGAATGAGGAAGAACAGAAAAACCAAAACCTCCTTGCTCGTTTGGTTGAACAAGAAGTGTCTGATGTACTTGGCGAAGTGTGGCATGTCCTCTTATCTCTTGTTATTTCTGCGCAGGGGTACTTGCCATGTCTTTGAATACAGAGCCTTTGTCCACACGGATAATTACACCGTCAGCAATTTTCACTTCGATAACTCCACTAGCAAGGTCAATCTTCTTGACAACGCCGTAGATACCACCGCCCGTGACAACATTAGTGCCTTCCGTCAGGGAATTTTGGAAATTCTGGATTTCCTTCTGGCGCTTCTGCTGAGGCTTAATCATAAAGAAATACATGATGGCAAAGATAGCCACCATCATAATAATAAAACTGGTCATGCTGCCGCCGCCACCTTGTGCGGCTTGTGCAGCGAGAATCATTTCTGTCATTTTTTTATTTTGTTTATTATTTTATTTTCGTTATACCGTCATACCGTTATACCGTTATACCGTTCGTCATTATTCCCTCTCTTCCATCCGCTTCATAAGTCTTCCGCTTTCTATCAGATGGTGGGCAATGGTGTCGAGCATACCGTTGATATATCCTCCGCTGCGTGGGGTGGAGTAGAGCTTGGCTATCTCCACAAACTCATTGATGGTCACACTGATGGGAATACTGGGGAAGGTCATCATCTCCGCGATGGCTATCTGCATGATGATGATATCCATATAGGCCAGACGGGAGAAATCCCAGTTGCGTGAAGCCTCGCTCATAAAATGCTGGTATTCATCTGCATTCATAATGGTGGCACGGAACAATTTTCGGGCATATTCCTTGTCCTCTTCGTTGTCGTACTCCGGCAATAGCTCCTGTTTCGACTGATTCCTTTCATCAAAACGTTTGATGGTCTTGAGGACGAAGGTGTCCACCACCTCCTTGTCGTCGTTCCAGTAGAGACTCTGTTCCTCCAACAGCGCCTCAAGGTTGGCATTGTCCTGGATAAGGGTCCGGTAGAGTTTGCGCCATAACTCGCGGTCAGCGTCGTAATTGTCTTCTGCTGACTCCATATACTCCTTGTATATCTGACTATCCGTAATCTGGGTATAGATACTCTTCAGGAACTCCGGCTCGTCGTCCCAGTTAAGTTTCTTACTCTCCATGAAGTCATTCAACATTTTATTCTCCTCCACTTGCATGGCAAAGCGGTTGTAGGCGAATTTCTGTGAAGGCATCTCCGTACCTTCGCGTTTGGCCCTTGACTGAGCCACTTCCAGATGTCGGCGTGATTCACGGGTAATTCCGACGATGAGTGCTAACAGGTAGTTGTAAAGGTCATACGCTTTTGAGAGGCTGAAGAGTAGTTCTTTCTCCGCCGTCTCAATGTTCTTGTTCCCGTTTTGATAGTACGCATAGGTTAATTGGACTACCTTGATTCTGATGAGCTCACGATTTATCATATCTTTCTTGAATAGCTAGTTTGATACGCTTATCAACTGCAAAGATACGAAATAAAGTGAAAAGTGAAGAGTGAAAAGTGAAAAAAATGTTCCTGAACCCATAAATTTGACGATTTTTTTGTACGGTTGAAGTTTTTTTTGTAATTTTGCAGCCGCTTTTCGCATCGTGTGATGGTGAATTAAGCATAAGTTTAACTTAATTTAGAGTAACACAATTTTATTATGAGAGAAATTAGTGTAAACGGTCAGAAGCGCACCGAGACAGGCAAGAAAGCCTCTAAGTTGCTTCGCAAGGAGGGTCTGATTCCCTGTAATCTGTATGGTGAGAAGAAAGATGAGAAGGGACTTCCCGAGGCATTCTCTTTCTTTGTTCCTATGTCGGAGCTCCGTAAGGTAGTTTATTCTCCGCATGTATATGTTGTCAATATCAATATTGACGGCAAGGAGCACAAGGCTATCATCAAAGAACTCCAGTTCCACCCCACAACGGATGCTGTGCTGCATGCAGATTTCTACGAGGTGAATGAGACCAAAAACATCACCGTGGGTATTCCTGTGAAGATTGTTGGTCACGCTCAGGGTGTACGTGATGGTGGTAAACTCCAGTTGCAGATCCGTAAGATCAATGTGACAGCTCCTTATAAGAATATTCCTGAGGTTCTTGAGATCGACGTTACCACACTGGAGCTCGGCAAGAGCATCAAGGTAGGCTCACTGAGCTTCGAGGGTCTTGAGATTGCTACTCCGAAGGAGGTTATCGTATGTTCTGTTAAGACTACACGTGCTTCTCGTTCGGCAGCAACTGCAGAGGAGGCTGCCCAGTAATTGCTAGTTCATAGCTAACTGCTAACAGCCAATAGCATGGACAAATACTTAATTGTTGGTCTGGGTAACGTCGGCGACGAGTATGACATGACCCGCCACAATACGGGATTTATGGTATTGGACGCTTTTGCGAAGGCGTCCAATATTTCTTTTGAGGACAAGCGTTACGGCTTTATTGGCGAGACAACTCTCAAAGGTCGTAAGGTGGTTCTCCTCAAACCGTCTACCTATATGAACCTGAGTGGTAATGCGGTACGTTATTGGCTGAACAAGGAGAATATCGACCAGAGCCGTCTGTTGGTCATCAGCGATGATGTAGCTTTACCGTTGGGACAGTTCCGCCTGAAAGCAAGTGGTTCTAATGGTGGTCATAATGGCTTGGGACATATTCAGCAGCTCATCGGACAGGATTATGCCCGTCTCCGCATGGGTATCGGCAATGATTATCCTGTTGGTGCCCAGATTGACCATGTTCTCGGCCGCTTCTCGTCCGAAGAACTGGAACGGCTCCAGCCTGCTGTCAACATAGGTGTGGATATCATCAAGAGCTTTGTCCTGACAGGTATCGACTTCACCATGAATCAGTATAATAAGTTGGGGAAAGGGTCTAAACCAACAGCTAATAGCCAAAAACCAAAGGCCGATGAATGAAGCTCGGATAGACAAATGGTTGTGGGCAGCGCGTATCTTCAAGACACGCAGTATTGCCGTCGATGCCATCAAGAATGGTCGTGTGACAATGAACGGCATGAACGTCAAGCCCTCCCGCATGGTGAAAGTTGGCGAGGTCGTCAGTGTCCGCAAGCCCCCTGTGACCTATTCCTTCAAGATTCTGAAGACCATCGAGCAAAGGGTAGGGGCAAAGCTGATTCCAGAGGTCTACGAGAATGTCACGTCTGCCGACCAGTATGAACTGTTGGAGATGAACCGTATCAGCGGTTTCGTCAACCGTGCCCGTGGTACTGGTCGTCCTACGAAGAAGGAACGTCGTGCCCTTGATGAGTTTGTTGGTCCTGCCTTGGAAGGTTTTGATGACTTTGACTGGGAAGAAGAATAGTGTAAATCCTGATTTCAAATGATGCTCCTTGATATAATATTAATAATAATAGGTGTAGCAATGGTGTTAGGCGGTGCCGACCGTCTGACAGAGGGAGCCTCAGCCCTGGCCCGTCGCATGAATATCCCTGAGATCATCATCGGTCTGACCGTTGTGGCGGCAGGCACTTCAGCCCCGGAACTCTTTGTGAGTCTGGTGTCGGCATTGAAAGGGACTCCTGACATGGCAATGGGTAATGTCGTCGGCTCGAATACGATGAACGCCATGCTGATAGTCGGCTGTGCCGCTATGGTGGCGCCCATGACCATCAGTAGGAATACGGTAAAGAAGGATATTCCCTTCTCCGTAGCCGCCTCCGTCCTCTTGATCCTCATCGCCTTCGACTCCTTCCTGAGTCGCCTTGACGGCATCCTCCTCCTCATAGGCTTCGCAGCCTTCCTATACTATGGTATCAAGACTGCCAAATCCTCCCAATCCACAACGGTGGTAGCAAACTCTCCACTCTCCATGCTCCGTTCTACACTATATCTTCTATTGGGCCTTACCCTTCTCATCGTAGGCAGTAACGTCTTCGTCGACTCTGCTTCTCGTGTCGCCTATTCTCTGGGCATCAGCGAGGGTGTGGTTGGTCTGACCATCGTGGCTGGCGGTACTTCTTTGCCGGAACTCGCCACCAGTGTCGTGGCGGCCCGAAAAGGACAGTCGGCCATCGCCATTGGCAATGTCATTGGCTCTAACGTCTTCAATATCCTGTTGATATTAGGAACGACGGCAGTCATCAGTCCCATGCAGATACACGGCATCACCATCGTGGATATGAGTATGATGCTGGGCTCGGTAGCCCTCGTGTGGTTGTTTTCGTATACCCGTTATACTGTGGAGCGTTGGGAGGGTGCCCTCTTGCTCGGTGCCTATCTCGTCTATCTCGGTTGGTTACTGAGTAACGTTTAACAGAAAACAAAAAGGAATTTCCTTTTATTTTCCGTAGATTTCCTTTAACTTATTGATGAGTTTCTCGCCACGGAGGTCCATGGCGATGATTTTGCCAGTAGGGTCGACGAGGACGTTGGAGGGGATGCTGCTGATGCCGTATAGTCCGGCGGCAGCGCATTTCCATCCCTTTAGGTCACTCATCTGCGGCCATCTCATGCCTAACTGTTGGATGGCAGCCACCCATGAACTCTTTTTCTGGTCGAAGGAGACACCTACCACATCGAAGCCCTTGGCATGGTATTGTTCATAGGCAGCTATTACAAAGGGCATCTCACGGCGACAGGGACCGCACCAGGATGCCCAGAAGTCGACAAGTACGTAGTTGCCTTTGCCGACCCACTGGCTTAACTTCACCGTCTCGTCATTAGGGGTATTCATCTCCAGGTCATGGAAAAGAATGCCTGGCTTGCGCTTCTCGTAGCCGGCAAGCAGCTTCTTGGGAATCTCCAGGTCGGGATGATAGTAGTAGGATGTCTTGGGGTCAAGGGCGGCTTTCAGGTCTTCGTAACTTAACTGATACATGGCATCCTTGATATACTTGACAGGCAGGTCGTTGTCGCGGTTATCGCGGATAATCTCCCTGATGAGTTTCAACTGTTCTTCACCTAGCGAGTCCAGACGGTCGGACAGGATTTTTGCCATAGCCTTGCTCTCAGGGAGTTCACCATTGGGGTCTTTCTCCTGGATAGCCTTGAACTCCTTCATGATCTTCTCACCTTGTGCGTCAAGGGCATCCATCAGAGGCTGATAGGGATCGATATGGTTTTGTGCCTGTGTGGTCATGGCGATGACCATGAATACGATAGTAAATAGTTTTTTCATATACCTTAAATATATTATTTTGTGCAAAGATATATATTATTATCCAATATTGCAAATGTATTGTAAAAAAACTACTCCCCCTAAAATCTTTAAATAAATAGGATCAGTTAGTTATTTGTCTTTTTAACCACAAAATATACCGATATTGCATTTTTTAACGCTCTATAGTTGCATGTTTTTAATCTATTTACTATTTTTGCAAAACTACTAACATAATTTTTTAATAACATTAAAACTTAAATTATGAAGAAAATGATAATGTTTGTCCTAATGTCAATCATCTTTGGCTTAGGAACTTTAAATGCACAGACAGCGAATACCTTTGAGGGTGAGTCAGTATCAAGAGTTAGTCAGGTAAATAAAATGAAGTCGAAAGTTCTCACGAAGAATGTTATGGCAAAGATGATTGCCAAAAGCATTATGAAGAGATATATAGACAATAACCCTAACAACTACATTGGAGCATATGACATGAAAGTTATTAATAAGGGAAATAAGTCTCGAACTGAGATGTCTTATAACAACAGTATAATGATTACCACAATTAATGGTGACAAAATTTCAACGGTAACTTATTTCCCTTATATTAAGAAAGGATACACTGGTGGTACAACATCCATAAGCCAAAATAAACAGCAATTGGAGGAAATGCGTAAGGGTGAAGTAGAAAAGACGGGTGAGACCATGACAATTCTGGGACGTAAGTGCGATGTTTACAAGGTAAGATACCAGCAGACCACAGACTCAGCAGGAACAAAGATGGTGATGAACATACATAATGAATTTGCTATTTGTCAGGATCCTGACCTCCCCAGCGTTGACACAGAGGTTCTCCCTGGCGTAAAGGGCATACCTTTGAAATGCACAATCAACACACTCTCGCAGACAACTAATGAAATGATTAACCTTGACGTCGACATTTCTGTATCCACCATCATAAAGTCCATCACACCAAGAAAAGTTGACGACTCAGAATTTGAGGTTCCTTCTGATATCAAGATTATCGATGCAGACAAGGAACCCAAGAAGTTCATTAAGATGTTGGAGGAGAACAAGAAGTACATGATGAAGAAGGGCTTATGGAAAGAGACTCCAGAGAATGAAGCAAAGATCTACGATAATCTTTCTGAAGAATGGGACTTCTAAGTGCTAAAGGATGAGAATAATTCTTTGCGCTATATTATTTATGGTGTCTCCTGCCTGTATTGCGCAGACAGGAGACTCCCTGTTTCTCTATCGAAGAGGGTCTATCTATTCCTTGATGATAGGACACCGTTCTTTGCAGTTTGAACAGGAAATAGAGAAGGCTTTCGATGAGATGCCCGTACCTGATAAGTATAATGACCATGGACTGGGCAAGAAAGTTTTCTATACCACTGAGGAAAAACTGAAGCAGAAAGGAATTGACGACCATAAAGGGTTCGTGGTGAATGGTTCGTCGAAGAGGGAAGATATGAATGACTTTGATTTCTTCCTCCAAAGACAACATATTGCAAGTCGTCTGGTTGCCAAATGGTTTCAACGTAAAAAAGGCGATGGTATCTGTAATATGGAACTCGTTCAGGAGAGAGGTTATAACAATGCCTCCGAGGTTGATAAGCGTCTAGCTGCTCTTTCTGTAAGAAAAGATGCTTTGCTGATGGATGCAGGCGAAGAATTGATAGGCAGTACCTTCGTCTTAATCAACGATATCCGATATATTGACAAGAGTAGAGGTTCTTCTGTTATTGGAGGTGCCATTAGTGCAGTATCAAAGGGAGCTGCTCTCCTGCAAGGAAACACCAATGCATTAGAAGAAAAGGATTTGGGCGACTTAATAGCCAGCTATAAAGGGTTTAATGTCAAGATAAAGACTTATCTGTACCAATTAGTGTGGGATGAAGAAATCTCGTCTTTCTGGTATAACAATGTCTATACAGAGAGTAAAGACGAGTCAAAGAAAGAGGCTTTTGAGAACAATAGGGGGAAATTCTCACTAGTATATTTAGGAATGCAGGAGAGTAGTGGAAAGGATATCTCTTTTGCTGGTGTCAATGAGTCGAAACCTCAGATAATGGTGCGTAAGGCTTGTCAGAGAGCGTTTGATGAAAATGTTGCTAACCTGCAGAAGAACTTCGAACCTTTTAAGGTAAAAGCACCTCTTCTGAGTACTGATCCCATCACTTGTGAGATTGGCAAGAAGGAAGGTATTACAGAGGACAGTCGCTATGAGGTTTTGGAGACGGTTGAGGATGAGAAGGGACATGTAGAATACAAACGTGTCGGTGTCATTAAACCCCAGAAAGATATGATCTGGGACAATCGTTATATGGCTAAAGAGGAAAATGCAAAAGGTGCAGACCTCGGCTTCACAACATTCGTGAAAGTCCGTGGTGGTGACTTCTACCCTGGCATGCTGATAAGGGAAATGAAATAATAATCAAAGAAGCCTCTCTCTGAAAAAGAAGGGGGCTTCTTGTTTTTACTCTATAACTAACGTGGCGTAACCAAGACCTTGGGTTTTTATCTTGGAGGAGATACCAAAGCTGGATAATGACTGGCGGAGCCCCATGGCGAAACGACGGGTATCCATAGCCATACCATTGTCAGCATAGAGGGGGATGCGTACCTGTTCGAATACCATCTTCGTCTCTGTGGCATCACTGAGGTTATAACGATGCTCAACGGTATTAATAGCCATCCATTCCTCAATGATATCCGTCAGTTCTTTGCCGTCAAACACCTTGTCGAGAGCAATACTTCCTTCTGCCAGAACATCTACACGTACCTCCCTGCCATTAGTGAGCAGGTCGTCGAAATGAGCCTGCAACTGATCGGTGAAGTTATCCATGCGCTCCAATACTGCCTCTTCAAGCAATACAGGAATCTCTGCTGAGAATGACATCTTACCGGTACCACTGCCGGCAGCCACCTGCTTGTGGGTATATGCATCAACACCCCTCAGTGTATAGGTGACAGAACATTTAGGCCCCATCTGGTTGACTTTCCATCCTACTTCCATGAGAATGTCAGCACGTATGGTACTTATATCCTTTAGTGATTGTGACATGTCCTTAAGCGGAAACTCACGTTCAGCCATAAGCTCACCAATCTTGGAGATGACAGCTGTCAAGTCTTGGTCGCCTGTCCAAGCTTGTTCGAAGTCAGGTACTGATTTACCTTCTTCATACTTCATGTATCCATTGGCCTTGCACCATGAGTCGGCAGGTATCACCATCAGGGTAGGACGCTTGGCCTGGGCAGACAGGTGTAAGGGGGAGAAGAAGAGGCACAGAAGTAACAGATACCTTACCATCCTTGTGCTTAATACATTGTTTCTCATATCACTCATTATCAAAATCCATTTGCTAATCCTTTCAACACACCCTGTTGTGTCAGGTCTTTACGCAATTGGTCTTTTGTGACGCTGACAACAG
This sequence comes from Prevotella sp., assembly GCA_017645645.1. Classification (GTDB taxonomy): domain Bacteria; phylum Bacteroidota; class Bacteroidia; order Bacteroidales; family Bacteroidaceae; genus Prevotella. The sequence goes on along the minus strand of JAGCOB010000013.1, from coordinate 24,139 downwards.
AGGTAATTTTATACTCTTTTCCAACCTTCGTGACGGAACGGGAGGAAGACACTGCCTGTCCGTACTGCTGATATGACTGTTGGAAGAAACCGTTATAGAAGTCAGCATATTGCTGTTCGTTGAGTGCACTTCCTGTCAAAGGACGCTGATGCTGGCGGTTCTCTGTACTCGTAAACCCACGGAAGAGAATGCCATGAATGGCACAGCGTAAAAGATCCTGATCTGTCACAGTATTGGCTTTCTTAGCCATCATCGTCACCTTCACGAGATATGTTCCTTGAACTCCTGTGCCAGCACCTTCAATAGTATACTCTGGCATTGTGTAGTTAAGTGTACCACCCATAGGAGCCGTAGGTTGTACTTTGTCAGGACGGTCTATGAGTTTTCCGTTGTTTTTATTAACAGATTGTTTCTTGGGCTTCGAAGGAGTCCTCTGCTCATACCCCTTGGCAGGCGATCTAGCAAATGTCCATGAACGCCAATCACCGACGCTGGCTGCAGCCGTCACATTAGGAGTCTGACTCTTGTCATTCTCACGTATGGAGTTCTGTTTTACTTGTTTGATAACATAGTCGCTCAACTCACCAAGGGTAGTGTTTCCTCCTGATTCTTGTAGCTTATCGAGAACGAAGAAGGTAAACATGCCATGCCGTTTGCTATTATACGGATAGGCCGTCTCACCTCCTTGAGCTGCTGAGAACACCACCATATTACCCTTTACGGGTTCTTTCTTGGCTTTGATAGCCACGCCACGACTTGTTTTCATCATCGTACCGTCTCTTTTAGCACCACTGAAACAAGCATCGAGAAATACCAAGGTGCGTTGAGAATTCATCTCCCCCAATAACTTATACATATCCTTGGTACACAAACCACTATTGGGCGATGAACTGTAACCGTCTATTGGTAAAAGGTAGGCTTCTTTAGAATCTTCGTCGGGCATTCCATGACCACTATAATACACTATTACTTCCGCTTCTCCCTCATAAGCCTGTACAATTTTAGACAGCCACTCAAACTCATGGTTCATATCATTGAGGGTGGCATCTGTCAGCAACTTAATATTTTTATTAGGTATACCTAACGTCTTCTCACAATATACTGCAAACGTTTCTCCGTCGTTCTGAGCAAAGGGCACACTCTCTTCGTGTTTGTAGTTTTCATTGCAGATAATCAGTACAAAGGTCTTGTCCTTCACCTCATTGCTCACAGGAATCCTTGTGTCTACATCGTCGGCAGCCCACGCTATCGTGGCAGAAATCATGTATAATATAGCTGTTAGATATCTCTTCATCATTTTCATCATGTGTAATAATATTCATGTTTCGAGTCCAAAGATACACAAAGATATTTGAAAAGCCAAACAAATAACGTAAAATAACAACAAGTATTTGGTATTTCACTCATTTTTTCGTAACTTTGCCATCAAAGATGGCTAAGTAATATATTTAAACTCAAGAAACTATGAACAGAGAACAGGACCATTTGAAGCAACTGGGCAAGAAGACCGAGTATAAGATGGACTATGCACCGGAGGTGTTGGAAACCTTTGAGAACAAGCATAAGGACAACGACTATTGGGTGCAGTTCAATTGTCCTGAGTTCACGTCGCTCTGTCCTATCACGGGACAGCCGGACTTTGCGGAGATTAAGATCATGTATATTCCTGCCGAGCGCATGGTAGAGTCGAAGAGTCTGAAGCTCTATCTCTTCTCCTTCCGTAACCATGGCGACTTCCATGAGGACTGTGTTAATATCATCATGAAGGACTTGGTGAAGCTGATGCAGCCAAAATATATAGAGGTGGTAGGATTGTTTACCCCGCGTGGCGGCATCTCCATCTATCCCTATGCCAATTACGGAATGCCAGGTACTCCATACAAAAAAATGGCTGAACAACGAATGCTCAGCCATCAGTTCCTCTAATTATCGCTTAAAGGTTCTCCTCCACTTTGCGGTAGTATTTCTGCTCGTGATCTTTAAATTGGAGCACGAGGGTGTCTTTGCGTAGTTGCAGGATGTCTGCCGTATCTTGTTCCGGTTTTCCTTTCTTCCCGTTAGGCAGGCGTAGGGAGTCAGTTACCAGGATAAGTCTGCCGTTATAAAGTCTCCATCCTGTATATCTTTTCATCTTCGGATATTCGACAGGACTCATGTCATCAGATGTGTTGTTCCTTCTCTCTCCGATAGACTGGGCAGTGTTTCCTTGTTTCAGTTGGATACCGTATTCGCGGGGTGCCATCATTTTCTGCCTGACAGAGTCAGGGATCCGTTCTATCATTCTCTTACGTTGGATGTCTGAGGTTGTATCACTGAAGTGACGGAAGGTGGGTGTGACTTGATAGCACCATTTCCCTTTCAGGCGCTCAAGGTTGATGAGCATCAGTACTTCCTGCTTGTCTTCCGGGTTGAGGATGACAGCAAGTTCATCCCCAATATGAGGACGGCCGAAGACTTGATGATTCTGTCGTGCCTGGAAGATGTAAAAGGTATCAGGGTCTTCTCCGGAATAGGGAAGTAGTATTAAGACAGAGTCTGTACTTCCATCACAGGAAAGTCCGTAGATGGTAGAATCGCCAGGTTCGTTATGATAGGCGACAATAGCTCCCTCCTGTCTGTCTTTTGGAGGCTGTTTCTGTCCGCATGCCATCAATAGCAGTGCCATTGCTAATAAAGATATCGCTTTCTTCATAAATTGTAAATTTTGCGCAAAGATAGAAAATAATTATCAATTATCAATGGTCAATTCTCAATTATTTCGTATCTTTGCAAAAGTATTAACAATCATCATCTATGAAAAAGAAAATAAAATTCAGTCTTGTCTATCGTGACATGTGGCAGTCAAGTGGTAAATTCCAACCCCGTAAGGATCAGTTGGAGCGTATTGCTCCAGTAATTATCGACATGGGGTGTTTTGCCCGTGTGGAAACTAATGGCGGTGCTTTCGAACAGGTCAACCTGTTGGCTGGTGAGAATCCCAACCCTGCCGTTCGTGCTTTCTGTAAACCCTTCAATGAGGTAGGTATTCAGACACACATGTTGGACCGCGGTCTTAATGCTATCCGTATGTATCCTGTTCCTGACGATGTCCGTGCTTTAATGTATAAGGTGAAGAAGGCACAGGGTGTGGATATCCCCCGTATTTTCTGTGGACTGAATGACACTCGCAATATTATCCCCAGTATCAAGTGGGCGAAGGAGGCTGGTATGATTCCGCAGGCTACCCTGTGTATCACCACTTCTCCTGTACATACCGTTGAGTATTACAGTGCCATTGCCGACGAGGTGATTGCCGCTGGTGCAGAGGAAATCTGTCTGAAGGATATGGCTGGTATCGGACAACCTGCCTTGTTGGGTGCCCTGACGAAGAGTATCAAGACGAAGCACCCCGATGTCATCATCCAGTATCATGGACATTCTGGTCCCGGTCTGTCGATGGCTTCCATTCTGGAAGTCTGCAATAATGGAGCGGACATCATTGATACCGCTATTGAGCCACTCAGCTGGGGTAAGGTACATCCTGATATCATCTCCGTACAGTCGATGCTGAAGAATGAGGGATTCGAAGTGGAGGATATCAATATGAATGCCTATATGCAGGCTCGTACCTTGACGCAGGAGTTCATTGACGACTGGCTCGGTTACTTCATCAATCCTGCCAATAAGCACATGTCCAGCCTGCTGTTAGGTTGCGGACTTCCTGGCGGTATGATGGGTTCGATGATGGCTGACCTTGGTGGCATCCACAGTGTCATCAACAAGAGTCGTGCGAAGAAGGGAGAGCCGGAGCTTTCGACAGACGATATGCTCGTGAAACTCTTTAATGAGGTGGAGTATGTATGGCCCAAGGTTGGTTATCCCCCATTGGTGACCCCGTTCTCACAGTATACCAAGAACATCGCGCTGATGAATCTTTTGACCATCGAGCAGGGTAAGGGACGTTATGCCATGATGGACGATGCTATGTGGGGTATGATTCTTGGCAAGAGCGGCAAGATTCCTGGTGAGATTGCTCCCGAGTTGAAGGAATTGGCAAAGAAGCAAGGCAAGGAGTTCACGGATGTCGATCCGCATACCCTGTTGGAGAATGCCCTGCCTGCTTTCCGTAAGGAGATGGACGAAAATGGCTGGGAATACGGACAGGATGACGAGGAACTCTTTGAACTCGCCATGCACCCCGAGCAGTATCGTAATTATAAGAGTGGTATGGCGAAGAAGAATTTCCTTGCCGACCTGCAGAAGGCGAAGGATGCCAAACTCGGTACCAAGCTTTCTCCCGCAGAACTGGCTGCCTTCAAACATGCTAAGGCGGATCCTCTTACGGCTCCTATTGCCGGACAGGTCTATTATGAGTTCTCTGGCGACGGTGCCTGTGAGCCTTGTCTTGAGCCGTTTATCGGACAGCAGTATAAGGAGGGTGACACCTTCTGTTATATTCAGGCTCCGTGGGGCGAGATTGTCCCGATACCTGCGGCACTCGGTGGTAAGCTCGTTGAGGTGAGTGCCAAGTCAGGAAGCAAGGTCCGTCGTGGTGACAACCTCGCTTGGATAGAACGTGCTAATAGCTAAAGGCCAATAGCTAAGCCTATTATGGACTATCAGGCGATTATTGATCAATATTATCCGCAGGACAGCGCTTTGCGTCGTTTACTGCTAAAGCACAGTCGGCAAGTTGCCGACCGTGCTTTGGATATTTGTGACCATCATAGGGAATTGCCTGTCGACCGTCAGTTCCTGGAGGAAGCTGCCATGCTCCATGATATCGGCATCTTCCGTTGTGATGCTCCCTCTATCTTATGTCATGGCACGGAGCCCTATATCAAACACGGTCCCATAGGTGGTGAGCTTCTTCGTGCAGAAGGCTTTCCCCGTCATGCCAGGGTTGCCGAGTGTCATACAGGGACAGGATTGCCGGGCTATGAGCCGGAAACGCTGGAGGAACAGATTATCTGCTATGCCGACAAGTTTTATTCCAAATCCAACCCCGACCATGTCCGTACCGTTCTGGAGACTGCCCAGTCGCTGGAGAAATTCGGGGCAGAGGGTGTGAAGATATTCCTGTCATGGGCAGAAAAGTTTGAGTAAGTGAAAATGACAAAGTATTACAAAGTTGCCGGACATTTGTTTAGTTTGACGGCGGAGACGGAAGACTTTGGACTCATGGAGAACTATGAACCATTTGTCTGTCAAGAGATGGAAGCCGACGAGTGTGTTTTCTCCCTGACGGTGCAGGATGGCGGACCTGTATGCTATGCCGAGGAACTGCGACAAGAAGAGGAAGGACAGGAAATCATCTGTGGGAAGACTGCTGACGGTGATTCTGTGTTTGAGTTCTGTTGGCAACGAAAGACCGCAGGATGGCTGGTATGCTCAGACCATTACCATGCTGGTAGCCTTTTCGTAACAAACTCATCACGCAAGATGGCGATAGATAATGCTCTCATGGTCCTTTATGCGCTGGCGACTGCTGCCAGAGGAACGGTCTTGTTTCATTCCGCTATTGTGAGTTACGAAGGACAAGGCTATATGTTCCTAGGCAAGAGCGGAACGGGTAAGAGTACCCATGCCAGGTTATGGCTCCGATATATCAATGACAGTGAGTTGGTTAACGACGACAATCCTGTAGTGCGGGTATTCCCGGATGGGACAGCCTGTGTCTATGGGAGTCCTTGGAGTGGTAAGACTCCTTGTTATCGGAATGTGAGTGTGCCGCTGGGCGCTATCGTCCTGTTGAGTCAGGCACCATATAATAAGATTCGTCGTCTGAAGGGGATAGAGGCGTATGCCTCGCTGGTGCCCAGTATCAGTGGAAAACGATGGGACGTGCAGATTGCCGATGGACTACATCAGACGGAAAATGCACTTGCACAGACGATTCCGGTCTGGCATCTGGAGTGTCTGCCTGACGAGGAGGCGGCAAGGGTTTGCAGTGAAACTGTAACGAGGCGATGACGGACGAGATTATCATACAAGAGGCAATCCGACTGGTCGAGGAGGGGATGAGTGTCACCTTTCCCGTCAAGGGAAATAGTATGCTGCCTTTTATTATCGGCGGTAAGGAAAGTGTCATCTTGGAGAAACCCTGCCAGCCTCAGGTGGGTGATGTGGTACTCGCCTGGGTGGAGGGATGCCGTTATGTGGTGCATCGTATCATCCGTATAGAAGGTAGTCAGGTTGTCCTGATGGGCGACGGGAATTCCGTGGGTGTCGAACACTGCGCCCTTGGTGATGTCAAGGCAAGAGCCACCCATGTGGTTAGTGCTGACGGACGACAACATGCCTTGTATACCAGACAACGTATGTTAGCTGTCAGAGTTTGGTGGCGACTGCTTCCCGTCAGAAGGTATATATTGGGAGCCTATAGAAGAGTAGCAAGATTAAAGAGTTGATATATGAGACAGAAGAAAGGATTTGTGCTGCGCGATGTGTGTGGCGAGCATGTGATAGTAGGTGAAGGACTTGGTGCTGTCAATTTCGGACGTTTGTTGGCGTTGAATGAGACAGCGGCATGGATTTGGCGACAGGCTGAAGCGATGGGTGACTTTACCGTTGAGGCTCTTGCTGACAAGCTCTGCGAGGAATATGATGTAACTGCTGAGCAGGCTCGTAAGGATGTAGCCGAGATGGTTGGTAAGTGGCAACAAGAAGGCGTCGTTGAATGAAATACGTAACGTGGCTATGGCAACATATGCGTGGCATCCGTATGAATACGGTGATACGCATAATGATAGGTACCGCACAGGTCGGACTCGGTCTGTTGATGGTATGGCTCAGTCGCGTGTTCATTGATGTGACCATCCGTACAGGCTCTGATGACGATGTGCTGAAAATTGTATCAGTCCTGGTCATGACGGTGGTAGGGGGTGTGTGCCTCCGACAGGTCTTCTTTTTTATGACGACAACAGCGGGGGTGCGTCAGACGAACACCATCCGGCTCCAAATCTTCAGCAGCCTGTTCCGTCGACAACTTTACGATGAGAAGACACTTCACTCTGGTGATGTTACCTCTCGTCTTGCCAAGGATATTGAGACAGTGAGTACCGTGACGACAGACACGATACCTCAGATGTCGATTACCGTGATACAACTCTGTGGAGCCTTTCTTTTGATGCGGTGGTTTGACGCATTACTGGCTTGGGCGTTGCTGTTACTGACACCGCTGGCTATTGTGTTTGGAAAACTTGTCGCACGTCGGTTGCGCCAGATGACACTGGATATCCGACAGGATGAGAGCCGCATACAGATGCAGGTACAGGAGGGGATGGAGTATAATGCCGTTCTACGTTCCTTAGGCAGTGAACAATGGGTGACAGGACGACTTGATTCCATGCAGCAACGGCTTCGCGGTAATGTGATGCGCCGTACCCGTTTTACGGTGGTGACACGCCTGGTGATGGGATTGGCGTTTGGCCTGGGCTACTTGCTGGCATTTGTATGGGGGGGTATCGGATTGCGTAACGGTACCATCACATTTGGCGTGATGACCTCCTTTCTGCAACTGGTCGGCATGATTCAGCACCCTATTCTCCAGTTGTTGAATATGATTCCGGGAGTGATCCATGCTACGGCAAGTATCGACCGCTTGGAGGAACTGACGAATGTGAAACAGGAGAAACAGATGGAGGAGAGACTGCAGACAAAGAAAATGATGGGTATCCGCATGGATAACGTCTCGTTCCAGTATGCCAAAGGCGACCGCCTCGTTATCGACGGGTTTACGCATGATTTCAAGGCTGGCAGTAAAACTGCCATCATGGGAGAGACTGGTATCGGCAAAACGACCCTGTTCCGTTTGCTGCTCGGTTTCCTTCAACCTACCAGTGGTAGTATCTGTCTCTATGGGAAAGACGGAGAAGAACCTGTCAGTGCCAATACACGACAGGATTTTGTGTTTGTACCGCAGGGGAATACCCTGATGAGTGGCAGTATCCGTTATAACCTCCAACTGGCAAAACCTGATGCTACAGACGACGAGTTGTGGGAAGTGCTGCATACGGCATGTGCGGACTTTGTGAAGGACATGCCTACGGGGTTGGATACGGTACTCGGGGAACGGGGTAGTGGACTGAGTGAAGGACAGGCACAGCGTATCGCTATAGCTCGTGGACTATTGCGCCCTGGATCGATTCTTCTGCTTGATGAGATAAGCAGTTCACTCGACGGACAGACAGAACAGGAACTTTACCACCGCCTTTTTGCCGCCAATCCCCAGAAGACCATGCTCTTCATCACTCATCGCACTGTGGTCACTGAGCATTGTGATGACGTAATTTTGCTTTAAAAATTTGGCATTTCGCCCAAATTACACTACCTTTGCAGCCGTGAGAAAAAAAACGCTCATTTTTGTATGGCTCTTCGTCCTTACTTTTGTGATGGCGGGGATGCATCGTATGCGCTTTTCTATAGAGGAGAAGAGCAAGGATTCCGTGGCTGTTGACTCTATAGAGAAAGACACGGCTATTGCCTCTTCCGTCTTACCTCTTCCATCTTCTGTGGATACCACGAAAATGGACTCTTTGCAGCTTGCTATTTTCAAGCATAATAAGGCGATAGACGACTCCCTGCATGCCGACAGCCTTAACCGACAACGCAAGAATGGTATCGATGCTCCTGTTGAGTACTCTGCCAGAGATTCGATGACCTATGAGGGGGGAGCAGGTATTGCACGACTGTTTGGTGCTGCTCAAGTGAGATACCAGGATATGGACCTGCAGAGCGACCAGATATATATGCAGATGGACTCCAGTCTCGTACATGCCACCGGGTCCCGTGACTCGAGTGGGACGAAGTTCGGTACCCCTATATTCAAAATGGGCAACGATACCTATGAGAGTGACACGATGGCCTTCAATTTCAAGACGAAGAAGGGTCTGATACAAAATGTCTATACTCAGCAGGACGATGGTTTTATGGTGTCGGAACTCTCAAAACGCAATGAGAATGGAGAACTGTTCCTGCAACATGGACGATATACGACCTGTGACGAACCCCATCCTGATTTCTATATCGCCCTGTCGAGGGCTAAGGTGCGCCCAGGTAAAGACGTCGTGTTCGGTCCTGCCTATCTGGTGGTGGCTGATGTGCCGTTGCCTTTTGCCATTCCCTATGGCTTTTTCCCGTTCTCGAAGAAATATACCAGTGGTTTTATCATGCCGACCTATGGCGACGAGACCTCCCGTGGTTTTTATCTGCGTGATGGCGGTTACTATTTCGCCATCAATGACAAATGGGATTTGAAACTCATCGGTGAGATATATACCAAGGGCTCGTGGGGTGTCTCTGTCGCCTCCAACTACCGTAAGCGCTATAGATATGGTGGTTCGATCTTTGCCAGTTTCCAGAATACGGTGACGGGGGATAAGAACATGCCTGATTACACGAAACAGACGAGTTTCAAGGTACAATGGAGCCATCGTCAGGACTCAAAGGCGAATCCGTACTCATCATTGTCGGCAAGTGTCAACTTTGCCACTACCAGTTATGAGCGTAACAACCTGTCTTCGATGTATAATCCACAGGCGATGACACAGTCGACGCGTACCAGTTCAGTCAACTGGAGCACGACATTCTCCAGTATCGGTATGTCGTTGAGTTCGACATTCAACCTCAACCAGAACATGCGTGACTCGACGTTATCAGTGACCCTGCCAGACCTGAATATCTCTATCTCCCGTTTCTATCCCTTCAAGCGTAAGCATGCTGCAGGCAAGGAACGCTGGTACGAGAAGATCTCGATGAGTTATACCGGTCACCTGAGTAACTCCATTACGACGAAGGAGGACAAGCTGTTTAAGTCAAGTCTGACCAAAGACTGGCGTAACGGAATGCAGCATAATATCCCCATCAGTGGTAATTTTACCTTGTTCGGATACTTGAACCTGACCCCGTCGCTCAATATCACCGATCGTATGTATACGCAGAAATACAAACGCTCATGGGATGAGGATGACCAGAAAGAGGTGGTGGATACTATACAAGGTTTCTATAATGTCTATAACTGGAGTTTCAGTCTGTCAGCATCCACCAAGCTCTATGGTTTCTATATCCCCAGCAGGAAGATATTCGGTGATAAGATACAGGCCATACGCCATGTGTTTACCCCTTCAGTCAGTTTCAGTTATGCTCCGGATTTTGGTGCCTCTCGCTATGGTTATTATGATACCTATCAGAAGACCGATGCCGAAGGAAATGTGACGCTGGTGGAATATTCGCCTTATCAGGGCTCTCTCTTCGGAGTACCAGGAAAGGGTAAGACAGGAAGTATCAATATGGATATCTCAAATAATATTGAGATGAAGATCCGCAGCGATGATGACTCTACGGGATTCAAGAAAATCAGTATTATTGATGAGCTGGGAGCCTCGATGTCGTATAATTTTGCTACCGACTATCATCCGTGGAGTGATCTGTCAACCCGTCTGCGATTGAAGCTCTCAAAGAGCTATACCCTGAATCTGAGTGCTGTTTTTGCTACCTATGCCTATGATATTGATGAAAAGACAGGCCAGCCCTATATCGGTAACCATACAGAGTATAGCAGGGGACGTTTTGGACGTTTCCAGGGAATGTCACAGAATCTCTCGTACACGCTTGATAACAAGAAGGTAGCAGGCTTCTTTAAATGGTTGAGAGGTGAGAAAGTCAAAAAGAAAGACTCAGACAAGAACAAGAATGATGATGCCTACGACTCTGGTGTGGAGACGAATATCGATGATAAGATGGAGGCAGGAAAACATGGTGCCGAGAGGGAGAAAGCCGGTAAGGCAGAGACGGACGAGGATGGTTATATGTTGTTCAACGTCCCTTGGTCGCTGAGTATTGGCTATGGTATCTCTGTGCGTGAGAATACTGGAGGCTCTTTTAACTACGACAAGATGCGATATCCCTATAAATTTACGCAAACCCTCAATTTTAGTGGTAATGTGCGTATTTCTGACGGTTGGAATATCTCTTTCTCCAGTGGTTATGACTTCGAGAGGCATAAGATCTCGATGACTACGGCCTCTCTCTCCCGTGACCTCCATTGTTTCAATATGTCATGCCAGGTGGTGCTGGCACCATATACCAGTTATAATTTCTCCTTCCGATGCAATGCTGCCACGCTTACCGATGCCTTGAAGTATGATAAGCGCAGCAGTTATTCCAATTCCGTTCAGTGGTATTAATTATCGGTGAGCAAGGCCTGTAGGGCTTCCTCTTCTCCTACAATCCAGATGATGTCGCCATCTTGAAATTTCCGGCGTGGACTGACAGGAGAGAGGTTCTCCTTTCCTTCCTCCAAACCGACGACCATACAACTGTACAGGTCGCGGATGCCGCTTTCTATCAGGCTCTTGCCAACCAGAGGACTGTCACTGCCGATAATCATCTGACGCAGTTTCATCTCACGATCTTCTAGATTGATGTCCTCTCCAAAGACTTCTTTCTCCACTGCCTCCTTGAACTTGCTTAACTGCTCGTCACTGCCAATGACCTCCAATTTGTCGCCAGGGTAGAGGACATATTCACCGTCAGGGATGTTTAGACGATGGTTAGCACGGAGGATGCTGGTGATATGGATGCCGTATTTCTGTCCGAAGTTCAACTGTCTCAGGGAACTTCCCATCCACATGGTGTCCATGGGTACGTCGAAGACAGCGATATGAATATCACGGTCGAGTAGTTTGCCCTCATAGAGGGGGCGTTTCTTGCCATGTACCTGTGCTGCGATGTCACGGGATCGGAGGTTTAGGATAAACAGCCGCTCTAGTTTGATGCTACGTTGTTTAATAGTCCGGGAAACGACCATCAGACCAACAGCTATCACACCGATAGTGATGATCAGCGCATTGGAGAAACGTGTCAGAAAATGACAGATATAGAAAATGAAACCTACCGCTATAGCCACACGTATGAGGATGGTAAACAGTAATGGCAGGTGGTTGACATTACTCTCTGCCCATAATGCTTTCCACTCCTCACTGCGGTTCTTCTTCATCACCATGGCACGCAGGAAGGGAGCAATGAACAGGATTGTCAGAACTCCAGTAATGGCATTGGCATACCAGTGGAGTTCCCATCCTGGAAGCATCTTACGGACAACAGGCAGTACGAAGGTGAACATCACGGTAATCATGGCGGCAGAGAGGATGGAGTAGATGAGGGTGTTCACCGTCATCTGGGTAAGCAGTCGCTTCCATTTACTCTGCTGATTGGTGTTCGGGTGACTCATCGACAGGTGATTTAACAACTTGATGAGTTGCTTTGGCAGTCGATGTTCGATACTGTTATAGGCTGGTGTCGCCAGACGAATCATATAGGGAGTCAGGAAGGTCGTGATGACAGAAACGGCAACCACCACTGGATAGAGGAAGTCGCTAATCACACCTAGTGACAGTCCCAAAGAGGCGATGATGAAAGAGAACTCACCAATCTGTGCCATGGAGAATCCGCATCGCATGGCAGCTCTGAGGGACTCACCGCCTAACATGAAGGCAAAGGAGCCGAAAATGCTCTGTCCGATCAAGATGGTTAGGACCAATGAGATAATCGGTAGGGCATAATCCACCAGGATTTTGGGGTCTACCAACATACCGACAGAGACAAAGAAGATGGCACCGAATAAATTTTTCACAGGCTCTACCAGTCTCTCAATACGTTCCGCCTCAATGGTCTCGGCAAGGATACTGCCCATGATGAAAGCACCGAAAGCAGAGGAGAAACCTACCTTGGTGGAGAAGACCGCCATGGCACAGCAGAGTCCCAGGGAGACTACAAGTAGTACCTCGGCATTGATTAAGCTGCGTACCTTACGTAGAAGAGCAGGGACGGCAAAGATACCGACAACCAGCCATAATACCAGAAAGAAGCCTATCTTGACGATAGAACCGATCATCTGTCCACTGTCAGGGTTGTTGCCACTGGCGATGGCACTCAGCATCACCATCATCACGATGGCAAGGATATCCTCCAATATCAGTACACTCATCACCAGTCCTGCAAACTGCTGCTGACGCAGTCCCAAGTCATCAAAAGCCTTATAGATAATGGTGGTGGAACTCATGGCGAGCATACCGCCTAGGAAGATACAGTCCATCTTTCCCCACCCGAAGAGTCGACCGACCAGGACACCCAATAGGGACATGAAGAAGATAATGGTAATAGTGGAGATAATGGGTGAGGCTCCCATTTTCAGGATCTTCTTAAACGAGAAATCGAGTCCTAACGAGAACAACAGGAACATCACACCGATATCTGCCCATAGGTGGATACTGTCCATATCGGCGACAGAGGCGGTATAGGGCATGTGGGGACTCACCAGGAAACCTGCCACAATATAGCCTAATACCAACGGTTGCTTGAGTCTCTTGAAGATGATGGTTACGATACCTGCCGATACGAGGATCAGGGCAAGGTCATTGATAAGGTCGGGGAGTTCTGCCATTCAAATTGAAAAATGAGAATTGAACATTATGCGTTATAACTGCCGACAAGTTCGCAGATCTTGACGATGACCTCCATGGCTTTCTCCATCGACTGGATGGAAACGAACTCATAAGGTCCGTGGAAATTCACACCGCCGGCGAAGATATTGGGACAAGGAAGTCCTCTGAAAGAGAGCTGGGCCCCGTCAGTACCGCCACGGATGGGTTTTACTTTCGGGGCGACACCTGTCTCTTGCATGGCACGCAACACAAGGTCGATGACATGCATCTGAGGGTCTATTTTCTCCTTCATATTATAATATTGGTCCTTGATCTCAGCAGTGACGGTATCTTCTCCGTATTTCCCGTTCATTGTTTCCACGCAATTCTCAATGAATCGCTTACGGTCCTCAAAACGGTCGCGGTCATGGTCACGGATGATATAGGAGAGAGTAGCTTTCTCTACATTTCCCTGAAGCCCTATCAGGTGGTAGAAGCCCTGATAGCCTTCTGTAGTCTCAGGGGTCTCGTTGGGTGGCAACATGGCTGCAAACTCCATGGCAAGCAGGTTGGCATTCACCATCTTGTCCTTGGCATAGCCAGGATGCACACTGACACCCTTGAAATGAATCTTGGCGGAAGCAGCGTTGAAGTTCTCAAACTCTAGTTCTCCAATATCCCCGCCGTCCATGGTATAGGCCCATTCGCAATTGAACTTTTCCACGTCGAAATGATGGGCACCCATACCAATCTCCTCATCGGGATTAAAGGCGATGCGGATGTTTCCGTGCTTGATCTCCTTGTGTTCCTGTAAATACACCATTGCCTGCACAATCTCGGCAATGCCGGCTTTGTCGTCAGCACCTAACAGGGTTGTTCCGTCGGTGACAATTAGGTCCTCGCCTATATGCTGCAACAGTTCCGGGAATTTATTCGGACTACTGATAATACCCTCTGACAACAGGATGTCCAATCCGTCATAGTTGTGAATAATCTGTGGTTTGATATCAGCTCCAGAACAGTCGGGACTGGTGTCGTAATGGGAGATAAAACCGATCGTGGGAATGTCTCCTTTGGTGTTTGCCTTCAGGGTGGCATAGAGATAGCCTTTCTCATCCAGTTCTACGTCATCCAAGCCTTCATGTTCCAACTCTTTTTTCAGATATTCTGCGAAAATCAGTTGTTTTGAGGTACTGGGCACACTATCACTGTCCTCAGCCGATTGAGTGTCAAATTTTGTGTAGTTCAGAAATCTTTCTGTAATATTCATTTGTTTAATTTTTAATTATTGTGTGCAAAGATACGATTTTTTTTCTTATCTTTGCACAAACTATTGGACTAAAATGCTAAAACAATGAAGAAAAGAGTAATGTGTGTACATACGGCAATGGCTTTAGTGGAGCCGTTGACAGGGATTTTCAAGGAGTATTTGCCAGAGGTGGAGGTCAACCATATCGCTGACTCCTCACTCATTAAAGAGGTGATTGCTAATAATGCAGTGACACCGGCAGTGAGACGCAGGCTGCTGTCGTATTACAATGCGGCAGCAGACGCAGGGGCCGATGTGGTGTTCAATACCTGCTCGTCAGTAGGTGACATCGCAGACTATGGGAACACGTATGCCCGTATTCCCGTGTTCCGTATTGACCAGCCCATGGCGGCTGAGGCTGTCAGGAACTACAATCGTATTGGTGTGATATCTACTTTGCCTACGACACTTGATCCCACCTGCAGGTTGTTGCTCAATGAGGCTAAGAAGGCTGGCAGAGAGGTGACGCTGGTAGAAGGACTTGCCGACGGTGCCTTTGCGGCAGGACAGAGTGGGGACGGGGAGACCCATGACCGCTTGATTGCTGAGGCGGCACAGCGTATTGCCTCACAAGTGGATATGTTTGTGCTGGCTCAGGGTTCGATGGCCCGGATGGAGCGGCATCTGTCTGAACTGACGGGGATGCCCGTACTCAGCAGTCCTGTTCTTGGTGTCAAGGGATTGAGAAAATTCCTGGGTCTATAGCTCCTATAGTCCTTATAGCCCCTATCAATCTATGAAAAGAAAGAATGTAATCCTTGCTATGCTCGTCATTCTGGGCATGGTGACCTTTCTGGACCGTATCAATATCAGTGTAGCGGGGTCGAGCATCATGCACGACCTGGAATTGAGTCCGTCGCAATGGGGATGGGTACAGAGTGCTTTTATCCTCAGTTATGGACTGATGCAGATTCCGATGGGTGCACTGGGTGATCATTTTGGACATCGGAAGATACTCGCCGCTATCGTGTTATGGTGGTCTGCATTCACCGCCTTTACAGGTCTGGCAGGAGGATTGGCATCACTGCTGGTAATCCGTTTTATGTTCGGTATCGGTGAGGCTGGTTCGTCACCCTGTTCCACAGGAGTGATTAGTCGCTGGTTTGAGAAGAGCGAGGTAGGCAAGGCACAGGGCTATGTATGGGCGGCCAGTCGTATGGGCGGTGCCCTCACTCCTTTTGTGGTGATACCCGTGATGATGTGGGTAGGCTGGCGTGCTGCCTTCTATCTCTTGGGAGCCTTGGGAGTGGTATGGGCAGTGATATGGTATTGGTATTACAGGGACTCTAGTGACTCTGGTGATTTTAGAGTATCTATAGAATCTAGAGAAACAAGCCTGAGTTGGAGTCTTCTTTTCGGTAATAGACAGTTCTGGCTTATCTGTGGCATGTATTTCTTCTATGCCTTTGGGTCGTGGTTTTTCTTCTCTTGGTTTCCTACCTTTATGGAACTGGGCAGGGGCTTTGACAAGACAGAACTGACCTATGCTGTCGCTGTTCCCTTTATCATGAGTATGATTGGTAATATTGCCGGAGGGCACCTGACAGACAAACTCACACAGAAGTATGGTATCAAGATAGGTCGCAAGGCATTGGGCTCCACCTCGTTGACGGTGTCAGCAGTCTGTATGTTCTTGGCGGCATTCATTCCCGGCAAGATGGCAGTATTTGTGTTTTTGTCCCTTTGTTTTGGTATCTTCGATTTAATGTTGCCTTCGGCATGGGCATTATGCATCGACTTAGGTAAGCGTCATGCCGGTACCATTAGTGGGGCTATGAATACGGCAGGTAATATCGGAGGCTTCTGCTGTGGTATCTTTTTTGGTGAACTGGTGCAGCAGTCTGGCAACTATAATCTGCCCCTGTACATGATTGCCGTGATGCTTCTGGTGAGTGCCGTACTTTTTGCTTTTATCAATCCCGAAAAGCCAATCATCAAAACGTAAATCTGTAAATGATTATGATGAATACATGGAAACCGAATCTGGAAGAGACCAAGCGCAGATATGTCGACTGGTGGAATCATAAAGGTATTGTCCTGAATATGTGGGAGCATTTCCAGGAAGGGGTGACTCCTCATGCCGATATACCGGCACCAAAGCCTCCAAAGGACTTGAATCAGAAATGGTTCGACCCCCAGTGGCGTGCAGAATACTTAGACTGGTACGTGGCACATTCCTCCCTGATGGCGGATATGTTGCCGGTAGCCAATACCCAGTTGGGACCTGGCTCTCTGGCTGCTATCCTGGGTGGTGTGTTCGAAGGTGGAGAGGATACGATCTGGATCCATCCCAATCCCAACTATACCGATGATATCGTGTTCGACCCTAACCATCCGAACTATCTCCTGCATAAAGAACTGTTACGGGCTTGCAAAGCGAAGGCTCAGGGACATTATTATGTGGGCATGCCCGACCTGATGGAGGGCCTCGATGTGTTGGCGGCTATAAAGGGTACGGATAAGGTGTTGCTTGACACCGTGATGCAGCCTGAGGTACTTGAACACCAGATGCAACAGATCAACGATATCTATTTCCAGGTGTTCGACGAATTGTATGACATTATCCGCGAGGGTGATGAGATGGCGTTCTGTTATTTCTCCAGTTGGGCACCAGGTAAGATGTCGAAACTGCAGAGTGATATTTCGACAATGATCAGTGTGGATGACTACCGGCGCTTTGTACAGCCGTTCATCCGTGAACAGTGTCAGAAGATAGACTATACCTTGTATCATCTTGACGGAGTGGGGGCCATGCACCATCTTGATGCTTTGCTGGAAATCAAGGAACTGAATGCCATCCAGTGGACACCTGGTGTCGGTGAACCTCAGGGTGGCTCTCCCAAGTGGTATGACCTCTACAGGAGGATTCTTGACGCAGGAAAGAGCATCATGGCTTGTTGGGTGACCCTCGACGAATTGAAACCCCTGCTCGATCATATCGGTGGTGATGGCGTACACTTGGAGATGGACTTCCACAATGAACGGGAGGTGGAACAGGCCATGCGTATCATCGAGGAATATCAAAACAAAGATGAGGCTGACCGTGAAGTGGAGGAAATCATCCGGATAGTGGAGCGTGAAGAGCGTAGGACAGAGGTTGCAAATGCTCCATGCTCTATGCTCCGTACTCCATTCAAAAGGATCCTTCTCCTTGATGGTGCCATGGGTACGATGATCCAGCAGTGTCAACTTCGTGAAGAGGATTTTCGGGGGAGTCTGTTTGCAGGACATCCCTATGATTTGAAAGGCTGTAATGATGTGCTCTCGCTGACCTGTCCATCTGTAATCCGTGATATCCATCGGAAATACCTTGAGGCAGGTTCTGATATCATTGAGACGAATACGTTCAATGCCCAGCGTATCTCCTTGGGCGACTATGGCTTGGCAGAATATGGCAGGGAAATCAACCTTGCTGCAGCCCGTCTGGCCCGTGAGTGTGCCGATGCGTTTTCCTCCTCGGACAAGCCGCGCTTTGTGGCAGGCAGTATCGGTCCTACTAGTCGCACTTTTATAAGTGAGGAAGGGGATGAGAACAGAGAAAAATTTGCTACCGCTCTGAAAGAAGCTTATCATGAACAGATACAGGCATTAGTGGATGGAGGGGTGGATGCTCTGCTGATTGAGACAATCTTCGATGTCCGCATTGCGGAGATTGCCATAAAGGTCGCCAGGGAGGTGGCTCCTTCTCTGCCCCTCATGCTCAGTTTCTCCGTAGCCACTCCCGATGGACATAACATGCTGGGACAGAGTATCATCGATTTTATTGCTCACCTCCATAAAGACGACCTTTTTTCTATCGGTATCAACTGCGTGGCAGATGTTCCCAAGATGACACCTCTTGTGTGTCAACTGGCATCAATGGGTCTGAAGGTGAGCCTCTATCCCAATGCAGGCATGCCTGATAGTAATGGACGGTATCAGAAGTCGCCCGAGAGTCTGGTGGCTGATCTCTGGCCTCTGCTAGAGAACCATTGCCTGAATATCCTGGGAGGATGTTGTGGCACTACCGATGCACATATCCGAATGATGGCTCAGGCCATTGAACCTATTCCCGGACTCTTCCTCTCGCCCCTAACTACTTCCCAAACTATAACCCCTATAGTTCCTATAGTACCTATAGCTCCTATAGAAACTACACCTTCCCCCGCAACTCCCGCTGACCGTCTCTTCCAAGCCATCCTCGATGGCAAGAGTGAGGAAGCTGCCTCTGCCACTCGAGAGGCCATTGCCCAGAATATTGCCCCACAGGATCTGATTAACGGTCAGATGATCCGTGCCATGGGGGAGGTGGGACAGCGCTTCCAGGATGGCAAGGCTTTCGTCCCTCAGTTGTTAATGGCAGGACGTGCTATGAAGGCAGCGTTGGAATTGTTGAAGCCCATGCTTGCCGGTAATGCTTCTACTTCGATGGGTAAGGTGGTGATAGGGACGGTGAAAGGCGACCTGCATGATATCGGTAAGAACCTGGTGGCCTCGATGTTGGAGGGTTGTGGCTTTGAAGTGGTGAACATCGGTATTGATGTCTCTGCCGACCGATTTATCGAAGCTGTCAAGGAGAACCAGCCTGACATTCTCTGTATGTCGGCATTGCTCACAACGACCATGGGTTATATGAAGGAGGTGATAGATGCCCTGGAAAAGGCAGGTATCCGTGATCGGGTGAAGGTGATGGTGGGTGGAGCCCCTGTCACACAGGGCTTTGCTGATGAGATAGGTGCCGATGGCTATAGTGACAATGCCAACTCGGCAGTGACAGTCGCCAAACAACTACTTGGGAAATTATAGCTAATAGCTAAAAGCTAAGGGCTAACAGCCTTTTTCCGCTTATAGCATTGTTTAAAATCACAGAGTCCGCAGGTATAGTCTAATCTGCGGACTTTTTCACCTATACCGATGATGCCGCTGACACTCTTAATGGGGACCATCAGTGATGAGTCTGTCAGTGTGACACCGCATGTCTTTCCCTCAAACAAAGAAAAGAGTAGTTGCTGTTGGGACACATGCCATCCGCAGTATCCTGGTGAGAAGCGATTGGTATGTTTCCACCCCAGTTTGTCAATCGACTCCTGCAGGCTCTCCTCCATCTTGTCAGCGCATTTCTCGGCAATCACACTGCCTAAGGCATCGGCGATGAATATACGTACCATGTCACCTTCAGTCTTTAACTGCTGTTGGTATTGTTCAAACAACTGACCGGCAGTACAGATAAACAGGGCGTATGCCTCACTGTCCCTTAATTGTCGCAGGATGATTCTCCCCATGTCAAAGGCAGGTAGCTCACGGGCCACGAAGAAACAGAATTGGGGACGGATGATGGTACGTACATGACGGATGATGGCAGCCGCTTCCGCTTGTGTCTTTTCATCAGGCAACAGACCATGATAGCCCATCTGCTCATAGAGGTCGGCATCTGTGATTCCAAGTTCTTCGTATGTCAGTATTTTCTGTGTCACCTGGTCGTGATAGCGTCAAAGAAAGCGTCAATATTAGCGAGGGGCGTATGGGGTGGGGTGTCACAACCGCTGGAGAGGACGAAATTCGGATAGTTCCTCATCTTTTCCAACAGGTTACCTACTGCCTGTCTCATCTCTTCTGGGGTACCATCCTTGAATAGGGAGACGGGGTCGATGTTCCCCATGGCAAGAGCCGTAGGAGGTACCTCCTTGATGACCTCCTCCATCTGGCATTTGTTACCGAAATGGTAGGCTGCGGCACCTGTTGCAACCATCGCCTTGGTACAGTGTCCCGTATTACCGCAATTATGAAGAATGACGATAAAGTTTTCATCTTGCACTTTCTCCACGATACGCTTGACATATTGCGAGGAGAATGTCATGCAGTCGTCATTGGACAACAGTCCGGCGGCAGGTTCCGCCATCATCACTCCATTGGCACCGGTTTGCTTCAGTGCCAGACAGTATTTCCCGATAAACTCCGTACATTTTTCTAATAAGGTATGGGCAGCCTCTGGATGCTCATAGATCAGTACCATGATCTCTGACATGTCATAGAGTCTTCCTGCCAGGGAGAAGGGACCGATGCATCCGCTGAATACAGGACGGTCCTGAATGGCTCTTGCAGCCAACAGATTGGCTTTCAGATACTGGGGGATACGACCAGTCTTGAGGGATGGCACCTGTAGGTCATGGATGCTCTTGACATCGGTCAGGATATGACCGATAACAGCTGGTACGGCAATATCTGAGAAGGCGATCTCTGCTCCGAAGGCTTCTGCCTCCGTGGTCAGGTCCATGATGGTACAGGCTGCCGCACATTTGTACGTTCTTGCCAGTTTGGTCACTGCCTCGGCATGTACCTTGCCATTACTCACAGCCTCCCTTACCGTATGTCCGTTCAGTTCGATGCCCGGATGGGTCATCACAGGCACTGCTGTTACCTCTTTCTGTTGGATGGTGTCAGCCACCCATTGCTTCATATTCTGCTTCATGCTAACTTCTCATAGACATCTCTGAGCGATCTTTCATTGCCCACATTGCCGGGGAAAATAATATAAGGAAAATCGTGTGCCATCACACAGGGCACACTATTGATAATCTGTCCCAGTACACGAGCCGTTTTGATGCCCAGTCCCTTGGTCAGGATATCGTGGGAGGTGATACCTCCTTTTCCTACGAGGTAGGAAGGGGTGAAGGGCAGGTTACGTACGATGTCAACCAGGAAGTCTGAGACTTGCTGTCCTAAATGCTGACGCTGGTTGGCATCGTCCAGTCGGATTTCCTGACGGGAGGTATAGACGACGGGTGTCAAGTGGTTCTCCACGATCTGTCGGATGGTGTCTGTCGTCTCCAGGGCCAATGCCTCTGCATCATCTAAGATACGTTGTACATCTACTTCAATGGCACAGGTGCCTTCAGCTTGTAACAGTTGTTCTAGTTGCAAGGTGGTCTTCTTGACATGACTACCCACGACAAAACAACCCACACTTGCTTGTTTCAGGATGGAACGGTCAAGTAACGGCTTGTCGGGGATTCCCGCAATAGCCTTGGGGAGTGACGAACTGCTCCGGATGATGACATGTTCAGTGGACTCCTCACAGAGAATCGTCTTGGCAAAGGCTCGTAACTCGTCATAGCCCTGTGCATTCACGATGATATAGTCGTCGGGGTCTGCTCCTTTCTCACGGATATAGTCTGTCAGCACACTGGTGTGATAGGCGAATACGTTATCGCGGGCAAACTCGGTATCACTGACGGGAATCAATTTCCCACCGTCTTTCATATAATGGATCCCGTCTATTGTAATGCGTCCCGCCTCAATAAAGGCAGGACAGAACGGTGTTTGGTGGAATACGGTCTCCCCATGTTCATGCAGTACAGTACGCATCACATCGGTTTCCAAAGGGAAATGTCCACGCAGACAGGAGTCACTCCTACTGACAATGATGAGACGGTAACCGAAATGCTCGTTGACTCTTACCACGGTCTCCATAGCTTCCCTTGTAACACGGGCAGCCTCTTCACGGGTCATTGCCCGGGTATTGGTCAGGATATAGAAGAAAGGTGCTGCGTCCTCAAAGCCCAGCCGTACATGTTCCTCATCCCATTGGGTGACAAGCAGACATCCATGTACTGTCTGGATTCCTGTGGGGTCGTCGTCTAAGACAACCATCTTCCATCTTACTTCTTCCATCTTACTTGATATGTTGCATTTCCCTTGCTTCTGCAGGGGTGGCTGGTTCACACCCCATCATGCGGATAAGGGCAACGAGTTTCTCCACGAGTTCTGCATTGGTATGGGCACGTTTGCCTGGTGCATAATAGAAACTGTCCTCAAAACCGACACGTACGACAGATGCTCCCATGCCGATGGCACAGGCCAGGATGGAGAAGTCTTTCATCGAGTCATGGGTGATACCCCAGGAGGTGCCAGGCTCCATCAGACTGGTCAGCATGGCGAGGTTACGTCCGGTGGCGGAAAGGTTCGAGGAGTTGCCGGGTCCCACACAGAAATTATAATGCAGGGGACGGTGGATGACTCCCTCGTCGGCAAGACGAGTGGCGCATTCCACATGACTCAGGTCGAAAAGTTCCATCTCAGGGACGGTATTGGTCTCGTCCAACCGTTTTGCCCAGTAGCGCAGGTCAGGCATGGTGTTGACATATACCGTCTCCCCGAAGTTCACACTGCCCATGTTCAGGGAGGCGACCTCTACTTCTGGAACGTCAAGACTGACACACCGCTGGGCAAGGGAAAGGGTTGACAGTCCGCCCGTTGATCCTTGGATGATCATATCCGTCTCTTTACGGATCAGTCCAATGGTTTGGCGGAACACGTCCAGTTCAAAAGTGGGATTACCTTGCAAATCACGGGTATGGAGGTGTACCTCACAGGCTCCTGCTTTGTAACAGTTGATGGTGTCTTCGGCTATCTCCTCTGGCGTGAGCGGGTTTTTGCATTCGGCAGGAATCTCCTTGCCAACGTGACAGACAGGTGCCACGGTCACAATAATTTTTCTCATAGGTATCCTCCTTACTAATATAATAGTGATCCCGTTGGGATTCAAACCCAAGACCTTCAGAACCGGAATCTGACGCTCTATTCAGCTGAGCTACGGGACCAAAACGTTTGCAAAGGTACTACTTTTAATTGAAAAATGGAAGATGAAAAATGATTTTTTTTATCTTTTAATGATTACGCTATAACCTATAACCTTTAACCTATAACCTATAACCTCTAACCGCTAACCTGTGTCATTGGATGCAAAATGATAGGAAATGAGAGAAATTACTGTCATTTTGCAAAATATTTTGGTTTTATTCTTGCAGATTAGTTTAAAAGTAGTACCTTTGCACGCAAAAAAGTAGAATAAAGTAAATTGTAAATTGTCAAATAGTAAATATACGAGATGAGTCAACTGATTAAACCAATCGACTACCAGTCCCTGCTCGATATGAAACAGACGGAGCAGGGTATCAAACTGATTAAGGAGTTTTTCCAACAGAATATATCGACAGAGTTACGTCTTCGCCGTGTGACAGCTCCTTTGTTTGTCTTGAAAGGACTGGGTATCAATGACGACCTGAACGGGGTGGAGCGTGCTGTGACATTCCCTATTAAGGACCTTGGTGATGCCCGTGCGGAGGTTGTTCACTCCCTGGCGAAGTGGAAGCGCCTCTCCTTGGCGGAGTATCAGATAGAACCGGGCTATGGTGTCTATACGGATATGAATGCTATCCGGGCGGATGAGGAATTGGATAACCTCCATTCCCTGTATGTCGACCAGTGGGACTGGGAGGCTGTCATCACAAAGGAGCAGCGTACTGTTGCCTATCTGAAGAATGTGGTGGAGCGTATCTATGCCGCTATCCGTCGTACGGAGTACCTCACTTGTGAGACGTATCCGCAGATCAAGCCTTTCCTGCCGGAGAAGATCACGTTCATCCATGCCGAGGAACTGTTGAGGATG
>JAGCOB010000012.1 GCA_017645645.1 Prevotella sp. | reverse complement strand
CACAGATAGAAAAATGGAACTAATATTAGAAAGAATCGAGAAAGAAAGTCAATATACTGTCGGTCGTTTGAGCATCATCAAACGTGTAGATGACGAGTATTTGGCAAGTGAAGAAAAGGATTTCCTTTTTGATACGCTGGAGCCCAAATGTGTGCAAATAACAGGAGGGAAACGCTTGTTGAAGAGGAAGGCTGCGATTACTCCAGGGCGTTATCCGGTAGTCATTACCTACTCACAGGAATATGATGAATGGCTTCCCCTGATCTTGGGTGTACGTAAGTTCAAGGATGTACGCATCATCATGGGAAAAACCGTAGAGGATATCAAAAGCGGTATCATCATTGGTATGTACCATGGGGATGGGCTGTCGTGCCACCCTGAAACTGCTCAGGACGTATTACGAGAAACACAAGTGTACCACCATCAGCAGGATTATCCGCAGATGGGCTCCTGAAACGGAGAATCAGGTGGAGGCTTATATCCGAACGGTGAGTAAACTCACAGGTATTGGGGCTACTACCCCACTCCCTCCCATGAAGGAAGAGACGAAAGTCGTGTGGTGTGACCTCGTTCTGGCCATGGCTACCGTCGAATGCGGTTTGAATCAGCAAGGTCGTGAGGGACTAGCCCCATCTATCGATGTCGGCTGGCGGTTGCTGAATCCATAGGGCAAAAATGATAAGCAGAGTCATGTTTAAACTTGACTCTGCTCTTATTTAATCGAATCTCTTAGTATCATTCAAATCCAAAGAATTCCTTCAGACCTTCCTTCTCTTTCAAGTCATCAGGGGTGAAACCATAATGTTTTGCAGCGACAAGCGTGACGACACGCTCAAAAAATTCGTCATAAGAGAGGTCGAACCATTCCCTGGGAATAGCCACATTGATGGTTCCTCCCCCGTAGTGACTGCCCTCGTCCCAGGCTTCGTCAAGTTCTACCTCGTAAGTCCCGTCTTCCTTTTTGATGAAGCAGTAATGGTTTGCCCATTCTTCCATTCCCTCGACATAATGGCCCACGAAATGTGGGGCAGAATGGGATTTCGGTGAATAGGCAGGACTGTCCCGCAGCAGTGAACTCCATTATGGCTCCTAAGCATAAACGCCATTGAGTATTCTCGAGAAGGCGCTTGGGAGTGGAGGAAAGTCTGAAGACCTGCCTTTTTCGGAAACCTGCCGAATGCTCTCGATGTAAGGGCGTGAGGCGCAAGTAAACTTTTGTGGGATTATGAAACATGAATCAATCGTCGTCGTGTACGACAGTTGTCAGGCTATTGCTGAAGAGATAGCCGACAAATTGGGTGCTGAGACCATCAGCGTTCAGAGTGTGAATGTCAGGCAGATTGAGAACTGCCAGAGTTTTGTCCTTGCCAGTTCGCATAGCCCGCAACGGGTGTAGGACAAGGTGAACTCCTCATCAACCTTTCCAAGCTGATAATGAGCCTGCCAGTTGTAGGGAGAGTCGATGCGGTTTTCCCGTTCGGAGCGTTTCATCATGCTTTTCTGGAATTTCCTTGTGAACGGCTTCGCCACTGCGTGCATAACTGCGACATGATGCAGGTGAGAGCATATCGCGGAACCATTTGTTCCAGCCCACCGACTTGGAACAGTCATCACCCCCTATTGCCGTGTTGGAGTCGCCTAAGATAACGATATTACAGTCGATGGCAATTTGCCAGGGCGGTGTGGAATTCAACCTTTTTGCATAGAACGTGGCCTTTCCCTTTTGCTGGGCTGCCGACTTCTGACCGACACCAGTCAGAACCAGCAACAGTATGGCTATGATGCACTTTAAATGCATAGATTAGATAGTTAAACAGCGACAGAGGCAAAAATAAGTGGAAGCTCTGCAGTAAATGTGACTTCTATAGTCCACTCTCTGGACATATCAGGGCAATGCTCCATCCGGCCTGAGGCAGTGGCTGGTAAAGGACTATACAATGACAGCCGTCGAAATCGACTGACATTTGGCCTTTTTGCCCGGCCTTCATGGCGTTGCCCAGACTGATGATGTCAGGCTGCATACGAGGATTGACGCCATCGAAGATAGTATGATAGACGAGTCGGTCGCTGTCAGGATAGACCAGGAAATTGCCATTCTTGCCTGTCATCATAAAGTAGGCATCGTTAGGCTGTTCTGGTTTTCCGACGGCCTCCGCCAGTTTTGGCAAAGCGATGTCGGTGGAAATCACTCCTATGAAGTGTCCGGCATCGTCATAGAGGGGTACTGAGTATGAGGCGATCATCTCTGGCGAGAAGAGTGTGCCGGCGTTAAAGTCGTCGTAGGGATCGACCCATACGGCCTTTCCCGCCGTCTTAGCACCTTTATACCACTCCTTGGCGTAGTAGTCGTAGTCTGCCTCTCGTACCGTTGTTATATGATTGTTCTCCCTCACGGAATACACCGAGAACCGTCCGAGCTGTGGGAAGAAGTCTGTCTCGGTAGTGATGGAGCATCCATTGATGTCTGGATTGGCATCTACCACTTGGTGCGTGTAGGCCAGTAGTGAGTCGGGTTGCATGTTTGCTGTTACGATAGGCACGAATCCGTTTGTCACCTTTTCCACCATGTCGAGGTAATTCTTTACGTGTGTAGCGGTGCTGTCGAGCAGTTCTTCCGTTGCCGCTATGGTCTTCTTTCTGTGTGCGTTCCTTACGGCCGCCACCGCTAAAATGGTGGCGACAGCCACCACCACCGCAGCCAACACGGCAGTTTTTCTAATTCGTTTTTTCCTTACATCACCCATTTTCTGCAATTTTGGCACAAAAGTAGTCATTTTTTTTTTGAATTACAAAATTTTTTGATAATTTTGCAGCAATTAGATTGTGTGTGAGGATGAAATCAATTCTATTACGACTGGCCATAGGCATGCTATTGGTTTTGAAGTTCTATGATTTTCAAGCCAAGCCAGACAGTACCTGTGTGCCCTTATCGCGCTCTCGCCAATATACGAAGGAACATCCATTGGTGTATGAGGATGTTTGGGACTTGTGGCCCTACTCTTTCCTGAACGATAACGGCGAGCCTGACGGGTACAACATCGACTTGATACGTTTGATGATGAACCGGCTCGACATTCCTTATGTTATCAAGCTGAAGTCGGCAGATGAAACTTTCCGCGATTTGAAAGAAGGTAAGAGCGACCTAACGCTCGGCTTGGCAGTGGGTTATCACGATGAGTACGGTCTGTACGGCAAGAACGCCGTGACCCTGTTTACGCAGAGTGTGGTCACCCCTAAATCAAGGCCTGTAGAGATTAAAACCTTCCGTGACTTAGGGAAGCCGGGCATGCAGGTGATTGTAAACAGTAACTCGATGTGCTATCATCTAATGCTCGATTACGGCTGGGGTGGCAATGCCATCCCGCGCAAGGACATCCGTGAGGTGATCCAGCAGGTGAGTGCGCGTGAGGAGGGTCAGATTGTGTGGAATACGCTGACTCTGAAATGGCTGATGCACCGCTATCTGATTGACAACCTCCAGCTGACGCCGGTGAACATGCCCCACGGTGAGTATAAGTTCATGTCGAACGACCAGGATCTGCTGGACATGCTTGACGAGGATTTGACAAAGCTCAACGTATCCGAGGCGTTGAAGCCTCTTCAGGACAAGTGGTTCTATCCTGAGCACTTGCAGAAGGGGACCCCTCTATGGGTGTACTATGTCACCGCCGCCGCCTTGCTGCTGCTTCTCATCATGCTCGTCTATACCATCAGTTATCGGTTGCAGAGCTATCGGCTGAACAAGTCCAACAGTGCTCGCAACCGCCGTCTGGCACTCATCTTGCAGACTAGTCAGGTACATGTGTGGACGTACGATATTCTATCCAATGAGTTCTCCTGGCGCAACGAGAAGGGTCAGGTGGCCTACACTTACTCGATGGAGGAATTCTCGCAGCGCTACAGCCCCGAGGATTTCCAAACGCTGAAGACGAGCCTCGATGAATTAAGCGGGAAGCGTGGCGGAGGAAGTGGAGCGGGCATAGAGAACAAGACGATTAAACTGCAACTGAGGGCTCAGGATATAGAGAGCGGGGACACGGGATTAAGGGACTACACCATCGTGCTCTCCGTACTGAGCCGCGACAAGCACGGCAAGCCTTTGGTCATTATCGGTACCAAAAAGGACGTAACGCGGGAGCGTGACAAACAGCGCCTTGACGAGGATCGCACCCTGCGCTACTGGTCGATGTTCTACACTTCCGTGGTGGGCATTTTGCTTTTTGACAAGGAAGGCTGTTTAGTGAACATCAACCCGAAGGCGTGCGAAATATTTGGCTACAAGAGGGATGACATTCTTGGGAAGTGCTTCTGCATTAACAACCTGATTGACATGAACGACCCAAGGATAGAAGTTCGTCTGCTGAAGGTATATGATGATGCCGGTCAGTTGCTGAATACCTTCGCCATCGTGCATGACATCAGCAGAATCGTAGAAAGCATCGCCCGTCATGCTGTCGAAAAGAATCGGCTGAATGACGTCAGGGCTGTGCTCGCCGAGTATACCACCAACATCGACAACGTACTTCACGGTAGCGACGTGAGGCTTATTACCTACTCTCCTACGTCACACACTCTGACGATTCTCCGTTCGGTCAACGAAGTTCAGCATTTGCTGACACAGACTCGCTGCATGACTCTGGTTGACATGGTGTCGAAGAAGGTGGCTATGCGTCTGCTGAACGACATGGACCAGTGTGCAGCGCGTGAGCTGCGTTCCACCATCCACACTACGCTACGCGCCAAGGGAGGGAAGCGTCTGAGCGTTCAGTTCTGCCTGCTGCCCCTTTACGACAATCAGGGCAAGGTATTGGAGTATGTGGGTCTGCTGCGCGACATTTCTGAACTTCGTGACATCGAAGCGCGTCTAACTGTTGAGACGGCGAAAGTGCAGGAAGTGGACAACACTAAGAACAGCTTTGTTAGAAATATGATTCAGGAGATCCGGACGCCGATGAACACGGTGCTGAACTACGTGGAGCAGTTGGACCCTGTGGCGCCCACTGAGAATGAAAAATCGCTGAGCGCTGTAATCCTGTCCAATGCCGATTACCTGCTGCACCTGATTGACAATATCCTCCATCTGTCACGTCTTCAGGCTCGGATGGTTGAGATAGTGCGCCAGCCGTGCAACTATGCCGAGCTGTTTGAGTCGCAATGCGTAGCGGGCTGGTCGAGATACGAGAACGCTGACACTCGCTACATTGTTGAGAATCCTTACGAGAACCTGACGGTAGACATCGACGCCACGAACCTGGGCGCCGCTATCGTTCAGATTGCCTCCAACGCGGCTCAGCATACGAAGAGCGGTGTGGTCCGTGCCCGCTACGAATACATCGGTCGCCGTCTCATCATCTCCGTGGACGACACGGGTGAGGGTATGCCGGCGGCGGTGTTGGAGCAGATGAACGCCAAGGACAATACCATTGCATCGCAGGACACCAAGGGTCTGGGGCTTGCCATCACCAAGGAGCTTGTCAGTCAGATGGATGGCACTGTGGAGATCAGTTCCGAACTCGGTTCTGGCACCACCGTCTATATCATGCTGCCCTGCCACGCTACCATCATGAAGCGCAAAAAACAGATGTGACGTTATTTTGGATATACTCCCTTTACGATTTGAAGCCGATGAAGAAGATTCTCCTCATACTTATTGCTTATCACTTATCGCTTATCACTTCGACAGGTCAGTCGCTGAGTGACAAGTACAACAACAAGCGTCCGGTAGTGATGGTTTGCGACTGGGACAAGCCTCCCTACGAGTTTCTCAACGACAAGGGTGAGCCTGCTGGCAGCAATATCGACGTCATGCGTGCGGTGATGAAGGAGATTGGCATCCCCATTACTTTTGTGATGAAGGAGTGGAGCACTGCCTTGAAGACTTTCGAGCGGGGCGATGCCGATATCATCCTGGCTAACACGCGCCGTTACAATAGGGATCCTTACGTATTGTCGGGTAACATTGTCAACTATAACCGCATCCGCGTGGCGACGCACTCCGACTCCACGGGTACGATTTCGTTCAAGCAGTTGGAGCGTGAGGGTGCGGTGTTCAAACCCGGCGACTACTCCGCCTTCTATTTCATGGACGGCGACTCCGTCAACACGAGTTTCATGGAGTTCCAGAGTCCCAAGGTAGCGCTTCTGGGTCTGCTGAACGGTGACTATAAATACTACGTCTGGGGTGAGGAGCCTCTGAAATGGAAGATTAAGGAGCTGAACCTTGAGGGCATCGTACTGAACGACGTGGGTATCCCCATCTCGGAATTGCATGTCGTTGGTCGTGACCGCAAGCTCATTGAGCAGATTGACGACCACTACTCCCGTCTGAAGCAGCGTGGTGACATTGCCAGTATCCAGGACCGCTGGTTTCACCCCGAGCGCATTGACGAGTCGTCTGCGCCGTACTGGCTGTATATCGTCTCTGGGATTCTGCTACTGATTGTCATTATGTACTTTTTCATTTGGCTTGCTCGCCGTCATGTCATCTCGGCAACCCGTGCGCATAGTGAGCTCAACGACATGATGGGCCAGGCCCTTCACATGGGTAACTTCATCGTGATGGAGTACGACATCAAGAAAGACCGTATGACGAATAGTTACGGCTCCGTTCTGCCTTCTGACGGCCTGACTCTTGAGGAGTTCACGGCGCGCATACATGCCGACCAGCGCCAGGAGTTCGTGGTGAAGACGAGGTCGCTGCTTGAGGGTCGTGAACGTCACTTCGAGCTCGACAAGCGTTGGAATGCGGGAGATGTGGACGATCCCCACTGGCTCAACTTCCACGGTCATGCGATCTGCGAACTGGACAGCGAGGGCCGTCCCGCGTATATCGTCAATGCCATCCACGACTTCACTCAGGAGGTGGAGGGGGATGAAGCCGTTCGCAACCTCTTACACAAATATGAGGTGCTGGGCAACATTCCCTTTGTCGCCATGTCCTTCTACGACAAGGACGGGTACCTCTATAGCATTAATGACGCTATGAGGGATTTGTGCGCCATGGACCGTGACAGCGACGCCCAGCACTTCTGGGAGAACGTCAGCATGTTCGACGTGCCACTTTTCCGTGGCATGTACTCTCCCGGCTCTCGCGACAGCCTCTGCTTCTGCCAGCATTTCGAATATCCCGAGTTTGGCCTTGACAAATATATTGAGGTGAGCATTCATCCGCTGTTCAATAGTTCGGGCGATCTGAGCAATTACCTATGCACCGCCTTCGACGTCACTCGTGAGCGCACCCTTTATAGGGAAGGCATTGAACTGCGTCGTGAGCGCGAGAGAATTCTGCAGGAGGTGAGTCGTGAGCGCGACCGCATGAACTATCTGCTTGTCAACAGCGACCGTTTCCTGTTGGTCAGCAGCATCCGCGACGAGCGCATCAGTTTCTTCCGCACCCCCGACGCCCCCGTTTACCGTCACAACTTCTCGCACTTCCAGCGAATGCTGGCCAAGGACGATGGTGATGCGATGATGAACATCCTCTACGACGACAAGACGCGTACCCCCCAGTCCATCACCATCCATATCGCCCATCCTTTTGATGGTCAGGCGGGTACAGTGTACCATATCGTCCTCACCCCCGTCATCGATGCCCAAGGTGAGATAGTGGGTCACGAGGGCATAGCCACGGACGTCACCCGTATCAACGAGCTTAGCAGTGAGCTGTCGAGAGTCAGCCTACTTGCCGAGGAGAGTCTTCGCCTGAAGAGTGCCTTCATGGCGTCGATGACGCACGAGCTACGAACCCCCCTGAATGCCATCATCGGTTTCACCGGCATCATCGAGTCGCTGGAGGAGTCCCCGGAGCGCAGTGAGTATGTGCGTATCATCCACAACAGCGCCGACATGTTGCAACGCCTTATCAACGACATCATCGAGGCGTCGAGCATCACGTTTGGTGCCTTCACCATTGAGCCGAAGCCGACGGACTTCGCGGTGGCTTTCGTCGACATCTGTGTCACGCTTGCCCAGCGTGTTCAGAATCCGAACGTAGAGTTCCAGCGTGTCAACCTCTACGCCCATTACCCCACCATTATCGATATAGGTCGCATCCAGCAGGTGCTGACCAATTTCGTCACTAACGCGGTAAAGTTCACCACCCAGGGATATATCCGCCTTGGGTGGGCCCCCGAGCAGCGCGAGACAGTGAACAGTCAGTCAGGAGCCAAGGAGGTGGCGGACGGCCTGTACCTCTACTGCGAGGACACGGGTCAGGGCATTCCATTGGACAAGCAGTCCTCCGTCTTTGAGCGTTTCGTGAAGCTGGACGAGTTCGTGCAGGGCACTGGTATGGGTCTCGCCATCTGTAAGTCCATCGCCGAGCGTTGCGGTGGCTCCATCGGCGTTATCAGCGCCGGCCTTGGCCGCGGCTGCACATTCTGGCTTTGGATACCTTGTGAAAAACTTCCTTCTTAAGCCGCCATTTCCATATGTTACATCGGGTTGAGCAACTTGGACTCTGTATACTTTCATTGTGGATAATTTGTGCTCACAGAAGGGGGGCTGTCCCTTTCTATGAGCACTTTTTTCTTGCCAATGGGAAACATATCTCCGATGATGCTATCGCCCATAACCCAGAACGACCAGAAATACCGCCCGAAAACCAACAAACGGCATTTGAGCGGTTTTATATATCGCTACAACTGACAACGCACCACACCATTCCTATGTCAAGTGGGGAAGACAACATGGCCACAGATGCATAAAACATCAAAAAAAACACTCTCCTTCACCTGTCTATTATCTACTAATGATGCCCTTATTTGTCAATAGTATCATACCCAGCGTCATGCATTCTGCAACAGGAACGGCGAGCCACATTCCTTGTGGAGAGATGATAATTGGCATCAAGATGAATGCCGGTACAAGGAATATAAGTCCCCGGAACAGCATACACAGCGTAGCACGTGTGTTCTGCCCTATAGCCTGAAAGTAGCCGATGATAGCCACATTCATAGCAAAGAAAATCGCTGAATAAGAGAACAATGGAAGTCCCTCTATAGCAATCTCATAGGCTTTGGTGCCTGCCTGCAGGAAAAGGCCCACAAGTGGTTTGGTAGCTAATGTGAGAAACGTTGTTGCCAATACGCCACAAATGGTGGCGGTACTGAAGCTCAGCCCGAAGACGGCAGGCCACACCCAGAGCTACGACTTCCAGGCTGCCCGCATCAACAAGTGCTTCAAGCTGCTCACAGGCCACTCCAGATAAATCGTGAATGTGAGAATTACACAAAACGCATCGATGCCTGCTTCAGCTCGGGCGGATTTGAAATCCGGCCGCATTGAATATAAGCATTTGCAATGCGAGAAATTATGGATTTCGACTATCGAAGCGGCTGAGCCGATTACTTGGACGAGCCAAGCGTCACTCTTCAGAATGCCGAGCGACGAATCTGCCTGAGCGAAGTAAAGGTCAAAGGTCTAAGCTCTAAGGTCTAAGGCTAAACATACCTTCGGGAGGATTCGCAAAGTGTGCGGGTCCTCCCGAAGTGGTTTTGTGGAGAATTGTAACCAAATCGTAACCGACATTATTTGCCTGTTTGTCTCAGATTTTGTACCTTTATGTCAGGAACCTGGTACCTGACACAACGCGAAAGATAGTTAGCATAGAACTTCTGCGGCACGAATACGTGCAGCACCCCTGCGATGAAGAATCCCAGCAACAGGTAGGGAGCCATCTCGCAGACGACGTTCAGAAGCGATAGCAGGAAACCGTGCATGCTTGTTTAACTGTTGGATTGTTTCAGTTGCTCCAGTGCGCGGCAAAGCTGGTCGGGACAGGACGTTCGTTTCATGCCACAGCGGATGCCGTTGAGCTTGTGGATAACATCATCTATCCGTTGTCCCCTCACAAGCTGGCAGATTCCCTGAAGATTACCATTGCACCCGCCCTCGAAATACACGTCCTGGATGATGTCGTTCTCGTCAGCCGTCACTTCAATCATCTGTGAGCAGGTTCCCTGCGTCTGATACTGTATTTGTTTCATATTCTGTCTTTTTTGGTTGCAAATATACGAAAAAATCCCATATCGGCATCATTTCGGTATGGGATTTATAGATTATTGGGAATTACTTCTTCTTGGCCCTGAAATAATACCGCTATTATTATGCCTTCACTCCAATAATCGTGGCATTCGATGGTTTCATACGATGAATCTCTGTTTGGATGAAGCCTGCATCGTCAAGCATCGTTTTCAATT
The DNA here is from genome assembly GCA_017645645.1 of Prevotella sp. Lineage (GTDB taxonomy): Bacteria > Bacteroidota > Bacteroidia > Bacteroidales > Bacteroidaceae > Prevotella. Next base: position 133,662 of record JAGCOB010000012.1, on the reverse strand, counting down.
CCTCTGGCGAATAAGCATTCATGCCCTCCACCACATTTGTCCACATGGAGTCACCATCAACGACCTCCACCATGATGGCGAATTTACCGCTAGGCTTCAACACACGACGCACCTCCTGTAGACAATTAGGCAGATTTGGCCAGAAATAGACTGTCTCAACGGCTGTCACGAGGTCGAACTTTCCATCCTCGTAAGGTAGTTTCTCGGCAGAACCCTGACAAACAAACACCTGTTTGTCGAGTACATTGGCATTCACCTTCTTTGCTTTTGCCACACTCTCCTCAGAGATATCAATGCCATAGACCTGTGCCTCCTTGCTCCGCTTCAGTAATCGCTTGAGTGTAGCCCCTCCGCCACAACCGATGTCAAGCATCGTCCAGCCGTCTTGAATATCCACAAGTTTCAACCCCCAGTTTGTCAATGGTGCATGACAGAGGTTCATAAACTTAAGCATCGCACGTCCCATCCGTCCTTGCGGACAGGCACAATTGGTAAATAGTTTTTTAATGAGTCCCATCACCTAAATCCTTTTTTAAAAAAGGTGGTCAACCATCACAGCCAACCACCTCACAAAACTAAACTAAACAAATACTTTATTATTAATTTTATACCTGTGATTACAATTCAGGAGAGATGGCGGCGATCCAAGCCTCGATACGAGTATCTGTCTTGTCGTCCTCGTTGATGTCATCGAGGGGTAGACCGATAAACTTACCGTCAATAACGGCCTCGGAGTCGTCGAAGGTGTAGCCGTCGGTATCCACGCTACCGATAAACTTGGCACCACTATTCTTAATGCCGTTGTAGAGTTCGCCCATGCCGCCTACGAATGTGTCGCTGTATGTCGCACAGTCGCCACAGCCGAAGAGGGCGATGGTCTTGCCACTGAGGTCGGCACTCTGGAGGGTTTTCAGTCCATCGTACCAGTCATCCTGTAATTCGCCAGCGCCCCACGTTGAGGTGCCAAGGATAAGGTTCTGGTTGGCAGCCACGATGTCGGCTGTCAGGTCTTGTACATTCAGAGCCTCACAGCCCAGTTTTGAGGCGATCTTCTCTGCGATGGCCTCACATGTTCCTGTTGAGGAACCATAGATTACAATTGTTGCGTTCATCTTGATAATTTACAATTGGACAATTTACTAATATACAATTTTTTCTTCTATTTTTCAATTTTTGTTGATACAGTCGTCGCACTTACCTTGGCACGTACCCTCACATTGCCCCTTTCGCTTGCAATACCGTTCGCACTGGGCACAAATATCGTAGCCGAGCATGGCTCCGAGGATGAAATCCTCCTCGGGTGTGAGTTGGTGGAGCGGACGAGTAACGATGAGCCGGATGGCCTCCAGACATTCGCGTCGACCGAAGTATATGTTCAGGTTCTGCTGTCCGGCTGGTTGAAGCAGATAAGGAATTCCCTGACTCTCCAATCGTTTGACGGTTTGTTCACCATATTTCTTATTGCAGGTGAACAGTACCATGTGGCGCACTCCTTTGTGCAATTCGTAGATGTGGTTCATCAATACCTTGAGTTCCACGGGAGTTGTTGTCGTTCTCATTTTTTTATTATTTTCTAACTGGGTGCAATGCTGCGATTAAGCGAGTGCCAACATGCTTGCATGATTGGCCGAGCGCGAGCAGTATCGCAGTTGAATTTTAAATTCGACTGCAAAATTAAGGAGATAAAATAAGATGCGCAATACCTAAAAACGAGGTTTTAAGCATTGCGCATCTGCAATAGCCTGCAAAAGCAGATTAATTAAAAGTAGGTATATACTAGTCCGTATTTCTCATGCAACTGACGAAGAGAACCATCGGACTTCATCTGACGGATGAGGTCATTCACTAACTGCAGCAAGTCCTCCTGTCCTTTACGCATCAAAACACCAATCTCGCCATGGTTAAACGGCTCGTTTAATAGCGGAGCGGCCAATCGGCTGTCCGTCTGCACGTAATAAGGAGCCTCTGTAATCTCAGTTATCATCACATCAGCCTCGCCCTCAGCCACGAGCGATGGGATTTCCTCATTCTTCTGATGGACGATAATGTTGGCATGGGTGAGGTTCTCGTTGGCAAATTTCTCGTTCAGTCCACCGGGATTCACCATCACACGCACTTCGGGTTTGTCGATGTCTGCCAACGACTGATAGCGGTCGACCTCTGAAGCACGACAAAGGATGGTCTTTCCGTTGGCCAGATAGCCGTCACTCATCAGCATGGTCTCACGGCGGGCATCGGTGATGGTAATGCCGCCAATGGCGAGATCGAACAACTGAGGCTCTGCAAGAACATCAGCTGTCAGCGTTGGCCATGAAGTCTTGACAAACTCAATGTCTACCCCTATCTTGTCTGCAATCTTGTTGGCCATTTCTATACCGAAACCCCAATACTCGCCAGTCTCGGACTCATAAAAAGACAATGGCCTATAATCACCAGTAGTACCGACAAGTATCTTTCCACGCTGTTCAATCTGCTCTATGGTCGGGTTTGCAGACTGGTCTTTGTCATTTGAAGAACAAGATGTGGATGAAACCGTCCCAAAGAAAGTTAGAACGACTATAAGCAACCAAGTCTTTAGTCTTTCCCGTATCATATCATTACAAAACAAATTAAATCTTGGTGCAAATATAAAGATTTCTCATCATTTTTGTGTATTTTTGCCAAGGTTTTTATACACTTTCTGTGGTAAAGAACATTATTTGTGAAGAAAGTGTGCCCGTTTTATATAAAAAATGTGTAATTTTGCACGCTGAAAACGTATTATGAGTAAAAATATAGATGTCATAAAGGTACAAACCAAGCGCCATCTGAAGGACTTTATCAATGTACCGAAATCCATATACAGCCATCTGGAACAGTATGTGCCAGACTTGGACAGCGACGTACGTAGCCTTTTCGACCCACAGAAAAACCCTGGCATGAAGTTTTCTGTCATACAGCCCTTCGTTGCCTATCAACACGAAAAGCCTGTCGGTCGTATTGTGGGTATCGTCAACAACAAGGCCAATAAGTGTTGGGGAAATAAGAATGTTCGTTTCTCGATGATAGAATTTGTTGACGACATTGAAGTATCCCGTGCCCTGATTGATGCTGTCAGCCAATGGGGTATTGCACAAGGTATGGACACGCTACACGGGCCATTAGGCATCACAGACTTCGACAAAGAGGGAATGCTCGTTGAGGACTTCCACCTGACGGGCTCTATCAACACCATCTATAACCCCGACTATTATCCACACCATATGGAAGCATTAGGATTGGAGAAGGAAGTGGACTGGGTACAGATACGTATCAAGGTACCGGAGCAGATTCCTGCACTTTATCAGCGAGTGGCTCAATACTGCAGGGAACAGATGGAACTGCGGGTCATTAAGTTAACGAATGACATGATTTATCGTCAGGGCTATGGTAAAAAGGTATTCAATTTGTTGAATGAAGCCTATATGCCTTTGTTTGGATTCTCAAAATTGTCTGACGAGCAGATCGACCACTTCCTGAACAAATACTTGCCTGTGATTGACAAGCAGTTAGTTCCTGTGATTGTTGACAACAAGAATGAGGTGGTGGGCGTGGCTATCACCATGGGAAGTCTGTCAAAGGCGATACGTAAGGCAAATGGCAGCTTGTGGCCTTTAGGATGGTATCATCTGTTGAAAGCACTGAAATGGAAGCATGAGGACAATGCAGAGATGCTACTCATCGCCGTGCGTCCAGACCTGCAGGGATATGGTGTGAATGCACTTTTCTTTGAAGATCTGATACCCATCTATAATAGATACGGATTCCGCTGGGCAGAAACAGGTCCGCAACTGGAAGACAATGTGCGTGAACTGTCACAATGGAAACCGCTGAACCCGGAAATTGTAAAACGCCGCAGGTGCTTTAAGAAACTGATAATTAATAATTGACAATTGATATGCAAAGAGTAGTTATTACAGGAATGGGAATCTGGTCGTGTCTGGGAACAACCCTTGAAGAGGTACGCCAGTCCCTGTACGATGGAAAGAGTGGAATTGTGTTGAGTCAGGAACGTGTAGATGCCGGATTCCGCTCACCGTTTACCGCTAACGTTCCACGTCCAGACTTGAAACCGTTTATCGGCCGTAACCAGCGACAATTCATGCCCGAGGAGGCACAGTATGCCTATATGGCGACAAAAGATGCCTTAGAGGCTGCCCGTCTGGATATGGATTATATCGACCAGCATGAGGTAGGCATCATCTATGGCAACGACTCCGTAGCTGAAGCTACAATGATAGCACTCGACAAATTCCGCAATGCCGGTTCAACAGCTGCCTGCGGAAGTGGTGCCATCTTCCAGTCGATGAACTCGACAGTGACGATGAACCTCGCCTGTCTGTTCCATCTGAAGGGTATCAACCTGACAGCCTCAGCAGCATGTGCCAGTGGTTCGCAGTCTATCGGACTGGGGACGCTGCTCATCCGCAATGGATTGCAGGAGTGTGTTGTCTGCGGTGGTGCTCAGGAGGCCAATATGTATGGTGTGGCTTCGTTTGACGGCATTCAGTCATTTGCCTTGCGTGATGACAATGACGCCACAAAGGCCAGTCGTCCTTTCGACCGCGACCGCAATGGATTGGTTCCTGGTGGTGGCGCTGCAACAGTGATTCTTGAAAGCTATGAGAGTGCCGTACGTCGTGGTGCCCCCATCTTGGCTGAAATCGTCGGTTGGGGATTCTCTGGAAATGGCGACCATATCTCAACACCTAATGTAGCTGGACCGGCCCGTTCACTGGAACTCTGTCTGAAAGATGCGAATGTCAATCCGCGAGACATCGGCTATGTGAATGCCCACGCCACCTCGACTAAGATTGGTGATGCCCGCGAGGCTATGGCTATTGCTCAGGCTTTTGGCGACTATAAGGTGCCTGTGACATCAACCAAGAGTCAGACTGGTCACGAGATGTGGATGGCAGGAGCCTCGGAAATCATCTATTCAATGCTGATGATGAAGAACGGCTTTATCGCAGGAAATGTGAACTTCGAGAACCCTGACGAAGAGACAAGCTGCATCAATGTATTAGGAGAAACCAAAGAAATACATTTCGACCAGTTCCTGAGCAACTCCTTCGGTTTCGGAGGAACCAATTCGACATTAATCGTAAAAAACTTATAAAAACAAAACAACAATGACAAGAAGTGAGATTATTGAGCAGGTTAACGAACTGCTCGCCAACGAGTTTGAAGTAGAAGTTAGTGACATCACCCCAGAGGCAAACATCAAGGAAACATTGAGCCTCGACAGTCTGAGTCTGGTAGATATGGTGGCTTTGTTGCAGGTGAATTACAAGGTAACCATCCCCGTGGCAGAGTTGCACAAGATCCAGTCGTTCAACGACCTGTACGACTACATTGAGCAGAATATTCCTGCATGAAGTATCGGGACGAAGACATCAAGCGACTGATACCCCAGCGTGAACCATTTATCATGGTGGACGAGATAGAGGTTAGTGACGGCACCCATGCCGTTACTAACCTTACCGCTCGTACAGATAATTATTTTATGTTGCCTGACGGCACCATGTCGGAAACAGGACTGATAGAGCATATTGCCCAGTCGTGTTCGGCATTGATGGGTAGTACGGCTATAGAGCAACAGACGGATCATCCGCCTGTAGGGCTCATTGGTGAAGTAAAGCGCTTCGAATGTCAGAGGCGCCCCCGTCAGGATGAAAAGGTGGAAACGACCATTGAATTTGGATTTGTCTTCGGGAATGTGACAATAGCTACAGGCGAGAGTCGTATCGGTGAGGAACTGATAGCCAAGGCTCAACTTAAGATATTTATGCAGCAATGACAAACTACTTCATTCATATCTATCATTATTTCCGTAACCATCGACTGGTCTGCTGGCTGTCGATGGTTGTCCTTTTTGCCTTCTTTGGCTATTTTGCCGCACAGATACACCTTGAGGAGGACATCAACAAACTGATGCCGTCATCGAAAAATGAAGACGGCACTACTAAACTGGCCTTTGCCGACCTGAAGATCAAGGACAAGACATTCCTGTTATTCGAAGATACTGGAGAGGCAGGAACGAGCATGCTCCATGAGACCTGTGATGCTTTCGTGGACTCCTTGCTGGCAACAGACAAAGACTCCGTCATCGGTAACATCTTTTATCGTTTGGACGAAGACTTGCTACCTGATGCTGTCGATTATCTAAGTAACCACCTTCCTGCCTATATTGACACAACGGCATACACCCGATTCGACTCCTTGCTGACTCGCGAACATTTCATCCAACAGATGCAGCAAAACCACGAAGACTTGCTCAGTGAAGTGGGAGAAATGTTCCCGGATTTGATAGAGATGGATCCCATGGGTATGCGCAATGTTCTGGTGGAACAGATGACTTCCCTGTTGAGTGCAGGCAGTTACCAGACCATTGACAACCATTTCTTCGTGCCTGACTCTACCGTGTGCATTGCCTTTATAACTCCCCGTTTCTCATCAACGAATACAGGACAGGGCTCTGCACTCTTTGAACAGCTAAACAAACTGATTAGCCAGTTTGCCACTACTCATCCCAATGTACGTATTACCTATCACGGTACACCCGCCAGTGGCTATTACAACTCGACACAGATCAAACATGATCTGACGACGACCATCACAGGGGCACTGGTGCTGGTACTGGTGTTCCTGCTATTCTGTTTCCGCAGATGGGATACCATTCCCTTGCTGTTGCTCCCTGTCGTTTTCGGTACGTTATTCGGACTGTCGATGATGTACTGGCTGAAGGGCGAGTTCTCACTATTGGCCTTAGGTATTGGCGGTGTCGTATTGGGAGTGGCACTGAGCTATGTGCTCCACATCCTAACCCATCACCAGTATGTAGGAGATGGAGAAAAGATGTTGCGTGACCAGGTAAAACCTGTGCTGTTGGGATGCATTACTACCATTGGGTCCTTTGCAGGACTAATTTTCATCAATACGGCTCTCTTGCAAGACTTCGGACTGTTTGCCGCTTTCGCCATTCTTGGTACAACCCTCTTCTCGCTGACCTATCTGCCTCAGATGCTCAGCAGCAAGGTTAATCCAGCATCTTTTAAGTGGCTCGACCGCATCAATAGCTATCCTTTCGATCAGAAGAAGCCTTTGCTGGCTGTCGTACTCTTGGCTGTTGTCATTGGCGTGGGAGCTTACTTTGTAGGTGGCATCCGCTTCGATGCCGATATGCATAACCTGGGCTATCTGGATGATATGACGGAATACTCTGAGCAATTGCTTAGGAAGAAGACCTATACAGGTGACAAGACCAAGTATTTTGCCAGTCAGGGTAAGACAATGGAAGAGGCGGTAGAAAATTTTGCCATCCTCGACCATAAACTGGACTCCATGCAGCAACTGGGACTGGTGAAGAGTTATACACGCACCAACCAGATATTCGTACCCATGCGTGTTCAGCAGGAACGTATTCAGGCATGGACGGATTTCTGGTCTCAGGACCGTTTGGCAAAGGTACGCACACTGATAGCCCAGACAGCACCGCAGGCCGACCTCAATGCAGAGGCCTTTGATACTTTCTTCACGACGGCTACTAACGACTATGAGCCAGACTCGCTCTATGCCGCAGGACTGATTCCTGAGGGCTACCAGTCAACGTTGATGGAGCAGTCGTATGGCGGCGACTATCTCTGTTTTACTTCTGTGCGCTGTGCCAATGACTCCGTGCGTAGTAGCGACAGTGACTATATCCGTATCTGCGATGCCATTGCCAGCAATCCGAACTTATTGGTGCTTGACACCTATTATTATACTACGGACACGCTATTGCAGATGAACGACGACTTCAACGTACTGCAATGGCTCTCTATGCTGTTCGTATTTGTAGTATTGCTTTTGAGCTTCCATTTTAACTTGAAGCATACGTTACTCGGCTTCATGCCCATCCTGATCAGTTGGCTTATCGTGCTAGGTGCCATGGTACTGTTCGACGTGAGGTTTAATCTCATCAGCATCATCATCTCCACGTTTATCTTTGGTATTGGAGTCGATTATAGTATCTTTGTGATGAACGGGCTGATTTCAGACAAAGATAACAAATTACAATATCATAAGACGGCTATTTTGCTGAGTGCCGTTACCCTGCTCACCACAGTCAGCAGCATGCTCCTTGCTACTCATCCTGCTATCCGCAGTGTCGGATTCTCTACGCTTGTAGGACTGTTGTCTGCCGTCATACTGGCATACGTCTTACAACCTGCTGTATTCAGATGGCTCAACCAACATAAGAAATGAAATATGATGTTGTCATAATAGGTAGTGGACTGGGAGGACTGATATGTGCCCGACAGTTGGCACAGTCTGGAAGGAGTGTGCTGGTACTGGAACGGCAGGCACAGCCTGGAGGTTGTCTGCAGAGCTACCGTCGTGACAACGCGGATTTTGACACAGGACTGCACTATGTGGGTGGTTTGGCAGAAGGTCAGCCATTGCACGATGCCTTTCAGCAGTTGGGACTGATGGGGTTACCCTGGCATAGACTGGATGTCAATGGTTTCGACCAGATCACCATCGGCAGGCAGACTTTCCCGTTGACAGAAGGATTCGACCATTTCGCTGCCACGCTGGGAGAATACTTTCCCCATGAGAAGGTTGGTTTGAGACAGTATGTAAAGATGCTTGAGCACCTGCCCCCCATGGAGGAGATCAGTCAGGTAGGTGCCTACAATTATCTGAAGTCACTCTTCCACGACCCGCTTCTTATCAACGTACTTTCCGGTACAGCCATGAAGATGGAACTGAGGCGCGAGTCATTGCCCCTGTTCAACTTTGCCCACAGCATGAGCAGTTATATCCAGAGCAGTTGGCGACTGAAAGGCAGTGGTAACCTGATCGTCAACTCGCTGATAAAAGATATCAAAGACTTCGGCGGAGAGATCGTCTGTCATGCAGAGGTCATGGAGCTGAAAGAGCAGGACGGAAAGATTGTTGCAGCAGAAAGTTCTCATGGAAAAACATACGAAGGAACTATCTTCATCAGTGACGTTCATCCACAATTGACGTTCAGTTGGGTCAAGGAATCATCCCTGCTAAAGGGTATCTTCCGCCGCCGCATCAATTCCTTGGAGAATACCTTTGGCGTATTTACGGCATCGCTGGTATTGAAACCTGATACACTGCTTTATTTCAATCACAACAAATATGTATACAAGAAAGCCAATGTATGGAGCTTTTATGAGGATGTTAGCGGGACTGGAGGCGTGATGATCAGTTGCAGAGTTCCTGAAACAGGTAACTACGCAAGGCAGATAGACCTGTTGACACCCATGCCATGGACACTTTTTAAAACGTGGGAAGACACGAAGGTCGGTCGTCGTGGTGAGATTTACGAATTGCACAAGGAGCATCTTGCCGATGAATGTATACGTTTGGCTGAAAGGGTTATACCTGGGCTACATGACATGATTGAGAAAAGATATATCAGTACGCCGTTGACCTGGCGTGACTATACGCTGTCACCCTGCGGTTCGGCTTTTGGTATCAGGAAAGACTATCGCCAGCCTTTACTGACGATATTATCGCCCAAGACACCGATTCCAAACCTCTTCCTGACAGGCCAAAGTCTGGTACTGCATGGACTGGAGGGCGTGACAAGGACTGCATTTAACACATTAGACACTATCAAGAACTACAAAGTATGAGTAAATATGCATTAGTAACAGGTGGTAGCCGAGGTATCGGACGAGCCATCTGCATCAAACTGGCCCAGGAGGGTTATCAAGTTATCATTAACTATGCCAGCAACGAAGTTGAGGCACAGAATACATTGGAGATGACAGGTAACAAAGGAGAGATATTGCGTTTCGACGTCAGCAATGCCGAACAGACACGTACTGCTCTCAGCGATTGGCAAAGCCGTCATCCTGAGGATTATATAGAAGTGGTGGTCAATAATGCAGGTATTCGTCGCGATAATGTGATGGCACTGATGCCTGAAGATGACTGGCACCGTGTACTTGACATCACACTCTCCGGCTTCTATAATGTCACCCAGCCCCTGCTGCCAGCCATGCAGTTGCACAAGTTCGGGCGCATCGTCAACATGGCGAGTGTCAGTGGACTGAAAGGACTGCCCGGACAGACGAACTATTCTGCTGCAAAGGGTGGTATTATTGCTGCAACAAAAGCATTGGCACAAGAGGTTGCTCGCCGAGGCATTACTGTCAATGCCATAGCCCCTGGTTTTATCAAAACCGATATGACAGAGGGACTTGACGAAGCTGCACTGAAGAAAACGATTCCTGCCAATCGTTTTGGTACGCCAGAGGAAGTAGCCGACCTGGTGGCTTTCCTGGTATCGCCTAATGCCGGCTATATCACAGGAAATGTAGTATCCATCAATGGAGGACTATATACATAGTTCATAGTTTATAGTGAAGAGATAATAGTTAAGATTATGAAAACAAGATTTCTAATTGTAATATTCTTTATGCTGGCATGCTATGCCAATGCCCAGCAACCTGTTACCAAGGTTTCTCATAGTAAGGCTGTTAAGACCGATGTTGTGACGACAGGTGAGGTAACCATCAAGAAACCCGACTACATCTGTATTTCGACGGATGGCGGTCGTGATCAGTTGCTGATGAATGGTACGCAGTTTACCATGACACAAAAAGGTAAGAAACATGTTACTGACAGTCGTAAGAATGCGTTGTTCGCCGACTTCCACGCTGTGCTGAAAGCCGTTATCAACCAACAGCCCATCCCTACGGGTAATGATATCAAGGTAACAACGACGGGGAATGAGCAGACCGTTACCATCACTCCAACGGGCAAGAAACGTCAGATGTTCACCTCGTTCGTGCTCGTCATCGACAGCAGGTCGTCAGCCATGAAGCGTCTTCGCATGAACGGACGTAATAACAGTTATACAGAATATCTTTTTAAGTGAGGAGCGAAAGACATCAGATAGGCACATCAACAGATATGAGATTTTCTACTGCAATTGTAGTCTTCCTGTTCTGTTTGCTGGCACAACATATTAATGCCCAGCAGATTACTGGTATTGTGACAGATGCCGAGACAGGCGACAGCATACCGATGGCCAGTGTAGTGTATAAAGGGCATCAGGTGGCTGCTATTTCCACAGTCAATGGAAAGTATACCATTGCCCGCCATGAGGGGTGGAACATCACATTCAGTGCTGTAGGATACAAATCACGCATCGTAGCTGTCAATAAAAAGACGAAAGCCCATCTGAACATCAAGTTACAACCCGACAAGCAGATGCTGGGGGAAGTGACGGTTAAGGCCAAGCGTAGCCGATACAGTCGCAAGAACAATCCTGCTGTAGAGCTGATGCGCCGTGTAGTGGCTGCCAAGAAACAGACTGACCTCAGCCTGAACGACTACTATCAATATAACAAATACGAGAAAATCACGCTCTCACTCAACGACTTGAAACCAGAACAACTGGAGCAAAACCCTTTCAAGAAACATCCCTGGCTATTGGAACAGGTAGAGGTGAGCAACGTTACTGGCAAGAACATCCTTCCCGTCAGTGTTGACGAGACGGTATCACAGAAAATCTATCGCCGTTATCCTAAGTCGGAGAAGACCATCATTATGGGACAGATGTCGAAGGGCGTCAACGACCTGTTTCAGACGGGCGATATCATTAATACCGTCATGAAAGATGTCTTCACGGATATCGACCTCTATCAGGACCACATCCGTCTGCTGCAATATCCCTTCATATCACCTATCTCTAATGAAGGTATCGGCTTCTACCGTTATTACATCGAAGACACACTGAAAATTGAGCGTGACTCGTGCATTCATCTCCATTTCCTGCCCAACAACCAGAACGACATGGGATTCCGGGGGGACCTGTATATCCTGAATGACTCGTCACTCCATGTCCGTCGTTGTGTAATGACCATCCCCAAACAGTCGAACGTCAACTTCGTAGAGAACGTACAGATACTGCAGGAATATAAACAACTGGCCGACGGACAATGGGTTTTGTCGAAAGATGATATGACTACCGATCTCAAACTGCTCAGTTTCCTGCGTTCTGCCACCGTCACACGCATCACCCGTCTGACGGATTACAACTTCGACCCCATTCCCAAGAAGCTCTTCAAAGGTATGGCAAAGGAGGTAACGGAAGCTGATGCCCAGATGCGTGACGATAACTTCTGGCAACAGTATCGGCAGGTGGAACTGACGAAGAGCGAAAGCGGTATGGACCGTTTTGTCAAGCGCATTGAGAATGTGAAAGGCATGAAGTATGTTATCTTCGCATTGAAAGCACTCTTCGAGAACTCCATAGAGACCAGTACACCAAACTACATCGACATCTGTCCTGTCAATACCATCCTCACCCATAACTATGTTGACGGATGGCGTTCGCGAATAAGTCTGAAGACCACAGCCAACCTCAACAGCCATTTCTTCCTCAGTGGCTACTACGGTCATGGCTGGGGTAGTAAGAAAAACTATTATATGGCTGAGATTACCTATTCGCTGAATCCCAAGAAGTATCTCCCCCACGAGTTTCCGCGTCGTACAATGACCATCCAGATAAACAGGGATGTCATGTCGCCTGGTGACCGTTTCATGGATACTGATAAGGATAATTTCATGGTGGCACTCAAATGGGCAAAGACCGATAAGATGGTACTTTATAACCGTCATCAAGTCACTTTCGAATATGAAACTGATTGGGGATTGAAAGCCACCCTGAACGGAAAACTTGAAGAGAATGAAGCTTGTGGCAACATGTCTTACCAGACACTTGACAATCCACGTCCCACGACATATCATCGGACTGGTAATGGGCTTTTTATCCATACGACAGAAGTAACTGGCCGATTACGCTATGCACCTGGTGAGACTTATATCAACAATAAGCTGCGCCGCCGTGTCATTAATCTGGATGCCCCAGTCTTCAGTATCGCACATACCATAGGTTTCAATGGAATATTAAAGGGCGAATACAACTATAACTATACAGAGGCACATATCTACAAACGCTTCTGGCTCAGCAGTTGGGGAAAACTCGATGTTAGCCTTAAGGGCGGAATCCAATGGAACCAGGTACCTTATCCGCTGTTGATTTACCCTGCCGCCAACCAGTCGTATATTATTGCTCCTGAGACATTCAATCTCATCAATACGATGGAGTTCCTCAACGACCGTTTTGCATCTCTCATGGTATCGTGGGACTTGAACGGTAAGATCTTCAATCGGATTCCCTTTATGAAGAAACTCCACTGGCGCGAATATATCGGTTTCCGTATGCTCTGGGGAAAACTCACCGATAAGAACAATCCCTTCCTTGAAAAAAATCAAGGAAATCATCGGCTAATGTACTTCCCTGACGGCTGTTATGTTATGGATCCTCACCGACCTTACGCTGAAATTGTACTTGGTATCCACAACATCTTCAAATTCTTCCATGTTGAGTATGTCCGTCGTTTGAACTATAACGAATTACCGACTAGTCCTAAATGGGGCATGCGCTACGTCATTGCATTCAGCTTTTAGAAGGACAAACAAGGAAAAAGCAAAAGGCTTCCAATGGTGGAAGCCTTTTGCTTTTCTGTTGGGGTACTCGGACTCGAACCAAGAATGACAGGACCAGAATCTGTAGTGTTACCATTACACCATACCCCACTCGTTTTATTTGTGCTGCAATGTCAGTGCAAACCGAATGCAAAAAACTCGTTTTTTGCTGAGGCGCAGCCTGACTTTGCATCCGCAAAACTCAATTTGCGGATGCAAAGGTACTGCTTTTTTCGGAATGAGCAAAACTTTTCGGCTATTTTTTTGCAAACACTCATATTTTTTTGTGGAAGGGATGGTGATAATGGCTGATAGAAATTCCTGACAAGGAGATAAATTCTTGTTTCCCTCCATAAAACTGACCCTCCTTGGAAGGAGGGGAAAAGAAAAAAAATAGATAGTATAAAAGATATAAATAAAAAAGTTGTATCTTTGCACAAGAATGATTTTGGGTAAAGAAGACAAAGAATTAAAATATGAAAAAACGATTGATAATCATCCTATTTGCCGCTGTCGCTATGACGGGACAGGCACAGATACAGATTCCATGGGGCGAGGCGTATTTTTCAAAGGAAGAACTGCCTAACGCTGCTGTGTGGCTGCCCGCACCACCTGATACCCTTGGTCCTCATTTCGCATATGACATCACGCAGTATATATGGGGGAAGTCCATGCGTGACACAGAGCGTGGCAAGGATGCCGTTGATCATGATGTAGTCATGCCAGAAGATATGGCTGTGTATTTCAGCAAACCTTTTGGGATGACTATTTCCAAAGAGGCAACCCCTGCCATCTTCAAACTGGTAGAACGCTCTGTCATTACCTTCCGACTAAGTGTTGTCAAGCCAAAAGAAGCCTATCACCGCAGGCGTCCGTTCGCACGCTTCAATGAGTCGACCCCTCTTCCCCAGCATGAGAAGAGAGAATTCAATTCAGGCTCCTACCCCTCTGGGCACGCCATCCGCAGTTTTGGTCTGGCATTGGTACTCAGCGAGATTAACCCCGAGTGTCAGGATTCACTATTGAAATTAGGCTACGAGTGGGGACTGAGCCGCGTCATTGTCGGCTACCACTGGCAGAGCGATGTAGATGCCTCATACCTCATGGCTGCCGGTGTCTTCGCTCGTCTGCATACGAGTCCTTTATATATGGCAGACTTAGCTGCTGCTCGCGAAGAGTTCCTGCGTCTGTCTGGTCAATCAAAAGAAAAATAATCGAAACGGAATAAAAAGATAAGATTTTTTTCGTACCTTTGTAGCCAAATTGTAGCCAAAAAGAATTTAAATGGAAGTGACATCTCAATTAGTAGATACCATCATAAAAGGAATACAGGAGAAGAAAGGCGCGAACATCGTCGTCGCAGACTTGAACAGTATCGAAGGGGCTATCTGTCATTATTTCGTCATCTGTCAGGGCAACTCGCCCTCACAGGTGGAGGCGATTACTGAGTCTGTAGGCGAGTTTGCACGGAAAGAAAAAGGGGAGAAACCAACAGCCGTCGCCGGACTGGAAAATGCCCAATGGGTGGCCATGGACTATACGGACATCATGGTGCATATCTTCTTGCCTGATGTCCGTGAGTATTATGACTTGGAGCATCTTTGGGAGGATGCAGACTTGACCCATGTTCCCGACCTTGACTAAAGAAATAAAAGTATGAACAAGAAACCTATCAATAACGATCCTAAGATGAATATGCCCAAGTTCAATATGAACTGGATATACATCTTAGCTATTGTCGCCCTTGGAGTACTTTACTTTACCAATGGCAACGAGAACTCGAGTGTTCAGACTACCACGTCGTATAGCAATTTCAAGACGTGGGTGATGAAGGGCTATGCCTCAAAGATTGTCGTTAACAAGAACACGAATACCCTACAGATGTACGTCAAGCCGGAACATATCCGTGACGTATTCCATCAAGGGGTGAAAGCCACTGGCAAAGAACCCACTGTGGCTGTCGACTTCGGCTCTGTAGACCAGGTGGAGCAGTTTATCAACCAGGCTCGTGAACAAAAGAAGTTCAGTGGTGAGCTCGCCTATGACAACCGTCGTGAGAGTGAGTTCATGAACTCGCTGATTATGAACGTGCTGTTCTTCGGTGCCATTATTGCCGTCTGGATCTTCATCATGCGCCGCATGGGTGGCGGCGGCATGGGCGGAGGTGGAGGCATCTTCAGCGTCGGCAAGTCGAAGGCACAGATGTATGAGAAAGGCGGTGATTTAGGTATCACCTTCAAGGACGTGGCTGGTCAGGCTGGTGCCAAACAGGAGATGCAGGAGATTGTGGACTTCCTGAAGAGTCCCCAGAAATATACGGATTTAGGCGGTAAGATTCCCAAAGGAGCCTTGCTGGTAGGTCCTCCAGGAACTGGTAAGACACTCCTTGCCAAGGCTGTGGCCGGTGAGGCTGGTGTTCCTTTCTTCTCCATGAGTGGTTCCGACTTCGTTGAGATGTTCGTAGGTGTGGGAGCCTCCCGTGTCCGTGACCTCTTCAACCAGGCAAAATCGAAAGCCCCTTGTATCATCTTCATCGATGAGATAGATGCCGTGGGACGTGCCCGTTCGAAGAATCCCGCTATGGGCGGCAACGATGAGCGCGAGAACACGCTGAATGCTTTGTTAACGGAGATGGACGGCTTCGGCACCAACAGCGGTATCATTACCCTTGCCGCCACCAACCGTGCCGATATGTTGGACTCCGCATTACTCCGTGCAGGTCGTTTCGACCGCCAGATACATGTCGATCTGCCTGACCTCAACGAGCGGAAGGAAGTATTCCAGGTACACCTAAAACCCTTGAAATTGGACGACAGTGTGGATGTAGACTTCCTGGCCCGTCAGACCCCGGGATTCTCCGGTGCCGATATCGCCAACGTATGTAACGAGGCTGCCCTGATAGCCGCCCGTCATAACCGTCAAAGCGTAGGCAAGCAAGATTTCCTCGATGCCGTTGACCGTATCATCGGTGGCCTGGAGAAGAAGACAAAGGTGATGACTGAATCGGAGAAACGCAGCATTGCCATCCATGAGGCAGGACACGCCACCATTTCTTGGTTTACGGAGTTTGCTAATCCTTTGGTGAAAGTTTCTATTGTACCCCGTGGACAGGCATTAGGTGCCGCCTGGTATCTGCCTGAAGAGCGTGTATTACAGACCAAAGAGGCAATGCTGGACGAGATGTGTTCACTCTTAGGCGGTCGTGCCGCTGAGGAACTCTTCATTGGTCACATCTCCACAGGTGCCATGAACGATCTGGAGCGCACTACCAAACAGGCCTACGGTATGATTGCCTATGCCGGTATGAGCGACAAACTGCCAAACATCTGCTATTATAATAATAATGAATACTCTTTCCAGCGTCCTTATTCGGAGACCACCGCAAAACTCATGGACGAAGAGGTACTGAAGATGATCAACGAGCAATACGAGCGTGCCAAGCATATCCTGACAGAACACAAGGAGGGACATGCCAAGTTGGCTCAACTGCTGATCGACCGTGAGGTCATCTTCGCCGACGACGTAGAGGAAATCTTCGGCAAGCGTCCCTGGACCAGTCGTGCCGAGGAACTATTGGAGGCACAACAGCGTGCCGAAGCAGAACGCATGGCAGAGGAGAGAGCCAAGGAACTGGGATTAATCCCTGAAAAGCCTGAGGACTCAGAGAACTCGGAGAACTCAGAGAACTCAGATTATCAAGAATAAGCCTATGAATAACTTTATCGTCAGAACCATTACAGGTATCATCTTTGTCGCAGCCATCGTAGCGAGTTTCCTTCGCCCAGAGGCAATGGTGCTGTTGTTCTCCATTGTGACAGGACTGACCGTCTGGGAGTTTACTGGATTAGTCAACGACCGTCCAGGAGTAACCATCAACCGCTTTATCTGTATGGTGGCAGGAGTGTATTTCTTCTTCGCCATGACCTACTACTGCAGTGACATCTATGGAGGAGCTGCCAAATCAGTAGTATTCATCCCCTACCTGATTACCATTGTCTATCTGTTGGTGGCAGAGCTCTATCTGAAACAAGAAGACCCTGTCAACGACTGGGCATACACAATGCTTTCACAGATGTATATTGCCCTACCCTTCTCGTTGCTCAACGTGCTTGCCTTCACGGCATCACCAGAGGGATTGGTCGTCTTTAATCCCATGCTACCGTTGTCGGTATTCATTTTCCTATGGATGAATGACACAGGAGCCTATTGCGTGGGTTCGTTGATAGGCAGACATAAACTCTTCCCACGTATCTCGCCTGCGAAATCATGGGAAGGCAGTATCGGTGGTGCCATTGTTGTCTTGCTGGTAGCTTATGGAATCAGTATCCTCGACAACGGCGGACTCTATCTGCAGGATTTCGGTATCAAACCCTGCGGTATGCTGTCGATGCTACAATGGCTAGGATTAGGACTCGTCGTGGTAGTCTTCGGCACCTGGGGCGACTTGGTGGAGAGTCTCTTCAAGCGCACCTTGGGTATCAAGGACAGTGGCAGCATCCTGCCTGGTCATGGCGGTATGCTTGACCGTTTCGATTCCTCACTGCTTGCCATCCCTGCTGCCGTCGTATATCTGTACACTATATCATTATTCTAAATATGAAAAAGCTATTATCTATTATCTTTTTAGCCATTGGCATCGCCAACACTGTCAATGCCGCAGACCCCGTGAAGCAATACGGGCAGTTACAAGTAAAGGGTGCCCAGCTGTGCGATCAGAACGGCAAGCCCGTCATCCTCAGAGGTGTCAGTTTCGGTTGGCATAACATCTGGCCCCGCTTCTATAACAAGAAGGCTGTCAAGACTTTGAAAGAAGACTGGAACGCCAGTGTCGTCCGTGCTGCCATGGGCATCATGATTGAGGATAATTATCTGGAGAATCCCTCCTATGCCCTGGAATGTATGACCAACGTCATCGAAGCTGCCATCAAGAACAACGTCTATGTCATCATCGATTGGCATTCTCACCTGATGAAGACAGCAGAGGCAAAGAAATTCTTTGGTCAGATGGCACAGAAATACGGCAAGTATCCCCATGTCATCTATGAGATATATAACGAGCCTATCGAGGACACATGGGCTGACCTGAAGAAATATGCCACAGAGGTGATTGGAGAGATTCGTAAGTACGACCCTGACAACATCGTACTGGTAGGCTGTCCCCACTGGGATCAGGATATCCACCTCGTTGCCGAGAGTCCGCTGACAGGTTTCAAAAACATCATGTATACCGTCCATTTCTATGCCGCCACCCATGGTGACTACCTGCGTGACCGCATGGAGGATGCTGTGAAGAAGGGCGTTCCCGTCTTTATCTCCGAAAGTGGAGCCACTGAGGCTTCCGGTGACGGAAAGATTGACCCAGAAAGCGAGGAGAAATGGATTCAGTTGTGCGAACGTTTAGGTATCAGTTGGGTCTGCTGGTCTATCAGCGACAAAAACGAGAGCTGCTCCATGCTCCTACCCCGTGCCACTGCTACAGGTCCATGGCCTGACGATGTCATCAAGGTCTATGGTAAACTCGTCAAGAACCTACTGAAGAAATACAATAAATAAGAGAAAAAGAGAGGTGGCATTTCGATGCCACCTCTGTCTTTTTTGTGAGATATTATATATCCACCATTTAGAAATTCCATTTCACGGCAAGCGTCGGGTTCCAGAAGAAAGTCTTCGTGCTCTCCGGATCAGAATTATAAACGAAGTTATTACTGAATTCCCACTCTGTACCTACACTGAAATGCTCAGTGAAGTTATACCACAACTGAGGCTCAGAGAGGATGACCAGACATCCGTGATTATTTGCTTTCTCACCACGCCAGAAGTCAATGAAGCCTGAGAAACGGAGCTTGTTATTGAAGAAATTCATGCCCCAGACACCTGTTAACTGTGCACTGGCATAAGAACGCGTATTTTCGTAGCTTTTGAAATATTGCTTATAGAGCAACTGTACGGACCACGTCTTCGAGAAATCGGCTGTATGACCGTTATAGGCGGCACCCAACAAAGCTGCCTGCTGGAAACTACCATTACGGCTCAGTCCACCATCATACTCGATATGAGCGGCAAAAGGCGACTGCTTGCCCAAATTGAACTCACGGGAAATCTCCGTATAGGCACTCTCCGTGAAATGACTGCCCAGGTCGACATCCACAAAATAGAACCATGAGCCCCATTTGTCGGCCTTGAACTGTTCAAGGGTAATAGTCACCTTCGGGCGACCAGCCTCTTCACCTGTGTAGATGTTACGACCAAAGTCATAGTGAACCTGGATGTTCTGTGCTCCTACAGCCATACATGAGGCAAGGAACAAAAAAGATAAAATCTGTTTTTTCATAACGTATTTGATATTATATTTGATATGAATAAATAATTACAATAACGGAGCAACATACTTCAATACGAAGAAAGCGGAAAGGATATACATCATTGCTGTCAATTCACGATGACGACCCGTGCATACCTTTACAATGACATACGAGAACAAACCTAAGATAATACCCTCTGAGATACTTGCTGTAAAAGGTATCATCAGTATGGTAGCAAAACAGGGCATCGATTCCGAGAAGTCGATAAAGTCGATATGTACAATCTGACGGAGCATCATCACACCTACCAAGAACAATGCACTGGTAGTGGCGGCAGACGGGATCATCAGGAAGATGGGAGAGAAGAACAAGGACAGGAAGAACAAGGCTGCCACAGTGAATGCTGTCAGCCCCGTACGTCCACCTGCCGCAATTCCTGTCGTACTCTCCAAATAAGTCGTCACTATAGAGGTTCCGCAAAGGGCACCTACAGTAGTACCCACAGCATCAGCCATCAATGCCTTGTTCAGATTCTGTACCTTTCCCGTTTTCTTATCCACCATACCAGCAGCCGTAGAAGTTCCTATCAGGGTACCAATAGTGTCAAACAAATCCATAAACAACAGGGTTGCTATTACAATATAATAGTCGATATCCAACGTGAAGAAACGAGAGAAATCCATCTTAAAGGCAACAGGATCCAAAGAAGCAGGAAGACTCAATATCGTAAAATTCTCAGGAATCACTGTAACACCAAAGGGAATACCTATGATTGTCATGATAAGGATTGTATAGAACAAAGCTCCACGAACCTTCATCACCAACAAGATAGCACCTAGCAAAATACCGCAAGCAGCAAGTATCGAAGTTGCTGTCCAAGGACCCAAGCCTGTAATGGTTGAGTCATTGACAACAACAATACCGCCATTCTTCAGTCCGATAAAAGCAACAAACAAGCCGATACCCACGGAGATTGAGTAGCGAAGGTTCAGGGGGATGGAGTTGACGATAGACTCACGGACTTTAAATATCGTGAGGAAAATAAAGAAAACACCCTCTATAAATACGGCAGCCAAAGCTTCTTGCCATGTAAAGCCCATCACCAAAACCAGCGTATAGGCAAAGAAGGCGTTCAGTCCCATACCAGAAGCGAGTGCAAACGGCATCTTGGCATAGAAAGCCATTACGAGTGTCGCCACTGCAGCAGCAATCACTGTTGCAGAGAAAACAGCACCCTTGTCCATACCCGCCTCACTGAGGATAATCGGGTTGACGGCAAGGATGTAAGACATGGTAAGGAAGGTTGTCAATCCCGCCATCATCTCAACTTTGACGGAATGTTTCTGGGAGTCAAAACCCAGCCATGATAATAATGTTTTCATAAATGTATTAATTATTATTGTGATTTAGAATCTCTATGATTTGCTGTGCCGCCACATCCGGTGCATGACTGTTTCCCAAGCGACGATGTACCTCCTCATAACCGTCTAGCATCTGCTGACGGGCTGTCCCTTCAGGAAGAATGGTTTCCAGATGTGTACGGATATTCTCCACACAGAATGTGTCAGCCACCAGTTCAGGAACTATCTCCTTGTCAGCAATCAGATTGACTAAAGAGATATACTTCACTTTGATAAGATGCTTCCGTAAGAAAGCGATTACTATAGGAATAGGAGTCTCGTAACATACCACTTGTGGAACACGGAACATACAGGTCTCCAAAGTTGCCGTACCACTGGTTACCAGGGCTGCCGTCGCTTTCGCCAACAAAGCGTATGTCTGATTCTCCACGAGTTTGACGGATGTTCCCTGTAAGAAGTTATCATAATACGAGCGCTCGATGCCTGGAGCACCAGCCAGTATAATATCATACTGCGATGCCAGATGACTTGTCGCCGCTATCATGGCAGGGAGGTTATCTTTGATCTCCTGTCGACGGGAGCCTGCCAACAGGGCGATGAGAGGCTTATCTCTCTCCTCTCTCCTCATTCCTCTCTCTTCTAAGAACTCTCTCACTTCCTGGGCCGTTGGATTCCCCACATAATGGATGGGATAATGATGCTTCTTCTCAAAGAAGTCTACCTCAAAAGGAAGAATGGAGAAGAGTTCATCAACATCGCGTTTGATATTTTTGATGCGATACTCCTTCCATGCCCATATCTTCGGAGCAATATAGTAAAAGACCTTTGGCTGTTGGCTGTTAGCTTTTAGCTTTTGGCTGTGGATGAATTTGGCAATTTTCAGGTTGAAACCAGGATAGTCGACCAAGATGACAACATCCGGTTGCCACTGAAGGATATCCTGCTGGCATCTCTTCATATTCTGAAGAATCGTAGGAAGATGAAGCAAAACAGGAATAAAACCCATATAGGCAAGTTCCTTGTAGTGTTTGACCCTGGTTCCTCCTACAGCTGTCATGAGGTCGCCACCGAAGAAACGGAACTCCGCATCCGGATCTTGTTGCTTCAGTGCCTGCATCAAATGAGAAGCATGGAGGTCACCACTGGCTTCGCCCACTATCAGATAGTATTTCATAAATCCCAGTCTTTCATCTGTTCTATCATCTCATAGGAAGTGACATCTATCCGGGTTGGCGTAATAGCCACATAGCCATGCGTCAATGCCCAATTGTCAGTATCCTCTGCTTCCGGCTCGTCATTGGTGTATTTTCCCGTCATCCACCAATAATCATAGCCACGGGGATGATGACATTTCACCACTTCGTTTCCCCAGGTACCCGGTGCCATACGACAGACCCTCACACCTTGATACTGTTCCACCAAGGGGAAATTCACATTCAGACAGACACCTTTGGGTAATCCCTCATCAAGAACCCTCCGCACGATCTTCCGAACATAAGGCTCTAAGGGACGGAAATCAGCGTCAGCAGAATGGTCACACAAAGAGAATGCCACAGAAGGGATATACTTCATACACCCTTCCAATGTCACGCCCATCGTGCCACTATAATGCGTATTGACAGAAGCATTGTCACCGTGGTTGATACCTCCTATCACCATCTGAGGATAGCGGTCGCCGACCAGTTCCTCTAAGGCTAACTTCACACAATCAACAGGAGTGCCACTACAAGACCACACTTCCAGTCCTTCCTCTTTCCGACGCATCGTCATCGTAAGTGGAGTAACTGCAGAAAAGGCACACGCATAGCCACTCCTCGCTGAATCCGGAGCACATATCAGGATATCCGCCATGTCACGAATTATCGCTACCAGACAGTTAATTCCTTTTGCCTCATAACCGTCATCGTTGGAAATCAGTATTAAAGGTTTCTTGTTTTCCATTAAAAAATGCTATTTGCCTGCAAATTTACAAAAAAAGGTTGATATTTGACAGATTCTCATAAGAAATTCGTAACTTTGCAGCCTATTATATGGTGTAAAAAGAATATGGGAAAGATTATTGCTTTAGCAAACCAAAAGGGCGGTGTCGGTAAGACAACGACGACTATCAACTTGGCCGCCTCTCTTGCTACGCTGGAAAAAACAGTCCTTGTTGTCGATGCCGACCCACAGGCAAATGCCTCCAGTGGTCTGGGCGTTGACATCAAAGAGGTGGAATGCTCCCTCTATGAATGTATTATTGACAAGGCTGACGTACGTGATGCGATTTATACCACAGATATTGACGGACTTGATATCATTCCAAGTCATATTGACCTTGTCGGAGCCGAGATTGAGATGTTGAACCTGAAAAACAGGGAAAATGTGATTGGACAACTATTGGCTCCTATCCGTGATGAATATGACTATATCCTGATTGACTGTTCTCCGTCATTAGGACTGATAACCGTCAATGCGCTGACAGCAGCTAACTCCGTCATTATCCCTGTACAGTGTGAGTACTTTGCACTGGAGGGAATCAGCAAATTGTTGAATACCATCCGTATCATCAAGAGTAAATTGAATCCGAAACTGGAGATTGAGGGCTTCCTGCTGACGATGTATGACTCCCGTCTGCGCCTTGCCAACCAGATCTATGATGAGGTGAAGCGCCATTTCCAGGAACTGGTATTCAAGACTGTCATCCAGCGTAACGTCAAGTTATCAGAGAGTCCCAGTCATGGACTCCCCGTCATTCTGTATGACGCAGACTCTACGGGCTCCAAGAACCATCTGGCATTAGCCAAGGAAATTATTAATAAAAATAGCAAATAGCTAACTGCTAAAAGCTAAATTCAAAGATTATGGCTGTAAGAAAGAAATACGATAGAAGTGTTCTAGGACGCGGTCTGGACGATATCGGCAGCGGTCGTGGACTGGATGCACTGATAGATACGGGACAGGTGCATACTCAAGGAAGCTCTAATCTCAACGAGATAGAGATATCCTTGATTGAACCAAATCCCAACCAACCACGTAGGGAATTTGACCAAGAGGCACTGCAGGAACTAGCCAACAGTATTCGTGAGGTAGGAATCATCCAGCCCATCACCTTGCGTCAGATGGATAGTGGGAAATATCAGATTATCGCTGGAGAACGTCGTTGGCGTGCTTCCCAACTGGCTAACTTGACAACGATTCCCGCCTATATCCGTACGGTGGAAGACGAAGGTGTCATGGAAATGGCTCTCGTTGAGAATATCCAGCGTGAAGACTTGAATGCCATAGAGGTTGCTCTTGCCTATCAGCATTTAGCTGAGACGACAGGGATGACTCAGGACAAAATCTCAAAACGCGTGGGTAAGAGCCGTGCTGCCGTCACCAACTATCTGCGACTGCTGAAACTACCTGCACAAGTACAGATGGCATTGAAGAACCATGAGATAGATATGGGACATGCCCGTGCCTTGCTGGCTATTGACAGTCCTTCTGCCCAAATCAAGCTTTTCAAGGAAATCCAAAAACAACAATATTCCGTCCGTAAGGTGGAGGAGATGGTGCAAGCCCTGAAAAATGGGGAGGATGTCAAAACAACCAAAGGCAAGATGACGGCTAAGTCGCAATTACCTGAAGAATTCACAGTTCTCAAGGAACGTCTTTCTCAGTTCTTCCAGGCAAAAGTACAGATGACATGCTCTCCAAAGGGAAGAGGGAAGATCAGTATTCCTTTCAGCAACGAGGAAGAGTTGGAGCGTATCATGAACGCCTTGGACAGTGTTAACAACAAATAAAGAGCAAAGCTTTGAAATTCTTAAAGGTCATATTCCTGTTTCGTTCCCTGACGGTCACCCTGTTGATGGTCATGGGGTTACAAGTGATGGCACAGACAGAACATAAGAGCGAACCTGTTGACAGCATCGCAATCATGATGGCTCGTATTGACTCACTCACTCGTGCAGACTCTGTGATAACCATCCAAGAGGAACCTGTCCAGTCTGTTTTGATTGACTCTACCCGTTTGCCAAAGCCCAAGCGCGACTGGAACACATGGCGCCCGGATCCCAAACGTGCCTTATGGCTTGCCTTGGTACTTCCCGGAGCTGGTCAGATTTATAACCGCAAATACTGGAAACTACCTATTATTTACGGAGGATTCATCGGATGTATCTATGCCCTTACCTGGAATAATATGATGTACAAGGACTATTCACAGGCATATCTGGACTTGATGGACAACGATCCCAATACGGCAAGTTATAATAAGTTCCTGCACTTGGGCGTAAAAATTGACAGTTCCAATGAGGAACGCTACAAAGAAATTTTCAGGAACAGAAAAGATAAATACCGCCGTTGGCGCGACATGAGTTTCTTTGTCATGATAGGTGTCTATGCCCTTTCTGTCATCGATGCCTATGTTGATGCAGAACTCTCTGTCTTTGATATTTCCAAGGACCTGAGTCTGAAGGTCGAACCAACGGTTATTCCCAACCACTCAGGAGGCAATCCCCTCCAGGCTCAGTCGTTGGGAGTTAACTGCAAGTTAAACTTTTAAACAAAACCAAAAGAATGATAAGTAAGAAAATACTGATGTTGCTCGCCATTTTGTTTGGCATGTCTGTCAATATACAGGCACAGATCGTAACGGAAGACGAAGAGGATGTCGATGAAGAAGACGAAATCGTAGTCATTGACCAGAGTGGTAACGAGGAAGTGATTGATTTCCCCGAGGCTATGACCTATGACCTCGACAGTCTGCTGAATGAGTATATGTCAAAGACCTATCTCTCTTCAGACAATTGTAACATGCGAAATGAGAACCCATACTATCCTACAGAGGTTTTCATTGAGCGTCTGTCACGTATGCCGACTGTCATGGAAATGGCTCATAACAACATCGTACAGAACTTCATCGACAGATACTGCAACAGACTGCGCGGTACTGTCGCATACATATTAGGAGCCAGCAATTTCTATATGCCTATCTTCGAAGAGGCATTGGAGGCTTATCAAATTCCCTTGGAACTGAAATACCTGCCAGTCATTGAGTCTGCCTTGAACCCAAGGGCTGTCTCCCGTGTGGGAGCCACAGGACTCTGGCAGTTTATGCTTGCCACAGGAAAGCAATATAACCTGAAAATCAATTCTTTGGTGGATGAGCGTCGCGATCCTATCAAGGCGTCCTATGCTGCCGCCCACTTGTTGAGCGACCTGTATAAGGTCTTTGGCGACTGGAACTTGGTGATTGCTGCCTATAACTGTGGTCCCGGCAATGTCAGCAAGGCCATCCAGCGTTCTGGAGGTTCCAAGGACTATTGGCACATCTATCCCTATCTACCCAGGGAGACACGTGGCTATGTGCCTGCCTTCATCGCCGCCAACTACATCATGACCTATTACTCACTGCACAATATCTGTCCGATGAGTAGTAGACTGCCTGCCCAGACCGACACCATCATGGTACATAAGAGACTGCATCTGGAACAGGTAGCAAAAGTATTAGATATTGACATCGAGATGCTGCGCGCACTCAACCCCATGTACCGCCATGATATCATCCCGGGTGATACAGAGCCTTATGCGCTCCGCCTGCCACAATCGGATATCAACAAGTTCATCGAGATGGAGGATGCCATCTACAACTACAGGGCCAGTGAACTGTTGACAAACCGTGCCATCGTGGAAGTCAACGACTATACGCCGACATACTATCATAAGAGCAAACGTTATTATAAGAAAGGACGCAAAGGACGTGCCGCACGTAACAGCAAGGCTCGTCGTGGCGGCAAGAAGGCGACAGCCAAGAAGGGACGTGCCAAAAAGAGCAAGGCCAAAGGCCGTAAATCATCCAAGAGAAGACGCAGATAATTCATTATAGTCCCTATAGTTCCTATAGTCATTATATTATATAATAAAGGTATATGGACGAAGAGCAGAAATTACGCGAAGATGCTGACGAAAAACTGATTAATGATGCCTTTCAGCATCTGCTGGATTGCTATCTGGCCTCACGTCATCGTAAGAAGGTGGATATCATCACCAAGGCATTCAATTTCGCCCGTCAGGCACACAAAGGAGTGCGCCGTCTTTCTGGTGAGCCTTATATTATGCATCCTATCGCCGTCGCACAGATAGCCTGCGAAGAGGTAGGACTCGGTTCTACGAGTATCTGCGCTGCCCTGCTCCATGATGTCGTAGAGGATACCGATTATACCACTGAGGACATAGAAAACATCTTCGGTCCTAAGATTGCACAGATCGTCGACGGACTGACCAAGATCAGTGGCGGTATCTTCGGTGAACAGGCTTCGGCACAGGCAGAGAACTTCAAGAAACTGCTGCTGACGATGAGTGATGACATCCGTGTGATCCTCATTAAGATCTGCGACCGTCTGCATAATATGCGTACCTTGGAGTCACAACCAGCCAACAAACAATACAAGATTGCCGGTGAGACCCTTTATATCTATGCTCCCCTCTCCAATCGTCTGGGACTTTACAAGATCAAGTCTGAGCTGGAGAACCTGAGTTTCCAATACGAGCATCCCGACGAATACAATAGTATCAAGTCGAAACTCGCCTCAACAGAGGCTTCCCGTCATGAACTCTTCGACCAGTTTACGGCTCCCATAGAAGAGGCACTTAAACGGATGAACATCAAATACGAGATCAAAGAGCGTGTCAAGACCCCCTACTCCATCTGGAGCAAGATGCAGAACAAGCACGTCACCTTTGATGAGATCTATGATATCCTTGCCGTTCGTATCATCTTCACCCCGGACAAACGGGAAGAGGAAGTCAACGAATGCTTCAATATCTATGTCGCCATCTCTAAGATTTACAAGTCACACCCTGACCGACTGCGCGACTGGCTGAGTCATCCGAAGGCAAACGGCTATCAGGCACTTCATGTCACCTTGATGTCTAAACAAGGAAGATGGATAGAGGTACAGATCCGTTCCGACCGCATGAACGAGATTGCCGAACAGGGCTTTGCCGCCCACTGGAAATACAAGGACGGCATGGAGAAAGAGTTCACAGAGGATGAGACAGAACTGAATGAATGGCTGCGTACAATCAAGGAGATCCTGGATGATCCACAGCCTGATGCTATGGACTTCCTCGATGCCATCAAACTCAACCTCTTCGCCTCTGAGATATTCGTCTTCACCCCCAAGGGAGAGATCAAGACGATGCCTACCGGTTGTACGGCCCTCGACTTTGCCTTCAGTATCCATACATTCTTAGGTTCCCACTGTATCGGAGCCAAGGTGAATCATAAACTCGTACCCTTGAGTCATAAGCTTAATAGCGGTGACCAGGTGGAAATCCTGACCTCCAAGGCACAACATGTACAGGCTTCGTGGATCAATTTCGTATCCACGGCAAAGGCAAAGGCCAAGATACAGGCCATCCTGCGCCGCAATGGTCGTGAGATACAGAAACAAGGTGAGGATATCCTGGATGCCTTCCTCAAGAAGAATGATATTGAGAACACTACTGCCGTAGCCGATAAGTTGGCAGCGTATCATGAGGAACGCAGTCGTGAGTCTTTCTTCCAGTCATTGGGTGAGAAGACCATCCTGTTGGGAGAGAAAGATTTGGACGAGTTACAGGGAAAGAATACTGATGACAACAAGAAAGGATGGCGCCGTCTGGTACCTTTCTTAGGCAAAAGCAAAACCAAGAAAGAAGATACCAATCCTCAGGAATTCTTTATCGTTCCCGAGAAGTTCAATCGCAAGAAGCCCATCTTCATCAACGACGATAATATCGGACAGTATAAGTTCCGCCATTGCTGTCACCCCATTCCCGGTGACGACATCCTTGGCTTTATCGACAACAAACAACGCATTGAGATTCACAAGCGCGACTGTCCTGTGGCAGCCAAGCTCAAGACGAGCTACGGCAATCGTATCCTCGATGCCAAATGGGATATGCACAAACGACTTTTCTTTGATGCCACCATCCATATCGAAGGTATCGACCGCATGGGTATGGTCATGGATATCTCCAGTATCATCTCCTCACAGATGAATGTCAACATGCATAAGTTTACGATTACCAGCGAGGAAGGGGTCTTCGACGGAGACATCGAGTTGCGTGTACACGACCGAGAGAACGTGAAAGAGATTATCGACCAACTAAAGAAGATTGAAGGACTACAAGAAGTCACACAAATCATGTAATATATGAGAAAACTACTAACACTAATCTTAACATTTCTGACAATTGGCAGCATACAGGCTGCTAATAACTACGACAACCCCGATACGATTGTCGTAGCTCGCGACGGTACGGGACAGTTCCGTAACGTCACTGAGGCCATTGAGGTATGTCGTGCCTTTATGGAATACCACAAGGTTATCTATATCAAGAAGGGTATCTATAAGGAGAAAGTCATCATCCCACAATGGCTGACTAATATTGAGATCTGCGGAGAAGATCGTGATCAGACTATCATCACATACGACGACCATGCCAATATCGTGATGGATGCCAGATTCTGGCCTGCTGAAATCAGTGAACAGTTGATGGCGATGGGTAACAGGGCTATACTCGGCACCTTCCGTTCATTCACTGTCAGGGTGGATGCCAACGACATCACCTTCAAGAACATCACGATAGAGAACAATGCCGCTCGCCTAGGACAGGCCGTAGCAGTTCATACACAGGGTGACCGACTGGTATTCGTCAACTGCCGCTTCCTTGGCAATCAAGACACCGTCTATACTGGTATGCCCCATACACGCATCCTCTTCGACCACTGCTATATCGAGGGGACTACCGATTTTATCTTCGGACCGTCTACCGCATGGTTTGAAGACTGTGACATCTATTGTAAGATAAACTCCTATATCACCGCAGCCTCAACCCCACAGGATGTTGCATACGGGTACATATTCAACAATTGTCGTATCACCACAGCCCCCGAGGTCACGAAAATGTACCTGGGTCGTCCTTGGCGTGACTACGGCTATACACTCTTCATGAACTGCGAGCTGCCCCGTCAGATTCTTCCTGAGGGATGGCACCACTGGCAGATAGAACGTGAGAAAACCGCCCGTTATCTGGAATATAACAATCGCGGAGAGGGTGCTTCCACAGAGAAGCGTGTCAGTTGGAGCCGCCAGTTGACGAAAAAGGAAGCCCAGCAGATTACGCTGGAGAACGTATTCCGCATCAACGATACTTGGAATCCAAAGAAATAGGAGTTATTGCAGATAGTCCATCTGCTTCTTCAACGCATAGAGCTGCTCACGGACATCAATGAGCTTCGTGAGCACTTCTGCTTTTTTGTCAGCACCATCACGATTGGCATTGATAATCTTCTTGGCGGCAGCGAGTTTGAAGCCGCGTACCTTCACGAGATTATGAATCAGACGTATCTGGTCAATATCTTTCTGCTGATATTGACGGATCTTGGCAGGACCGCTGGTCTTGGGCTTCAGATAAGGGAACTCTGTCTCCCAATAGCGCAACGTACTCTCATTCACGCCAAACATCTCCGCCACCTCCTTGATGGAGTAGTACAACTTCAGATTCTTGTTCAGATTCAATGCCATAATCGTCGTTCTATTATACTGATGTTGCAAAGATACGATATTTTTTTTATTCTAC
This sequence comes from Prevotella sp., assembly GCA_017645645.1. Lineage (GTDB taxonomy): Bacteria > Bacteroidota > Bacteroidia > Bacteroidales > Bacteroidaceae > Prevotella. The sequence continues at coordinate 102,863 of JAGCOB010000012.1, read as the reverse complement.
GATGACTTCTTGTACTTTTTTCTTTTTTATTTTGTATCTTTGCACGCAATAAACTTAACCTATAACATTGAAACAATGAAAAAATCTATTTTCTTTCTGACGACTCTCGCCATTGTTTTCGTGGTGAGCTCATGCAAGCAAAACGGTAAGACAACTGATGCCGAAGGTACCAGTGACAGCACAGCGGTGGCGGACAGTGCAACAGTAGAAGAGGAGAAACCCAACTTAGACTATAACACTACCGATGCCACCTCATTTGGCTTCAAGGGTTGCGTGGCAAAAGTGGTGACAACAACTTATCAGGCGACACTTGAAGGTAACAAATTGGTTAAAGGAATTGTTTCCAACAGAACGGATAGTCTCACTACCTTTGACGAGAAAGGACGCGTGACTCTGGACTCCTATGCCAATCCGTATGTCTATGATGCCGACGGCAAGTTCATCAAGGGACGCTCGAAAGAATCAAAGATGTCTCGTGACAAGGAGGGACGCATCATCAGTTACAGCAACCGTGAAAATGCGAATCACTGGGAAGGCTACGACTACTCTTTCGAATACGACAAACAGGGACGTATCAAAGCCATTGAATGGGGTGGCTGGGAAGAAGGAGAAAGTTACGCACTCACCTATAAGGACGACCAACTCTATCCAAGCAGCATGCATATCGACGGACAAGCCTGTGCCGATATCTATAAGACGGACATCCGCTACAAATACACAAAGTTCGACGAAAAGGGCAACTGGACAGCACGTGAGATGTATTTCGACATCATGCAGACCACCGAAGAATATGAGGGTAATGAGAATCCCGCCAAGGACTACAGCAAGGAATACTATATCCAAGAAAGGACCATCACGTATTATTAAATGAGGTATAAAGGAGTGCTCTAAAGCACTCCTTTTTGTTTCCCCCATTCTTTTGTTATTCAATGGTTTTTCTTTGAAACACTTGCGACTATCAGATAATCTTTGTACCTTTGCATTCCGAATAGCGATATCAACTATTTAACAATAATATGACAAGACATATCAACAGAACTGTTTACAACAGTCAAAACCTATAAAAGTGGTGGCTGTGTCCATATAATGAATGGAGTAGACAAATCAAAACCTGACTATAAAACTATCTTTACTCTTGCCTCATTGTTTGCAAAAGAGGGGATAGAAGTTTTTCTTCTCACCAGTTGCCATTTCAAGAGTGAGGAATACAAAGTAGTATTCGGTTCGTTAATAGGGACAAAGTTTGAAAGGAAATGTCCTGACCTTTTAGTTGACGGAAAGTTTTATGAATACGAAGGATTCGAGAAACCTTGGAATCGGCGTAAAATCAAAAACATGCTCGCACATGGACTTTTACAGGCAAATTGCATTATTATTGACAACACCAAAGGGGCGTCGGACAAAATTATCCGTAAAGCAATTATGGCTCGACTGAAAATTGGAACAACGATGGATGAAGTATGGTTATATGAAAAAGGCAAGAAACGTTTGTTTTTCAGTAATAGTAACTTTCTATAAAAAACTACGGGGAGAATTAATCTCCCCGCGATGCTCGCTCCTTAGAGTTGGCTAACTTCCTATTGGAAGCTGATGCAAAAGTACGAATAATTTCTGATACTACCAAACTTTTCCATATATTCTTTTTGAAAACAATATGTTTTCGAGTGGTTTGTGGCTTACAAACGATGCGTTTGAACGCTCCATTCACCCCGTTTGGAGCGTCTAAACTTTACAAACTTTTTGAACATCTGTAAACTAATAGTATTTTATTCCGAGGATGTAGTAATGAGGACTATTTGGGGTAATATCAGAGATACTACCGCAACAGCGGGTTACCTTATCCTTCGCATCATACCAGAATGAAGAATAATACACGAGCGGAATGAAGGTTTCTTTTTCTAATGGCGATGTGGATTCGAAAGGATCCGACCTGTATGAGTATATATACTTGTTTGCACTCTCCCAGTAGATTTGCTTTAGTTTCAACGAGGAATGGTAGGAAAGTGTATTCTCCCAACTGAAACAATACTGGGCTAAGGAATCTGTTTCTGAAGGAAGAAAACCGATAATCAGTTTGTCACCCCTTGCCTCAAAATAATATGGGAATAAAAGACGAGGAGAGTCATCGACTTCTTTCCCGTTCACAAATTCCCTGCAGTAGATTTCCACATTCCGACCTTTTAACGCACTGGCATCAAAGCTGTATGCCTGATAGCCTTTTGCATTGAGCAAAGGGATATAGTCGTTGATGGTTGTCTCGTTCTTTTTAATCTCTTGTGCCTGCCCTGTCAATGTGACGAGGGCAAGCATTATTGTAATAATTGTTTTCTTGTTCATATTTGTTTCGTCTTAGAGATTTCCTTATTATTTTGATTATTGTCCTTTGCTGATGCCTCCCACCACATCACTGTTTTCGATAGTGGTCTCAGTTTTCTTTACGCTGGCCTTGAGTTTGCCGAAACGGTAGGAAAGACTGATTTGAAACCTGCGGCCAAGGTAATCGTGCTTGCTGACTCCTGTATAATCACCCTGATTGGTGACAGACTCGTTATGGTAATACTTGTTGAAGGGCATATTAGCGTAGAGGCGTAATGTCAGACGGTCTTCCTTGAGGAAAGAACGTTGCAAGGCAGCACTATAGCTAAACCAAGAACTGGTATGGCCATAGACATTATAAGCTTCATGACCAATCTGTCCGTAGCTACTAATGGTCAGCCTCAGTTTCCATGGGAGTTTCTGTGTTAAGGATGCATAATAGAATCCACTCCAAACGGAATTCTCTAATTGCAGACTGGGATTCTTATAACTGTCATGGCGGAAATTCCCGTTGAAGACAATGGTTGTCTTGTCAAAAGGCTGCCATTGTAGATAGGTTTCTACTTCATAGCGGCGCAAGCGTTCGATATTGTCGATGGTGATGTAGATTTTGTTGTCCTTGACAAAATGGATATCGCCAATACCTCCATTGTAGAATCGGTACATAGGTGCCAGTTGTAAGGTCAGGCGGGGCGATACATACATGTATAATAAGGTTAGGGACTGTTGATGTGAACTGGTCAGATGATCGTTTCCGAAGTTAACCCCTTCAGGACTTTCAGTGACTGCAGGATTCAGATAGGAAATACCAGGGCGGGAGATGCTGGTGGTATAGTTCAGTTTCAGTGAGTTGGCATCATTAATCTGATACTTGATGCTGGCCTGAGGTACCCAGTCGTTCAACCGGTCACTAAAGTCTGTACTCTTTCCGTCAGGATAATGAGCTTTCATATAACTGTATTCATAGCGTAATCCTGCACGGGCAGACCATTTGCCTAACGTCAGGTGATAGTCAGTATAGATGGCTGCCACCTGTGTGGTATGTTCAAACTCTGTATCAAAAGACGGTGGCTGAGGCGACTGATTAAATGACTGAGTCGAATGACTACTGTTTTGACGATTGATATACTTGCCGCCTACTTCTAACTTATGTCCTTTCCAAAGTGGCCTGATATAGTCTGCCTGAAAGGTGTGCTCTGTGAAGTTCTCCTTGCTGTTGATAAGATAGCCTGTATAACTGAAAGGGTTACCGACAATCTCAGTAAAATTACTTTCCTGTTCTGTACGCTGACGGGTCAGGGCAAGCATATAGGATAAAGTCAGCTTTTCGCCTTCACGTTTGGTCTTATGTTCATAATCCAACCGTCCGTTCCATGAGTGATGTTTGTAGCCAGGCATCCAGTAATGCTCGTTGTAACTATAGAGAGGTTGCTGATTGGCGTCATACATGGCTGTTGGACCACCGCCCTGAACATTGATCTTATAGAAATAGCCTCCGAACGATGCAGATATCAGATTGAGCGTATCAATGTCGTAACTGGCACTAAGGTCTGTGTAGAAAATGTCGCCAGGGTTAGAACCTTCTGAATGTGATTTCAACGTTCTGCCTGATTCCAGATAAGTTCGTTCCGTGTCTCGGATACTCTCGGAACTCTTTTCCGTCATCTTGTTATAACCTGCATCAATTGAGACAATCGCCTTACCGAATTGCGTTGTTATGTTTCCACTGATACTGGGTGCTTTTGTGGTACTATAAGAGAGGTTAACTCCTCCTGTGACACCATTGAAACTACGACCATCCATCATCACGATGTTTAAGATGGCATTCACACCCTCGGCATCTTCACGTGCTCCTGGGTCGGCAATGACTTCGATACGTTTCACCATCGAGGCAGGCATGGACTTCAAGATTTCCTTCGCATTCTTGGAAAGGCTGGGATCAAGATGCCCATTCTTATAAATTTTGAAATTACTATTTCCTTTTACTTTTATATTCTCTTCGCCATCAACGGTTACCATCGGCACCTTACGCAACAAATCGAGGACTGTTAACGTCTTTGATTCCTCATCGGCCTGCACATCATAGCCTATACGGTCAATGTCTTGTTTAATCAATTGACGTTGGGCTTTAACAGTAACTCCCTCTAATTCTTGGTCCCATGTGATGGAATCGTTATTAACGGTTGTACTGTCAGTCTGAGCCATCCCGAAGGTTGCAACCGATAGCATAGTCATCAATATCAGGAATCGTTTGAAGTTTTTCTTAGTTTTCTTGTTCATTATTTCCTATTTTGCTGAAACATTGCGGATGACGAAAGCACCTTGTACATCGCCCTCTATGAAGTCGAAGGTGGTGGGGATGGTGTCGAATGGCTCGAAGGTGAGCGTAAAGTCAGAATAGTAAGTGTTGCCTAAAAACTCGTCCGTAGATTCGGAGGCTTTCACCTGAGTATAATGATTCTCGTCGAGCGTGATGCCATCGGCTGCTGTCAACTTGTATTTCTTGCCGTTAGCAGTTAGGAAGGAACCTTTGGCAATACTGAACCAAGAAGTCTTATGGGCGTAATAGCGGAAAGTAATGGCGGTGCCGTTGGCATTGAAATCAACTTTGCGAATGGCAAGCTGGAGATTGGAACTGTTGTCCTGCTTGGGACCATCGAGGGCTTCTGCCATTCCCATGAAATATCCAGGCTGATAGCCCACAGCCTTCCATATGATACGCTTGTCAGGCGAAATCATTACATAATAAGGGATGGCGCCCATATCGCAGTATTTGCTGCTGATATCCTTCATGGCGTTGTTCCAGTTCTTCCCAACGATGCGCTTGCTGAATTCATGCTTCTGCCACTCAGAGAGTTTATTCTGATTGATAGCAACGATTTCCAGTTTATCCTTCATCCTCTCGTAGACCTCTCTCATCTCTGGCTCAGACATCATGCATGGACCACAGCCGATGCCCCAGAAGTCAAGCAACACATATTTGCCATTGGCAAAGGCTTCGAACAGACAATGTTTCTGTCCTTGCATATCAAGGAGTTCGGCATCAACAGCTTCATCACCCACCTGCAAGAGTCGTGGCGGATAGACATAATTGTGAATCTCTGCCAACTGCTCCTCAAATCCTTTAGGGGCCCGTGCAGCAATTGTCTTTTCCAGTTGCTTTAACTGCTCCATATGTGGGAAGTTTGGAGTGTTCTTTGCAGTCATGGATATGCCCCATAGTGCACGGATGGTAGCAGCGTCCACAGGCAGTGAGGGCAGGATGTCCATTTGTTGCTTCATATACTTCATCTCTACGACTTCTCTCTCTGCCCAAGGTTTATGAGCCAAGTCCATCTGCATTAATTCTGTTATCACGTCACGGCAATGCTCCGTTATACGGCTCTCTGTTTGTTGCTCGGGCAAGGGGCTTTCCACTTTCCATAAAGGGTAGAAGCAGTCATCGCCCGTCACTTTCACAGTCACGCCGGGACGCAGAAAGAGAGTTAAATTAAAATTGGGACAACCTTCCCCCATTAAACCGAGAAAGCCATTGGTGAGTTCCTCTACGGGTAGAGTGAAGGCGAAATGGCCGCTTTGGACGGTATCTACAACATTTACAAGAGTGCCTGTTCCGGCCAGCACCAGCGTGCCGTCTTTCAGAGCAGGTGAATAACCAGTGACAGTTGCTGTCTTTGTCTGTGCCAGCCCCGTCATTGCGACGAGGGCGAACATCATTGTAATAATTGTTTTCTTGTTCATTTCGTTTTATATTTTTTAATTAAGTTCCTTATATGTTAAGCGCCAACCGTCATCACGACGGATGACGCTCATAATTATTAATAATCAAAAGAGCATTTATGATAAAGACTCATTGCATGCAAAGGTAAGATAAGTAACACGAAAAATCTTCGGCAAGACCTATAAATCGGATGCCGAAGGCGAAAGTATGAAAGTAGTTTCATACTTGTATGAGTTTTTCTTGTCATGGCAATGCAGTGATTACGTCGGCTATTTTTTCTTCACGAAATGTTAAATATAGCGGCAAACGTTCAGAATAATAGAAAAACATTTTGAAATATGGAATATTTTGTATATCTTTGCAGAAAAATATGAGATATGAGGATTATTTCATTCAAAATGATAAGGGAATTCATCGCATGTCATCCCGATGCGGATGTCGCCATGCGTGACTGGTATAAGAAGACGGAAGATGCAGACTGGGGCAGCGTCTCTGACGTGAAGGAGACCTTCAATACTGCAGACTACGTTGGGAATGACCGCTTTGTCTTCAATGTCAAGGGTAACCACTACCGCATCGTGGCAATGATCATTTTCGCCATACGCACGGTGTACATGCGATTCGTGGGGACTCACAAGGATTACGACAATATCAAGGACATCAAAAATATTTAAGGTTATGGCACAGATTAAGAACGAAAGACAGTACAAGGCAGCCTGCGAACGCATCGAGGAGCTGCTGAAGGTGGTGAGCAACAAAACGCCCGCCGACGACAAGAACCTGCTGGAACTGGACATGATCTCCGAGATGGTTGCTGAATACGAACACGAGCACTATCCCGTAGCAGCCCCGTCGCTGGTTGAGGTCATCAAACTGCGTATGTTCGAGATGGGACTGAGCCAGGCCAAACTCTCTGAACTGCTCGGTCTGAGTCCCGCCCGTGTGAGCGATATCGTCACCGGCAAGAGTGAGCCGACACTGAAGGTCGGACGTTTGATCAGCCAGAAACTAAATATCTCTCCTGCCGTCGTGCTGGGAGTGTAGGTATTATTTTCTGGTTGTATGATGCAAGAGAGCCTTTATGATAAAGACTCATTGCATGCAAAAGTAATGTCTTTGCGGATTTTGGAAAGCATCTGCGGAGTAATGCAGAGGAAAGAGGAGATGGCATGGAGTGGAAGGTGTTGCACAATGCCAGGGCAACGCTGTAGCAACAACTCGTAGCGCTCACGGGCCGTGGCGCGATGGAGGTCGAGGTAGCGTTCATGGAACTGACAGAGGATATGCTCACCAATGACGGCACGTAGTTCCATTTTCTCAATACTCTGGCCGAAGAACTGCATCAACTGTTCACCGCTGACTCTTAGCACACGGCTGGGCATCATTGCCTCTATCGTGGACTTTGCAGGACGACCATAAAGGGAACGGGGATAGTCACACACATATTCACCTGCAAACGAAAACCATGTAATATGTTCCTTGTCATCACTGATGCCATGCGTTACATACTTGAAGCAGCCCTCCGTGATAAAGGCAAACCAACGTGCAGGGTCACCCTCACGCTCCATCTGATCACCTTTGCGGTAAACTACCACTTCACCCTCTCGCTCACAGAACTCACGCAGCGCCTGAAGGTCTATACTATTTTTGCTGAATTTCTGTTCCATATCATTCCGTTTATTGGGGACAAAGATATAAAAAGATAAGTAAAAGGCAAAGAAAGACTCCTTTGAATGGGTAACCGATGGTAAAAGTATGAAAGTAGTTTCAGAAAAATACTTTTTTGTTGTCTTCTATTTTGGCTATAGGCGCAAAGCCTTTCGGCTATAGGCGCACACCCTTTTGCCTATAGCCGCACGGTTGCTAGGATGCTTCTTTCTCCCTGTTAGGCTGGCACTTCATCCCTGTTAGGTTGGCACTTCATCCCTGTTAGGATGATACTTCATCCCTATGGAAAGCATCCCCAGCACCCTTGGAAGCCATCTGCAACACCCTTGGAAGCCATCGGAATAACCCATAGAAGGCATCCGGACAAGTGATAGAAGGCATCCCCATGTTTTCGCCATGCAATTTTAAAGTTGACAGTTATGACAGATGACAGTTTTAAAAAACTACTCCCCTTCTCCCGTCATGTGGATCAAACCACGATAAACAGAGAGCGCAAGCCACGGGAGTAGTTTGCAAACTAGTCCCGTACTAGTCCCTTTTTTCATCATTCATTTGGTAGATTGTGATTTTTGTCGTATCTTCGCAAACGGAAACAACTTATAAAACGATAAAACTATGAAGAAAGTATTATTTTTTATGTTCCTCCTTGTAAGTATGGGAGTGAATGCACAGAGTCTGATTGGAACGTGGTCAACTCACCCTGAGACTGACAAGGATGGTGACAAAACATCCTGGGGGCTTGTCTTTCATCAAGGTAATAAGATGATTCTGAGGATGACATTGGCAACCATTGATGATGAAGTCGGTTCCTTCGAATTTGTCATGGATATTCTTGGTACCTACAAGCGTAATGGCAACACACTGACCATCAATATTGATCCCCAAAAGGCAACTGGAAGGATTGAGAATATGGTCTACAAAGGTGAAATGGCTACACTCATCAAGGAGTCTCCTGAAATAAAAGAGTCCATTGAAAAAGTGATAGAGAACCAAGTCGAGGAAGAAATTAAGAAAGGTTTCGCAGATCAAAAGTCTGTCAGCTACAACGTGACCATCACAAAACTGACGGCGAATAGTCTGTTTTTGAAAGGTGACAAAGATTTCATAGTGGATTCCAACAAAGATTTCATAGAGTTCTTCAGAGTGAAATAGTGACTGCAATAAGATGAGTATAAGAAAACTGATGACGTTGGCAGGTGTATGGATGGCTGTCCTTACGCTGAATGCCCAGAACGTAAGAGAGACCATCCGACTGGATGAAGGCTGGAAATTTGCTTTCGGCAATGCTTCCGATCCTGCCAAGGACTTCGGATGTGGAACGGAGTACTTTAACTATCTGACAAAAGCCAACTCCATTCATAACGAAGGACCATACGCCATGAAGTTTGATGACTCGCAATGGGAAGAAGTGCGAGTGCCTCATGACTGGGTGACTACCCTGCCCTATGCGCCAGAAGCCAGTCATTCGCATGGTTATAAGACCGTTGGATATAAATATCCGGAGACCAGTATTGGCTGGTATCGTAAGATGCTCCCCATCGCCAATGACGACCTCGGCAAGAGGATTCTCATCCAGTTTGATGGTATTTTCCGCAATGCCCGTGTGTGGTTCAATGGTTTTTATATGGGTACAGAGCCCAGCGGATATGCCACCCAGGTGTATGACGTAACAGAATATGTCAACTATGGAGGCGACAACCTCATCTGTGTCCGTGCCGATGCCACTTTGGAAGAAGGCTGGTTCTATGAGGGAGCAGGCATCTATCGTGATGCATGGCTCATCAAGACTGGTGCTGTCAATGTGGCACCCTTTGGTACCTTTGTCTATACCGATATCGACGACCACTTTCTCAAAACCTCTGTCACTGTAGAGACAGAAGTGCACAACAATAGCCTTGAGACACAGACATGTATTGTCGCAACGAAACTGGTTGATGCTGAAGGAAAGGATGTAGACTTTGCTGCCAGAGAGATTTTAGAACTCAAAGGCAAGCAGACACTCAAGTGCAAACAACTGATGACTGTCTTCGAGCCTCGTCTATGGTGTCCTGAGGATCCTTATCTTTATAAGGTTGTCACCAGGGTATTGGTCAACAACAAGGTGGTTGATGAGTATATCACCCCAACAGGAATCCGTAAAGTGGAATTTGATGCTGACAAAGGATTCATCCTCAATGGGAAGCCCCTGAAACTGAAAGGTGTGAACATGCACCAAGACCATGCGGGCGTTGGTGCAGCTATTCCTGAAGCACTGATGGAATGGCGCATCCATCAGTTGAAGGCATTTGGTTGTAATGCCTATCGTGCCTCCCACAACCCCATGACACCTGCTCAACTGGATGTCTGTGACCGCGAGGGCATCCTCGTTATCGATGAAAACCGACTGACAGGTATCAACACAGAACATCTGCGCCTGCTGGAGAACATGATTAAGCGCGATCGCAATCACCCGTCTGTCATTCTCTGGAGCGATGGCAACGAGGAATGGGGTCTTGAGAATACCGTTCAAGGTACCCGTATTGCTGCTGCCATGCGAGAATATACCCATCTATTAGACCCTACTCGTCATTCTACGATTGCCAATGCAGGAGGAACGGAATTGATTAAAGGTTTGGATGTAGTAGGCTTCAACTATATCGTACAGAATGATGTCGAGAATCGCAAGAAGGCGAATACCACATGGAAGATTGTAGGAACGGAGGAGACGACAGGTTGTGGAACAAGAGGCGTCTATTTCGATAGTCCTGACCAACCAGGCAGAATGACCGCTATCAATAGGGGGGACAAGCCTGGAGTAGAGAATGTCATTGAACGCGGATGGCAGTTCTATGCCGACCACGACTGGGCTGCAGGTGTGTTCTATTGGACAGGTTTCGACTATCGTGGAGAGCCTAACCCGCTGAAATATCCTGCCACTGACTCTGAATTCGGCATCCTTGACTATTGTGGTTTCTGGAAAGATGAAGCATGGTATCTGAAGTCATGGTGGACGGAAGAGCCTACCCTGCATATCTTCCCTCACTGGAACCTGCAAGGTCATGAAGGTGAAGAGATAGAGTTATGGGCTTACAGCAACTGCGACGAAGTGGAACTGACAGTCAATGGCAAGAAACTCGGACGACAATCAATGCCAAAGAACGGGCATTTGAAATGGAAGGCTACCTATCAGCCAGGCAAAGTCGTGGCTGTAGGCTATAAGAATGGTAAACCAATCCTCACTGAGACCATTGAGACGACGAAGTCTGCCGACAAGATCATCGTCAAGAGTAATCGTCCGACTATCACTGCAGACGGAAGGGATGTGGCTGTCGTCACCATAGAAATCCAAGATGCCAAAGGACGTATCGTTCCTGATGCCTGTCCGATGCTGACGTTCCATTTGGAGGGTAACGGACGTATCATTGGCGTAGGCAATGGTGATCCATCCTATCTGGGTGCCGATCATCCCAAAGACAAAGACTGTAAGGAGTTCCGTATTCCTGCTTTCAATGGTCTTGCACAAGTGCTGATACAAAGCAATCATGATGCAGGGAATATCCAGTTAAAGTGTCATTCCGATGGAATGAAAGAGGGTACGATGATGATCCAATCCGTTCAATAGCCCCTAAAAGCAAGCGATACGCAGATAAAAGTCGGGAAAATACTTTGTATTTTGCCCGATTTTTCTTAATTTTGCACACAAATTTGTAAATAGTAAATTGTCAAATAGTAAAATAATATGATGACAGCTAACGAGATTCGCGAATCGTTCAAGAAGTTTTTCGAGCAGAAACAGCATGCTATCGTGCCTTCTGCACCTATGGTAATCAAAGACGACCCTACCCTGATGTTCACCAATGCAGGTATGAACCAGTGGAAGGATATTATATTGGGAACCCGTGACCCAGAGCCACGCCGCCGTGCCGATACACAGAAATGTCTGCGCGTCAGCGGTAAACATAATGACTTGGAAGAAGTAGGTCACGACACCTACCACCACACCATGTTCGAGATGTTAGGCAACTGGTCGTTTGGCGACTACTTCAAAGAGGGTGCCATCGATATGGCATGGGAGTATCTGGTAGACGTGCTGAAACTGAATCCAGAAGACCTCTATGTCACTGTCTTTGAAGGTTCACCCGAAGAAAACATCCCTCGCGATGACGAGGCTGCACAATACTGGGCAAAGCATGTTCCTGAGGATCATATCATCAATGGTAATAAACACGATAACTTCTGGGAGATGGGCGATACAGGTCCCTGTGGTCCTTGTTCTGAGATTCACGTAGACTCTCGTACACCAGAACAAAAGGCTGCCTCTGGTAAGACTGGTCGTGAACTCGTCAACCAGGATGACCCTCAGGTCATCGAGATATGGAACCTCGTTTTCATGCAGTTCAACCGCAAGGCTGACGGCTCTTTGGAGAAACTCTCCATGAACGTTATCGATACAGGTATGGGCTTCGAGCGTTTGGTTCGTATGATGCAGGGCAAGCACTCCAACTACGATACTGATGTCTTCCAGCCTATCATCAAGGCAGAGCAAGATATCACAGGTCTGAAATACACCACCTTCGAAGAAGAAGTTAACAGCCAAAAGCCAATAGCCAAAAGCCAAGAAGACGTTAACGTTGCCATGCGTGTCTGTGCAGATCACCTGCGTGCCGTTGCTTTCTCGATTGCTGACGGACAGTTGCCATCGAATGCAAAGGCTGGCTATGTCATCCGTCGTATCTTGCGTCGCGCTGTGCGCTATGCTTATACTTTCTTAGGACAGAAAGACGGTTTCCTCTATAAGCTCGTGCCTACCCTTGTTTATGAGATGGGCGATGCCTTCCCTGAATTGAAGGCTCAACAGCAATTGATTACCAAGGTCATCAAGGAAGAGGAGGATTCATTCCTGCGCACCCTTGACAAGGGTATCTCTTTGCTTGACAAAGCAATGGAAGAACTTAAGGCACAGGGTAAGAATCAATTGGATGGCGTTCAGGCTTTCCGTTTGTTCGACACTTATGGATTCCCCCTCGACCTTACAGAACTTATCTGTCGTGAGAACGGCTTCACTGTTGATGAGGAACAGTTTAATGTAGAGATGCAGAAACAGAAGGAGCGTGCCCGCAATGCCGCTGCCGTAGAGAACAGTGACTGGGTTGAACTTGCTCAGGGAGAACAACAGTTCGTCGGTTACGACTATTCTGAGTACAACTGTCATATCCTGCGCTATCGCAAGGTGACACAGAAAAAAAATGAGTTCTATGAACTCGTACTTGATGCCACACCTTTCTATGGCGAGATGGGTGGACAGGTCGGTGACGCTGGTGTCCTCGTCAACGAAAACGAGACCATCGAGATCATCGATACCAAACGTGAAAACAACCAGAGCGTACATATCGTCAAACAACTACCCAAAGACCCGACGGCTGAGTTTATGGCATGCGTGGACACTGACAAACGGAATGCCTCTGCTGCCAACCATACCGCTACTCACCTGTTAGACTATGCGTTGAAGCAGGTTTTGGGCGACCACGTAGAGCAGAAGGGTTCTTTTGTTTCTCCTGACACGTTGCGCTTCGATTTCTCCCATTTTGAGAAAGTCAGCGACGAACAGTTACGTGAGGTAGAACGGATGGTCAATGATATGATTCGTCAGGACATCCATATCGACGAGCATCGTGATGTTCCTTTCGACGAAGCGAAGAAGCTCGGAGCCATCGCCCTCTTCGGTGAGAAATATGGTGATAAGGTACGTGTGGTTCGCTTTGGTCCTTCTTGTGAGTTCTGTGGTGGTATTCATGCCACAAGCACAGGTCGTATCGGTTTCTTTAAGATTATCTCTGAGAGCAGTGTAGCTGCCGGTATCCGTCGTATTGAGGCCACTACAGGTAAGGACTGCGAAGAGCGTCTCTACCAGATGGAAGACATCCTGAAGAATATCAAGTCGTTCTTCAATAACGCGAAGGATCTGCAGGGCGTTATCCAGAAATATATTGAGGAGCACGACTCTATGAAGAAGGAGATTGAAGGCTTCCAGGCACAAGCCGTTGAACGTGCTGCCCAACGACTGGTTGAGAAGGCTCGTGAGGTGAATGGCGTGAAGGTCATCACGACTGTCGTGCCCATGGCTCCTGCCGCTGCCAAGGATCTTGCCTTCAAGGTTCGCGCCAGCATCGAAGGCTCATTGCTTTGCGTCATCGGCTCTCACGACAATAACAAGCCTCAGCTCTCTATCATGATGAGCGACGATATGGTCAGCGACCATGGTCTGAACGCAGGTCAGATGGTTCGTGAGGCAGCCAAGCTCATCCAAGGCGGTGGTGGCGGACAGCCTCATTTCGCTCAGGCTGGCGGAAAGAGTGTTGACGGACTCAGTGCTGCCGTCGATAAGGTCATCGAGCTTGCAAACCTCTAAACACTAAACTTTAAACACTAAACTATAAATTATGTTAGACAAAGAACGCGGGCTGTATATCGCCCATTGCGCCAACGGAGCGCTTTCGATTACGGGTAAGATGGCTAACCGCCACGGATTGATAGCAGGTGCCACTGGTACTGGTAAGACCGTCACGCTGCAAGTGATGGCAGAGACCTTCTGTCAGGCAGGCGTACCCTGTTTTATGGCCGATATGAAAGGGGACCTCTCTGGTATCTCACAGGTTGGTAAGATGAGTGGCTTCATCGAGAAGCGACTTCCTGAGTTCGGTATCGAGAACCCTGAGTTCCAGTCATGCCCTGTGCGTTTCTTTGATGTCTTCGGTGAACAGGGTCACCCCATGCGTGCCACCATCTCACAGATGGGACCGCAACTGCTCAGTCGTCTCATGGGACTCAACGAGACACAGGACGGCGTACTGAACATCGTGTTCCGCATTGCCGACGAGCGCGGACTGCTGCTCATCGACGTGAAGGACCTGCGTTCGATGCTTGACTGGGTATCGAAAAACTCCAAGGAGTACACCACGAAATACGGCAATATCTCCACAGCCACCATCGGCGCCATCCAGCGTGCCCTGTTGCAGTTGGAGAGCCAGGGTGCCGACAAGTTCTTTGGTGAGCCTTCCTTCGATATCTACGACCTCATGCAGTGTGAGGGCGGCAAGGGTGTGATGAATGTGTTGGCAGCCGATAAACTGATGTTGCAGCCCAAGCTCTACTCCACCTTCCTGTTGTGGTTGCTCAGCGAACTCTACACCACCCTGCCCGAGGTAGGTGACATGGAACTCCCCAAACTCGTGTTCTTCTTCGACGAGGCGCATATGCTCTTCACCGATACCTCGAAGGCACTGCTCGACAAGATTGAGCAGGTCATCCGTCTGATTCGCTCGAAGGGTGTGGGTATCTATTTCATCACACAGAGTCCGTCCGACATTCCAGAGATCATTCTCGGACAGTTAGGTAACCGTGTGCAGCATGCTCTTCGCGCCTATACACCGAAAGACCAGAAAGCTGTTAAGACAGCTGCCGATACGTTCCGTGCCAACCCGGCCTTCAAGACTGACGAGGCAATCATGAACCTTGAGACAGGTGAGGCACTGGTATCCTTCCTTGACGAGAAGGGTGCACCCGCTGTCGTGGAACGTGCCAAGATACTCTTCCCACTCTCCCAGATTGGAGCCGTCACGGAAGGACAGCGCCTCGATATTATCAAACAGAGCCGTATCTACGGCAAGTACGACACTCCTGTCGATCGTGAGAGTGCCTTCGAGGTATTGTTAAAGGAGGCAGAGGAGAGAGCCTTGGCAGAAGCCTCAGAGAACTCCGAGATCTCAGAGAACTCCGAAAAGTCAACCAAAGAAGAGAAGAAGAAGCCTGGTATCATGAGTAAGGTATTCAAGGCCATCATTACCGCCATCACCTCTACATTGGCTGCCATCCTCGGCACCTATGTCAGTGACAAGGTGACGGGCAAGAAAACCAAGTCAAGGACTTCCGCCACGGGTCGTGTGGTGAAGAATGCCACTAGTTCAGCCACCCGCTCCGTTACGAAGGAACTGACCCGTGATATCCTTGGCAATCTGATTAAATGATCGACAGGGCGACCATTGACAAAATCCTGGATGCCGTCAACATCGTGGATGTGGTAGGCGAATTCGTTAACCTACGCAAGACCGGGGTTAACTATAAAGGGCTATGCCCCTTCCACGACGACAAGACACCGTCTTTCATGGTATCGCCCTCGAAACAGATTTGTCATTGTTTTGCCTGTGGCGAGGGTGGCAATGCCGTCAACTTCCTCATGAAGCACGAGCAGATCACCTATCCCGAAGCATTACGCTGGCTGGCTAAGAAATATAACATCGAAATACAGGAGCGTGAACTCTCTGACGAAGAGAAGAAGGAACAGAGCGACCGAGAGTCGATGTTCATCGTCAACGAATGGGCGTGCCAGTATTTCCATGAGATCCTGAACAATGACGTGGACGGGCAGGCCATCGGAAAGCAGTATTTCCGCAGCCGTGGCATCCGTGACGATATCATCAAGAAGTTCCTGTTGGGCTTTGCCCTTACCAAGCGTGATGCTCTTGTCAACGAGGCGCATCGCAAGGGCTACAAGGATGAATATCTTATCAAGACGGGGTTGTGTATCGAGAATGAGCGAGGCGTCTATGACCGCTTTGCCGGTCGTGCTATCTTCCCATGGTTGAACGTCAGTGGCAAGGTAGTGGCCTTTGGTGGTCGTAAGTTGGATTCCGCTACCAAGGGCGTACAACAGAAATATGTCAACTCACCCGACTCGGAGATCTATCATAAGGAGCGCGAACTCTATGGCATCTACCAGGCGAAGAAAGCCATTGTCAAGGAGGATGCTGTCTATATGGTAGAGGGTTATACCGACGTGATTGCGATGCACCAGTGCGGACTAGAGAATGTGGTAGCGAACTCTGGTACGGCATTATCTGTCTACCAAATCCGTCTGCTGCGCCGTTTCACCCAGAACATCACCCTGCTCTATGACGGTGACGAGGCTGGTATCCATGCTGCGATGCGTGGTACTGACATGCTCCTGCAAGAAGGTATGAATGTGAAGGTGCTGCTCCTGCCTGACGGTGACGACCCCGACTCTTTTGCACGTAAGCATACGGCAACCGAGTTCAAGCAGTATATCGAGGAGCACCAGACCGACTTTATCCAGTTCAAGACCGACCTGCTACTAAAAGGTGTCAAAGACCCCATCAAGCGTGCAGAAGCTATCAATTCGATAGTGCGCAGCGTGAGTGTCATCCCTGACTCCATCGTCCGCTCCGCCTATATCACGGAATGTTCACGTCGACTGGAAGTAGATGAGCGTACCCTTATTTCGCAAACCAACAAATACATCGCCGGTGACAGGGAGGAACAGCGGAAAGAGGCAGAACGGGAGACACATCAACAGGAAACGGCAAAACCGTCAGAGCCGATTGGTTTACATACCCCTCAAGAACAGACGGCCGCCGTAGAACGAATCCTTATCCAGCAGATTATCCGTCATGGCGACGAGGTCATCATGAAGGGAGTAGAGACACAGGACGGTGATTTCATCGACTTAAACGTGGCACAGTATATTGACTATTCCTTCAGTTGCGACAACCTGTCGTTCGGTCAGGACATCTACAACCGTATCCTTCAGGAGGCTGTGGAACATTCCATAGAAGAAGGTTTCAAGGCCGAGACCTATTTCACCCAACATCCCGATATCGGAATCAGTCAACTGGCTACTCGTCTCGCCGTGGATGACTACCAGTTAGGCAAAGGTTTTGAGATGAAGCATACGGAACAGGGACTCCGTCAGCATATCGAGCACCTGTTGCTGGACTTCCGCTATATCATCGTACAACAGCGACTGAAGGAGATTAACCGGGAACTGAAAGAGCATCCTGACGAGACTAGGATGAAAGAGCTGGTGAGTGAATATATGGAAGCCAACAAGATATTCCAGCAGTTAGGAAAGGAACTGGGACGCTAAGAAAGGATGCAGTCATTATTATATATCATAGGAGTCACCCTCATGTGGATTGTCATTGCTATGGCAGTCATCCATGTGGTGATGGATAACCGACAACCTGCCAAGACGATGGCATGGGCACTGGTGATTATCTTCCTACCTGTAATCGGACTGGTCTTCTACCTCTTCTTCGGCATCAGTCACCGAAAGGAACGACTGGTCAGCCAGGGCTCCCTCGACCAATTGACGAAACGCTCCATGCTGGGTTTTGTGGAACAGGAAAACCTGCGGGTACCGGAACGACAGAAACAACTGGTCGATCTCTTCGTCAACCAGTCCTTCTCTCTACCCTTCAAAGACAACCAGATAGACATCATGACAGATGGCTATGCCTTCTTTCCGGAACTCCTGAAGGACATCGCCCAGGCAAAGCACCATATCCATATGGATCTGTATATCTTCGAAGATGACGCACTGGGATATCTCATTGCCGATGCACTGATCGACAAGGCAAGAGAAGGTGTTATGGTACGTGTCATCTATGATGATGTAGGCTGTTGGAAGGTTAAACATCGTTTCTTCGAACGGATGCGTGAAGAAGGTATTGAGGTGATTGCCTACCTGCCCGTCCGCTTCCCATCATTTACGAGCAAGGTAAACTATCGCAACCACCGTAAACTCATCGTCATCGACGGTGTGACAGGCTATATCGGAGGCATGAATATCGCCCTGCGCTATGTGAAAGGTGTCAACCAGCCATGGCGTGATACGATGTTCCGTATCACAGGCGGTGCCGTATATGGTATCCAACGTGCCTTCCTCATCGACTGGTATTTCGTAGACCGTACCCTTATCACCAACCGTGACTACTACCCACCACAACTAAAAGCCAATAACCAACAGCCAATTGCCAACAACTGTCTCGCCCAAATTGTCACCAGCAGTCCCACCAATCCCTATCCGGAAATTATGCAGGGATTTGTACGCATCATCCTCGCTGCACGGCGCTATATCTATATCGAGACACCTTATTTCCTGCCTAACGAACCTGTACTCTTCGCCTTGAAGACGGCAGCGATGGCAGGAGTCGACGTACGTATTCTCTGCCCCCGTCGCTCTGATGCACGTTTTACGGAATGGGCCTCCCGCTCCTATCTCCGCGAGGTCTATGAAGCTGGTGTGAAGGTGTATCTCTACCAGGCAGGATTCCTGCATTCCAAGACGATGGTGTGCGACGACTCCCTGACAACCTGCGGGTCTACGAATGTCGACTTCCGCTCCTTCGAGAATAATTTCGAGGCGAATGCCTTTATCTATGATGAGGGTACTGCCTTGCGCATGAAGAACATCTTCCTGCGTGACCAAGAGCATGCCATCCTTTTGAGTGACTTACCTCAAAGGATTCATCCTAAATTTAAGAAACGGCTGTGGGAAAGTTTTACCCGACTGTTTTCTCCGCTGCTTTAAACAACGAGAAGTTCACGCTGCCATAACTGCGGTGCTCCACGAAATGCGGATGCGCTGAGAAATCATAGTCTTTGCCATGCTCAAAGACAAAGATGCCGTCCTCCTTCAGTAAGTTCTTCTCAAAGATGAGATCAGGAATGGTCGGCAATTCCTTCAGTGCGTATGGCGGATCGGCAAAGATAAAGTCAAACTGCTGCTTACAGGTTTTGATGAAGCGGAAGACATCACCGCGAATGGGGATGACGGTTGAGAGTGGAGAGTTGGGAGTGAAGAGTTTTTTCAGACATTCCTGGATAAAACGGTGATGGTCACGATCCATCTCTACACTGATGACCTGACTGCATCCACGGGAGAGCAATTCCAACGTGATGCTCCCTGTTCCAGAGAAGAGATCGAGTGCCGTAGCCTCCTCGAAATCAAGATAGCCGTTAAGTACATTGAAGATATTCTCCTTGGCAAAATCCGTCGTCGGACGAGCCTTGAACGAGCGTGGTATCTCAAAATGCCGACCTTTGTATTTTCCTGTGATGATTCTCATCTTCCTTTCACGAATAAGGTCATCAGGTCGTAAGGCATACCCTCTATCTGTGTCACCGCAGAACGGTTGAAATCACCGGCAGGATTAATGGTATAGACCCTCTTGAGGTATTTCTGCAACTCTTCTATCAACCAGTCACGCTCTGGAATATTACCCACCATGTGCAATTCGTCCCGCTCTGCCTGAAGACCAATCTGTTTCCACACATACAACAGGAAATAGAGGGCATCATGAACATCCTTGGCATCGAAGGTATTACAGAACCTGAAACGGTTCTGCCCGTATCCGAACACCTCCATACGATTGTCATGGAAATAGGCATAGAGTTTCCCCCTGACACCCATATAACTACGCTGGTGGAGATAACGCCAGACGGGTGCAATGGCAGCAATGAAAGTAGGCTGCTGGAAATGATCTTCTATCACTAGTTTCAGATCACGGTTGATACAGAATACCGCCACGCAGTTCAAGTCTGGCAATACCGTATGGGCCATCTCATCCTGTTCGTGTCCCTGAAAAGTATACAGGTACAGGGTACGTTGCTCTTCCTCATGAAATTGTTCGATAGGAACCATCAACACTGGAGAGTCAACCATCACCAAAACTCGTGCATAGGATTCTTTCAAGATAGCCTCAGAACGGAAAGCCTCACGCAGGTTGGCAGCCATAGAGATGCCACTGTTGAGAAAATAAGGCACATAGATAACATGTCCGTCACCGTCACCTTCGCCATTGACAGTAGCAAAGGATAGACTATTACGACTGATCCGGATGATCAGTCTCATCGACTGGTTGATGTTACTTTTCTCCTGCATCTTCGTATTCAGTGTTGTATGATACTCATGACACAGAGCACGGTAAGGATACCTGCCACTACAAGAAGTATCACGTTAACAATATGGTTGTTCATCTTCATTCCGTTTGCAAAGGTAATAAAAAGTTTAGAGTTTAGAGTTTAGAGTTTAGAGTTTTTTGTATCTTTGCATGAAAATATGATTACTGACGAACTGAAATACCGCATCCGTTCTGTCTTCGGACATATTCCAACAGAAGAACAGGAACAAGCAATGGATGTCTTTGCGATGTTCATGACAGACCGTCATGAACATGCGGCAATGGTGATGCGAGGCTCGGCAGGAACTGGTAAGACGACCCTTGCCGCCGCCATTGTCAAAGCCATGGTATCACTCCAACAGAAAATCGCATTACTAGCCCCGACAGGACGTGCCGCCAAGATCTTCTCACTCTATGCCAGCCATCCTGCCTATACCATCCACCGCCGTATCTATCGGCAGAAATCCTTGGAGGGTGCTTTTGAATTGAACTATAACATGATGCAGGACACGCTGTTTATCGTTGACGAGGCCTCGATGATTGCCAATGCATCAAACTACGGTGACACTCCTTTCGCCAACGGACAATTATTGGATGACCTCATCCAGTTTGTATATAACGGGCGTAACTGCAGGATGCTGTTTATAGGTGACCGTGCCCAGTTGCCGCCTGTCGGTGAGGAAGAGAGTCCTGCCCTGATGTCAGAGATCCTGAGTTCCTATGGCTTGCATGTCCATGAGTGTGACCTCAACGAGGTGTTGCGGCAGAGTCAGGAGTCAGGTATTTTGTTTAATGCGACGAGGATAAGGAACCTCACCCCCAGGCCCTCTCCTACAAGAGAGGGGAGTCCCCAATTGCCTCAGATTCGTTTCTCAGGCTTTTCCGATATCAAGGTGGTGCCGGGTGATGAGTTGATAGAGTCACTGGCAAGCAGTTATTCAAAGGTGGGCATTGACGAGACGATGGTCATCACCCGTAGCAACAAGCGGGCAAATATCTATAATCAGGGAATCCGTAACATGGTACTGGGACGGGAGGAGGAACTCACCACTGGTGATCAGTTGATGATCGTGAAGAATAACTATTACTGGGTGTCTGTGTCCCCTAAGTTAGGGGACAACAGGGGTCTGAACAAGAGCCAATCTTCAGACCCCCAACCCCCTAACTTAGGGGGCTTAGAGTTCATTGCCAACGGCGACCATGTAGTAGTGCGTCGTGTCAGGAATGTCCATGAACAGTATGGCTTCCGATTCGCTGAGGTAACGATGACCTTCCCCGACTATGACGATTATGAATTGACGGCGATGGTGATTCTCGACACACTGACTTCTGAGGCTCCAGCCCTGACACATAAGCAACAGGAACAATTATATAATAAGGTGATGGAGGACTATGCAGACATTCCCTATAAGCATGACCGCCTGAAGAAACTCAAGGAAGACAAATACTATAACGCCTTGCAGATCAAGTTTGCCTATGCCGCCACTTGTCATAAGGCACAGGGCGGTCAGTGGGCACATGTCTATATCGACCAAGGCTATATGACGGACGACATGCTTTCAAGCGACTATATCCACTGGCTCTATACCGCCTTCACACGAGCCACCGAACACCTCTTTCTCGTCAATTGGCCGAAGGTGCAGACTATTCTGCCAGACGCATGCCGAGATTGAAGTTACGGAAATCAGGGGTTCGGTTGCGGCGGTTACAGGAGCGTGCACTCTCTGCGATATAGTCCCATGAACCACCACGATTGACGCGATAGGAATTCTTCGAGTCGAGGGGTCCGACAGGATCTTTCTTCGGCTTGCCGTCGTAGTGCTCGTAGCAGTCCTGACACCATTCCCATACGTTGCCTGACATATCATACAGTCCTAACTCGTTGGGCTTGCGGGTTCCCACGGTATGGTTGCCGAATGCCGGTGACTCCTTTCCCATATCCCATGCATTACCTGAGTACCAAGCCACCTCGTCAATGTTGTTGCTTCCTGCATACTTGTAGTTCTTACTTTGGTTTCCACCACGTGCGGCAAACTCCCACTGAGCCTCAGTAGGCAGCCTGAACTTATGACCTGTCAGTTTATTCAACTGTGCAATAAACTCCTGACAGTCATCCCAACTGATACTCTTCATCGGATGGTTGTCACCGTCAAAAGTGGCAGGCAGATTACCCATGACGGCCTTCCATAGACCTTGCGTCACCTCTGTCTCACCGATGGAATAGCTGCTGAGAGTTACCTGTTGTACGGGCAGTTCGTCATTATCCTGTTCACCATCACGGACGGTAGCTCCCATTGTGAAAGTACCTCCGTCTACATGTACCATATTGAAACGATAGCCGTTCACCTCAATGGTCTCTATCTTCGTGGCCACAGTTGTAACTTCCTTGTCGTCATCGTTTGAACCCCAGTGGAAATACTTGCTGGCCAGCACGATGACGGCACAGACGGCAATAGCCGCCAACACACCCACTACCTGCCGGTGAATGGATACGGTGTCGTGCAGGAGAGCATAAGGCGAGAACTTCCGCTTACGGTCGTCGGCAGCCGGTTCGTCAGCATCAACGGTATCGCTTTCTTCCTGAAGTCTGTCTTTATCCACTTTGCTGGCCAGAGAATGGCTGACTAGCTGCTGCTTGTCAGACATACTGTTGCGTAACTGGCCCATAACGGCCATCTCCTTGACAATCTCGTCACCTTCCTCCCGCCGTTTTTGGGCTGCCTCCAACATCTCCAGACAGCGAGTAAGCACCGAGGAGTCGTTAGTATTCTCCACCTGTTGCAAGATGGATTCCTTCAGTGTACTGATCGTCCGTTCGTTTGTATAGGGGTCTTGTGTCATAGTGCTAATAGTTTCTCGTATTCCTTGTATTCATCATCCGTATAGTAGACGGGGTATATCTCGCATCCGAAGTCTCCACGGAAAGTCGGAACCTTGAAGGTCAGCACCTTCCAACTACGGTCTTTGGGGTTATAGCGTCCCACCGTCATACTCATAGGGGTCTTCCCTATCCTGTCCCACTGTCCCTGAGCGGCAGTGGAAGACGGGTCGGAGGTGTATTTCCAATTACCTATACTGAGCAGCAGGTCACCGTCGCGCAGTCCCAACCGGTCGGCAGGGAAGTTATAACGCGTCAGGTGGACATACACCACAGAGTGGGCATTCAAGGGGACATGGTCGGCATAGACAATGGTAATGGCCGTCTTCGTCCAGTTACTACCCATGCGGTAAGTAGTAAGTGTCTGATCGCGGCTCTCAAATTTGCCGAAAGGGTCTTGACCGTCATAAGCCCACGACGTACAGCCGTACTCACTGACAGGCTTCACATAGGAAAGGGCATCAGTAATCGACCGTACGCTCAGCATCTTGTAATAGCTCAGTCCGTCGCATTCCCACTTTGGACAGCGGATGGGCTGGCCATGGATGCCGCGTGCGAAACGAGCAACCTCAATACCGTCCTTATATTCATAGCCCTGCGACTGCACCACCACAGTGTCGCTACTGTAACAGATGCGGCTTAGCAACTGGTTGCGGGGACTATAGATACAGGAGTCGATGGCGTATTTACGGTGTTCGGGATCAGAGAACAGCTTACCGTTCACATCATAGAAACGGTGTACGACGATGCGCTGGCCATTGGGCAGTACACGCTGTTCCGTGATATGCTTGTGGAAGTAGTCAATACTGTCGAACATCGGTTTGTCGTTCTTTCCGTAGTACGAGATAGACACGGGTTCCATATCCTCATTATGCTCCACACGCTTCATGCGGTAATAATTTTTGTCCAGATCGATCGTCGTCTCCTCCGTCACACTGCCGAAGAGGCGTGCCACGTAACTCTTCACCTGCTCCATCTTCTTCCGCTTGCTGTTCCAGCGGTAGTCCAGTTCACTCTGCACGTCTGTTGTATTGCCGATATAGGTATACTCGCGCTGGGCATAGTATTTACGGTTCTGCGTATAGGGCTGGTTGGCATTGTCGTAATCGTTGGTGCCTGCCACACGGTTGAGCTTATCGTACGTGATAACAGTAATGGCCGGGCGCAGCCTGTTGTCCACCAGTTTCTGGTCGACACCGTAGTAGTCCTTACGAGTAATGTTGCCCTTTTCGTCCTTCGTCTCCACACGCTGGTGGTAACCCAGTTTCTTCTGCACCGCACGATGACCCTTCAGGTCGTAAAAAGTGAAGGCATCCACCTCTGGTGAATAGGTCCGCACCTCCAGCGACTCCTCCTCACCGAAAGGATCCAGTGTCCATACCGAGTCCACACGGTTCTCCTTGTCATAGTGCATACGGTAGCCGAAGCAGTCCAGGTCGTTCTGCTTGGGGGCACCAGTCTCATCGAAGAACATATAGCGTTCCTCCATACCCTGTTCGTTGTAGAACACCTGGAAGCGGTCAGCACCGTTGTCGCGGACCTGCAGAGGGGCTCCCTTCATGTCTGTATATACGGCCCACACATACGAGGCTCCTGTATCCCCGTCGGAATTCTCCCTGTCCTCCAAGGCTTTGAAATAGGTAATGACATACAGGACCTTCCCGTTGATGTCGAAGGCCTCCATTTTATCCACACGTGCCGTGCTGGAGTTCTCTATCGCACTGAACTTATAGTATTTCGTACTGTTAAGCATGGCCGAGAAGACCTTGCCCTTCACATCCGACACCTCACTGTGCTTCACTAGCGGCGTGCGCATCTTGTTGTGCAGCAGTTTGCCGTCACTGCTCATCACCTCTATCATATTGAACGGAGTACCCGGACTGTGGCCCTTCTTGCTCAACTTGTAGCTTACAGACAACTTCAAAGCCTCTTCCTCTGATAGGCGCGGTCCAACACCCACCGGCCATCCATTGACCTGGATGAATGACTCGTAATAGTAGTTACAGGGCATTACATTCATGTAATAGTTGTACAGCCACAAGAAGAATACGGCAGCAGCGGCTACACAGCCCGCTATCATGTAGTTACGGTAGCGGCGACGATCGGCCTTGGCCTTCAGTTCCAACAACTCACGTTTATGACGTTCATTCGCCAGAATCTTCTGACGTTCCTCTTCTTGCACCTTCATCATCTGCCGGATATCCCTGCGGTCTTTGATGATAGGACACAGAATGTCGTGGATGTATTCCAGACGCATGTCCCCACTGTAGGCAAAGCGACGCAGCAGTCGTTTCTCCTCACACAGATAGGTCAGTTCCTGCTCGGTCAGGCCGCCCACGTGGGTGGCGTTATACACGGAGATGTTTTCCCGACGTCCTTCGTTGTTGAGCAGGTTATCCTCCAGATAGGCGACGGACTCCTTACGCATACCATCGATGACTTCCAGGTAGAAGTCCTGGATGATATTGTCACCAAACTGGTTCACCAACTGGGTAGTAATCTTCTCTTCACCTTCAGGTAGGATGTCGTACAGACGACTCAGATAAAGTGACAGGATGGCCGAGTCGACAAAGATGGCCGGTCGGCCGTCCAGTTCAAAGTCGGTCTCGCCAGTCACTTTCTCTATAATGAGCTTGGCCACGTCCAAGTCTACCAGACCCGGCCGGGGTTCCATGATGATGGTGGCCGCCTGCTCCTCATTGATGGGCAGCAAACAGTAGCGGTTCATCTTGAGCGAAGGGATGTGGCTGGTATTGCGCTCCAAGAAGGAGAGATAGTCCTCACGCAATGTGAAGACAATATGGAAGGCATCTTCCGTCAGATATTGGATGGTGGCACGCTGTCGGCCACGTAGTCCGCGGAAGAGTGCCTGACGGTTCAGCATGCCATTGCTTGTCGTCCCCTCGATATGGTCAGCCTCCGTCAGGTAGTCGGGCATGATACCGTTCAGCAGGTCGGCCACCTGACTGAAAAAGTCTGTCACTCGGTGATGGTCTTTCTCCAGTGTAAATATCTCCTCAAATTGGTCGAACACCAGCAGAGGGACAGCAGGCTTCTGTTTATCACTCAACCAGAAACGGTGCCGGTGTAGGAATTCCCAAAGAGTCTCCTCATGACCGTCCTTATGGGGTACCAGTTCCTCAATGCGACCGCCAGACGACTGCAGTTCATTCTCAATAGCCTGGCGTACCTGTTCCATATAGGGGGCCGTGGGATAGTCCTTATTGGTGGTATGCTGCAAACGGATACTTATCGGCAACATGCCGGCTCGCCGCGCCTTGGGGAATATGCCGGCATTGATGATCGACGACTTACCAATGCCCGAGCGGCTGTATACCACCGTCTGGATATTATATTCTATGCGGCTGAACAGTAACTCGATCTCTTCGTCGCGTCCATACAAGCGGTCACTCTCCTTATAAGAGTCAAGGCCTTTCCATGGATTATCGTTTCTCTTACTCATATCACGTAGTTGTCTATGTTCGAAAAGGGCTATATCTTAGCCAGCAATTTCTCTATCTCATCGACAAACACCCCGAAGTCCGGCTTGTCAGCTTCGTAGAGATAGGCATTACAGGCCTTCAGTTCGTCGGGGATATTACTGCCATAGAAATCGAAGTCTTTCTCGCTAACGGGGACGATGAAAGTACGTCCATAGCCCGATGCCAAGTCGATGGCTGTCTTCCACTCCGTGCGGTAGGGGTGATATTCATTGCTCTGCGCCTGAATATTCTTGGTCATGATAGGCACGAAGAGTTTCGTACTGCGGATACCGGCAATGATCTCGTTCATGAAGTTACCCCCCATGCTAATGCTGTTGCGGTCATACCACACATTGATGCCGCGTGCCGTCAGGGCCTCGTACAGTTGGGCCGTCACCTCGGCATCGGCCCGTGAATAACTGATAAAGACATCCGTGTTTTGCTGCGGCGAGTTGAAACGCGTCTTCTGCAGTTCGGCCTCACGTTCAGCCACCAGATGCTCCATCTTGTCCACCACCTCCTCGGCATTGAACTGCGTGAAAGCATCAATGCGCTTCATGAACTGCAGGAAACTATCCTCAGCAATGGGGTCTACCACCATGCCTATAGGCTGGCTGTCTATCTTACCTTTCAGCGAGAAACACACAAAGCGGCTTAGCCAGTCCGAGAAGCCATTACCCATAATGAGCAGGTATTTTGACTGCAACTCAGCGGCCAGGTTCTGCGGTCGCTCTGCCGAACTCAGCCACGAGCGGCAGAATGACAGCATGTCATAGTCGGTGACTACGTACTTCTTCTCCGAGCGACACACCTTGCCGAACATATAGTACACCGTCGGCTTGTTGATATCGCTCTTGGTGCTGATGTCATCGTTATGCGACGGGTCGTTTGTAAACTTCATCACACGAACGAGATCGGCCCCCCAGACCTCCTTCATCGTATCCTCTACCACGGGAGTGAATGAAGTGGTAATCACAAAGGGAAACCTCTTGCTGCCTAGCAACCGTTTCAGTAGTTGGGAAGGCTGGAACAGTGGCTGGCTGAACGCGTCGCCCAACATGGCGTAGATGTTCTTTCGATCGTTTGCATCGAAGTTTTTGTCGTACAGCAACTCCGAGAACGACTTCGGATGTGAACTGATCTCATAGGCCTCCGCCAAGTCGTCTATCAGTATTTGATGCGGATTACTGCCCTTCTCGTCGTCCACCAAGAACCCTGGTCCGATCACGGGGATGACGTTTCCCTCAATCAGGCGTGTCACGAGCAAATCCCATTGTCTCGTATTTTCAGAATCCTCCTTTCTAATCTTGCTAAATATTGCAGGCATAGGTTTCCAGTATGGGTTAGTATGATGCAAAAATACGAAAAATAGTGCAATGCCCAAAACTTTGTGTACTTTTTTTCAGTGTACTTTGACTTTTCGCCCGTTTTTTTCTGAACTTTGGCTTCGCCGAAGACATTTCGTCTCGGAAATGAAAAGAAAAACAGGTTTTCCTTTTGCATTTCTCTCGACTTTTTGTATCTTTGTTCCGGAAGAAGAAAATCATGAAGTTTCTTGCATCGGAATCAATAACGAATCAATAACTGAAGATTATGACAAAAGGAAAGACTATTTGCAGTGTGCTGAAGACCATCCGTAAGCAGGTGGCCGATGCCAATGAGATCAAGTATGAGCCCCGTGAGTGTCATCATCAGGGTGAGTGTCGCGGAACCTGTCTGGCTTGCGAGGCAGAAGTAAGGTATATCGAACAACAGTTGGACATTCGCAGGCAACTGGGCAAGGCTGTGGCTGTCGTGGGACTCTCTGCAGGGCTTTTCGCCTTGACAGGTTGTACCAACAAAGTGAAAGACCCGAATACCGGGAAGGACCAGCAACAATTAGTGGTGGATAGCGACAGTATCAGAAGACTGGAACAAGTCGATGGCATGATGGAACTTGCTGGTGATGTCGAATGTGTCGATACGGACTCATCGACAGAGAAGAAGAAGTGTTCCAATTGAAATGATAGCCCCATTGATAGGCATCAGTCGCCATCGTCTGGTTACAGATGGACAGGGTGTCACTACCTTGGTGGCATTCCACGGCTGTCCTTTGTGCTGTAAGTACTGCTTGAACAAGCAGTGCCTGAGACCTGACGGTGTGTGGCGACAGATGGATGCGCAGGATATCTTGAATCAGGTAATGGTGGACGATCTCTATTTCAAGGCAACAGGCGGAGGCATTACCTTCGGAGGAGGAGAACCGTTGTTGAGAAGTGACGAGATAGTCAATTTCTGCAAACTGATGCCTATGGAATGGCACGTCTACATTGAAACCTCGCTGAATGTGAACCGCAGACATCTTGAGGCTGTGGTTCCCTATGTTCATCATTATTATATTGATATCAAGGACATGAATCCTGATATCTACCGTCAATACACCTCTGTCGACAACTCCCAGGTGATTGAGAATCTCCGTTGGCTTTCTGCACATGAGGACGTTCAGAAAGTAACCATCCGTCTACCCCATATACCAGACTACAATAAAGAAACCGATATTGTTGAAAGTCGTAGGCAACTCGAAGCGATGGGGTTCATCCATTTTGACTGCTTCGAATACATTCTGCAAGAAAATCTGTAATTAGTGAAGAATTAAATTTGGTGTGTTATGAAATTTGTTGTATCTTTGCGACGAAGTCGTATTAACAACAAAATGGAATGATGATTGGGATAGTATTATCTGTTATTATAGGAATAGCAATCGGGGCTGTCGTCCTCTATGTAGTGATGGACAAACGGCTTGATGTTCTGCGTGTGGCACTGGCGAAAAAAGAGACGGAGGTGGAGATGATGAAGACCACCAAAGAACAATTGCACGACATGGGTATGTTGTTGGCTAATGCGCAGGCACAGCGATTGAAGGAGGAGAACAAGGAGAATCTTGGCTCTATCACCCAGCCGTTGAAGGATGCCATCACGAATATGCAGAAGGCGATTCATGAGAACCAGAAGGAGAGTGCCGCCCATTCCGCCTCCTTCCGTGAGCAGATGATACAGATGATGCAGCAGACGCAGCAGCTCGGTGAGAAGGCGGAGAGTCTTACCAATGTGTTACGTCGTGACAATAAGGTGAGCGGTAACATGGGCGAGATCATCCTGGGCGACCTCCTTGCCTCGCAGGGACTCACGGAGGGTATCCACTATGAGGTGCAGGCACGGTTGCGCGACGAGTTGGGACGACCGTTGAAGAACGAGGATACAGGTAAGGAGATGCAACCTGATGTCATCCTCCATTATCCGCAAGGACAGGATGCCATCGTCGATTCGAAGGTGTCGCTCGTGGCTTATGAGAAATATGTGAATGCGAAGACACCGGAAGAGAAGGACCGCTATCTGCAGGAACATATCAAGAGTGTACGCAGCCATGTTAACGAACTGGCACGTAAGGACTATTCGAAGTATATTAAGAACGGACGTGAGACAGTGGATTTTGTCATCATGTTCGTACCCTTTGAGTCGTCACTGCAGCTTGCTCTTGCCAACGACCCTACCCTATGGCGCGAAGCCTTCGAGAAGAAGGTCTTTGTGACGGGAGAGCAGAATCTCCTGGGCATCCTCCACATGATTCATATCGCATGGGTGCAGAACCAGCAGGCGGAGAATCAAGAGAAGGTGTTCGGCATCGCAGAACAATTGCTCGACCGCTTGGGCGACTTCATCCAGCGTTACCAGAAAGTGGGTGAACAACTGGACCTGGCACATCGAGCATACGAGGCGGCAGGCAATAAACTGTTTACAGGCCGACAGAGTGTGGTACAAAAAGGCAGGGAACTCATCGACCTCGGAGGCAAGGAGAATCCCAACCGCCGTATTCCAAAAGCAGAAGAAAGA
The DNA here is from genome assembly GCA_017645645.1 of Prevotella sp. GTDB lineage: Bacteria > Bacteroidota > Bacteroidia > Bacteroidales > Bacteroidaceae > Prevotella. Next base: position 72,191 of record JAGCOB010000012.1, on the reverse strand, counting down.
CCGGATGCTCTACCTGAATGACGATATCGCTCGTTTCGACTTCGAGGCGGCACTGCCGTTATTGTCTGACCAACGGAGGGAACAGGCATTGAAGTTCAAGCACGAACAGGGACGTAAGACCTGTGCGGCAGCCTATCTGCTGCTATGCGAAGGACTGAAGAAGGAATACGGTATCACGGAGAAGCCCGTCTTTGAGTATGGGGAACACGGAAAACCCGTGCTTGTCGGTTTTCCCCACATTCATTTCAACATCAGCCATTGCCGTGAAGCAGTCATCTGTGCCATCAGTGACCGCCCTGTCGGTGTGGATATCGAGAGTCTCCGTGAATACAAGGAATCCCTGGTCCGCTATACGATGAACGATGCAGAAATCGACAAGATTACCCATTCCGCTAATCCTGCTCTCGCCTTCATCCGCTATTGGACCATGAAAGAAGCCATACTTAAACTGTCCGGCGAAGGTATCCGCAATGATTTAAAGACCGTTTTGACAGGTCATGAGCCTATCAAAACCGTCGTCAATGTGGAGCGCGGATATGTCTATTCCGTCATCTACTGAATATCGAAGATGTGGTGGAAGCCACTCAGTCGGAAAATCTCCCGTACGTCTTCATTAAGATGACGCAGTTGGATACTGCCTCCACGCTGTTCACTGCTCCGTTTCAACTGCATGAAGAAACGAAGTCCTGAAGAACTAATATACTCCAAGTCTTCACAGTCGATGACAAGGCGTTGGTTTGTCAAGTCTGTCACCCGATTCAGTTCCTCACTCATCTGGGTAGTGGCAATAGTGTCGAGTTCGCCACTCAGAGCGACCACTACCTCTTTTTCACTTTGTTGAATACTAATTTTCATATTTCACTAATTGATTTCTTTGGTCATGATAAGTATGTTACGTCCATCGTCAGCACGTTCGTAGCAGACATTGTCCATCAGTTGTTGATAGAGATAGATGCCCAGTCCTCCCACTTGTCGTTCTCCAACTGTCTGTTCCACATCCACTTCCTGACGTGCGGTGGGGTCAAAGGGCTCTCCATTGTCTATAATACTGATGGTCAGGTCGCCTTTCTGGTCACCACCAGAAGCAGGAGTTCCCTGGATATCGATATCAATCCTTCCCAGCACCCCCTTTGGATACGCATAATTGATGACATTAGCCACAGCCTCCTCCACTGCCAACAATATCTTACGAGTCAACTTTCGCTCACATCCCAGACAATCGCAATACTCCCGTAATAGGGACTTCACACGCTGCAATTCCTCTATCTCATTGGCAATCACAAGGGCTGGAACCTGTTGGGGAGAATTATTGGCAACACACATCAGGGTCATATCGTCAACCTGTTCTGAACTTCCAATATAATGGTGGGTATCCTTCATGATATTTGCCGTCATCTCGTTAACAGGTTCGGTATAATGGGAATTAATGATGGACAACAGGTATTGCATACCCATCATTTGATGATCTTTATTCCTGGATTCCAAGATTCCGTCAGTATACAACACGATACGGGACCCCTCAGGAAACATAGCCCCATATTGATGGTAATCATAGTCGAGCTGATAGCCCAACGGAATATCTGGATCAGTACGTAACAGGGTCATATTCAGGATTGGAGGATTATGACCTGCATTACAATAGGTCAACAGTCCATGCTGCGTATCTAGTTTCCCCACGAAAGCTGTCACGAATATCAGACTGGGATTGCGTGCTGACAAGACACGGTTGATTTCACCCATAATCTCCGCTGGTGTATTGAAATGACTGGCGGCCATACGGAAGAGATTGACCGTAGCAGCCATCATCATCGTCGCAGGAACACCCTTTCCACTGACATCTCCGATAATAAAATAAAGGATATGGTCTTGTTGGTAGAAATCATAGAGGTCACCGCCTACCTCCTTCATGGGCAACAGGGTAGCACAAAGTTCCAGAGGAAAGTCACTTCGGAGGATGTCCATCTGGATACCATGGGCGATACGCATTTCCTGATTGATGATTTGCTGCTGCTGTCGGACATCATGAAGGTGAAGGATGGTACGGACTGTATGCTGAACGATATAGCCGAGAAGCAGCATACCCAAGAACAACAGTCCGAAAATAACGAGATTCAACCTCGTCGAATCACCAAAGATGGCTTTCTTGGGACAGGCGAGTAATACCGACATTTTACTGATCTTGATGGGTTTGCTGTCAATGAAGAAATTGCCATTATTGATATCTATACTGTCCGAAGAAACCAACACCACCCCATTCTTGTCTAACAGCCGGCACTCAGAACCCGGATAGGGTTCTACATTTTTTAATAGCTGTTTTATCCATTCCAGTTCCATATCAAGGCAGAGAACACCCACTTTCCTGTTTTGGTGATAGAGGGGCATACTCAATGACATGATATATGCATTACCCTGAGAATTGTCGATATAAGGACTACTCCATACACCGTGTTTTATCCTGCCTGCCATTCCCGACAGATACCATTCCATCTTGGTATAGTCATGATCTGCACTACCAATAACATCACTGATGATTTCATTTCCTTGACGAGTACTGCGCGGCTCAAACCAATATCCCTTTTGAGGATAGAAATTGGGCTCGAAAGCAACGGCAGCAGCCTTGAGGAAAGGATTCTCCTTCAAAATCCTTTGTGTGATATGGGTAATCTCATTTGGTTGGTCAATATACTCAATCACATTATCCCGCATGTCCTCCATTGAGAATTCTGCATCTTTGAGCTGAGCTTTGATATACTGCTCAACAATTTTCACTTCCCTGTTGACCAGTTTCCGGGCATCCCCCTCATCATGTCGGACACTCATATAAAATTGCACCCCCAAGATGAGGATGATGAGCAAGGTGGCAAACAATAATGCAGGAATACCACCTGAACGTGATTTCTCAATCAGTCGTTTCATATTGTTGGGGCAAATATACAAAAATATTTCAATCTAAAAACACAATTACAAACTTTTTTGTATCTTTGCAAACAAATTGAAACCTAAAATAAAAGAAATATGAGATTAGACGGAAGACGCGAAAGCTCCAATGTAGAAGACCGCCGTGGTATGAGCGGTGGCGCAAAGGCCGGTCTGGGAATCGGTGGTATTATCATAGTAGCCTTAATGGCTTGGTTGACGGGCGGTGACCCAGTGAGTGCCGTGATGCAGGAAGTGCAGAACGGTGGACTGGGCTCGTTGTCTGGTACGAATACCGAAGTGACGGATGGTCAGCGGGAGTTTACACAGGAGGAACAGGAACTGGCGAAGTTCTCCACACAGATTCTGGCTGGTACAGAGGATGTATGGACGGAGATCTTCAAACAGAACGGCGCACAGTACCAGGTGCCTACGATGGTACTCTATACTGATGGTACGCAGACTGCCTGTGGACAGGGATCGGCTGCTATGGGTCCCTTCTATTGCTCAGGTGACCAGAAACTGTATATTGACCTCTCGTTCTTCACCACGATGAAGAAATCATTAGGTGCTGACGGTGACTTCGCTTATGCCTATGTCATCGCCCATGAGGTAGGCCACCATGTGGAGTATCTCACAGGCACATTGCAGAAAGTCCATGAACAGATGGCAAAACTCCCTCAGACAGAAGCCAACAAACTCAGTGTGCGCCTCGAACTGCTTGCCGACTTCTATGCCGGCGTATGGGCACACCATGATAACAAGCGCTTCGGTTCTTTGGAGGACGGTGACATCGAGGAAGCCATCAACTGTGCCCAGGTTATCGGTGATGACTATCTGCAGAAAAAGGCACGCGGCTATGCCGTTCCGGAGTCGTTTAACCACGGTACCAGCAAACAGCGTATGAAGTGGTTTAAACTCGGACTGGAAACAGGTGACATCACCAAGGGTAACACCTTCCAGTGTTCTGACTCAGAGCTATAATCCTTTGGAGTGATTACTTGACTATCCTATGGGGTATAACAGGCTTCCTCATCAGGTGGCTTTAGTTGGTTTAAGCGAAGGTAACAAAAAGCCTCACTAATTAGTGAGGCTTTTTGTTATTGGATCTTCTGCCAGAGATTGGTGTTGGTTTTCACGACGATACCTTCTTTTACCCAGCGGTAGATGATGGTCTTTACTACTGGCGACTCGTTGTTAGACAGACGGAGGTTTACCAAGTCTTCCTTCGTAAACTCCTTGGGCAACGCATCCAGATAGCGGATGTTACCCTTCGAAGTCTGCGGACTCAACGTGTTGTTGTGCAAAGCATCAATCTTGGTGCCATAGAGCTGTAACTGGTAGTGGAGACAACGCTCAGCATACCAGAGGGCAAACTTTATGGCGCGCTCCGTTTCCTGACGACCTTCGAGCAGATAGGCGATGATGCCGGCTCGGAAACCATTGAGGGCAGCACGACGACGCAGTACATCAAGAGAGTAGCGCAACGTCTGCAGATACTCCTGACGCTTGCCTTCATCCCATTCCTCGATGGCCTTGTTGATGAGCGGCAAATCCACCTCACCCTCCTCGTCCATCAGACAAAGGCACTGGCGCTTCACCTTCTCTACCTCTTCCTGGCTCCATGCCTTGAACTGAGGCATCTTCGCACCCACCATATCAGGTAGAATAACAGGTGTTACTCGGCTCACTAATCCACTCTCCGCATCAGCAAAGAAGGCTCGGCACTTGTTGGGTGTTCCACACATCACCATATTGTAATAGAGGGTGATTTTTCCAGAGAACGAATCCTTCGAGATGCGATGCTGACCCCAGGGTTTGTTGTCATAAGCCAGGCGGAAGAGGTCGTTCTTCTCTGTCCACGCCCCACCCTTGTTGTTCTTCAATACCGTTTCAATCTCAGGGGCATAGGTAAAGAGATGCTTGCCTTTGGCATAGAGGGCACGCTCCAAGAATGCTGACACACCGATGTTGGGTTCGATGATGCGGATCTGGGCACAAGGATTCTCGACATCCTCGCCGTCTTTCTTCGCCAGCGAATAGGCAATCTCCTTCTGCCATTCCACCTCGTCCTGCTTGATGATAGGGTCCATCAGCAACTCAAATTCATTGTCAACAAACGACTTACCTGTGGCTTGAGGAGCCTCGATATCTACGATGAAACTGGGTGAGTTCAGCTTGCCATCGCGATACTTGGCACGGATACCTGATGCCAACGTTCCCAGCATTGGCATTGCTGCTATCAGCGTCGCCTCACGGAACTCCTCTGGAGCGTGGTCGGACAAGTCCTGAAGGATACCAGGCAACTCTGCTTCGACTGGAGCGACAGTCGTTTCTTCAGCCTCTGCTGAGCCTGCTTCGATAGCTGCTCCCAACGACGAGAGTATCTCGTTCATCATCGAAGGAATACCTGCAGGTCGTGTGCTGCCTATGGCACTCTTGATGGTGGACAATACCTCATGATCCGACAGTCCCCAATGGGGTAGAATCGCAAAGAGTTTCTGTTCGTCGAAGTCACAGATGAAACGCAGGTAGCGACTCATGGTGTAGAGAGCCATGTTACGCTCGCCCTCAGCAGGTGCATCGCCATAGCCCAACTTCCAAAGCAGAGCCTGTAAAATATTCTCGTAGGGAATGCCTTTATAGTTCACGCCCCCTAAGTTAGGGGGTTGGGGGTCTGAACAAGTTTCAGAGCCATTTTCGTTCTTTTCAGTAAGAGGTGGCACTTCGTTCAGACCCCTATGGTCCCCTAACTCAGGGGACGAAGGCTGATCCTCAAACACTACTGGGTCAAGCAGCTTCACATACTGTTCGCTGACCATAAAACAGCAGCGCGCTAAATCAGTCACATGCGAGTCATAGTTGACACCCAGGCGACTCGCCAACTTCTGGATGTCCTCCTCGATGGTTGCTCCTGGTGTTCGCCAAGCCCAGATGTGCGTACCACCACCTGCACTCTCGGCAAAGTAGACGATGCGGAATTCTCCAATGAGGTTCTCGTCCTGCACTTTCTGCCAAAGCTGTTCTGTCAGTCCCTTCTCGTCGATATCGAGGAAGAAGAGTCCTGAGGATACTGCGTCCTCAGCCTTGCGCGTACCATTGTTAAAACACTGTGCAAGAGGCAGCCACACGGGCAGCTCCTTCTTGCGATCCAAATTTTTGTTCTGCTTCACGTCCTGAAGGATTTCCTCTACGTGATTCTCCGCCAGCAGTTGACGGTAAGCAGCCATGCTCGCCTTGCGAGGCTTGCCGCTAAATGATGATGCTATGCAAATCATAACGGCGGCAAAGGTCACAAGGGGTTTTGCACCTTCAAAATGGGATATCAAAAGTTAAAGTGCAAATGCGTGAAGTTATCTTTTAGTGTTTGCTAACTGCTTATATTTCTGATAGATAGCGTTGAACGTCTTTTGCACATTTCCTGTTTCTTCGCCCATTCCTTCTTGGATATTTTTCCTAAAAGTACCCACATATCGCTTTTCTGTCAGTTTTTCTGCCAGATCATTGTCGGAATGTGCTCCGAAGACTGCACTTTTTTTCATTTCTCCCACCAAGTGGCAGAAGAAACGTGCAGTAAACAGGTTGTTGTGTGGACTCCTGCGTGTCACTTTCAGATGGGCAAAGATGGTTTCGTTCTGAATCAGCTCCTGCCACATGGCGTTATAATGAGGGAACCATGACTTGGTTACTAAATCGCTGAGTCTGTTGGCAGCCTCAAGGACAGCGTCGCCCACGCGCTGCAGGTCGTCCAGTACCAGTTGCTCGTCGCCAAACTTGGTGGTGGGGTTGAGTTCTCGGGCAATCTCCGACAGGGTCGCCAGATGGAAAATGAAGTGGCGCAGGGCATCGTCATCGAGGCTGGCATCGAGGAAAAACTCATCGAAGGCCTTGCGGTCGGTGGTCCACTTGGCAAACAACCCTCCAGGCACTTTTCCCAGTTCTGTGCGCTCCTTGGTGCGTTCTGCTGTCATGATCTCCTTCCACGAACTGCTGTCGCTGACCACACGTAGTGTTTCGCAACGCTCTTGCCAATACTCCCACCATATGTTGCTCTCACGCACCTGTATGAGTACTTTATTAAATAACTGGGCCTTTGCCTTGCTGTCGGTTCGGCGTTGCTGCATCAGACTGACCAACAAACCAGGTAACAACATCAACAATAACAGTCCTATCAGCATCATCTGCAGACTCTCGCTCATCTGCCTGTCAAGCGTTTCCATCGCCTGTCGCATGTTCTGAAGTTGACTGGTAATCTCTTCCTGCTCCTTTGCGTCGCCTTCGGTATTGATGTTCTGAATGATTTGTGCCACCATCATCAAGTCCTCAGGATTCAGGTGTTGGGCACATACGCTGAAGATGTATTGTGACGACACCTGTTGTCGAATGACCTCCTGTTGTTCTGTAGGCAATGCCACGTGTTGTGTCATCGTCTGGATAACCATGTCGAAGAACGATGCCGCTTGTTTGGTAGGCGATGTTCCGCCCAATAGTCGTTGTACCAGTGTCATGACCGACTGGCGTATGCTGGTGTTTGATACGGTCTTGTTGATGCGCTCCAGATACTCTGAAAACAAAAATGCTGTGGGTATCTTGTTCAGTTCCATCAGTGCCATCACTGTACGCTGCATACGCATCTGGGCGGCATAGATCTCCGCTTCGATGCAGGTGTCCATACCACTTGTTACTTCTTGTGCCAGCGTGTCCAGTCTTTGTGTAACCACTTCCCAATGATGGCATAGCTGGGCAGTCAGTTGCTCTGCGCGCTCATCGTCAACAATTCTCTTTATTATTTCTGTCGTCATAACTCTTGATTTCGTTCTATCGGTCACATGGTCACAGCTGTGACCATGTGACCATTTCGCTTCGTTGATGTCATTAGTTTATTTATAAATATCTGTATATCAAAATGTTACATTGTTAACTCATCTCATCGTCGTCCTCTGCGGTCACATGGTCACAGTTGTGACCGTGACCATCTTTTGTACATTTTCCATGATTATCGCAGAAGAGTTGAATATTAAATGGATGTGCAAAGATACAAAATAATCATGAATGCCCCAAGTTTTTTGATAAAATATTCATTTCTATTTTGGATATTTATACACCCTATTTTACGCGAATGCCTTCTATGCTTCATTCGAATATCTGTTATGGGGGTATTCCGATGCCTCCTATAGGGGTATAACAGATATCGGAACAACCTATAGGAGATATCCGAGTAACCCTTAAAAGGCATTCCCTCCAGAGTCAGGTGCCATTTCCCCGAGTTAGATGCCGCATATCCATGCATTAGGTGCCGCCTATCCATGAGTTAGGTGCCGCCCATCCATACGTTAGGTGCCGCCTATCGGGTCCTTTGCTTGGGGGTATCGAGGTATAAAGGTTCTCAAAAAGAGTCCTTCGCCTTACTGAAGGGTCTTGACAGTAAAGTTGTTCAGTGCATTAGCCTTCACATGATCAATCAAGGCCTTGAAGGTGGCGGCGCACTCTGCGTTATCGGGTGTGCCTTCTATGTTGGTAAGACCATATTGGAGTGTTGTCGTACCGTTGTCATCATTTTCCATCACAAGCAAGGTGCAGCCGCCCTTGGCCGTCATACAGAGAGCATAAAACTCGGGACCATCCTCCTTATAGAAGAAAACGCTATTGTTGCTTTCCTTGTATACGACAACAGGTTTCAACTCATTGCGTTCAGTGCCATTATCCGCATTGTTGACCAGGTTGATATACGGAGTCTCTCCTGGTTTGTCAACTATCTCGAACAAGACGTCGCAGTTAGCTCCAATTTCCATCTCAATTTCAACGGCATACTTAAACCTGAACTTGTAACTTGTACGCTTCTGGGCGTATGTTGCCGTCATCGCCATCATCGTGACAACGGCCAGTGTAACTAGTCTTCTCATATGTATCTGTTTGATTATCTGTATCAGTCGACAAAGATAATAATTATTTCTGAGAACAAGAGACCTTCTCCCTAAAAAAACTCTGGCGACTTCTTCCGCAAGATCGTTATCATCTACGGAAATGCAAAGGCCTAGATGGATGAAGACGGCATCATGTATGTCGGAATTATACCCTTCCTTCTGGAAGAGGTTCCTTTGAACAGTTGACTTCTTCAAAAGTGGAATAAGTGGAACTTTTAAGTCAATAAAAAACGGAATAAGTGTTATAAAATAGCGAAAAAAATATGGAATAAATGGTTTTTTCCTTGGTGGTTTGCAATAAAATTATTATCTTTGCATCGCTGTATTTAATAAAGTCATAAGATGCTTGAACGAAAATTCACTCGGTATTTGGAACAGTTCCTGACCGACGAGCCCAATAAGATTCTGTTGGTCAATGGTGCAAGGCAGATAGGAAAGTCTTATCTTGTGCGTTACGTTGGCAGAAGGCTTTTCAAACATTTCGTGGAAATCAACCTGAAAGAAGACAAGGAAGGTGATCAAGTGTTCGCCAGCGTGAAGACTACTAACGATTTGTACATGCGGCTTGGAAATTACTACTCTAAGCCTCTGGGAAATAAGTCTGACACACTCGTATTTCTCGATGAGATTCAGAGTTATCCGCACCTGATGACTATGCTAAAGTTCCTCAATCAGGAAGGGAAGTACCGTTTTATAGCCAGTGGTTCACAGCTGGGTGTGGCATTGTCTGAGACCCCGTCGGTACCTATTGGCAGCATTACTATCGAACAGATGTACCCTCTCGATTTTGAGGAATTCCTTTGGGCTACAGGCATCAGCAAAGAATGGATAGAACATATACGCGGTGCTTTCGAGCGTGAGGAGAGTCTGGATGAGAGTACGCATGACTTGTTACTCAAGCGATTTCAATATTATTTGCTGATTGGTGGTTTGCCCGAAGCTGTCAATAAATATTTAGCGGATAGGAATATGGTACGTGTAAGGACCGTGCATAGGGATATTCATGAACTCTACCGAATCGATGCTTCACAATACGACGAGGAGCACAGGCTGATTATTCGTCGCATTTATGACTTGATTCCCAGCAATTTGGAGAACAAAAAGAAACGGGTTGTTTACAACAAGATAGAAAACAAGACGGGTAAGCATTTTTCTGATTATGCCGACGAGTTTGAATATCTTACTAATTCGGGGGTTGCCTTAGAGGTGTTGGCCATCAGCAATCCACGTTTCCCATTAGCAGAGTCGGAGCAGAAACGCCTATTAAAACTGTACCTAAACGATGTAGGCCTGTTGACAAATCTGCTCTATGGAGTCAATGTGAATGCAGTGCTTCAGGACATCAAGAGCATCAACCTTGGAACAGTATATGAGTCGGTTGTTGCCCAGGAACTTGCTGCCCATCAGTTTAAACTGCATTATTACGACAACAAGAGAAAAGGTGAAGTGGATTTCCTTATTGATGACTATAAGAGGCTTCAGGTGTTGCCCTTAGAAATTAAATCAGGGAAAGACTATACGGAACATAGTGCACTGACAAAGTTTCTTGAGACTCCTGAATATGGCATCACCCGGGCTATCGTTTTTTCCAATGAGCGTAAAGTGTACAAGAAGAAAGGTGCTACATATATGCCCATCTACTATTGTATGTTCCTTCAGAATCCCTCGCAGGAAGATGCGGTTATATTGCCAGCATTAGAATCTGTCAAATGACGAAAGAGGTTCCTTTGAACTTATAATTATACTTTTAAAAAAAAGTTGCCATGTTTTTTGAATTTTTTCGCGAATGTGTCTATATTATGCACATCAAACATTTAAATTCAAAAGATATGGCTATAACAATTAAAACCAGTTCCAAGAACTACTTCAACAAAATCCAAAAGTACCTCAACAACAAAAGAGTCTTCTTCACACCATCATTTAACCTTGGGGTCTATACCCTCACCATCTTTGACCTCAATCAGGATCAAACCACTTCTCTCCTTAATAAAATGACCAAATATTTCCACCTCTCACCCAAACAGCAAGAGTCGTTGGCTCTTGCTGCATGAAACAATATTTTTTCGGAATTGTTTTGTGGAACAATCTTTTTTCGTAACTTTGTACTCAATGTGAAACTTAAAACTACTAAAGACATTCATGACAAAAAGGCTGTTTACAATTCTATTATTTCTGTTAGCAATAGCTACACGAGGGCTTTGCCAGCAGATATCGTATATCGAAGAGACGAAGAACTGGTACTACGTCTATAACGAGCAGGGCAAGCGTATCGGTGGCCTGTCGCGTAGCAGTGTGGGCGAACTGAAAGGATGGGGTAGCGACTTTTTTGTGTCGAAGCGTTATTCGTTCTATTACATCTGTGATGCCATAGAGCGTGTAGTAGAGTTGGCAGAGGACTCCAAAATGAGCCTTACTGAAGGGTCTTGACACTAAAGTTGTTCAGTGCATTAGCCTTCACATTATCAGTCAAGGCCTTGAAGGTGGCGGCGCACTCTGCGTTATCGGGTGTGCCTTCTTCGTTGCTAAGACCATATTGGAGCTTTGGTGTACCGTTGTCATCATTTTCCATCACAAGCAAGATGCAGATGGGGGCATTACCGCCCTTGACCGACATACTGAGATTGTAAAACTCGGAACCATCCTCCTTAAAGAAGAAAACGCTATTGTCGTTTTCCTTGTATACGACGACAGGTTTCAACTCCTCGCGTTCAGTGTCATTGTCCGCATTGTTGACCAAGTTGATATACGGAGTCTCTCCTGGTTTGTCAACAATCTCGAACAAGACGTCGCAGTTAGCTTCATCTTGCGACTCAATTTCAATGGCATACTTAAACGTAAACTTGTAACTTGTACGCTTCTGGGCGTATGTTGCCGTCATCGCCATCATCATGACAACGGCCAGTGTAACTAATCTTCTCATATGTATCTGTTTGATTATCTGTATCAGTCGACAAAGATAATAATTATTTCTGAGAACAGGAACAATACGACTTCTTTTTTAAAAAAATAAGAAATTGTTGCACAAAACGGAAGAAATGTGCACGTTTTATCCCTTTTTGTGCAATTTGTTTGGCTATGTGCGCAAAAAGCAGTACCTTTGCATCGCCTTAAAAAAAGGCATTGCAAAGTAACACATTATTATAATAATATTTTATGGCTTTAAAGATTGTTGTGCTGGCGAAGCAAGTGCCAGACACCCGTAATGTGGGTAAGGATGCTATGACAGCCGAAGGAACGGTCAACCGTGCTGCCTTACCTGCCATCTTCAACCCAGAAGATTTGAATGCCTTGGAGCAGGCTCTTCGTCTGAAAGAGCAGAATCCGGGCTCAACAGTAGGAATCCTCACGATGGGTCCTCCACGTGCAGGTGAGATTATCCGTCAGGGACTTTATCGTGGTGCAGATACAGGTTGGTTGCTGACTGACCGTCTGTTTGCTGGTGCCGATACCCTCGCTACCTCTTACGCCCTCGCTACTGCCATCAAGAAGATTGGTGATGTGGACATCGTGATTGGTGGTCGTCAGGCTATTGATGGTGATACCGCACAGGTAGGTCCGCAGGTGGCTCAGAAGTTAGGACTGAATCAGGTGACTTATGCAGAGGAGGTTCTGAGCGTAAAGGATGGCAAGGCAACTATCAAGCGTGTGATTGACGGTGGTGTGGAGACTGTTGAGGCTCCGCTGCCAGTGGTGATTACCGTGAACGGAAGTGCTGCTCCCTGTCGTCCCCAGAATGCCAAACTGGTGATGAAGTACAAGCGTGCTACTTGTCCGATGGAGCGTCCTGCTGAGGGTACACCCTATGATAAGCTCTACGAGGAGCGTCCTTATCTGACACTGAACCAGTGGAGCGTTGCTGATGTGGACGGTGATGTGAACCAGTGCGGTCTGAGTGGCTCACCTACGAAGGTGAAGGCTATTAAGAACATTGTGTTCCAGGCTAAGGAGTCGAAGACTTTGACGGCTTCTGATGCTGATATCGAGGGAATGATCAAAGAATTGTTGGAAGAAAAGATTATTGGTTAAGAGATATGGCTAACAACGTATTTGTATATTGCGAAATAGAAGGTACTCTGGTACAGGAAGTATCTCAGGAGCTGCTGACCAAGGGTCGCAAGCTCGCCAATGAACTGAAAGTGGAACTCCACGCTGTTGTTGCCGGCACAGGCATTAAGGGTAAAGTAGAGGATCAGATTCTGCCTTATGGTGTCGATAAACTGTTTGTGTTCGACGCTAAGGACTTGTTCCCTTACACTTCTGCTCCACATACTGACATCCTCGTGAACCTCTTCAAAGAAGAGCAGCCGCAGATTTGTCTGATGGGTGCTACTGTTATTGGTCGCGACCTTGGTCCTCGTGTTAGTTCTTCACTGACCTCTGGTCTGACGGCTGACTGTACAGAACTCGAGATTGGTCCTTATGAGGATAAGAAGAATGAGAAGGTCTATGAGAACCTGCTCTATCAGATTCGTCCAGCCTTTGGTGGTAACATCGTGGCTACTATCGTGAACCCAGACCATCGTCCTCAGATGGCAACTGTTCGTAGTGGTGTGATGCAGAAGGCTATCTATGAGGGTGAGTGCAAGAAGGAGGTTGTTTATCCTGAGGTTTCTAAGTATGTAAGCCCCGAAGCTTTCGTTGTGAAGGTACTCGACCACCATGTTGAGGCTGCCAAGCATAACCTGAAGGGTGCGCCCATCGTGGTTGCTGGTGGTTATGGTGTTGGTTCTAAGGAAGGTTTCGACCAGTTGTTTACACTCGCCAAGGTTCTTCATGGTGAGGTGGGTGGCTCTCGTGCTGCCGTGGATGCTGGTTGGATTGACCACGATCGTCAGATTGGTCAGACGGGTGTTACCGTTCATCCAAAGGTATATATCGCCTGTGGTATCTCTGGACAGATTCAGCACATCGCTGGTATGCAGGATTCTGGTATCATCATCTCTGTTAACAGCGATCCCGATGCTCCTATCAACAAAATCGCCGACTACGTGATTGTTGGCACCGTTGAGGAGGTTGTACCTAAGTTGATCAAATATTATAAGCAGAACTCAAAGTAATGGAAAAGAGAAAGGTGTGGCGAATAGCCAATGGTTTAGTAGCACTAGCAGCACTTGCATTCAGCATTTTCAGCTTTTGTAATAATCAGCTAAAAACAGGCATTGCTTATGCACTACTTACCGTAACGTGTTCTATAAACTACATCTTATCAAGAAAGATTGAAAACAACAAAGAATAATTATGGCAAACTATTATAGTGATCACCCAGAGATTGGATTCTATCTGAACCATCCTCTGATGAAGCGCATCGTTGAGCTCAAGGAGCGCAACTTCGAAGATGCCAAGAAGTATGACTACGCTCCCGTTGACCTGGGCGATGCCATCGAGAACTACAAGCAGATTCTCGACATCACTGGCGACGTGGCTGCCAACATCATCGAGCCAAACTCTGAGAGCGTTGACCTCGAAGGTCCACACCTCGAGAACGGTCGTATGATCTACGCCTCTAAGACTTACGAGAACCTCGACGCTACCCGCAAGGCTGGTCTGTGGGGTGTAAGTATGCCTCGTCGTTACGGTGGTCTGAACCTGCCTAACGCAGTGTTCTCCATGTTGAGTGAGATGATTAGTGCTGCTGATGCCGGTTTCCAGAACATTTGGAGTCTGCAGAGCTGTATCGACACCCTGTATGAATTCGGTTCTGAGGAGCAGCGTCAGAAATATATCCCCCGTGTTTGCGCAGGTGAGGGTATGAGTATGGACTTGACGGAGCCTGATGCCGGTTCTGACCTGCAGCGTGTGATGTTGAAGGCTACCTTCGATGAGAAGGAGAACTGCTGGCGTCTGAATGGTGTGAAGCGTTTCATCACCAACGGTGACTCAGACATCCACCTCGTGCTGGCTCGTTCTGAGGAAGGCACGAAGGACGGACGTGGCCTGTCCATGTTCATCTACGACAAGCGCCAGGGCGGTGTGAATGTGCGTCACATCGAGCATAAGCTCGGTATCCACGGCTCACCCACTTGTGAGTTGACTTATAAGAATGCCAAGGCAGAACTCTGCGGTAGCACCCGTCTGGGATTGATTAAATATGTGATGGCCCTGATGAACGGTGCCCGTCTGGGTATCGCCGCACAGTCAGTAGGTGTCGAGCAGGAGGCTTACAACGAGGGACTGGCATACGCCAAGGAGCGTCAGCAGTTTGGCGATAAGATCATCAACTTCCCCGCTGTCTATGATATGCTCTCTCGTATGAAGGCTAAACTTGACGCTGGTCGTTCTCTGCTTTATGAAACTGCTTGCTATGTGGATGTCTACAAGTGCTTAGAGGATATCGAGCGTGATCGTAAGTTGGAGCCCGAGGAGAAGCAGGAGTTGAAGAAGTACCAGCGTCTGGCTGATGCCTTCACCCCACTTGCCAAGGGTATGAACTCCGAATATGCCAACCAGAACGCCTATGATGCTATCAGTATCCATGGTGGTTCAGGCTTTATCATGGAGTACAAGAGCCAGCGTTTGTTCCGCGATGCCCGTATCTTCTCTATCTATGAGGGTACCACGCAGTTGCAGGTTGTTGCCGCCATCCGCTATATCACCAACGGCACAATGCTGAACAATATCAAGGAGATGTTCGCTGCCCTGCCTTCAGAGGCAAATGCTGCTCTCAAGACTCGTGTGGAGAAACTGATTCCTGTCTATGAGGAGGCTCTTGCCAATGTCAAGGCTCTGGAGAACCAGGATGCTCAGGACTTCCTTGCCCGTCGTCTCTATGACATGACTGCTGAACTTGTGATGAGCCTGCTCATCATCCGCGACGCTACCAAGGCTCCCGAGTTGTTTGAGAAGTCTGCCAACGTCTATGTTCGCATGACGGAAGAGGATGTCTATGGTAAGTCTGCTTACATCAAGGCCTTCCGTGTAGAGGACCTCGAGAATTTCAAGGCTGCTGAGGCTGAGGAAGCATAAGTATCAGAAAGCATCTGCGATATGCTCTATCTCCGGTTCAGCACCCACTGACCCGATGATAGAAATAATATCAAAACGAATATCACAGTCTATCTGACGATATTTCACATAATGATTCGCAGCCTGTTGCAGGTTGCGAATCTTTTGATATCCCACCGCATCGACAGGATCGGTAAACAGACAGTTGCGGCGTGTCTTTACTTCTACAAAGACCACCACATCACCATCCAATGCGATGATATCCAGATCACGATGACCGCTCCTCCAGTCACGTTCCAAAATGACATAGCCCTTGCGCTGTAAATAATCAACAGCGAGGTCTTCACCCCATTTACCTAAATCATTATGTTCTGCCATCGCTAAAACGTTTCGTTGAGAACCTTTTCCACGACTAAAGGATAATACTTCATCTCCAACTGATGCTCCTTGGCTGCGATATCGTCGGCAGTATCGTCAGGAGAAAGCGCCACCTTGTATTGCGCAATCATCTCACCAGAATCACAGACAGGGGTCACATAATGCACAGTCATACCTGTCTCCGTTTCTCCAGCAGCCTTCACAGCCTCATGGACATGATGTCCCCACATACCCTTTCCACCATATTTCGGCAAAAGGGCAGGGTGGATATTGATGATACGACGGGGGAAGGCATCAATAAGGAAATCAGGAATCAGGGGCAGGAAACCTGCCAAGACAATAAACTGTATATCATACTGACGAAGTAACGGCATCATGACATCCGCATCATTTAATTGCGGTTTGGGAGTTACTGCCGTTTCCACACCTAAACGCTCTGCCCGTTCCAAGGCAGGAGCCTCAGGCTTGTTACTGACGACCAAGGCACAACGATAGCGTTCAAAACCACTGAAATATTTAATCAGGTTCTCACAGTTCGTACCACTTCCTGATACAAAGATGGCGATATTTATTCTCTCCATATTATTCATTGAGCTTCTGCAAAAAGATATCTATTAGTCGAGGGATACCATATTTATCGATATCCGTTTCCTTAATCCATAAATAGTCATCAGGCAGCGAAGGCCTTTCTGTTGGTTCCCACAAGTAGAAGTCGGCATAGATGATGCGATGGGTCAGGACGTGCTTGAGGTTTCGGCACTGTAACACAGCACTAGAAGGAACAACGTCAGTAAGCCAGGGTTCATAGAGCCCTTGCCAGATGTCTCTGGCAGAACGACGATGAATGGCAGTCTCCCCCTTATACCTTATATATATATAAGTCAGATGACGCTCTTTGATTTTCAAGGTCTTTTGCTTGACGGGCAGTTCTGTAACTTTATTCTCGCGGAAGGCGATGCAGGTCTCTTGTAATGGGCAGGATGGGCAATGTGGGGTTGATGGGGTACATTGGATAGCACCGAAGTCCATCATCGCCTGATTGAAAATGGATGCCTCATTTTTCGGCAGCAGACTTTGTGCCAATGCAGCAAACTCTTTCTTGCCCCCCGTGGTATTGATAGGTGTGGCAATACCATAATAGCGAGATAATACCCGATAAACATTCCCATCAACGACGGCTGCTGGCAGGTCGAAGGCGATAGAGCCGATAGCGGCTGCCGTATAGTCACCAACACCCTTGAGACTTTTGATACCCTCCAGGGTTCGGGGGAATCCTCCCATCGCCACCACCTGCCTTGCTGCTGTATGCAGATTCCTTGCGCGACTATAATAGCCCAGCCCCTGCCATTCACACAACACCTCATCCTCTGTAGCTGCTGCCAGTTCCTCTACTATAGGCCACCGTTGCATGAAACGCTGCCAATACGGCAACCCCTGATCGATACGGGTCTGTTGCAGGATAATCTCCGACAGCCATATCGCATAAGGATCACGCGTTTCCCTCCATGGAAGCACACGACCGTTCTGGTGAAACCATTGTAAAAGCGTCAAAGCAAAACTCATTTGACAACAGCCTCCTCCATAGCCTCATGAAGTCCCTTCATCATATACTCATTATAGATGTCCTGGTCTTTCCGATTGATCATCGTCATAGAAGGTTTTCCACGATAATTCGTATCCCATACGACAGGAATCAGTCCTTTCTGGAAACATTTCTTCAGGAATGTCTTATAATGATACTGAATACTGCTATTATGCTTATCCTGACTCTCATTGGCACTCGTTATCGCGCGCCAGTTGGCCCCAAATTCACCAATATAAACGGGGATGCCTTTTTCGGCAAATTGTCTGCGCATCTTCTCCAATTGCTCCTCCATGTAGTCCTCCTCTCCATGATTAGCATTATGTTCCGATCCGTTGACATGGTTTTCGGTACCCCAATAATAAAACACCTTACCCCAGTTTTCGTCTTTCTCCATGCCCCACCATTGCCAAGGCTCATAATAATGGACTTCTATCATCAGACGTTGAGAAACAAGGTCGACAGGCAGTTTCGTCATGAACTGACATGTATGGTCGATATTGGTAGACGGTCCCTGTATGATTAAGATACGCTGGGCATTGTTACCCCCAGAATAGCGTACCGTTTTGATGAAATCCTGCTCATACTCCAACAGATTATCGGTAGCAGCCTGGTCCTTAGCTTCCGGCTCATTCAATCCAGCAAATAGCAATCGCTCGTCATAACCTTTAAAGGTTTCGGCTATCTGTTCCCAGACACGTTTTAAGACAGTTTTGTTTTTGGCAATGACATCAGGATCAGTATTAGCAATGCTATTTTCCAGCCAGCCGCCATCCCAATGCTGGTTGATAACCACATAAAGTCCGGCATTCAGGGAATAGTCAACGATCTCCTTCACACGTGCCATCCACGCTGGGTCAATTGTATAATTAGTGGAATCGGAAATATGTCCCATCACCCATGCACAAGGAATACGAATTGAACGGAAACCCAGTGAGCGAACATAATTGATGATTTCCTGAGTCGTGCGAGTATCCTGCCAGGCAGTCTCTGCATCCAATCCACCTTTATTGGTGAAATTATGAGCTTTGTCACCCGCCTCCATTGTATTGCCAAGATTCCATCCTGGTATCATCTTTACAGCAACTTCTGTGGCAGTCAATTCCATTGATGACTGTGCATGAGCATTCCATGCCAAAGTTATCATCAAAAAAAGAAGAACTTTCTTCATAACATTCTTTTCCATTAAAAAATATCGTAACGCATGAGTTATGTCTGCAAAGGTACTACTTTATTTCCATATTTCGTCGAAAGACAGGAGTTATTTCGTCGAAAGCAACTTGGAGCATATCACTTTTCATCCTACCTTTGCATCAGATTTAGAAAAAAAAAGCAAAAAAGAATATGAAAAAAACAATCTTCGTCATTATGATGAGTTTCGTTGCCACACTGGCAATGGCACAGAAGACAGTAGTAACAGGTGTTCTCGTAGATTCCACCTTCCAAGAGCCAGAGCCCTATGCCACTGTTCGTATCTTCAAGGCTGGCAAACAACAGAAGCCTGCCGCTATGGGACTGACAGACCTGGAAGGACGTTTCCGCCAGGAGGTCAATGGCAGCGGGAAGTATATAGTACAGTTAAGCAGCGTTGGCAAACGTGATGCTGTACGACAGATCACTTTAGGTAAAGAGCAGAAGATAGACCTTGGCACCATCCTTATCAGTGAGGATGCCCAGATGCTGCAAGGCGTAGAGATTGTCGCCCAGAAGCCTTTGGTTAAAATGGAAGTCGATAAGATGTCATATAATGTACAGGAGGATGCCGACTCCAAGGCATCCACCGTGCTGGACATGTTACGCAAAGTACCTATGGTGACTGTTGACGGCGAGGATAATATCTCCGTCAACGGCTCCACCTCCTTCAAGGTATATGTGGACGGAAAGCCTAATATGATGATGTCGTCAGCACCTAGTCAGGTCTTCAAGGCAATGCCTGCCTCAATGGTAAAGAACATTGAGGTAGTCACCAACCCTGGTGCCAAGTATGATGCAGAGGGTGGTGCCGGAGTCCTGAATATCGTCATGAACAAAGAGGCAGCATCTGCGATGGGTGGTGGCAGCATGGATGGTTACAATGGTAATATCCGTGCCCAAGTTGGTAATAAAAGCTGGGGCGGCAGTGCCTTTGTCAGTGGACAGAAGGGCAAGCTGTCGTTTAGTGCCAACGCTATGTATAATCACTCGAATCCTGGTGAGACCGTAACAACGATGGAACGGGAGCAGATTGGTGCTGTGTCATCCACGATGACTACATCATCCACCTCCAAACCCAAGACACCCTTTACGATGGGTAACCTGACGATGAGTTATGAGGTAGACTCAATGAGCACCTTAGGACTGACTGCGGGTATCACCTCTTTCCATGTGAAGAACAATGGTTACAGCACGACCAATATGGGCGGTGGTATTTATGGCAACGGCTATTCTTACGGCACCACTACCGACATGAAGATGAGCCGTACCTCCTTCAATGGGAGTATTGACTACCAGCGTTTCCTTAACAAAGCGCGCACCAGCAGTCTGACACTGACTTACCAATTGACATATGCGCCCACCAATAATAAGATGGATAATAAGTTCGACCTGACCGATACACAAAACACTTGGATAGATCTTACTGACCGTTATTCTGATAATGAGGAGCGCACCACAGACCATATTTTCCAAGCAGACTACACCACTCCTTTAGGCAAGAACAATACATTGAATGCCGGTTTGAAGTTCAGCCATCGTAAGGCAACTTCTGAAGCTTTGTATTATCTCGCTGATGTCTATGCTGAGGAACTTAGCTCGGAATATGACTACAAAAACAGCATCCTCGCCGGCTATGCCGAGTTCGTCAGTAAATTTGGAAAATGGGGAACTAAGGCTGGACTGCGTTATGAGCAGACATGGCAGAACGTCGCTTACCGTCTGGGTAACGGAGCTGATTTTAAAACGAACTATGGCAATCTGGTTCCATCCGCCAGTCTGACCTATAACTTCGCTCCCACCACAAACATCGGACTGACTTACAACATGCGTATCTCACGTCCTGGTATCAGCTACCTGAACCCTTACGTAGACCGCTCTAATCCTACGGCATTGACCTATGGTAATCCTAATTTGGACACAGAGAAGTTGCACAACATCGGACTGGTATTCAATACCTTCTCTTCCAAACTGATGCTCAACGTCAACCTACGTCATAGTTTTACGGATAACGCCATCGAACAATTCTCCTTCTATGACGACAACAACCTGTTAAACACCACCTATGACAATACTGCAAAAAATCATGTGACCAGCCTCAACGTATATGCCAACTGGTTGTTGCACAAGAACACGCGTATCTTCCTCAATGGTGGCATAGACTATAGCGACATGCGCTCAAAAGCTCTTGACCTGAAGAATAACGGATGGCATGCCAATGCTATGGTTGGACTCCAGCAGACACTACCAGCCAACTTCAAACTCGGTGCTTACCTGATTACCTCCACCAAGAGATACAACCTGCAGGGATGGAGTACTGGTTTCAACATCCTGACTGCAAATATCTCCAAGAACTTCTTTGACGACAAGCTGACCCTCACTTTGTCTGGAATGACAGGTATTGGCAATGGCGGTAAACTGAATATCGAGAACTACTCACACGGCAAAGATTTCACCAACCATATGCAGATCAAAGTGCCTATGCAGAGTTTTTCCTTCAGCATCGCCTATAGCTTCGGTAATACCAAGAAACAGTTCCGCCAGCACCAGAGCCGTGTAGAGAATGACTATATCGAGCACCAGAGCCAGAGTGAGACTATCAATAGTGCCCAGATGGGACAACAATAACGCATAGAGCTAATAGTTGAGAGTTTTGAGTGATTATTAAAATCTTTTTCGTACTTTTGCAGCAATGAAAATACATTTCACAAGACGCGACCTTGAATTGCTGGGAATACAAATCGTAGTGTGGCTGGTACTGATGCTGGTACCCGCCATCACTACGTTTTTCAGTACACATAACTGGCAGGATTCCTACCATGCGATGATGTACTCGATAAGGATTATCGCCATGCCCGCCGGCGTCTACTTCGCCAATTTCTGTATACTGATACCTCTTTGTTACTATCGTAACAGACGATGGGTGTTCTTCCTTGTCAATTTTCTGTTCCTTTGTGGTACCGCATGGCACTATTTCTCTGTGAACCCACAAACCATCATGGACATGCAGCCCAATGAGCAATTTAAGAAAGCAACGCTTATAGGCTACTATGCCTCCACCGTTTTCTTCCTATTCGTATATGTTGCCTTGGCAGGACTTGCCCTACTGGTTCATCACTTAGTCAGGACCAAGGAAATCAAACGACAACTGGCAGAGGAGAAACAAAAACATACGGAGGCAGAACTGGAATGGTTGAAGAATCAGCTGAACCCCCATTTCCTCTTCAACACTCTGAATAATATCTCATCACTCGTACAGATTGACGCTGATCAGGCACAGGACTCCATCGCCCAACTAAGCGACCTGTTGCGCTATGCGATGTACGAGACCCGTCATGAGACTGTTCCACTGAAGGGGGAAGTGGAATTCATGCAGAACTATATCGACCTGATGCGGCTACGCTGCAACGAGCGGACAGAAGTTCTCGCTCAACTCTCAACGTTTAACGCTCAACTAGAGGTAGCTCCCCTCCTCTTTATCTCACTGATTGAGAATGCCTTCAAACACGGAGTCAGCAGTGGACGGGACTCCCGCATCAATATCACTTTGACTACTGATGACCACCTTCTGACCTTTATCTGTGAGAACACCAACTACCCGAAGGACGAGCAGAACCGCAGCGGATCAGGGATTGGTATAGAGAACACCAAGCGTCGCTTGGAACTCATTTACAAAGACAAATACACATGGGAGCAATCCCTCCAAGATAACATCTATCACGTTAAAGTCACCATCCAGCTATGAGTCCTATCACCTGCATCATCGTCGATGACGAGCCCCTTGCCGTCAAGTTGTTGGAATCGTTCGTTACAAGAACACCCCAACTCCAGTTGGAGCATTCCTTTACCGATTCCGTAGAGGCACTGACCTGGCTGAAAGAGCATCCTGTCAACCTCACCTTCATGGACATCCAGATGCCCGACTTGAATGGTATGGAACTGTCGCACATGTTGCCAGAAGGAACCAAGATCATTTTCACGACAGCCTTTAAGGAATATGCCTTCGAGAGTTATGAGGTGAACGCTGTCGACTTCCTCCTGAAACCCATCCGTTATAATAAGTTCATCGCTGCTGTGGAGAAAGCAGAGCGACTGATTAGCTTAGAGTTGAAAGTTGAGAGTGTGGAAGGTTCACCCAAGAAGACGATGTTCATCCGTGTGGACGGAGAACTGCGACAGGTGAACTTTGACCATATCCTTTATGTGGAAGGGATGAAAGACTATGTGCGCTTCCATGTGGAGGGGGAGCCACATCCCTTGACCACCCATATGACGATGAAAGCCGTGGAGGAGTCACTGCCCACCGATACCTTTATGCGCATCAACCGTTCGTATATCGTCCGATTGGATAAGATACGAACGGTTGACCGCAACCTATGCGTCTATATCGGTGATGAGATTATCCGTGTCACCGATGCCTACCGTGAGGCATTCGAGAGTTATTGCTCAGGAAACTGCTGATAGATACGGAGTCCGAAGACCGCTGCCTCCGCATAGGCATATTCCATAATCTCTGAGATAGCATGCTCGTAAGGAAGGGCATTCTGTTCCTTCAACCAGAACACGAACTCCACAGGCAAGCCTGTAGGCGTAGCATCCAACTGATGAACCAGAATTGGTTTATCCGCAAGAACCATTTCCTGTTGAGAGAGCCACTGCTCCATGTGTTCACGATAGCGGGTGAGATTAGGGATTCCCTCCTCGTCGAGTGTCAGAGAGCGGAAATCGATAAACACCTTTCTGATAGCCCTGCGCCCCATATTCTCCGTCATTCCCTTCCAGTTCTGGAAAGACCCGTCGACCAGAGTCTGTGGAGTGACGGTGATGATGGTATTATCGAAGTTGCGTACCTTGACAGTTGTGAGTGTGATCTCCTCAACCATTCCGTCAGCCCCCGCCGAGGGCACGGTGATGCGGTCGCCGACACGAACCATGTCATTAGAGGTAAGACGGATACCTGCCACCAGTCCTTTGATCGTATCTTGGAACGCCAACATCAAGATGGCTGATGCAGCACCCAGTCCTGCCAGCAAGGTTGACGGGTTTTTATCGACGATGATGGCGATAACGACAATGGCGGCGACGAAATACATGATAATCTTAAGTACCCCACAAACAGTGTACATATACTGTTGCTTGGCAGTACGTTTCCCACTGTCCAGGAGTTTCAGGGAGTCTATCATCTTGCTCACCAACCGGACACTCATCACCGTGATATAGATAGCCGTCAGACGAGCCAGCACCTCATGAGTAGTGGCATACTCATCAAAGACAGAAGGCAACAACCACCAGATGATGATGGCTGGAACGATCTGACAGGCAGCGCGGAGCACCCGTTCATTAAACACCACATCATCCCACTTCGCCTCCGTCCGCCGTGTCAGTCTGATGACCCATGGAATCAACAGTTTAAACAACCATCCCACGAACCAAGCCAACAGGATGGCACCTATCACCAATACGACATGACGAGTCATAGAGACCAACTCCGAGGAGAGTCCAGTCTGTATGAGCAACAGCTCTACGATTTGCTTTATCTCATTCATCATCTCAAGGAGCACAGAGGGCATTACAAACCTGATTCTGGAAGTCACGTCCAGAGTCAGACTTCATAATACCTTGGTTAATAATAGAGAAACACAACTGGTGACCGTTTGCCGACATGCAATAGCCAGCAAGTGCCGACACACCCGTCACCGTACCCGTCTTCGCCTTCACATTCTCCTCTGCGAAGGTTCCTTTCATCCGAGTCTTCAAGGTACCGTCACGCCCCGCTATGGGCAGGGAGGGCAGCAGGTGCTGATAGATCTGTGAGTTACGATAGGCATAACGCAGCAGGCGCATCTCCAGTTCCGGGGTCACATAATTATAAAGCGACAGACCGCTGCCGTCAGCGACACGGTAGGGATTTTTCCCATTACCCACCTTCTGGATGAGTTGTTTCACGACTTGAGCGGCATCTTTTGCACGAGCAGGACGACGCCCTCCTATCGCACCCAACTGATAGAACATCGCCTCGGCATAGAAATTATCACTCATTTTCATCATCCGTTGCAAGATCTGGTCCATGGTATGAAAACGACTGCAAAGGAGAAACGCTTCATTGGGCAGGTTACTTTCAGCGAAACGGATCTGGTTGAGGACGACACCTGCCTCAGAGAGTTTCTCAGAGAAACGCTCCAGGAACTCGATGTCACGTCCATGAGAGAGAGGTGACAGTTTCGGGTTGTCGTCATCCCAACACCATCCCTCACCAAACAGGTCTGCGTCCTTCATCGACTTGTCGGCGACAATCCTGCCACGGATTGTATCGACCCCCATACGTTGCACGCTCTCCACAAAGGCTCTCATGTCGTCGACATTGAAAGCGGGATCAAAGCCACCCACACAATAGAGGTCACCATAGAGGGTATGGTTCTCCACGCTACCAGTATAGTAGAGTTGCGTCCGGAACTGGTGGGAGCCGCCCAGACGGTCGAGTGCCGTGATGGCAGTGACGAGTTTCATCGTAGAGGCAGGGCGCATCGCCTGTCGCTCATTCACCTTATATAATACAGAGTCCGCCGTCAGGTCGTAGATAACCATACCGACCATCGAGGTCTCGAACAACGGCGACTGCATCAGCGAGTCGAGTCTGTACTGTACGTTCTGGGGCCATGGCAGTGCCACGTCCACACTATCTATACTAAACGTATCCAGTTCCTCCGTCTGTGCCATCACACTGACGGAAGCTACCCATAATAGGAGTAAAATCTTAAGTCTTTTCATAATTTGTATGCAAAGATAGAACCTTAAGCCACCTGCCGTTTTATGACTCAATGCTGGGTGACATCTTATGCGGAGAGGTACTTTCCTTTCTTCTAGGTGGTATCCCTTCGTGGATAGCTACCCCCAAAGGAACAGAGAGAGTTATTGTATAATTAGTCTTACTCGTCCCAGTCATCAAAAAAGGGAGAGAGGGCAGGGAGACTACCACCACCTCCATAGCCGATACCAGTGTCTCCTCCATTAATATTAGTTATATCACCACTGCCTGTCAACAGGCATGCCTGATTCTGGAGCATTACCACCCACATTACGGGTTTCCGATAATCTTGCATATGCAAGCGATCAAAATCGTTTACTTTCTTGTTCATTATCTTATTTTATGATTACCTTTACACCATTATTAATATATAGTCCTTTAGCCGTGGGTTTACCTTTGAGACAACGTCCCTGGAGATCATACCAACTGTCTTTAAGTGAAGAGTGATGCGTGTAGAGTGTAGTGTTTGCTTCCACATTCACGATTCCCGTAGTGTTCTCACTGTCACCGAAGTCAAGCACAAAGGTACGAGCCAGAGAGGGCAAGTTGCCCGCTGAGATGCCTGTGAGTTGGAAGTAGGCACGCTGGCTGGCGATGGTCATGGCGGCATTGGGATAATAGAGCGTGTTGCCGGCTCCGAGATAAAGCAAAGAGGGGTCGCCACTGGCGGCAATGCTCTTTGGAGTATAGGTGCCCATGAAGGTGACGGACTGTCCGTCATTGATGGAGCACTGCGTATCGTTGACCGTGCTGTTGACAGTGACACCGCGAAAGACGAGTTTAGAGGGGTCGAGATCGTAGTCGCTCTCATGACCATCATAATCATTAGGTTTGTCCCACTTGATGAGGTAGGGCTTGCCTGCCTCGATGCTTGAGGCATCGGTAAAATTGAGCGTCATTGTGCCGTTGGCAAATGAGGCTGAGGAAAATTCTTTCAGGCTGGCGTTATTGAGAGGAGAACCCTCAAGTGCGAGATCGAAGGGCAGGCAGAGCGTGTTCCAATTGCCATTCTTATAGAGGGTGCGATTGGTAAGGTGGACGGTAGCCTCCTTACCATTGCTCTTGCCGAGCATGGTAGTATTGTTTCCCTCACCAAGGAAAACGAGCCATAAAGTTTTTGAATCGGTAAAGGTGAACACTTTGTTGTCACCTGTGCGCATCATTGTCACCGTGGCCGTATAAGTGACTTGACCAGGCTCATCGTATGAAGGTTCTACCGTAATTTCTGAGGTAATACTACTTGCGTTGATATCAACGCCAATGTCGTCTGGATACTCCAGACTAGTTATCTTCACTGTGGCAGAACGGTAGTCGCTGGCCCATGTCCACGCCGTGCCATAGACATATTCGTAGCGAGCATAGACCGTGACATCACCATCGGGCATGATAATCGTACCTCCACTTTTCAGATCCTCATCGTCTACATATTCCCATGAAGTAGGAGGCGTGCTTGGATTCACCAACCAGCCTTTGAACTTCATGTATGCGGGAGTATCAGGGCTTCCCAGCAGAAACCCTACGCCATCAATGCCACCAGAGTTCTTAGGTTCACCATATTCCAATCCACTTGCCGCTGCCTCATAGATGGTGACAGTATAGCCCCATGCCCCCTGTACGAAACTGCACAGGAGGGCAAGGACCATTAGGATTGTTTTCTTTTTCATCGCTCAACAGGAATTAGTCCTAAAACTTTTTTATTGACACGCTTTACATTATAGTCATATACCTGGTGATGGTCCTTTTGAAGCGGACTGATAAGATGCTTGCTGATTCTGTCACAGAACTTTCGGTATTCGTTGTATGTGTTTTTCGTGTCTTCATACGACCATTGTCTGTAATTATATCGCGGAACACCAGTGTTTGAGAATTCTGGCAGATACAGGCGGTTGTACACAATAGGCTTGTCCATATTGCGCATCTTGATGGTGAGTGTCACACTGATCTCAATGGGAGGCAATATCTTACTTTGATACCAAATGGGGGTGGCCAGTTGAGGTTCAAGGATATAGATATCTTTAACACCACGACCATAGATGGCCTGATTGGTGCTGTCAACTTTCTCATAAGGGCTGATGACATCGAATGTCGTTCCATGAGTGTTTGTTTCCCCATAAAAATAGTCAGTCAAGTCATCCCTCAGATTCTCGCCGTCGACGTTGAAGTTAAATAGCCATGAGCTGTAACTCGGTTTTCCCCATTCATCGACATATCCGTTGATGTAATCCTCAGAAAATAAATGCTTGGAACTGAATCGTGGCTGCAGACCCAGGGCTGCACGATAGTCATCGGTGCCCGTCACTTTGTTGGCAATACGTGCGCCAGGCAGTGCGTCCACCTGCATCCACTCTATCTGGTCTTGTGGGAATATCTCGGGATTGAGTTCCACTTCAACTGATGTGGGGTCAAACACCCAGAAGGTGCCATATCTCGGAGACACTTTCTCAGTAGTCTTAGTGTAGTAGTCGTTATATGAAGTCCAGGAACTTTCTCCCCAGAATCCGTGTGGAGTCGACTCGCTCCATCCCCAGTTGGTGGCCAGAATCCAATCGAACACATAAACCATGGGCGAGGTCTTGAGAGTCCATGTGCCCTGGCCCAAATGTGAGTTCTTTGTGTCGAAGTCTTTCATATAGAACGTTGGAGACACGACACCGACAACGGGCTTAGAGCCTTCGATGATGCCGGTGGTGCTTAAGTGACCGTTCATAGCAAGGTTAATCGTTCCACCTATTTTTCCTTCCAGTCCCTTATTCGTCTTTTCCTCCTTCAAGTCGATGCCTGCAAGATTACAATATCCCTTGGCAAAGGCTATGAGACTTTTAAAGGAATCCTCCTTTTTACCCTCATTGAAAGAACTGATAGCCTTATATACGTCAACACCCATGCCGGCCATCGTCTTCAGGTCAGCAGCAAATCCCGTCATGGAGTTGACGGTGCTTGTTGTTTCCTTCAACTTCAGGTCGGCAGCCAAAGAACCATCGATGGCAGCAATCATTGCACTGCCGAGAGAAGTGTGCATGGCATCCCACGAGCGCATCTGCAACCTGATATAATCAGCTGTGTTCAAGCCTTCTGAACGACATCCTGAGAGATCCACGTCGAAAGCCCACCAGCCGGCGTTAGGGGTGATTAGGCCGTCCTGGCTCATCGTTGACACCCAGGGGGCAATGCACATTGCTATGCCGTCGTGGTTCTGTGCAATCGCCGCCTTGTTTTTAATGGTTGCATCTTTGGGAATACCATAGCAGAAAGAGGAATGGTTAGCAAGATTATCACTCATCGTCACTTCCCACACATGGTCGTTGCCCGCTGAGAAGCCTGCTGGCTGGTAGTAGAAGAAGCGCAGAATGCCGGTGTACTTGTTATAGACTGCAAAGAAATTGTTGTTCACAATGTTGCGAGAGCCACAGCGGTTGAACACCCACTCCCATCCGTTTTCAGGCAGCAGGTCGTCACAGAAGGTGGGCGACATGTTCACCAGTTTATCACCCTCATACCACGGCAGGTTAACCAATGTGTAGCCAGTACGTCCTTTGGAGTCGGTGACATCAGTACCATGTCCGTCGTAGATGTAGATGGCCTCCTGGTCGCGCCAGTTCTCGGGAGTAAAGTCCTCGTCGTTAATGTTGAAATAAGCGGCTGAGGCACCAGAATGGGCATTGTAGTCCCACTCCTGTATCTTGGCGGCCATAGCATCGGAAGCAGGCTCAAGATTGAGCGTCAGCTTTCCATCGGAACTGATAATGACCCCACTCTGGTAGGTCATTGCCCAGTTCTCGAAATAGTTGGCATACTCTTCAGATATAGTCTTGCCAAAGTCGAGGTACAATGAACCGTCGGCACGGCTGGAATAGGTGAAAGGACCAGCAGTCTCGCCACCAATGATCGTTTCGGGGTCACTATCGTCTGAGTTAAAAAGGAAGGCTATGGCATAGCCCGTGCCATCCTCGTTAAAGTTAAGAGCCAGTCCCATGCGGGTGTAGTCCACAGTGTGGTCACTGCCGCTGTAAGTGCCTTCACTGTCGGACAATGCCCACCATAGTCCTTTCACCTGCTGTTCAAGCGGGTTGCTGGAGCTGTTATTAGTATCTGAACACGATGTATTCATCATCGTACCGCAAAATGTCAGGATAGCGGTAAGCACCCATAAGAAATGTTTTTTCATGTTTTAAAATGTTATTTAATGACTACCTTTACACCATTATTAATATATAGACCACGCAGCAAGGGCTTGCCTGAGATTTTACGACCTTGCATATCGTACCATACACCTTGCTTATCCGTGATATAACTTCCTTTCGTCAGTGAGTCTTCGACAAATTTCGTAGCAGGAATCGCCGTGGTCTCCCCATCGAAGTTGAGCACAAAGTGTCGAGCGTCTGCCGTTTCTCCATCCTCGATGCCCGTGAGTTGGAAGAAGGCACGGAAAGCATCGATGGTCATGGCGGTGTTGGGGTAGTAGAGTTTATTGCCGCTGCCGAGATAAAGGATGTTGTAGCTGTCGGCTTCGAGACCGAGGGTACCGTAGTTGCCAGCGAAGGTGAGACAGTCGAACTCCGAATATCTTGTCACGTTGCTGATCTCCACATTGTTGAATACGGGGCTGTCGATGGTAGGATGCTCAGTGTCGTTCTCCCATTTGATAATATACGGGCGACCTGCCTGTATCTCACTACCAGCAGTCTTGAAGTCGAGTGTCAGCGTACCCGTCGAACGCTCGAAACTGGCATTATTCAGAAACATGACTGTAGCACCGCTGAGGGGAGAGCCTTCGTTGACGGTGTGATTGAAAGGCAATGTCAGCGTGTTCCATGAGCCATTTTTGTAGAAAGCGCGCCCGCTGAGAGTGACATCAGTGGCTGTCAAACCGTCGTACTGGTTGATAGCGGTCCAGTTGCTGTCCTCCGTGTCATTGTTGTTCAGGGTAATGTGTAAAGCCTTATATCGGGCGTAGATACTGATGTTGGTCGTAGCGGTATATTCGAAACCAGGGGCTTTCAAATCCTCACCGTCAGCAGCCTCAATATTAGAGGGAACGTCCCCACCAATGAGCCAGCCCTTGAACGTCATGCCAGACACCTTAGTATCACAGTCTGGCAGAATGAAATTTTGACCCTTTACTACAGGATAACCAACACCTTGATAGCAGTTGCTTCCATCGGGTGTGAAAATCCCGAGCGTCACGATGTTCTCATTACTGTCGTAACCGCATTTGTCGCAGGTGCCTCCCACTGTTTCGATGTTGTGGCTTTCTGGCAGGAAATCCTTAGCACAGTGCTTACAGTGACCTGTATGGCTGTCGCTACTCACGGTGTAAGTTCTTACGTTATGACTACATGGAAAAATGCGTATAATTCGGAGATCGACGGTTTTCTCAAATGCCGTACAAGTGCTCACACGCTGGCTGGCATTGACGTAGTTGTCTATAGATTTCTCTACACACATATAGCTGCCCAACGTCAGTTTCGTTCCGTCCTTGTCGTTGTAGGCTCCGATAGCTATATTCCTCGTTTTTAATGTCACATGACCACCGGTGATGTTGACCTTGGCATCTTTTGTCTTTTCACCACCACCGATACAACCACCTACACCTCCCGTTCCGATACTCTCGGCTACGATGTTTCCGCCTGAGATGTTAATGGTGCCGTTTGTTTGGCAGAAATAGTTACCACTGAACCCACCGGCTCCAATGGCTGCTCCTTGCCAAAAATTGCTTCTGCTAACATCGTAGGTGTTGGTGGCATTTACATTGCCACCTTCAATGGTGATAGTCTCGACGATGCCTTGGCGACCACCGCCAATGGCAGCACCTTCGCCGCGACAAGGTTCGGTTTCGCCTTCGCGCACAAAGGTAGCAGTCACGCTGCCGCCCTTGATGGTGATAGTACCGCTTTTACCTACATAACCTCCACCTATGCAGGCACCGTCCACTCCGCCATGGGCTCTTACCGTGCCACCGTAGATGGTGATGTTGCCGCCAGCACCTCCCGAAACGTGGTAGAAAGCGCCTTCGTATGCAGCACCGCCGCCAATGCCGGCTCCATCATAGCCACCGTTTGCAATGACGGTACCATCATAGATGTTGATGTTGCCACCGCTTCTTCTGTTTCCACCACCGATGCCAGCAGCTGACTCGCCACCGGTAGCGGTGACGGTGCCACCGCGGAAGGTAAGGTTGCCGCCATCGCCGTCATAGCCGCCACCGATACCAGCAGCAAAGTCGCCACCCGTTGCCGTGATGGTACCGCCGCAGATGTTAGTGTCCCATCCGCCACGGTTCTGGGCTCCACCGATGCCGGCACCATACTTGCCGCCCTTGGCGGTAATCTCACCACCGTAGATGTTGATAGTGCCCTTCTTGTTGTTCTTGGCAGCACCGATGCCAGCACCGTTGTCAGCGCCCTCGGCCGTTATCTTGCCGTTATAGATGGTGATCTCCTTCATGCCGCCATTCTCACCATCACCACCGCCGCCGATGCCGGCACCATTCTTGTTGGTGGACTTAGCTTCGATGTGTCCGCCATGAATCCTGATAATGCCTGCTTGGTCATTTTTTTCTCCACCGATGGCAGCCCAATCTTGGATTCCATCATTTCTGGCAATCAGTTTGCCCATGATGCTGCCCTCACTCTGTGCATAGATAGTGAGCGTGGCAGAGGTGTTCACTCTGATACCACGTGGAGCTGTCAGCGTAGTATTGTCGCACAGGATTATTTTCACGTCGGCATTGGCATTGATCTGCAATTTGTAGCTATAGGTAAAACTGCTGTTGACCACATACCAACCACTCTCTAGTTGATACTTGTTGGCATCAAGAACGGTGTACGTTTCCTGTAAGCCGTCTGTGTGTTTCGTTGCTACCTGAGTCTCATTATCCACCGTGTAGTAGATGTAATTTACGGCTTGCGCCCATGCCTCTTGTGTGACCGCACACAAAAGGGCTAATGTCATGAAGAATACTTTTTTTCTCATTACTTTATCTATCTGTTCGTTATACCATATATACGTTTAATGTTTGAATCGTTTCAACTGTAGTATCTTGAAGTTTCCGTATACTTTCATGTTAATAACTAAAAAATCGCCGACAAAGGTAGTGAAATTTTGCCTAAAAACCGTGTGCTAACTCATATTTTACCTCTTTTTTTGTCATTTTATCAGAAAACGAATAAAAATGGAAGGTTTGGAACTCACTTAATTGTCAGTATGGACATATAGAAGATAATTCCCCCATTTATAAGACAAATAGCATGATTTCTCCCAAATTGCTTCCGTATGTCAGTATTATTTCGTATCTTTGCAACATAAATTACTACTACTATGGTTTACAAGTATGATTTTCTAGTTATAGGAGCAGGCGTGGCAGGTATGAGTTATGCCCTGAAGGTGGCTCGTGCCAACAAAGGTAAGGTATGTATGATCTGCAAGACATCATTGGACGAGGCCAATACCTCTTTTGCCCAGGGTGGTGTCGCCAGTGTCACCAATATGAAAGCAGACACCTTCGACAAGCATATTGCCGATACCATCATCGCCGGTGACTATATTAACGACCGTAAGGCAGTGGAACTGGTGGTACGTAATGCACCAGGACAGATTCAGGAACTCGTTAACTGGGGTGTAAACTTCGACAAGAAAGAAGACGGACAATTTGACCTGCACCGGGAAGGTGGTCATTCCGAGTTCCGTATCCTACACCATGCTGACGATACCGGTGCCGAAATCCAGCGCGGACTCATGGAGGCAGTGCGCAACCACCCCAATATTGATATCAAGGAAAACCATTTCGCCGTCGAGATTATCACCCAACACCATCTGGGTGTCCGTGTGACACGCCGTTCTCCGCATATCCAGTGCTATGGTGCCTATGTCCTGAATCCCAAGACACAGAAAGTAGACGCCATCCTGTCCAAGGTTACGGTGATGTGTACAGGAGGGTGCGGTGCCGTCTATCTCACTACCTCGAATCCTGTCATTGCTACTGGTGACGGTATCGCGATGGTCTATCGTGCCAAGGGAACGGTGGCAGACATGGAATTTGTACAATTCCATCCCACCGTACTGCATAATCCCAACGAGACGCATCCTGCCTATCTCATTACGGAGGCGATGCGCGGCTATGGCGGTATCTTGAAACTACCCAACGGTGAAACATTCATGGAAAAATACGACGAGCGCTTGTCACTGGCTCCCCGTGACATCGTGGCTCGTGCCATCGACAAGGAGATGAAGATACACGGTATCGACCATGTCTGTCTGGATGTCACCCACAAAGACCCGGAAGAGACGCGTCATCACTTCCCGAACATCTACCAGAAATGTCTGTCGATGGGTATTGACATCACTACCGACTATATCCCCGTCCGTCCTGCTGCCCATTATATGTGCGGTGGTATCAAGGTAGATCTCAACGGACAGTCGAGTATCGAACGGCTCTATGCCCTCGGCGAGTGCTCCTGCACAGGACTGCACGGTGGTAACCGTCTTGCCAGCAACTCACTCATCGAGGCTGTCGTCTATGCCGATGCCGCTGCCAAACATTCCTTGCAACACATCGACGAGTATGAGTATAATACCGATGTGCCGAAATGGAATGATGAGGGTACGATGACCAATGAGGAGAAGGTACTCATCACACAGTCTGTCAAGGAGGTGGCACAGATCATGTCCAACTATGTAGGTATTGTCCGTTCTGACCTTCGCCTGCACCGCGCCTGGGACCGTTTGGATATGCTCTACGAGGAAACAGAGCGTCTGTTCAAGCGTGTCAAGGCAAGCCGTGACATCTGCGAACTGCGTAACATGATCAATGTCGGCTACCTCATCACCCGCTGGGCACTAGAACGCAAGGAATGCCGTGGACTGCATTTCACTATCGACTATCCCCTTCATGCTTACGATAAAAAGTAATCCGTTATTACGTTATCCCATTACTCCGATATCACGTTATAACTATGGTTTATATAGCACTCCCTGACAATGAGGTAAGGCGGCTTTCTTTCTATCTGGCAATGGAGGAATACGTGGCAAAACACGTGAAAGCGGACGACAGCTTCTTTATGTGGCAGGTGGAGCCCAGCGTTATCTTCGGGCGCAACCAACTGATAGAGAATGAGGTGAACCTTAACTTCTGTCGCAAGCACCACATCCAGACCTACCGCCGGAAGAGCGGTGGAGGATGTGTCTATGCTGATATGAACAATGTGATGTTCTCTTATATTACCAATGAGGAACAGGTAGGGTTCACCTTCAACCGCTACATCAACATGATTGTGCTAATGCTCCAGAAATTGGGTGTAGATGCCTCACCATCTGGACGTAACGATGTGATGATCGGTAATCGCAAGGTGTCGGGTAATGCCTTCTACAAAATCCCAGGACACAGTATCGTACATGGTACTATGCTCTATGATACGGATATGCTGAACATGATAGGTTCCATCACACCTCCTGGGGAAAAACTTATGTCAAAGGGAATTAAAAGCGTACATCAGCGTGTCACTTTTCTAAAAGACTACCTAAGCATCAGTCTGCCTGAGTTTAAGGATTTCGTACACAAGCATCTCTGTGAGGAAGAGTTTATACTCAGCGAGGAAGATATTCAAAAGATAGAGGACATAGAAGAGGAATACCTCTCTGATGAGTTTATCTATGGAAAAAATCCTCGTTATACCCTCATCAAGAAACGCCATATCGAGAATGTGGGCGGGTTAGAGGCTCGTATAGAGGTGAAGAACGGCATCATCAAGAGTGTCAATCTGATGGGTGATTTCTTCTTGGTTGGCG
This sequence comes from Prevotella sp., assembly GCA_017645645.1. Taxonomy (GTDB): domain Bacteria; phylum Bacteroidota; class Bacteroidia; order Bacteroidales; family Bacteroidaceae; genus Prevotella. The sequence goes on along the minus strand of JAGCOB010000012.1, from coordinate 36,670 downwards.
ACTTGGATAATGGATTGCTTAACAAATTGAAAGACGTGCCCTTGGAGGCAGGAGCCATTAGTCGCCTCCTGCCTGACCGAATTGATGACATTATCCTGAATTTAATGAAAACCGACTTGATAGATTTATTAACTGAATAAAATATGGAAAACAAAAAAACCTGTCTCTATGAGAAGCATGTCGCCTTAGGGGCACTGATTTCACCCTTCGGTGGTTTTGATATGCCAATCCAATATACAAATATCGTAGACGAGCACCAGGCAGTACGCCAGCATTGCGGTGTGTTCGACGTGAGCCATATGGGCGAAGTACTCGTCAGCGGCAAGGATGCGGAACGTTATGTCAACCACATCTTCACCAATGACATACGAGGCATCCCCAACGGAAAGATTCTCTACGGCATGATGTGCTATGAGCACGGCGGTGTGGTAGACGACCTACTCGTCTATAAGATGGCAGATGACCGTTTTTTCCTCGTCATCAACGCCTCGAATATTGATAAGGACTGGGCATGGATACAACAACAGGCAGAGGGTTTCGACATCAAACTGGAGCACCAGAGCGACCAATATGGTGAACTTGCCATACAGGGTCCTGAGGCAGAACAAGTGATGGAAGAAGTGCTGGGCATCCCCTGCAAGGAACTGGCATTCTATACTTTTAAAATATTGAATACCAATAGCCAACAGCCAACGGTCAACAGCTTTATAGTTAGCCGTACCGGCTACACCGGCGAGGACGGTTTTGAGATCTATGCCTCGGCGGAATACATCAACGAATGTTGGGATAAGCTCATCGCCGCAGGCGTAAAACCCTGCGGGCTCGGTTGTCGTGACACCCTGCGCTTCGAGGTGGGACTGCCACTCTATGGTGACGAGCTGTCTGAGAACATCACACCCATCATGGCAGGACTGGGCATCTTCGTTAAACTCGACAAAGAAGAGTTTATCGGCAAGGAGGCACTTGCCAGGCAGAAGGCAGAGGGTGCTCCCAGGAAACTCATAGGCATAGAACTCAACAACAAGGCGATACCGCGTCACGGCTATGCCGTACTGAATATGGAAGGTGAATCTATCGGTGAGGTAACCACCGGCTATCACACTATCTCAACTGATAAAAGCGTCTGTATGGCGTTGATAGATGCCCAATATGCAAAACTGGATACCGAGGTACAGATACAAATCCGCAAGAAGGTATTCCCTGGCAAGGTGGTCAAAAAACAATTCTATAACAAAAACTATAAAAAATAAATATTATGGCAAAAGTAATTGAAGGACTCTATTATAGTGAGTCGCATGAGTATGTGAAAGTAGAAGGCAACGTTGGTTTCATCGGTATCACCGACTATGCACAGAACGCATTGGGTAATGTGGTGTATGTGGACATGCCGGATATAGATGACGAAGTAACGGCAGGTGAGGAGTTCGGTGCCGTAGAGAGTGTGAAAGCTGCCAGCGACCTGATCTCTCCTGTCAGCGGTACTGTCGTAGAGGTGAACGAGGCATTGGACGACCAACCTGAATTAGTAAATCAGGATGCCTTCGCCAACTGGATCATCAAGGTGGAGATGAGTGACAAGAGCGAACTCGACAACCTGATGGATGCCAAGGCATACACTGCATTCTGTGAGAAGTAATCGCCCATTAACCCCATAAGACCCATCAAACCCATATATGACCTATAAGTATTTCCCCCATACAGACGCTGACCTTCAGGCGATGATGGAGAAAGTCGGGATTAAGAGTCTTGACGACCTCTATGCGGAAGTGCCTGACGAGATTCGTTTCCGTGGTGACTATCAGTTGCCGGAACAGATGAGCGAATTGGAAGTGCGTCAATTGTTTGAGCAGTTAGGCACTCAGAACGAACAACTCGTGTGCTTTGCCGGTGCTGGTGTCTATGACCATTATACACCTGCCGTCATCCCTAACTTGCTTAGCCGTTCAGAGTTTCTGACGAGTTATACACCTTATCAGGCGGAGATATCACAAGGTACGCTACATTATATCTTTGAATATCAGTCGATGATGGCAGAATTGACGGGCATGGATGTCTCCAATGCTTCTATGTACGATGGTTCGACGGCTGCTGCTGAGGCTGTGATGATGGCAGTGGCAGCAGGCAAAAAACAGAATATGGTGCTTATTAGTGAGACCATTGACCCGAAGACGTTGAAAGTGATACAGACCTATGCTCATTTTCATAGTATCAAGATAGAGATGATTCATCAGAAAGAGGGTGTCACTGACTTACAGGAACTACACGAACTACTCTCCCAACATCAAGGAGAGGTTGCTGGCGTGATGGTGCAACACCCCAACTACTATGGTATCATAGAGGACTATAGCGGTTTTGCCGATGCTATCCATGAGCAGAAAGGACTCTTTATAATGAATAGCGTGGCTGCCGATCTTGCCGTTCTCAAGACACCTAACGAATGGGGAGCAGACATTGCAGTAGGCGACGGACAGTCGTTGGGTATCCCTATGCAGTTCGGTGGTCCGTATGTAGGCTATATGTGCTGCACAGAGAAACTCATCCGTAAGATGCCGGGACGTATCGTGGGTATGACGAAGGATAATCGTGACCAACGTGCCTTTGTATTGACATTACAGGCTCGTGAACAACATATCCGACGCCAGAAGGCTACTTCCAATATTTGTTCTAATCAGTCATTGATGGCATTATGGGTGACTGTTTACCTGTCATTGATGGGCAAGGAGGGGCTCAAGGAAGTTGCCAACTTATCGTATGCGGGTGCTCATTATCTTTGTGATGAACTGTTGAAGACGGGTCAGTTTCATTTGGTTTATAATCAACCGTTCTTTAACGAGTTCTATGTGAGATACAATGGTGATGCTGATGCGCTCTACAATCGTTTTATTGAGAATGGTTTCTTGGGTGGCGTCCGCTATGAGGACGGTTTTATCTTTGCTGTCACCGAGAAGCGCACCAAGGAAGAAATTGATAATTTTGTAAAGTTAGTAGCCCTATGAACAATAAACTATATGGAAACCTGATTTTCGAACTCTCGAAGAAAGGAAGAAAGGGCTACAGCCTACCTAAGAATCGTTTCGGCGAATATGAGATTCCTCAGACGTTGCGACGTGCAGAGGATGCTCAACTGCCAGAATGTGATGAGATGACAGTGGTGCGTCACTATACGAATCTCTCGGCTAATAACTTTGGCGTAGATAATGGATTTTATCCTTTGGGTTCGTGTACGATGAAATATAATCCTAAGATTAATGAGGAAATGGCGGCACTGCCACAATTCACCAACCTGCATCCTTTGCAGCCTACCGAGACTACACGAGGAGCAATGGCGGTATGCACACTGCTGAAACGTGCTTTGTGCGAACTGACAGGACTCGCAGACTTTACCCTTAAACCCTTTGCAGGTGCTCATGGTGAGTTGACGGGCTTGATGGTCATTCGTGGCTATCATGAGTCAAGAGGCGATGAGGCACGTACAAAAGTCATCGTCCCCGATTCGGCTCATGGCACCAATCCTGCCTCTGCAGCCGTCTGCGGTTTGGAAATCTTAGAAGTGAAGTCGACCAAGGACGGTCTGGTTGATATAGACGATCTAGAGCGTCTAGTATCTCTTGAGGGACCATCCATCGCCGCCATGATGATGACTAACCCCAATACCCTTGGACTCTTCGAGCGCGATATTCCCAAGATTGCAAAGATGATTCACGACTGTGGTGGACTGATGTATTACGATGGTGCAAACCTCAACCCGATGTTAGGAGCCTGTCGCCCTGGCGATATGGGTTTTGATGTGATGCACATCAATCTGCATAAGACCTTCTCCACACCTCATGGTGGAGGAGGACCAGGCAGCGGACCTGTGGGTGTACGTAAAGGATTGGAGTCTTTCCTACCTTTCGTCAGTCCGTATAATAGTGGTAATTTCGCTGTGGTAATGCGTGCCTATGCCTATATCCTCACCCTAGGTCGTGAGAATGTTAAGATGGTAGGACCGCTTGCCACGTTGAATGCTAATTATATCAAGGAGACTTTGAAGGATGTCTATGAGTTGCCGATAGACGGACTCTGCAAACATGAGTTTGTTTTCGATGGTTTGAAAGATAAGTCGACAGGTGTTACCACGATGGATGTCGCCAAACGGTTGTTGGACTATGGCTATCATGCCCCCACGATTTATTTCCCGTTGTTGTTCCATGAGAGTCTGATGATTGAGCCGACAGAAAATGAATCGAAGGATACCATCGACGGCTTTATAGCTGTCATGCGCAAGATAGCAGAGGAAGCGAAAACGGATCCTGAGTTGGTGAAGTCGGCTCCTCACAACACACCTATCGGACGAGTCGATGATGTACTAGCTGCAAAACATCCGATAACCACCTATAAACAGATGATCAATGACAACAACTGATTTAATTATCATCGGTGCAGGTCCAGGAGGCTATAAAGCAGCTGAGTATGCAGCCCAGCAAGGACTGAAAGTAGTTATCTTCGAAGGCGATAACGTAGGAGGTACATGTCTGAATGTAGGATGTATTCCTACCAAGACCTATGTACATAGTGCTACCTTTGCTGAGGCTCGTGAGCGCATGGCTACAGTGGTTCCACAACTCCGTCAAGGTGTTGAGACCATTCTCTCGCATCCTAATATCACGTTGCTGCGTGAGAAGGCAAGTTTTGCAACAACTCCCCTCCTTAAGGAGGCGGTGGGGAAGGCTCCTATCATTATTGCCACAGGCTCAGAGACGAAATGGTTGCCCATAGCCGGTCGTGACGATCCAAGGGTTGTTGATTCTACAGGTTTACTGAACCTCGACACCCTGCCCAAACGTCTGACTATCATCGGTGCCGGTGTCATCGGTATGGAGTTCGCCAGCGTATTCAACCGCTTCGGCTCCGAGGTGACGGTAATTGAGTATCTCAAGGAATGTCTTCCTGCCCTGGATAGTGATATCGCCAAGCGCTTACGTAAGTTGTTAGAGAAACATGGCATCACTTTCAAGATGAAGACTGCTGTCGAGAATATCGCAGATATTGATGCCGATATCGTTCTGATGGCAACAGGTAGGAAACCACGTGTTCAGGAAGATTTTGCCAAGGCAGGCATAGCGTATGATGTCCGCAAGGGCATCACTGTTAATGACAACTTTGAGACCACTGTTAAGGGCATCTACGCCATCGGTGATGTCAACGGGAGACAGATGCTGGCCCATGCCGCTGAGATGCAGGCTGTTCGTGCCGTCAACGATATCCTTGGAAAGACCGACGGCATCCGCTTCGACATCATGCCTGCCGCCATCTTTACTGAGCCTGAGGCTGCATGTGTAGGACCTACGGAAGACCAGTTAAAGGAACAGGGCATTGATTACCAGTGCAGGAAGTCCTTCTGGCGCGCCAACGGCAAGGCCATGGCAATGAACGAGACGGAAGGTATGCTCAAACTCTTCTCCGATGCCGACGGCCGTATCCTGGGCTGTCATGCCTACGGAGCCCATGCTGCCAATCTCATACAAGAATGTAGTGTCCTCATGTGCAAAGACACTACACTCCCTGAATTACGTGATATGGTACATATCCACCCCACCCTCAGCGAGATACTGAAAGCGGCAGCAGAGTAATGTTCTGAAGATTGAGTTTAGCAGTCTTTTCGTCGATCTGCTTGTCTGTCTTCGTATAGACGATGGTGGAATTGGATATCTCGATGTCACGGACATTGTCGAGACCAAGGATGCCGCTGGCACTGATACCCGTAGAGGCTCCATGGCAGACGACGTTCGAGATATGGATGTCCTGGAAATAGGGAGCCTTCTTTTTCTGTTCCTCCGTAAAGACAGGCACCTTATTGGGGTCGCTGCCAGCAGGACGGTCCACATAGTCGCACTGGAAGACGATGGCCTCGTTCTTGATGTCTGTCATGACGATGTCGGAGACAAACAGTTGCTCCGTCTTACCACCACGACTGAGACCGCTCTTGAAACGCAATCCTGTATCGGTACCGCTGAAACGACAGTTACGCACCACCATTCGGCGCATACCACTGATCGTCTCACTGCCGAGCACGAAACCGCCATGGGCATGGAATACAGTATTATCTTGAATAAGGATGTCTTCACAGCCGTTGGCTTTGGCATTCTCCTTATAGCTTCCACTCTTCATACAGAGACCGTCGTCACCAGCATCCACCGTGGAGTTGACAATCAGTCCGACATTCACATCACTGAAGTCGATGGCATCACCGTTCTGCGCATTCCAGGGACAGCGTACCGTGATACCGTCAACTATGACGTTCTTGCAATAGCAGGGATGTACATGGAACTTCGGGGCATTCTGGAAAGTCACGCCCTCGAAAAGCACGTTCTCACAATCTGTGAAGCGCACCAGGTCGTTACGCATCTTCTCCTGTTCCTCAGGAGAGTCTTTGATATCGGGATAGCCGGACTTCAGTTGCCACGGATACCACAGCGTACCGTTCTGACGCTCCACGCCACCCATCTGCTTGAAGGCACTCCATTCCGCATCGCTCACCTTGTTACGCTTCACGGGTCGCCACTGGGCTCCGTTACCGTCAATGATACCACTACCCGTGATAGCGACATTCTTACACTTCGAAGCCTTGATACAAGGTTCCACGCGACTCGACTTACTGCCTTCCACTACATACAACCGCTTGTCGGGCGAAAAAAAGATGATGGCGTTCTTGTCGAGATGCAGTTCGATATTGTCCTTCAGGGAGATAGGACCTGTGAGCCATACCCCCTGAGGGACGACAAGTCTGCCGCCTCCCATCTTATTGAGTTTCGAGATGCCTTTGCTGAATGCCTCCGTATTGAGGGTGACACCATCGCCCACGCCACCTACCTCCTTGATATTCAACTCGTTGGCAGGAATCTGCGGACGACTGACCTGTGCCATCTTCACGGGCAGGTTCTGATAATACTTCGAGTAGTCCTGTGCTTTCATAGAGACAGGGAACAACAGGCATAAAGCCATTAAGTTTAGTAGTTTGCCTTTCATATTATTTCATTCTTTTATATGATGCCGAGATGGAAAAGTTTCCTTGAGCAAAGCGAAAACTTCGCGACTTTTGTCGCAAAATTACGAAAAGTCAGGCACATAACAAAGAAAATTATTTTTTTTTATAATAATTGTCATTACATTTGCACACAAATACAAAGATGGCTTCCAAGGGAGAAGTGTCTACCTAACGGGAAGAAAGAAGCATCCTTCTGATTTGTTCCATGCCATGGAACAACTTGTTCCAACCTATGGAATAATTTGTTCCACCCTATGGAATAACTTGTTCCACCCTATGGAACATTTGATAAATCACTTCCTCTTATTGGCACATGAAGGGCAGATGCCCTTGACAATGTATTCCGTCTCTTCCTGTACGAAGCCTTCGGGAAGAGGGACGGAGGGGATGCGTACATGAGTGAGACAGAAGGTGCGGTGACACTGCCGACAGGTGATATGGACATGTCCCTCGCAATGGCGGGTATCGTCCAGATGGCAGACACAGTATTTCTGGGAGCCAGAGCCGTCGTCGATGTCATGTAGCAGATGTGCCTCCGTGAGCAAGGTAAGGGTACGGAACAATGTGGAACGGTCGACGGTCGGCAACTTAGCTTCCAAGTCGCCTAAGCTGAAGGCGTCCTGGAAGCCATGCCGTATCTGTCGCCATATCAGCAGTCGTACTGCTGTGACACGGATACCTGCATTGTCGAGCACCTGCTCGTCGGAGATATCCGGATGCATCCTATACCAGATGTTCTATCAGGTCGGCGCGCTCACCGGGGAGCATGTCGATGACAGGAATCTCAATCATCGTATAGCAACCTGGCTGCTGACGCATGGAAGCACGGGCCACGTTGACAAGCACCTGTGCGGTGAGGGCAGGATTGTTGATACTCATATTGAACTCCAGACGCTGGTTCTGTGTCTTACCACTCACACCCTTGCGGACGAGGTTGACACCATGTCCCATGTCCTTGACGGCATCCACTGACTCAACGGCGAAGACATGGGTCTCGTCATTGGCGAAATAGGGGTCAGCCTTGATATCCTTGGTAACCTGCTCCAAGGTATAGCCGTCCTCCAACTCGACATACACCATACGGCGATGGATACCCTCGCCAAGGGGAATCGTCATTGACAACGCGTTCTTCACACCGGCCTTCGAGCGGACACAGACGGAGTGCCCCATCGACATACCCGGTCCGAAGTTCGTGTAGCTCAGTCCCTTGGGTGCCAGACTCTGCATCAGGGTGCGGACGATGGAGTCGGAACCCGGATCCCATCCAGCAGCAATAATACTGACGGTATTGGTCTGTTTGTTAATCTCCATCAGACGCTCGCGATAGCCAAGGATATTCGTATGGATATCGAACGAGTCGACGGTATTGATGCCCAACGGCAGAATCTGCTTGGCATATTCCTCACAGGAACGGGTAGGTGTGGCGAGGATAGCCACATCAACATCTTGGAGTTCCTTGATATCCTTTACAACCTCATAGGGAGCCAGTTCGGCTGGCTTGTTCTCAGCACCGTTACGGCGCACAACGCCAGCAATCTCAAAGTCGGCAGAGGCTTCCAATGCCTCAATGGTAAACTTACCGATGTTGCCGTAACCAACGACGGCAGCGCGAATCTTTTTCATCGTTATCTTATAAAATTAGTTGTTTATGTGTTCAAATTCTGCGCAAAATTACACCTTTTCATCGAAAAACGTAACGAATAGACAGAAAAATTTCTTAAAAAGCGACCTTTTGTAACAATCTGAGTCTATTCAGGGGGTAAATACAATAAATTGTAAGCGGTCTGCGTTAATATGATTGTATTAATACAAAACACGCGTATGATAGAATATGTTAAGGGTGAGTTGACAGAACTGACCCCTGCTTTGGCAACGGTTGAAGCGGCAGGAGTGGGTTACGGTCTGAATATCTCACTGAACACCTACAGTGCCATCCAAGGCAAGAAAGAAGTTAAACTCTATGTCTACGAGTCGATTCGGGAGGATGCCCATGTACTGTATGGTTTTGTCAACAAAAAGGAACGGGAGATGTTTGAGTTACTCATCTCCGTCAGCGGTGTAGGCCCCAATACTGCCCGTATGATGCTCTCGTCGATGAGTGTAGCAGAGCTTTGCAGTGCTATTTCAACAGGTAATGAACGGGTAGTGAAAGGCATCAAGGGTATCGGTAAAATGACCGCCCAGCGGATCATCGTCGACCTGCGCGACAAGATTGTCGCACTGGGTATCGCCGACGAGATACCTGCTGGCGGAACGATGGCCGCCCCTGTCAACAATGCCGTGAGAGACGAGGCAGTGGCTGCCCTCACGATGCTGGGCTTCTCCCCTGCCCCCACACAGAAGGTCGTCGTCGCCATCCTAAAGGAGCAGCCTAATGCTCCTGTTGAGCAGGTGGTCAAGCTTGCTTTGAAACAGATAAAATGAAGCATATAGCGTGAAGAGAATCGGAGTATATATCGTTTTTCTGCTCATCAGCATGGTTGCCCTGGCACACATGCTGCCTGCGATGTTCCCCTTCCCTTCACGTCCTGACGAGAAAGACTCTATCAAGGCACAGCCGACCTTGGTGACGGAGGATGAAGAGATTCCAGACTCCCTGCTCCACCCCCGTTGGAAAATCAAGAAGACCAGTCCTGTTGTCGTCAGCGACCTCGACAGCGCCGTCGTCGATCTCCGTATGCCTGAGAATATCAAGCAACAGGTAGAGTACGACGATTCCACCGGTGTCTACCTGATAGGCTCCAAGATTGGCAGTTCTTATCTCAACGCCCCTATTCTGATGTCACCGGAGGAATACCAGGAATGGAGTCGTCAGCGTGAACTGCGTCAGTATTTCCGCCAGAAGAACGTTGCTAACTACGATGCCAAGGGCAAAGACAAGTTTGACTTTGCCGACATGCACTTCGACCTTGGTCCTGCGGAAAAAATCTTCGGTCCCGGCGGTGTGCGTATCAAGACTCAGGGAACAGCAGAGCTGAAACTGGGTGGCAATCTTAAGATTATTGACAATCCCTCATTACCCGAGCGTAACAGAAAAACCAAGGCCATCGACTTCGACGAGAAGATCAACCTGAACGTGACGGGTAAGGTCGGTGACAAAGTGAACATGAACCTGAACTACAACACCGATGCCACCTTTGACTTCGATACCAAGAACATCAAACTGCGCTATGAGGGCAAGGAAGACGAGATCATCAAACTCATCGAGGCGGGTAATGTCACCTTCCCCACCAACAACTCACTGGTGAAGGGAGCCTCCAGCCTCTTCGGTGTCCGCACTGACATGCAGTTTGGCAAGCTGAAACTGCAGACCGTCTTCTCCCAGAAGAAATCCACGACGACCAGTGTGTCCTCCAGGGGCGGTGTACAATTGACTCCCTTCGAGTTGAACGTGGCAGACTATGAGGAAAACCGCCATTTCTTCCTGGCGAAGTATTTCAGGGAGCACTACGACGAAGCCATGCAGAAACTGCCCAACCTCATGTCAGGTGTTCAGATCAACCGTGTAGAGGTGTGGGTCACCAACAAGACGGGAACGACTGCCAATACCCGTAATATCATTGCCCTGACAGACCTCGGCGAGAGTACCTCCACCCGTTGGAGCTCAGGAGGCACGGTCTCTGACGTTCCGAGTAATAATGCCAACAGCGAATACAACAGTATGATAACGACCTATGCAGAGGCACGTAACATCGACATGACCACCACGGTCTTCGACGGTATCGACAACTTTACAGGAAGTGTCGACTACGAAAAGCTTTCCTCTGCCCGTCTCCTGACCAGTTCCGAGTATACGCTCAATTCTTCCATGGGATATATCTCCCTCAAGTCTGGTATCCAGACTGACCAGGTACTTGCCGTCGCCTTTGAGTTCACCTACAAAGGACAGGTCTATCAGGTAGGAGAATTTGCTAATGATATCACCAATGCCAGCGAGGCTCTGTTTGTAAAATCGCTGAAGAACACCAGTAATCACCCTTCACAGAACAACTGGGCACTGATGATGAAGAATGTCTACTATCTCGCCTCGAATGTGGAGAAGACCAAGTTCCGCCTTGACATCAAGTTCCAGAGCGACACGGCAGGAGTCTATCTAACCTATATCCCCGAGGTCAAGGACATCACCCTGCTCCGTGGACTGGGCTGCGACCGCTTGGACAATAACAACAGGGCACATCCCAACGGCTACTTCGACTTCGTGGAAGGCTATACCGTCAGCGAGGGCCGTGTGTTCTTCCCCTCCGCCGAGCCGTTCGGCAAGACACTTCGCCAGTTCTTGGAGAGAAACCATGTCCCTGCCGAAAAAGTTGCCAAATACACGTTCCAAGAGCTCTATGACACCACCAAAACGGCAGCCATGCAGATGACTGACAAGAATAAATACCTGTTGGTAGGCCAGTTCAAGGGTACTTCCGCCAATGTCATCTCCCTGGGAGCCTATAACGTGCCACAAGGTTCCGTTGTCGTTACGGCAGGCGGTGTCATCCTCACAGAAGGTACAGACTACAGTGTCGACTACTCCGCTGGTGAGGTGACTATCCTAAACCAGAGTATCATCGATGCCGGAACGAGTGTCAGCGTGTCGCTGGAAAGCAATACGGACTATGGCATGCAGCGAAAGACCATGCTGGGACTCAATTTTGAATACGACTTCTCGAAAGACCTGCAGATTGGCGGTACCATACAGCACCTGACGGAACAAACACTGACTTCCAAGGTCACCATGGGATCCGAGCCGTTAAAGAATACTCTCTGGGGCGTGAATGTCAATTGGAAGCACGAGAGTCAGTGGCTTACCAAGATGTTGGACAAACTACCCTTCCTGCATTGCACACAACCTTCGCAGATTACCTTTACGGGTGAGTTTGCCCACTTGATTGCCGGACAGGCTGGTGGTACACAGGACAACGCTTCATACATTGACGATTTCGAGAATGCCAAGAACGGCATTGATGTCAGTGAGCCCAAATCCTGGGTATTGTCGAGTGTACCCACAAAATTTAAAGAAATAGCCGACAAGGACTCCGTGACCAGCGGCTTCAATCGTTCCCTGCTTGCCTGGTATACCATTGACCCAATCTTCACCTACCGTTCCTCTTCTTTGACACCCAGTCATATCAAGAGCGACATAGAACAGTTATCTAACCACTACGTCAGGGCTGTCTATGTCAGTGAACTCTATCCAAACAGACAACAGAGTACCTATAGCGGTGCCACGGCGACACTCCCGATCCTCGACCTCGCCTATTACCCCGAGGAGCGTGGTGCATACAACCTGACGACAGAGGTGACGACGGACGGTAAGCTCACCAACCCACAACAGCGATGGGGCGGTATGATGCGTAAACTGGACACCAACGACTTTGAGACGGCAAACATAGAATATATCGAGTTCTGGATGTTGGATCCATTTATCTATTCCTCCCGACAAGGTGAAGCCTCAGAATATAGTGGTGACCTCTATATCAACCTGGGTGAGGTTAGTGAGGATATCCTCCGGGATGGAAAGAAATTCTATGAGAGCGGTATGCCTGTCGATGGTACAGCCAAGTTTGCCAGGTCTGCATGGGGTAAGATTCCCTTACAACCGACACAGACCTATGCCTTCGCCACCTCTCCTGGTGCACGTGCCAAACAGGATGTTGGCCTCGACGGTCTGAACGACGAGGAAGAGAGGTCGCAGCCTGCCTATGCCAACTTCCTCAACGGTGTCACGGTGAACGACAGCGTACGTGCTGTATGGAATGCCGACCCCGCCAATGACAACTACCAATATTACCGTGGCTCCGATCTGGACGCACGACAGGCCTCCATCCTTGAACGTTACATGCGTATCAACCTGCCACAGGGCAACTCGCCTGACAGTGACCAGCAGACGGAAGGCTATGACACGAGTTACAAGACTTACCCCGACGTAGAGGATATCAATCAGGACTATACCCTAAATGAGTATGAGAGGTACTATCAGTATAAGGTCAGTATCCGACCAGAGGATATGGTACAGGGAAGAAACTTTATTACCGATGTCCGAGAGGCTAGTGTCGTCCTGCGTAACGGTAACCACGAAACGGTGAAATGGTATCAGTTCCGCATCCCCCTTGACCAATACGAAGACCGTGTGGGCAACATCGGTGATTTCACCAGCATCCGTTTTATGCGTATGTTCCTGACCCAGTTCAAGCGCCCGATCGTCCTGCGTTTCGGTTCTCTTGACCTGGTACGCGGAGAGTGGCGTATCTACCATCAGCCACTTTCTAATGTGGCAGAAAGCGGAACACTGGAGGTCAGTGCCGTCAATATCGAGGAGAACAACGACAAACGCCCCGTCAACTATGTGTTACCCCCAGGTATCAGTCGTGTGACAGACCCCTCCCAGCCTCAATTAGTGGAAGAGAACGAGCAGTCGATGAAGATGGATGTCCGTAACCTGGCTCCTGGTGAGTCAAAGGCGGTCTATAAAAACACGATGTTGGATTTGCGCCGTTACAAACATATCCAGATGTTCAACCATGCCAACCACCAGATTGACGATTATAACCTCAAGGACGGTGAACTAGCTCTCTTCATCCGCTTTGGTAATGACTACAAGAACAACTACTACGAGTACCTCATTCCACTATCCCTGACCCCAGACCGTAACGACTACAACAAGTACAACATAGATGACTGCCGTGCCGTATGGCCTCAGGATAACATGTTGGACATGGATCTCTCTTTGTTTACGAACCTGAAGAAAGAACGTAATAAATCAAGAGGTTCTGGTGGAGCCTCCTATAACCAGCTATTTTCACAGGCAGATCCCAACCACCCCAAGAACACGGTCAGCATCTTGGGTAACCCCACCTTGGGAGAGGTAAAGACTATGATGATCGGCGTCCGTAACATCTCCAATGAACATAAATCCGGAGAGGTATGGGTCGATGAGTTACGCCTGATGGAACCTAACAATAATGGTGGATGGGCTGCAAGCGGTGCCCTGAATCTCCAGTTGTCGGATGTAGGAACCCTCAATATGACCGGTAAGATTATGACTGCTGGGTTCGGAGGACTGGAAGAGGGTATCCTTCAACGTTCCATGGATGACTATAAAACCTACTCCATCACGGCAAATGTCGAATTGGGCAAGTTCTTCCCTGATAAGGCAAAGGTGAGCGCACCCCTGTATTACTCCGTTACCAAGGAGGAGAGACGTCCGAAATACAACCCGTTAGACACGGACTTGGAACTCAAGGATGCCTTAGATGCCACTCCCGACCAACATGAACGGGACTCTATCGAGAGTATCGCCGTCTCCAAGACGACCACTACGAACTTCTCATTATCCAATGTACGGGTCGGCATCAAGACCAAGCGGCATCCAATGCCCTATGACCCTGCCAATTTCTCATTCTCCTATAGTCACTCACACCGCTATACTAGTGGTGAGACTACAGTCTATGAGAAAGACGACAACTGGCGCGGTGCCTTGAACTACAATTATAGTCCTGTCTATAAGCCCTGGGAACCTTTCAAGAATAGCAAGAGTAAGTCAAAATGGATGCAATATCCCAAACAGTTCGGGCTGAACTGGCTACCCCAAAGCATCTCGTTCAATACAGAGATGACACGTTCTTACTATGAATTGCAGGAACGCGACATGGAAGACCTGAACGGAGAGAGGCTCCCTGTCACGTTTAACTCGCAGTTCCTATGGAACCGTGACTTCGCCATCCGATGGGACCTCACCAAAAACCTGCACATGAACTTTCAGTCGGCAACCCATGCGGAAATCGAGGAGCCATATGACGAGAGACCCATCAACAAAGACCTCTACCCCGACCGCTATGAGGCATGGAAAGATTCCGTATGGCATAGTATCTGCCACTTCGGCACACCTCTAGATTATCAACAGACATTTACCGCCTCTCTACAGTTACCGCTCAACAAACTACCTGTCTTCGACTGGGTAACAGCCGACGCCACCTATAATTCGTCTTACAGATGGGTTCGTGGTACTGAATTGGAGAATGGCATCTCTTTGGGAAATACCATTGCCAATAATCGTCAGTTGAATATCAATGGCAATTTCAACATGGAGACACTCTACAACCACATTCCTTTCCTTAAGAAGACCAATGAACGGTTCAAGAAGGCACCTGCCACCAATACCAACAGGAACAAGAATGCCAAGGACAAGAATGCTAAAGACAAGAATGTTAAAGACAAGAATGTTAAAGACAAGAACATCAAGCAAACCCAAAAAGAGGAAAAGATTCTCCCAAAGAACCAGAATGCCTGGCAAAAAGAGGTAACCCTGATGGCTGACTCCTCCATCATCGTCAACCATGGCAAGAAATCGAAGAAACTGACCGTTAACGCCCGAACGAAAGACGGAAAGAAATATTCTCTGAAATACAAGGTGTTGGACGAGAACCGTATCCGTATCAAGAACCGGGATACTATCCAACTGATGCTGAGTATCGCTCCCAAGCCACCTGCAGAGAAGCAGTGGTGGTATAATCCAGCACAATATGCAGCCCGTACCCTAATGATGATACGCTCCGTCGGTATCTCCTATCGTAATCAATATGCCATGTCCATTCCCGGGTTCCTGCCTAATATCGGAGACTGCTTCGGACAACGGACAGGAGGTGTGATGGCTCCCGGCCTGGCCTTTGCCTTCGGATTTACCGACGACAGTTACCTGCAGAAGGCTTTGGACAACGGGTGGTTGTTGATGAACGACAGTTTGGCGACTCCCGCCACATCCAACCTGACGAACGACCTGCAAATTAAAGCCACCCTAGAGCCTGTCCGTGACTTGAAAATTGACCTGAATGCCAGCCGTACGGAGACAAAGGCGAAATCAATACAATATATGTATGAAGGCATGCCTGCCACCCAAAGCGGAACCTTCACGATGACGACCATCTCCTTGAAATCTACATTAGAAAGTATCGGAGATGCCAATAACGGATACCATTCCGCTTCCTTCGACAAATTCTGCAGACTACTAGACTCCTACCGTCAACAAGCAGAGGCAAAGTATGGAACAACTGTCGACCCCTACAGTGCCAGCGTGATGATCCCTGCTTTCCTCTCTGCCTATACCAGCAGCGGAGGTAGTTTGAGCTTCTTCCCAGCCCTCACCCGTCTGTTGCCCAACTGGACTATCCGCTATACAGGACTATCAAAACTACCGTGGTTCCGTGACGTGTTCAAGAGTGTCACCCTCAACCACGCCTATAAAAGTATCTATGCCGTGGGCAGTTATACTACCAATACAGGCTCCAGTTCGCTTTTGGGCTATAACGTACCGACAGTCAGTCTTAACGAGTCGTTCTCTCCACTCATCGGTATCGACCTGACTTTCAACAACAACCTCACGGCAAAGTTGGAATTCCGTACTACCCGTGTCCTCAACCTCTCGATGACCAGTATACAGATTAACGAGAGTCGCTCCCACGACTGGGTAGTGGGACTTGCCTATAAGATCAGCGATTTCAATATCTTTGGAAGCAAGGGCAACCGCAAGGTGAAAAAGGCACAGCGAGGCGGCAGGAAGAACAATAAAACCCAAGAACAGGCCACCAGTACGGCTCCCAAAACTGGTGTAAACCATGACCTCAATTTACGACTGGATTTCTCCTTGCGTGATCAGGCTGCCATCACCCGTGACATCGCCACCCAGACCAGTAATGCCAATAGCGGCAATACGGCACTGAAAATATCTTTCATGGCAGATTACACGCTATCACGCCTGTTGACGTTAAGTGCCTATTATGACAGACAGACGAACAGACCGTTGTTGTCGGCAAGTAGTTATCCCACCACTACCCACGACTTCGGCTTATCACTGAAATTCAGTCTGACCCGATAAAATAAAAATACAAATAAATTTGGCTTTTTACTCACTTATTCGTATCTTTGCACCATCATATATATATTAAGGTGGAATTACTAAATCACATCAAATATCCCGACGATTTACGTAAGCTGTCGGTCGACCAACTTCCAGAATTATGCCAGGAGCTTCGCGACGATATCGTGAAGGAACTTTCAGTGAACCCGGGGCACCTTGCCTCCAGCCTGGGTGTTGTGGAACTGACCGTAGCTCTGCACTATGTCTATGATACGCCAGAGGACCGTATCGTATGGGATGTAGGACATCAGGCATATGGACACAAGATCCTGACAGGACGCAGGGAACAGTTCTGTACCAACAGGAAGTTAGGTGGCATCCGTCCCTTCCCCTCTCCGTATGAGAGTGAATACGATACGTTTGCCTGCGGACATGCCAGCAACTCCGTTTCTGCCGCTTTAGGTATGGCTGTGGCTGCTAAGAAGACTGGCAAAGACAATCGTCATGTGGTGGCTGTCATCGGTGATGGTGCTTTAAGTGGCGGTCTTGCCTTTGAAGGATTGAACAACGTTTCATCGTCTCCCAACGACCTGTTGATCATCCTGAACGACAATAATATGTCTATCGACCGTTCCGTGGGTGGCATGAAACAGTACCTAATCAACCTGAGCACCAACGAGACCTACAATGCCATTAAGTTCAAAGCCAACAACTGGTTGCACAGGAAAGGACTGATGAGTGATGAACGTCAGAACGGACTCCAGCGACTGGCTAATGCCTTGAAGAGTGCTATCTCCCATCAGCAAAACATTTTCGACGGCATGAACATCCGTTACTTTGGTCCTTTTGACGGACATAACGTCAAAGAATTAGTACGTATCCTCCGGCAGATGAAGGACATGAAAGGTCCGAAGCTACTGCATCTACATACCCAGAAAGGACACGGCTATGCCCCTGCGGAAAAAGACGTGACAACATGGCATGCACCTGGAAAGTTCGACCCAGAGACGGGTGAGCGTATAGTGGACAAAGATCCTAACAAGCCTCAGAAATACCAAGATGTCTTCGGACATACCCTTTTGGAACTGGCAGAGCAGAATCCCAAGATTGTGGGTGTCACCCCCGCCATGCCTTCCGGCTGTTCGATGAACATCATGATGAAGGAGATGCCTGAGAGGACTTTCGACGTGGGCATTGCCGAGGGACATGCCGTCACCTTCTCCGGTGGTATGGCAAAAGACGGGCTCATCCCCTTCTGTAATATTTACAGTGCTTTCTCACAAAGAGCTTTCGACAATATCATCCATGATGTCGCATTGTTGAACCTGCACGTCGTCTTCTGTTTCGACCGTGCCGGTATTGTAGGAGAGGACGGAGCAACCCATCATGGAGCCTTCGACTTGGCAGCCCTTCGTCCCATTCCCAATCTGACAATAGCCTCCCCGATGGACGAGCATGAGCTGCGCCGACTGATGTATACGGCACAGTTGCCCGACAAAGGTCCCTTCATCATTCGCTATCCAAGAGGCGGAGGGGTATTACGTGACTGGCGTTGTCCTTTTGAGGAGATAAAGGTAGGTACAGGTCGAAAACTATACGACGGAGACGATGTTGCCGTCCTGTCTATCGGGCCGATAGGCAATAACGTGACGGAGGCCATCCTTCAACTCTCCACACTCAACTCTCAACTGAGTGTTGCCCACTACGACATGCGTTTCCTGAAGCCTTTGGACGAAAAGATCCTTGACGAAGTGGGACGCAAGTTCAAGCATGTCATCACTGTAGAGAACGGTGTCAAAAGCGGAGGTCTGGGATCTGCCGTCATGGAATGGATGAACGACCATGGCTATTTCCCCCGTATCACCCGGCTGGGCATGCCCGATGACCAGTTTGTCGAACACGGCACCGTGGAAGAGTTACACAAAATTGTCGGACTAGACGCAGCAAGTATCAGAAAAATGATTGAGTCATGAAAATCGTGATTGCCGGTGCAGGTGCCGTAGGAACTCATCTGTCTAAACTTCTGTCGCGCGACCATCAGGATTGTGTCCTGATCGATGCAGATGCCGCACGATTGTCAGGACTTGACAGTCGTTATGACATCATGACCATCCAAGGTCCTCCCACGAGCATTAAAACTCTAAAAGACGCAGGAACGGAGTCTGCCGACCTCTTTGTGGGCGTGACCCCTGACGAGAGCAAGAATATGAATGCATGCAGTATTGCCCATGCTTTAGGAGCTAAGAAGACCGTGGCACGTATTGACAATTACGAGTATCTGGCACCTCAACTGAAGTCATTCTTTGAAGAGATAGGTATCAACTCTCTCATTTATCCGGAAGTCCTTGCCGCCATTGACATCACCAACGGCCTGAGAATGTCGTGGGTAAGACAACGTTGGGACGTTCACAACGGAGCTTTAGTCATGTTAGGTATCAAACTGCGAAAAACTTGTGAGATCCTCGACCAGCCCCTCAAGAACCTCTGCGGTCCTGACGACCCCTATCACATCGTTGCCATCAAACGAGGCGGTGAGACCTTGATTCCCAGTGGTAACGACATGCTTTGCGTGAATGACCTCGCCTACTTCATGACGACGAGTGAGTATATCCCTTATATCCGTAAGATTTCCGGCAAGGAGCATTATGCAGATGTCAAGAACGTCATCATCATGGGAGGAGGTAAGACGGCAGTGCGTGTAGGACTGACACTACCGGACTATATGAATCTGAAGATCATCGAAAAGAGTGAGCGTCGTTGTGAACAGCTCAACGAATTGCTCTGTGATACAGACACCATGATTATTCATGGAGATGGCAGAGATCTGGGCTTGTTACAAGAGGAAGGCATTGAGAACACCCAAGCGTTTGTCGCCCTGACAGGAAATGCCGAGACCAATATCCTTGCTTGTCTGACAGCCAAACGACTAGGTGTCAGAAAAACAGTGGCAATGGTAGAAAATCTCGACTATGTGGAGATGGCAGAGAGTCTTGACATCGGTACGATTATCAACAAGAAGACGGTTGCTGCCAGTCATATATATCAGATGATGCTTGATGCGGATGTCAGCAACGTACGCTCTCTGATGATGGTCGATTCTGATGTCGCTGAGTTCATCGCCGCAGAAGGCTCCAGAGTGACCAAAAAGCCCGTCAAGGATTTGGGACTGCCTTTCGGTGTTACTATCGGCGGCCTGGTGCGAAACGAGGAAGGCATCCTTGTCAACGGTAACACCCAGATCATGGCAGGCGACTCCGTCATGGTCTTCTGCCATGAACATAACCTGAAGAAACTGGAGAAGTATTTCAAGGCTAACATACTATGGTAAACTTCCCCCTGATATACAAGATTATCGGTTCGCTGCTCCTCTTGCTGGGAGTTATGCTTGCCTGTTGTTCGGGCATATCCTTGTATTACATGGAAGATGACATGATGGCATTTCTGCTGTCTACTCTGTTTACTTTTAGTTGCGGCTTCATCTTGAAATTCCTAGGAAGGAACGCCACCAACAACCTCAGTCGCCGAGATGCCTATATGCTGGTTACACTGACATGGACTATTTTCAGCCTTTTCGGTATGATCCCCTTCCTTATTGGTGGTTATATCGACAATGTGACAGATGCCTTCTTTGAGACAATGTCCGGCTTTACCACCACAGGAGCTACCGTGATAGACGATGTGGAATGGATGCCCCACGCCATCCTGTTCTGGCGTACGCAGACACAATGGATCGGTGCCTTGGGAATCGTGTTCTTCACGATAGCCATTCTGCCTTCGATGGTAGGCAGCGGTAGTGTGAAGGTCTTCGCTGCAGAGGCTACAGGTCCCATCCGCTCGAAGATGCATCCCCGTCTATCAACCACGGCGAAATGGATCTGGTCGGTCTATTCTGGTCTGACCATCGCCTGTATTCTGTCTTTCTATATTGGGGGGATGAACTTGTTCGACAGTATCAACTATGCCATGACGACAACAGCGACGGGAGGATTCGCACCTCATAACGACTCGACAGCCTTCTTCCAGTCCCCGACCATCGAATATACTGCTATTGTGTTCCAATTTCTGGCAGGTATCAACTTCACCATGCTCTACCTTGCCGTGTTCCGTCTCCGAGTTGCCAACCTGTTCAAGAGCTCGGAGTTCAAATTGTACCTCTTTGTCATCACAGTTGCCACAGCATGGATCATGTACCTGTTGATGTCCCGTAACGGATACGGACTGGAACGCGCCTTCCGCTCCTCCCTGTTCCAGGTGGTGTCCTTTATGACGACGACAGGTCTTTTCAACGACGATGTTGCCTTATGGCCCCACATCACATGGGTCATCTTAGGCACCCTGATGTTCCTGGGAGCCTGCTCAGGTTCCACCACAGGAGGTTTCAAGTGTATTCGCGGCGTGATGATCATGAAGGTCTTGCGCAATGAGTTCCATAAACTGCTGCACCCGAATGCCGTCATCCCCGTGAAGATTAACGGACAGCCCGTTGCCCAGCAGAAGCTCAACTCACTACTTGCCTTCTTCGCCATCTTCACCATGATGGTCATCTTGTCTGCCACCGTCATGATTGTTGCCGACATTGACAATACCAATGCCGTCACCATAGCTTTGAGTTGTATCAGTAATGTAGGTCCTTCTCTGGACAATCAGATCGGTCCGGAGATGGCATGGAGCCAGTTACCAGACTTCATCAAATGGATATGCTCCTTCCTGATGCTGGTAGGCCGTCTGGAAATCATGAGTGTATTGGTGCTGTTCACCCGGGGATTCTGGAAAGATAACTAAGCATAATGACATGAAATATTTCAAGTTCAAGCCCCTTATGAAAACCATGATATGGGGAACGGAAAGCTGGCAAATCAGCGGTGTGCCAGACAATGAGACGCTGGCGGAAGACGGCAGGAGCCTCAACGAGATTGTAAAGACAGAGAAAGCAGCATTGGTCGGCGAGTCCAACTACCGGCGGTTCGGCGATGAGTTCCCGTTGCTCATCAAGTTCATAGACGCCCAACAGGAACTGAGCGTCCAAGTGCATCCCAATGATGAGGTTGCACACCGTCATGGAAAGACCTGCGGCAAGACGGAAATGTGGTATATCATGGACAGTGCTCCTGAAGCAAAACTGTATAACGGACTGAGAATGAAGATCACTCCCGATCAATACAAGCAAATGGTAGCAGACGACACTATCTGTGAAGCCCTTGCCCAGTACAGTGTCAAGGAAGGCGACTGTTTCTTTATCCCTGCAGGACGCATCCATGCCATCGGTACTGGCTGTTACCTCGCAGAGATCCAGCAGACCTCCGATGTCACCTACCGTATCTACGACTACAAGCGGAAGGACAAGGACGGCAATTACCGCCAACTGCATACACAAGAGGCTTCCGAGAGCATTGACTACACCGTCCTCGACGACTATCGCACAATTTATACGCCACAAAAGAACGAGAGTCAACTATTGATAGAATGTCCCTATTTCAACACGGCCGTCTATGACCTGACGGAGCCTATGACAATGGACTACAGCGAACTCGACTCCTTCGTCATCCTGATAGGACTGAAGGGCGAGGGCACCTTCACCATTGACGGAGAGCAGGTCATACTCCGTGCCGGAGAGACCATCCTCATCCCTGCCACAGCAAAGGAAGTACGTACAGAGGGAACCGTCAAGTTCCTGGAGACGTACGTGCTGTCGTAAGATAGTGCTCGATATCCGACTGCACCTGTTGGAACTGGGGAGAGAGGGTGTATCCGTTATTTTTCTTAAGCATCTGACGGATGTCCTGCAAGGAGTGCTCATAGCAGGACATCTCATTGGTACGCTGCGTATGGTGGCGAGCTGTACGGGCGATCTCATCCTGACGCTCCATACGAAGCCGGTTGCATACCTTATTTAATATAGGGACCACGACGTTATCGAACAAGGAATGTCCCTGGATGTAGAGATAAGTTGTCTGTGGAGTCACCCCCAACTCCTTGACGGCAGCCTTAAGTGCTAGGTACTGTTCCTTGTTATCCGGATATTCCGCCTGCAACTGTTTAACCTTCCGGTTCACCTTCTGACGGAGATGATCAAGAGACGGCTGTGGGTCAAAGACGTTAAAGCCACCAGGGTCTATCACCCGTGACAAGTCTGACAGCGAGAATTTGTTATGCTGCCCCGTGCGATATGCCCATACCGACCATACAAATAGCGGGAATACCGCCTCACTATACTGTTTCAGGTAATCCTCAAAGTCGAAGATACGGTGATCGTTCAGCGTCACTGCCACACAGACATCATGGAGGGAAGGCGCATAGCACTGCAGGTTCTCGATGGCATAGGCATAGGTATGGAACACATACGGGCTCTCCACCACCTTCCTCGACTGCATGGTAGCACCCTGCAGCAGATAGTCATAGTCAGCATCCACACAGGCAATCATATCCTCTCCTGTCTTACCTTCTACAAAAGTCATCAGCACCGACTTCTTGCCACGTTCCAGTTTCCGGTGGGAAGGCAACATCACCTCGAAATAGCGTTTGTCATTCTCGAAACGGCTTAAAACGGTACGCCAGAAATAGATGTCATCATAGCTCTCCACATAAGCCACGATTCTCCGCCGTGCCTTCTTCGAAGTCATCTGGTTGGCTGCCTCGAAGTAGCGACTATTGAGATGGTCTTTTAGCCCTTTCATTTTTATAGGAACTACAGGTTCTATAGTAACTATAGGAACTATAAGGTAATGTCACTCACTTCCGTCACCTTGTCCATCCAGCCGCTCATAATCACGGCAGGCGAATGGGTCGTGAGGATAATCTGCACGTTGGGATTCAGTTCCAGTATCAGGTCGATGAGTTGCTTCTGCCACTCAATATGCAGCGACACCTCTGGCTCATCCATGAAAAGTACATAAGGTTGCTGGTCTTCCACCAGTACCGTCAACAGGATGACAAGGATCTGCTTCTCACCGCTAGAGAGCTTATAGGGCAGCAGTGTCTCTCCGATTTGCGAAAAACGAATCTCGTTCTCCGTACGCACAATCTTCTTTCCTGTCTCTTCAAACAGATTGTCGACGATATCTTGGAACCGTTTCTTAGACTCCGACAAATGCTGGGCGGCATCCGTATTTCCCTGTTGCAGTTCTGCGATGATACGATTACCGATATTCACCTGATAGTCCAAGTACTTACGCTGCAGATTATAGAGTTGCAAGTCCAGCAGAGAGCCGCCCCCCATACCGGCCAGTGCCGACAAGGTCTCCCGCATGACCCCCTCCCCTTCTGTCAGAGTCTGAGAGATATTACTATCCAATGAACGGATGATGTCGAAGCGCACATGGGTAGCATCCACAGGCTCCGTCACGATACGGACCCCCTTCAGCATGTGGTTCACCACATCACCATTGATATTGATACTCCTGACTACTTTGTTAAGGATGGTCGACTTACCCACACCATTGATGCCACTGAGCACATTCACCTTCGGGTCGAGGTCCCACACGATGTGCTTCCTGCCCCCCCAGAGAGAGTCAATCTCTATCTGTTTGATATAATCCGCGTACTTCATTGTTTTAAGTTTCTGCAAATATACGAATTAATTATGAATTATAGATGAAAAAACCTGAATTATTATTATCTTTGCACCTATGAAAGACAATAAGGCACTGATAGCGCACCTCTCCATGTTTGGAGCGTGTGCGGGATGGGGACTGATGGCACCCGTCGGCAAGGATGCCATGACACACGGCTTCGACGGTATCACAATGGTGACATTCCGCGTCGTAGGAGCCTGTCTGCTGTTCTGGATAGCCTCTGTCTTTGCACCAAAAGAACAGGTACCTCTGCGTGACAAACTGATGTTCATCGGAGCAGGACTCTTCGGACTAGTCTGCAACCAGTGCTGCTACACCATCGGACTGAGCATCACATCACCCATTAATGCCTCCATCGTCACTACCTCCATGCCAATCTTCGCCATGCTGCTGGCAGCACTGATTCTGAAAGAGCCTATCACAGGCAAGAAGGCATTAGGTGTCCTCATGGGATGCTCTGGAGCCCTGATCCTCATCCTGACCTCTGCATCAGCTGTCAGCGACAAAGTGGGTGACATACGGGGCGACCTCCTCTGTCTTTTTGCACAGTTCTCTTTTGCCCTCTACCTGTCGCTCTTCAACCCGCTCATCCGCCGCTATAACGTGTTTACCATCAATAAATACATGTTTTCGTGGGCTGTCCTGATGTTGCTGCCCTTTACTTTCCCCCATGTCAGCGACGTGCTGAGCCACCCCATCCCCTTCAAGACATGGCTCGAAGTCGGTTATGTCGTCGTCATCGGCACATTCCTCGGCTATATCCTGACGATGATCGGACAGCGCACCCTGCGCCCCACGGTCGTCTCGGTATACAACTACGTACAGCCTATCGTCTCCGTCGGTGCATCGCTGCTGATGGGTATCGGCATCCTCAAGCCCAGCCACGCCCTTGCCGTCATCCTCGTCTTCAGCGGTGTCTGGCTCGTCACAAAGTCTAAGTCACGGAGAGACATGGAGAAGATGGCTCAAAAATGAAAAAAAACTGCTTTTTCTTCGTTTATTCGGAATTTTGCAGTATCTTTGTCGGAAAGTAATCTAAAACGCAAGAAATATGATAGACGTAAAACAGACATTAGCATCGGCAGAAGAGCGCATGCAAATGGCAGCGATGTTCCTGGAAGAGGAACTTGCCCGTGTCCGTGCCGGTCGTGCCAATGTAGCCATCCTCGATGGTGTCCGTGTGGAGTCCTACGGCTCTAAAGTACCCCTGAACCAAGTTGCCAACATCTCAACACCTGATGCTCGTACCATTGCTATTAAGCCGTGGGACAAGAAGCAGATTCGTGACATCGAGAAGGCGATTATGGACAGCGACGTGGGTATCACACCGGAGAATAACGGTGAGATTATCCGGCTGGGTATTCCGCAGCCCACGGAGGAGCGTCGCCGTGACCTGGTGAAGCAGTGTAACAAGATTGCCGAGAAAGCCAAGGTAGAGGTGCGCAATGTCCGTGCCGACATCAAGGACAAACTGAAGAAAGCAATCAAAGACGGTCTCTCCGAAGACAACGAGAAGGATGCCGAACTCGACCTGCAGAAGCTGCACGACAAGTACATCAAGAAACTTGACGAATTGATGGAGGCGAAGAACAAGGAAATCATGACAGTCTAGTGAAAGGACTCGTCATTAAGAATACTGGCAGTTGGTACACCGTCCTGACGGACGACGGACCAACTGTCGACTGTAAGATAAAGGGTAATTTCCGACTGCGTGGCATCCGGAGTACAAATCCTGTTGCCGTAGGCGACCGCGTGGAAATCATCTTACAACCAACGGCTAATAGCCAACAGCCGACCGCTTTCATCACGGAGATCGAAGACCGCCGCAACTATATCATCCGCAAGAGCATCAATCTCTCCAAGCAAAGCCATATCATTGCCGCGAATGTCGATCAGGCATTACTGGTAATTACCGTCGTAAAGCCAGAGACATCGACGACCTTCATCGACCGCTTCCTTGCTTCTGCCGAGGCCTATCGCGTACCAGTCATCCTAGTGTTCAACAAGTCGGACTTGCTGAATGAGGAGGAATGCCGTTATCAGGAGATGATGGTCAACCTCTATGAGACTATCGGTTATGAGTGTCATGCCATCTCCGCAATAGAGGGGGACGGCGTGGAGGCACTGAAAGAGAGACTGACAGGGAAGATAACCCTGTTGAGTGGTAATAGCGGAGTAGGAAAATCGACACTGATTAACCGTATCCTGCCTCATGTCAACTTGAAGACGGCGGAAATCAGCGAAGCACACCAGTCTGGCATGCATACCACCACTTTTAGCGAGATGATACCCCTATCCGGAAATTCCAGACAATCCGGCTGGCTCATAGACACACCGGGTATCAAAGGCTTCGGCACCTTCGACATGGAACGGGAGGAACTGACGAGTTACTTCAAAGAGATCTTTGAGTTTTCCAAACAATGCCGCTTCTCCAACTGTACCCATACCCATGAACCTGGTTGTGCCGTACTGAAAGCTGTAGAAGACCACTACATCGCCCAGAGCCGATACCAGTCGTACCTTTCCATGCTGGAAGACAAGGACGAAAACAAATACCGCGAAGCCTTTTGAAGCTTCGCGGTATCTGTTTTCTATTTGATGCGTTTGAGAGTTGCCTTCATGTCGGCATCGTCCACATACAGTTCCTGACCGTCTTCACTGAGTTGCATTTTCGAGCCATTATCCTCGATAGTGATGATATTGTCGCGGGCGATGTATCTCGATTTGTAGTTATTAAATTTTGTCTTCACAACTAAGTCTGCCTGCCATAACTTACGGTTCGCCCAACTGACACCCAGTTCCTTGGCACGTTCCTTATCCATCATGATTTTCATCCGCATCTTCATGTCATGACTACTGTAAAAATCGATGGTTACGCTCATGGTGAAAATCTCGTCCATCACGTACTCACGCTCTTTCTTTTGTTCAGGTGTCTCACCATCCTCATCATAGAACAGATGACTGACACTCATATTGCCATTGTAATAAATACGCCCTTTCATATCTTGTGCCTGTATATCTTGTGCGAACAAGATGACACATCCGATGAAAAATAGAATTCTTTTCATTGTTTATTGATTTAACGGTGCAAAGTTAATAATAATTCTCAATAATTTCGTAATTTTGCACACATGAATTTAAATGATAAGCGAATTGCCATACTCCTTTCTGGTGGTGTGGACAGTTCTGTGGTACTTTATGAGTTAGTACGACAGGGCTTGCATCCTGATTGTTTCTACATTAAGATTGGTCCCGACCAGAATGAGGAATGGGACTGTTCGTCGGAAGAGGATATGGAAATGGCAATGGCTGTCAGTCACAAATATGGCTGTCGGTTGGAGGTTGTTGATTGTCACCAGGAATACTGGAATCAGGTAACTGCATATACGATGGAGAAAGTAAAGGCTGGTTTTACGCCTAATCCCGACGTGATGTGCAACCGCCTGATCAAGTTCGGTGCTTTTCATGAGAAGGCAGGCAAGGACTATGACCTCATCGCTACAGGACACTATGCCCAGACGGAGATTGACGAACAGGACAGGAAATGGCTCTGCACCAGTCCTGACCCCGTTAAAGACCAGACCGATTTCTTGGCACAGATATACGACTGGCAGTTGCGGAAGGCTTTCTTTCCTATCGGACACATGATGAAGGAGGAGGTGCGTGAGATAGCAGAGCGTGAACATCTGGTGAATGCCAAACGTAAGGACTCACAGGGTATTTGCTTCTTGGGGAAGATTAACTATAACGACTATATCCGACGTTATTTGGGTGAACAACCTGGTGATGTGTTGGAATTGGAGACTGGCAAGAAGATAGGACAGCATAAAGGACTATGGTTCCACACTATCGGACAGCGTCACGGCTTGGGCTTCGGCGGTGGTCCGTGGTTTGTCGTGAAGAAGGACATGCAGCAGAATATCCTGTATGTCAGCAAAGGCTATGATCCGCAGACGGCATACAAGCAGGAGTTCAGGATCCATGACCTGCATCTGCTGACAGCTCCTATCGATACCAAGAATATCTGTTTCAAGATCCGTCATACCCCAGAGTTCCATCATGCCATATTGAAAGCAGAGAAAGGTGGAATATATACCGTTCATTCCGACAAACCGATACACGGGGTGGCACCAGGACAGTTCTGTGTACTGTACGATGAGGCGCATCATCGTTGCTATGGCTCTGGGGAAATAACAGTTTAACACTTTTTGATGTTAAACTCTCGTCGTTTCGTTTGTTTTTTAGTACTTTTGTACCGTATGAACGAAAGCATACTGAATAAGACGGAGTGGAAAGAAAATATCATCCTTGTCGACGCAGACTACGCCGACAAGGTTACGTTTGACTTGATCGTGAACTTCGAACGGATGATTGGGCGTCGTATCCCCCAGGCGGATATGGCGAAATGGTTGGAGTGCATAGCACTGGACGGTGGATTGAAACCTCTTGATGACACTCATCCTGCCCGTCAGACTCAGGTCATATTCATCCATCAGAAAAAACAGATGGACAACTTTCAGCCGAGTTTGCTTGCCGACTTAGACGGGAAAGCGTTCTCAGGTGCCTTAGGTGAGTTCTTAATTAGTTGCATCCCTGTGGAGGAGCTTACCACGATGGAGGATTTATTCGTCGATTCCATGCAAGTTATCTGTAACAGTGGAGATGTGAAAAGGGTGATGGTTATTCCTGATGCTGACCATATATATAATAAGGTACGCACAGGACTCCGCCATGCGGATGACGACAAACATATCACCGTCTTTGCCATGCAACCGATGGAGAGCGGCAACTACCGTCAGGAAATCTTGGGTTATTCACTAATGGCGGCACTGGGTATCCGTGCTGACGAAATCAAATAGTTGCCATGGGAAAAGAATTTAGACTTGACAGGGATTTCGACGAGGGCATCGTTTCCAAGAAGACAGCGGAGCAGTCGGATGCCTTCCGTGATTTCTGGATTGTACAACAAAAGAATGCTAAACAACAAAATATCAAAGAAGAGAAAAGAACAATGGGAAAAGTATTGATGATTGGTGCCGGTGGTGTCGCCACCGTGGCTGCGTTCAAGATTGCTCAGAACGCGGATGTGTTTACTGACTTCATGATTGCCTCACGCCGTCAGGCGAAATGTGACGCTATCGTGGAGGCTATTCACCAGAAAGGATACACCATGCCTATCAAGACGGCACAGGTGGATGCAGACGATGTAGACCAGTTAAAGGCACTCTTCAGTGACTACCAGCCTGAACTGGTCATCAACCTTGCCTTGCCGTATCAGGACCTGACGATCATGGAGGCGTGTCTTGCCTGTGGCTGCAGTTACCTGGACACGGCCAACTATGAACCGAAGGATGAGGCGCACTTTGAGTATTCATGGCAGTGGGCATATCGGGAGCGTTTCGAAAAGGCTGGACTGACGGCTATCCTCGGCTGTGGCTTCGACCCGGGTGTCACTAGCATCTATACGGCTTATGCTGCCAAGCATCACTTCGATGAGATTCAGTATCTGGATATTGTCGACTGTAATGCCGGTGACCACCATAAGGCTTTTGCCACGAACTTCAATCCAGAGATCAATATCCGTGAGATTACCCAGAAGGGACTCTACTGGGAGAATGGTCAATGGGTAGAGACAGAACCCTTGGAGATTCACAAGGACCTGACCTATCCGAATATCGGACCTCGCGACAGTTATCTGCTGCACCATGAGGAAATAGAGTCGCTGGTCATCAACTATCCTACTATCAAGCGTGCCCGTTTCTGGATGACCTTCGGACAACAGTATCTGAAACATCTCGAAGTGATCCAGAATATCGGCATGAGTCGTATTGACGAGGTGGAGTATGAGGCACCGCTTGCTGACGGTACAGGGATGGCAAAGGTGAAGATCGTCCCGTTGCAATTCCTGAAGGCAGTACTGCCCAATCCCCAAGACCTTGGCGAGAACTATGAGGGTGAGACGAGTATCGGTTGTCGCATCCGCGGTATCGGCAAGGACAGCAAGGAGCACACTTACTATGTCTATAATAACTGCTCACACCGTGCCGCCTACGAGGAGACAGGTATGCAAGGCGTATCTTACACGACCGGCGTTCCCGCCATGATTGGTGCAATGATGTTCTGCAAGGGACTATGGCGTAAACCAGGTGTATTCAATGTCGAGGAATTCGACCCCGATCCGTTCATGGAGCAGTTGAACAAACAGGGGCTTCCCTGGCATGAGATTCATGATGGAGACTTAGAATTATAATCATATCAACTAACTGTAATTATGGCAAAGAAAGAAATGGAAGAGGGCACAGCTATGAGTCCTCAGCAGGAGAAACTGAAAGCCCTGCAGGCTGCCATGTCGAAAATTGAGAAAGATTTCGGCAAGGGCAGCATCATGAGAATGGGAGACGAACAGATTGAGAACGTGGAGGTCATCCCTACGGGGAGTATCGGGCTGAACGCCGCCTTAGGCGTAGGGGGCTATCCCAAGGGACGTATCATCGAGATATACGGTCCTGAGTCATCCGGTAAGACAACCCTTGCCATCCATGCCATGGCCGAGGCACAGAAGGCTGGCGGTATCGCAGCCTTCATCGATGCAGAACATGCCTTTGACCGCTTCTATGCCCAGAAACTGGGGGTGGACATCGATAACCTGTGGATCTCCCAACCTGACAATGGTGAACAGGCCTTGGAGATTGCCGATCAGTTGATCCGCTCTTCTGCCATCGACATCCTCGTGGTCGACTCCGTTGCCGCCCTGACTCCCAAGAAGGAGATAGAAGGTGACATGGGTGACTCTGCTGTCGGTCTGCATGCCCGTCTGATGAGTCAGGCACTACGCAAACTGACAGCAACGATTGCCAAAACGAATACCACTTGTATCTTTATCAACCAGTTGCGTGAGAAGATCGGTGTGATGTTTGGTAACCCTGAGACAACGACGGGTGGTAATGCCCTGAAGTTCTATGCCTCTGTCCGTCTGGATATCCGTAAAGTGACAGGTATCAAGGACGGTGACCAGATTATCGGCAACCAGGTACGTGTGAAGGTGGTAAAGAACAAGGTAGCACCTCCTTTCCGTAAGGCTGAGTTTGAGATTACCTTCGGTGAGGGCATCTCAAAGATCGGTGAGATTATCGACCTCGGTGTGGAGTACGGCATCATCCAGAAGAGTGGCTCGTGGTTCAGCTATGACGGCTCGAAACTGGCACAGGGACGTGATGCCACCAAGCAATTGCTTACGGATAACCCGGAACTCTGTGAGGAACTCGAATCGAAGATTATGCAGGCAATAGCCGATAAGTAAAAAGTAAGAGAGGCTGCGTTTGCAGCCTCTCTTTGTATAATTATCGTATGAGTTTCTTAGCGGCCGGTGGAACCTGATGTACTATATGAAGAACGCGCACCTGCAGTACGTGCACTTGAAGCACGGGTTTCTGCCGCACGCGTTGCTGCTGCACGGCTATTTGCGTTATAGGCACCTGCAAATGGTGCTTCACGCTCTTCTTCTACCTTCTGTTTAGAAATAGAAGCAGCGGAAGATGTTGCATCTCTACGAGGAGTCTTGTAACCAACAACCTTACCACTCTTATTAAACTCAATAACCAGCCATGACTTCGTGCGCTTGTAAATCCATTGGTAACGTCCATCAGGCAACTCAGCCTTACTGTCAGGCTCTCCGATAGCCATCTCAACTTCTTCCTCTGTCATGCCCACTCCGACACGTCCCTCACGGATCATAGTACGGGTAGCTGCAGAAGTACTTCTCATCCTACCCTCGCCAAAGCCGAATAGATAGCCGAAATAATCTTCCTTCTGTCCGTCAATATCTCCTGTGACATTTTCATTGGTGAAAGTAACATCCTTGGAGTATGTACGTCCCGTTTCCGTCTCTGTCAGTGTCAAAGTGACATAGTTGGTGTTACGAACAGGTGCCATACCGTCAATGCGGAATTCCATCAACTTAGGCACTTTCACAACACGATTGTCCTTACCACCACCCTTTGTAGTCATGCTGGTAGCATATTTCGTGTAGATGGTCTTACCCATATACTGAGCATAGTTGGAAGAAACCTTGATCTCTCCTGTCACAAGGTCAAAGGACCCATAGAAAAGGAACTTGGCATTGTCGACATCAAACTCATCATCACGCATGCCACAATTGGTCTTGCTTAAGGCTACGTTCTGGTAGAACTCATTACCCTTCTTGTCGGCAACGATGATCTTAACTGGAAAAGAACGGGTACCTACTCCAATGTCGACAACCTTCACCTCCATGTTCTTCTCAACCTTGACGTCCTCATAGTTGTCACTATCGTAGTCAACATCGACACGATAGTCTGTCGCACGGGTTAACAGGGTATGTCCTTTCAGCTTCTCACGGGCAATGTCTACATCTCCCAGATAGGCCAATGTCGGAACACCTAATCTACTAAAGCAATAATCATCAAAACTACCATTGGGCAATTCGAAATAGTATTTCTTGTTGTCATCCTGACAGGTAAAGTTCATTCTCTCACGTCCGTTGGCACCTATGGAGTGGTTGTTGTAAATCATGATCTTATGACGCAACTTACCACTAGCCACCTCCTTACCTGTACCTGCGTCATGGAAGGTATTGACAATCAGGTCATACTTCTCAGGAATAACCATGAATTTCATTCCGTCTTTCCAGTCACATAGACTATAGTAGCGGAAATTCTGACTGACAAAGTCGGTGCCTGTGACCTCTTCCGTGTCAGACATTGTGTTCACGGTTTTAGCCTCTGTCTTTTTCGCCCCTTTCGTCTTAACGATGTAGGAGTCGGCACTCTGAGCCATTGCAGTGCTTGCAGCAAAAGCCATACCTGCCAAAACAATTAGCTTCTTCATAGATATATCTAATGTTGGTTATTACGTAATACGAGTGCAAAGATATAAATAATTTTTGATACTTGTGCCAAAATGACGTGACAAACCGTCATTTTTCTTCATTTTTTTTGTTTTTGGCACATGCTTTGCTATAAAATCGATGACAAATCATGCATATTAATAATTAAAAAAGATACAATTATGGGAAAGATTATTGGAATCGATTTAGGAACTACCAACAGCTGCGTTGCCGTTTTCGAAGGTAACGAGCCAGTAGTAATTGCCAACAGTGAGGGTAAGCGTACAACACCTTCAGTCGTTGGTTTTGTGGAGAACGGTGAGCGTAAGATCGGTGATCCTGCCAAGCGTCAGGCTATTACCAATCCGAAGAAGACCGTTTATTCTATCAAGCGTTTCATGGGTGAGAACTGGCAACAGACCGAGAAGGAGATTTCTCGCGTACCTTATACTGTTGTCAACGAGGGTGGCTATCCTCGTGTGGACATCGATGGACGTAAGTACACACCGCAGGAAATCTCGGCCATGGTGCTTCAGAAGATGAAGAAGACTGCCGAGGACTACCTCGGACAGGAGGTGACGGATGCCGTTATCACTGTCCCTGCCTACTTCTCTGACTCTCAGCGTCAGGCTACGAAGGAAGCCGGACAGATTGCAGGCCTGAATGTTCGTCGTATCGTCAACGAGCCGACAGCCGCTGCGCTGGCCTATGGTGTTGACAAGGCTAACAAGGATATGAAGATTGCCGTTTTCGACCTCGGTGGTGGTACGTTCGATATCTCTATCCTGGAATTCGGCGGTGGCGTGTTTGAAGTACTCTCTACCAATGGTGACACCCACCTCGGTGGTGATGACTTCGATCAGGTGATCATTGACTGGCTCGTACAGGAGTTCAAAAATGACGAGGGTGCTGACTTGAAGGCTGACCCGATGGCTATGCAGCGTCTGAAGGAGGCTGCCGAGAAGGCTAAGATAGAGTTGTCTTCCAGCACTTCTACTGAGATTAACCTGCCGTATATCATGCCTGTAGGCGGTGTACCCAAGCACTTGGTGAAGACTCTGACTCGTGCGAAGTTCGAGCAGTTGGCACATGGACTGATCCAGGCTTGTCTGGCTCCTTGTCAGAAGGCTATGGCTGATGCCAAGCTCAACACAGCCGATATCGACGAGGTCATCCTCGTAGGTGGTTCAAGCCGTATCCCTGCTGTGCAGGAACTCGTGAAGAACTACTTCGGCAAGGAGCCTTCAAAGGGTGTGAACCCTGACGAAGTGGTTGCCGTTGGTGCCTCTATCCAGGGTGCTATCCTGAACAAGGAGGGTGGTGTAGGTGACATCGTACTGCTCGACGTGACTCCGCTGACTCTGGGTATTGAGACCATGGGTGGTGTGATGACCAAGCTGATTGAGGCTAACACAACCATTCCTTGCAAGAAGAGCGAGACATTCTCTACTGCCGCTGATAATCAGACAGAGGTGACCATCCACGTTTTGCAGGGTGAGCGCCCGATGGCAGCACAGAATAAGTCTATCGGACAGTTCAACCTGACAGGTATTGCTCCTGCTCGTCGTGGTATTCCTCAGATTGAGGTAACCTTCGACATTGATGCCAACGGTATCCTTAAGGTAAGTGCCAAGGATAAGGCTACAGGTAAGGAGCAGGCTATCCGCATCGAGGCTTCGTCTGGTCTGTCTCAGGATGAGATCAACCGCATGAAGGCTGAGGCTGAGCAGAATGCAGAGAACGATAAGAAAGAGCGCGAGCGCGTGGACAAGCTGAACCAGGCTGACTCGATGATTTTCCAGACAGAGAATCAGTTGAAGGAGATTGGCGATAAGATTCCTGCAGAGCACAAGCCCGCCATCGAGAATGCCCTCCAGCAGTTGAAGGATGCCCACAAGGCTGGTGACATCGCTGCCATCGATACAGCCATCGCAGCCCTCAACAATGCTTGGCAGACTGCTTCGCAGCAGATGTACCAAGGCGCACAAGCTGGTCCTCAGCCTGGTGCTGACCAGCAGCAAGGTCCCTTCTACAACCAGCAGGAGCAGCCCCAGCAAGGTGCCCCGAAGGATGACAACATCCAAGATGCCGACTTTGAGGAGGTGAAGTGAGAATAGATAAACAACGATAAGTAAATCATAAGAAAACCCGCATAAACACTGAGTTTGTGCGGGTTTTTAGTATTATGTTAATTATTGATATTTTCTTGGTAGATTGATATTTTTATCGTAATTTTGCACCATATTTGTACCACAACAAAAAAGTAGATAAAGTGCAACAGAATATTTAGATAAGATTACAAACCAAGAATATAGGATATGGCAGCAGCAAAATTTCAAATAACAAGAAAGTGCAAAATCTGTGGCGAGACCTTCGTGGCCAAGACCATAGAATCATGGTATTGCTCTCCCAAATGCTCCAGAATTGCATACAAACGCAGAAAGGACGAGGAGGCAAGACACAAGAGACTGGATGAAATAGTTAAGCAAATACCAGAGTCCCGTGATTATATCAAAGTATCGGAAGCCTACGCATTGTTCGATATCAGCCGATTCACACTGTACAGGCTAATCCGAAAAGGGATGATTTCTCATATCAATGCAGGTGAGAAGATGATTCGGGTAAGCAAAGAGGAACTGATGAAGATGTTCCCCTTACGCTCTGAGCAGATTAAAAAACAGAAGCCAGAGCCGAAGTTGTACAGTTTGGAACCTGAGGACTGCTACACTATCAACGAGATGTGTGAGAAATATCACATGAATGACAGTACTGCATATCTTCAGATAAGAAAGTACTCCATCCCCACAAGGCAAATTGGCAACTACGTGTATGTTCCTAAGAAGGAGATTGATAAACTATATAAATAATGTACGCGCATGAAGAAAGCACTTCACAATACAAAATCCTCTGTAAAACTCCGTAAATCGGAATACCGCGACGAGTGGTACCTTTACATAGAGTCATATCCCGTCTTTGCTCCTGGAAAGGACAAACCGCAACGGGTTCGTGAATATGTTAACCGAGTAATTACCACACCCATCTGGGATAAGAAGCGTACAGCAAGAACGGACTCTGAGGGGAATAGTACTTATAAGCCCAAGCGTGATGTCAATGGAATCATCATGTGTAAATCGCCCATCGATCAGGAATCCTGCATCTATGCCGATAATATCAGGGCCATCAGGCAAAAAGAGTACGACACCCAAGAACTCTACACAGAAATGGATGCGGCTATTGCAGAGCAAAAGGAGAAATCCCAATGCGACTTCATCAAGTTCTTTCGAGATGAGGCAAAGAGCAGACACTATAACAATGAAGGAATGTGCAACACATGGTTTCGTGTCAGCGACCTCCTATACGAGTTTAAT
>JAGCOB010000011.1 GCA_017645645.1 Prevotella sp. | reverse complement strand
CATGGCTTTGGGTTTGAAACTTTATTGTTTGGCGACTATAAAGTTACTCATTTTCAGTGAGTTGAGCAAACTCCAAAGCTTTTTTTATTC
Source organism: Prevotella sp. (assembly GCA_017645645.1). Taxonomy (GTDB): domain Bacteria; phylum Bacteroidota; class Bacteroidia; order Bacteroidales; family Bacteroidaceae; genus Prevotella. The sequence continues at coordinate 121,147 of JAGCOB010000011.1, read as the reverse complement.
CTATTTTATGTTAAATTATGCAGGTGTTCCATCACTTGCGAAACTTTAGTAATAATTATAATATTATACTTTATACATATATATCTAACCTCAACATTCCACCACTTCCTTAATGTGGCAAAGTGGCAATGGGACAATGTGGCGAGAAATCACATGCCGACTGACCTTGACTCAGTTACCGACTGAATGGTATTCAGGTACCGACAGATTTGCAAAAAGGAGTGCTTTGGGCACTCCTAAGTTATTTCATGGGAAGAATCAACGAATAATGTGGGCAGTTTGAAGGATGTTGATGACAACATCGGCAGACTCCTGGCGTTTCTTGTCTGTCGTCTGATAGTCGGCCAGTTGTTGGGGATGATTGGTCAGGAGTTTCTGCACCATCTCTTTGGTGACCCTTGCCATGCGGAGTTCCTCACGCTTCGGATCCCATGCTGCCAGATAACAGACAAGGTTCTCTAACCTCGACAAGCTGCTAAATGACTTCCTGGTGAAAGGGATTCCGCTATCACCGTTGGCAATACTGAAATGCGAAGGAGCAACATCCTGACGGGCAAACAACAGCTTGTCACCGATACGCCAGGCACGGACATAGACATCACCAAAGGTATTGAAAGGACGGAGATTGAGGTAGAGAGAGTCCTGATACTGCAACACGCAGGAACGCTTTCGGAGGATATTGCGTGTCTTCTTATTTTCTGTCTTCACTTCCATCGCAAGGGCATCTTGGCTTGAGGAAGGCTGCAGTTCTACCCTGCCCTCCGCGTCTCGCCACTGGCCGTCGAGATAATCCTGCCAAGTGGCACAATATCTTGTCTGCGCAGAAGCAGAAAAATGTAATAATGTAAAAATGAAAAAAAGAAAAAACTTACGCATGGTCATTTTTGGTATTTCTTAATAATACTATAAGCTGTGTAAAGTCCCAGTTCACCAGCCTTCGAAAGGTCGCTGACGCCCTCCAACTGTTGTTTGTTGGCAATACGGGCCAGTCCGCGGTTGTAATATGCCTCCGCCAGATTTCCGTCGAGGGCAATGGCATGGGAATAGTCTTCGATGGCATGTGCATAGTCATTACGCTGTACATACACATTACCACGATTGTAATAGAGGTAGGCACTCTCGTTATAACGGATAGCCTCCGTCAAGTCAGAGAGCACATTCGCTGTCTTCATCCGCACATCGGTACCCTGCGAGGCATTGAAGTCGTTGAGTTTCGACTGACAGGCGGCACGTTGCCAATAGGCAAGTGACGATACGGAGTCAGTCTGCAGATAGGTTGACAGGTCTTCGATGGCGGCATCGAAGTTCTGGATGACAGTATATGCCATCGCACGTTTGAACAACAGGGGGGCTATACGTTGTATCTGGTGCTCCCGATCAATCTGGCGCGACAACGTGTCAATATAAGTGAAGTATTTCTTTGTATCCTGTTCATCCAAGGCAGGATTACTGCTGATGATATACAACGGACGTTGTCGTCCCCCCTTGGCATTATAGGCATCCACCTGCCTGTCGAAGGCTACATATTGTTTCACCTGATTCTGTTCATGCTCATAAGAGAGCACATACATCGGCAAATAGTCGAGTGCCACCTTACGATTCTGTACCTTACCCCGATAATCACTCTGGTATTCATGCTCCATCTCCTGCTCATCAGCAACGGTGAGCTGGTTGTATTTCTCAATGTCCAGGTCACTACGCTTACGCATCTGCTCTTTGGAAAGTCGGGGTTGTCTGCCCAGATAACGCTTGTCCATCTGTGCCTTCAGGATACGGAACTCATCCTGTTCCGCCTGTTTGGTCATACCGATACGCCGATAACAGGAGGCACGATGCTGTAAGCCGAACCAGAAATTCGGGAATTCCTCGATGACCTTTGAGTAGTCGCGGATAGCGCCACGCAGGTTACCAGTATTCTCCAAAAGCAACGCACGGTTGAAGAGTGCCATCAGGTTATTAGGCTCCAGGTTCAACACAAAGTCGAAGTCGATGATGGCGCGGTTGTCATCACCCACCTGGGCACGAAGCAGTCCTCGGTTATAGTGTCCGAGGAAGTTATTGGGATCGAGGTCGAGGGCCGTATCATAATCCGCCATCGTCCCACGAAGGTTGTTCTGGTTGAAACGTGCCAGTGCACGATTGATATAGTTAGTAGCTTGTTTGGGTTGCAGGTGAATGGCTTTGGAGAGATATTCCTCGCTCTCCTTCCATTCCTTACGGGAGAGACTGATAACGGCGCGCTGCCCCCATAGGTTACCATCATAAGGATCTACCTCCAGGCTCTTATCCAAAGCGGCTATCGCCTTGGTGGTATCCTCCTGCAACAGATAGACCTCTGCCTGCATCGCATAGGCCGGAGCATGCTTACTCCAACGTGTCAGGATGGTATCCAACTCCAAAAGGGCGGCATCGTAGTCTTTCTCCTGGATATGGCAAAGGGCCCGGTTATGCCAAAGGCTCTGATTCTCAGGGTCATAGCGCAGGGCTTGGTTATAGTCCCTGATGGCATCCGCATATTTCTTCTGGCGGATACGACAGAGCCCTCTAAGCTCGTACATCCCCACAACATAGGGATTACGCTTGATTGCCTCCGAGCAGTCTGCCTCCGCTCCCGCATAGTCATCGAGGTAGTATTTCGCCACACCCCGATAGAACCAAGGCTCATAGAGATAGGGCTTGGCGGATATCGCCTGGTTGAAATACTGGATAGAAAGGACATAGTCCTCGAAATAGAGCGCAGAACGTCCTATCATCACCAACCGGTCGGTCTTGAACTGGGCGTAGCACATTGACCATTGACCATTGAGCATAGTAATGCCAACAATACAAGCATCCATCGTTTCCTGAAAAATAAATTCATCTCAATCGTCAATGTTCAATGATCAATGTTCAATCGTCAACGAACGACACTTTTCGTCTTATACCCACAACGATAGCGTCCTTGAGTGAGTGCATGTAACTTACTCTTTATAAGTTGTTTACGTAATGGGGAAATACGGTCGACAAAAACCTTTCCTTCCAGATGGTCAAACTCATGCTGCATGACACGGGTAAGATAGCCCTCCACCCATTCGTCATGCGGTTTCAGTTCCTCGTCCAACCACTGTACGCGGATACGGGTCGGACGGGTCACCTTCTCATGGATGGCTGGAAGTGACAGGCATCCCTCCTCCAGTGACTCCGTCTTAGTGTCGTCATACTCGACGATATGCGGATTGATAAACACATGGCGGAAACCCTTGTACTCCGGCATATCATCACTGAGCACGTCCAGGTCGATAATGACGACACGGATGGACTTGCCTATCTGCGGAGCAGCGAGACCGATTCCCTCACTCTCTGCCAACGTGTCCCACATATCCGCAATCAACTGCTGCAGGCCGGGATAGTCCGTAGGGATGTCCTCGGCAACCTTACGGAGCACGGGATGACCATATATATAAATAGGTAGAATCATTTTTAATTTTAATTATTGTCGTTATATCGTGATAACGGAATAACGGAATAACGTGATAACGGAATTACGGTTTCTTTGATCTCATATAGTCCTGAAGGATGATGGTGGCACTAATCTCGTCAACAAGCGCCTTATCCTGTCGTGCCTTTTTCTTCAGACCTCCGTCAATCATCGCCTGATGTGCCAAAACGGAAGTGAAACGCTCGTCATAGAACTCAATAGGAATCTGAGGCACTGCCTTGCGCCAACGGTTGACGAACTGCTGTACACGCTGCAGGTTTTCACTGGGCTGTCCGTTAGACTGGCGTGGTTCGCCAATCACAATACGCTCCACCTCCTCACGGGCTATATAAGCCTGTAGATAATCAAACAGCTCTGACGTGGAGACAGTCGCCAATCCCCCCGCTATAATCTGGAGAGGATCGGTGACTGCCAGTCCTGTACGTTTCTTACCGTAATCGATAGATAATATTCTTGCCACGCCAGTGCTACTCAGCCTTTACCGGACGTTATAGAGCAACCATGCACCGGCATACTTGGTTATCAAGTCGTTGCGGCTGGCAGCTGCCTCCTCCTTCGTATCGAAAGTAGTGGCAATCACACGATACATGTTACGCTCCTCGTTCTTGACAATCTGAGCATTATAGCCGGCATTGATCAACTGCTGCTGCAGTCCGTCGGCATTAGCCTTTGACTGGAAGGCACCAACGACCACGCTGAAATTCTTCAGACCGTTTCCGGAAACCAGAGAGACCCTCTCCTGAGTGACCTTTACATTATCCGTATTGTCAACCACCTGTGTCTGAGTAACGGGTTTCTCCTCCAGGGGTACCACCACGTTTGTCTCAGGCTGCTGGGTCTGTACAACGGGCTGCTGTACTTCCTCCTGCTGCTTTGCCTTCAAATAAGCCTGCTTGTAGGCACTCTCGCTTGATTTACAACTTGTGAAAGCCATTGCTGCGCACAAACCGGCGCATACTACCAAGTACTTTTTCATGTTTTTTGTTTTGTATTTTAAAAAGATTAAACCTAATTTCAAATTATCACGTGCGAAATTACAAAATATCGGGCAAACGAAACGAAAAAACGTACCTAAAGTTTGTTAAATATAGAAATTATAAGCCTTTTATGAAAAAAAGTCTCCTAATTTGACTTCTTTTTCAAAAACTTTCTATATATTTGCAGATACAAAACGTAAAATATTAACTCAAAAACAATACGACTATGAGAAGTTTAGGTATCTTAGGAACTTTCATCGGCGGAGCCATCGCCGGTGCAGTAATTGGTTTGTTGCTTGCTCCAGAAAAGGGAGAGGACACTCGTACAAAGATTACAGATGCAGTGGATGACTTCATGAAGAAACATAACATCAAACTCAGCCGCAAGGAAGTCAGCGACCTCGTTGACGATATCGCAGAAGCTGCTCCTGAGGTGGAAGATTGAAGAATTGAAAGATTGAAGAATTGAAATCATGCTGTCGAGCGACAAGAATGTAGAGACCATCGCCCAACTAGTGGAGATTGTCAAGCATTATCTGGGACTTCAGAAAGAATATCTGAAGCTGGATGTCATTGACAAGATCGTACGCCTGGTGACCTTCACGGCCCTTGCCATCATCTTCTTCCTGATTGTGGTGGGTGTGGTGTTATTCTGTTCGTTTGCCCTCGCTTTCTGGCTTGCTAACTACACGGGGACGGCACTTGCCTTCCTCGTGGTAGGTGGTATTCATATACTCCTGATGATCGTTATCTTCATTTTCCGCAAGGAGTGGATTGAGAAGCCCCTGGTACGTTTTCTCGTCAATCTCATGTTAGGAAACTAAACATTATCGTATGCTACCCGTACAGAAACCCAAGCCCCAACCCCCTCAGACGCTTGACGAGATTCGTGAGCGTAAGGATCAGTTGTTGGAGCAACTGAATGCCGACAACAGTGAATTCGGCACGAAGTGGCACCAGTTGTTTGTTTCTAAGGAGTCCAGCAGCAAGGCAGAGTTTGTTACGGGACTCATCGCCAACAGCATCACAGCAATCGACGCATTCTTAGTCGTCAGAAAACTATTCAAGAACTACGGAAGTCTCTTCGGTTTCAAAAAGAAACGGAAGAAATAGCCACTATATCTCTATCATCTGTCCGTCGTATGCCATCTGAATGTCAGAGGGCAAGGAGGCATTGACCTCCTCATGACGACCGATATCATGACTGGAATGGATAAGCCATGTCTGACGGGCTCCTACCCGACGGGCGAATGTCACAGCCTCATCCAGAGTCTGATGGGAGTGGTGGGGCTTCTGACGCAGGGCATTGACTATCAGGGTGTCGACACCTTGCAGGTAGTCGAGTTCCCCCTCATCAATCGTCTTCATATCGGTGATATATGCTAAAGAAGTCTGAGGTAAGAGGTCTGAGGTAAGAGGTGAGATGCAGAAGCCGAGAATGGGCAGGTCATGATGCATCACTTCTATGGGCATGATGTCAAGGTCGCCAATCGTAAAAGGCTCATGCTTGTGAATCTCATGCAGCTGGATGGCAGGTACTCCCGGATAACGGTGTTCTGCAAAACAGTAGGGCAGCATTTCCAGCATCGCCTGACGGGCTATAGGGTCGGCATAGACATTGATCTCACCAAACTGACAGTAAGGACGGATATCGTCCATCCCTCCCATGTGGTCGTAATGGGCATGGGTAATCAGGATTCCGTCAATCTTACGAAAGGGCTGTGGCATGATCTGCTGTCGGAAATCCGGACCGCAGTCTATCAGAACACGGGTGGTATCCGTCTCTATGAGGGCTGAGCACCGTAACCGCTTGTCATGCGGATCCGTACTGCTACAGGTATAACACTGACAACCGATGGTCGGTACGCCACACGATGTTCCTGTTCCTAAGAATGTCAGTTTCATATAATATTCACCTCAGGATAGATATCAATACCAAATTTCTCTTTGACATCACGCTGGATCGTCTCACACAAGGCAACGATTTCCTTACCCGTCGCCCCACCCCGATTGACCAACACCAATGCCTGTTTGTCGTGAACACCGGCACGTCCCATCGACTTACCCTTCCAGCCACACTGGTCTATCATCCATCCGGCAGGGATCTTCTCATGATCTGCATCCACAGTATAATGGGGCATTCCCTCATATAGGCTGGCAAGTTGTTCGTATTTCTCCTTGGGAACAATGGGATTCATAAAGAAGCTGCCTGCATTACCCATTATTTTCGGATCAGGGAGTTTGGCATTACGGATATCAATAATCACCTGACGCAGTTGTTGTGCTGTAGGTTTTGTGATTCCCTTACGTTCCAGTTCTGCACGGATATTCCCATATTCCAGACGGGGTTCGAAGACAGATTGTAACTGATAGGTGACATGCATGATGAGATAACGGTTCTTCCACTCGTGTTTGAAACGACTCTGGCGATAGGAATAGCCGCATTCCTCATTTTGGAAGACACGGATATGACCAGTGGCTATCTCTACCGCCTCTACCTCCGTGATCAGGTCTTTCACCTCCACGCCATAGGCTCCGATATTCTGTACGGCACTGGCTCCCACATCGCCTGGAATCAAGGAAAGATTCTCGGTTCCATATAATTGATGGTCGACGCAATAGGCCACCACATCATCCCATACTTCTCCGCTACCGCAAGTCAGTTGAGAGTTGAGAGTTGAGAGTCCTTTGATGGCAGAGCGCACTACGATACCATCATAGTCTTGCGTCAATAAAAGGTTACTGCCACCGCCTATTATCATATAGGGTAAGTCGGTATCACGCAGGATAGCTGCCACTTGCTGTGCCTCCTTGATATCAGCATATTCCAGATAACGACAGCATTTCGCCTCGATACCGAAGGTGTTATGTGACAGTAGGGAATAATTTTGTATATCCTTCATGGTCAGGTCGCTAATTTCTCCAGTTTCCACTTACCGCCCTCCTGTTTGAAGGTCAGTTCCATTTCCAGTCCGTTGGCAATACCACGCAACACGAAAATCTTACGTCCTGTCTCTTTCTGAGGCTGTCCGTATACGATATTATAGATCATACCAGAAGGCAGGTCCGGGGCAAATGCCTCCCAAGTGTCAGGAGTAATCACACCCTCCATCTGTGCAAAGTCGTCATCAGGATCAGGACCCGTAAACTTCACATTATCCATGAGGTGTTTCGCCTGAAATTCCGGACTGGAAGCAAACTGCTCATAAAAATAAAGGAACGAGGAGTTGTGTGACTCACTCATCGGCATGTGGATGACCTCCTGAAGCATCCATATCCCGTTGACACGGTCAAAGACAAACTGCTTCACGGTCTTTGCCCCGAAATAGATCTTCTCCACAACGGCATGATGGATATCTGTCGCTTCCTTTACATGCTCCATCTCCTTCTCGCTGTCAAACAACAGGGTATAGAAGTCTTGGTTCATGAAGAAATACTCCATCTGCCACTGTCCTTTCTTGACATAGCTGACCTCTTCGCCACGCTGGATCTTCAACGGGAACTTAATACGGGAAGCCTGTAAGGTACGGTTGGCAGCAAAATTGAAGATGAAATCATCGAAGAGTTCGTCAGCGGCTTTCGGCATCGGTGTCTCCTCTGATGCCACCTCCTCCTGAACAGTCATAGCTGTGGTGTCTGCCGCCTGTATGGAATCGGTAGATTGCTCCGCCTCATTGTTTCCGCTCTTATTGCCTTGACAGGCGAGAAACAATAAACCTACAACGAAAAACGCCATCCAAATCCGTTTCATCCTTCACTCACTGATGGTCTATAACTCTCAAATTTGATGCAAAGGTACAAATAATTCTTAATTCATAATTCATAATTGATAATTATTTTGTAATTTTGCACGCAAATTTTATTTTAATCCAAGAATATGATACTTGATAAGATAGACGAACTGCTGAAAGAAGTGCAGACGCTGAGTGCCAAGAACGCAGAGGAAGTGGAGCAACTCCGACTGAAATACCTCAGTAAGAAGGGTGAGATTACCGCATTGATGAATGACTTCCGCAATGTGGCTGCCGACCAGAAGAAAACGGTTGGTATGAAGATTAATGAGCTGAAGACACTTGCCACCGAGCGCATCAACCAACTGCGTGAGGAATGTCAGACACAGGAGAGCGACGGCGAGGCTATTGACCTGACCCGTACCCCCTACCCTGTCCAGTTAGGCACCCGTCATCCGCTGACCATCGTCACCAACGAGATTATCGATATCTTCTCACGCATGGGCTTTGTCCTTGCCGACGGTCCTGAGGTAGAGGACGACCTGCATGTGTTCACCAAGATGAACTTTGCCGCCGACCATCCCGCCCGTGACATGCAGGACACCTTCTTCGTCAGTCAGCATCCCAACGATGTGACAAAGAATATCCTATTACGCAGTCATACCTCCAGTGTTCAGGCTCGTGTGATGGAGCATATGCATACTGAGGACGGTAAGTTAACAGCTCCTATCCGTGTCATCTGTCCGGGTCGTGTCTATCGTAACGAGGCGATTACCGCCCGTGCCCACTGTTTCTTCCATCAGGTGGAAGGACTTTATATCGACAAGAACGTGTCGTTTACCGACCTCAAACAAGTGCTATTATCATTTGCCCGTGAGATGTTCGGTGCCGATACGAAGATCCGTCTGCGTCCCAGTTATTTCCCCTTCACGGAGCCCAGTGCCGAGATGGACATCTCCTGTTTCATCTGTGGCGGTGAGGGTTGCGGTTTCTGCAAACACACCGGATGGGTAGAAATCTTAGGATGTGGTATGGTAGACCCCAATGTCTTGGAACAGTGCGGTATCGACTCCAAGGAATACAGCGGCTATGCCTTCGGTATGGGTGTGGAACGTATCACCAACCTGAAGTATCAGGTCAGCGACCTCCGTATGTTCTCAGAGAACGATGTCCGTTTCTTGAAGGAATTCGAATCAGCGAATTAGCTATTAGCTTTTGGCTTTTGGCTATGAGCCTCTATAAACCTCAACTCGGCTTCGAGCATCGCCAGTTTCGGCATGTCGAAGCCGACTTTTTTTGCCTCTGCGATAGGACGGGTATAGAGATAAGGTATCTCCATCGGACGATGATAGTCGAAATCGAGTTTCATCGAAGGACTATAAGGCACCATCGCATCCGTCATCGCCATCATCTTATCTGCAAACTCACTCGTCAATGTATTCACACCTAGGGCATTGGCAGCACCTATCACCTCCATCATCTGATCGTAGATGAGTTGGCGGGTAGACGGATTCTTCAGTAATTTATCTGTTGAGGTATTCAAGGCTACTGTCATCCCATTGAATGGCATGTTCCATACAGCTTTCCGCCAACGGGCCTCCAAATAAGGAACCTCAGCTGCCGTGATTCCTGCATCCTGAAAATCAGTAAGAATCTCATGGAAGCGAGTATCTTCACAAGAATAATTACCTAAATTAATGCTTCCATAACACTGGTGATTGACATGTCCCGGGGCTGTCTTCGCAGAACAGATAAAGGCCAGACCTGCTACTATTTGTAAATCAGGAAACTGTGCCTGTAAATCCTCCTCCAATCCTATACCGTTCTGGATAAGTACCACCACCGTGTCCTCGTATATAAGATGAGGCAGCATCTCTAATAACAAGTGGTTATTCACTGATTTCAGTCCCACCAGAACGACATCGCTCTTGGGTATGTCTGCCGCATGAGCATAAGCCTCTACCGGGTAGACGGTAAAATTGCCGTCACAACTATCTATACGAAAACCGTGTTCCCTTACATACTCATAATCACTGTGTGAGAGAAAACGAACCTGTCTTTCCACATGTGCCAGTCGACAGCCATAATAGCCACCGATGGCTCCTGCCCCAATAACCGTGTAACTTAACATGGGCACAAAGATACATAAAAAAGTGAAAAGTGAAAAATGAAAAGTGAAAAATATTTCGTACCTTTGCGCTCATTATGAGAAAAGGACTGGTATTGGAAGGCGGTGCCATGCGTGGACTATGGACGGCAGGGGTGACGGATGTCATGATGGAGCATGACATCTGGCCTGACGGACTCATCGGTGTATCCGCCGGGGCTGCCTTCGGCTGTAATTATAAGTCTCGGCAGATTGGACGTGCCATCCGCTACAATACTCGTTTCGCCAAAGACTCCCGCTATAGCGGACTACGCTCCCTGCTGACCAGCGGAGACTATTTCAATGCGGAGTTCGGCTACCATATCGTACCCAAGCAATATGATATCTTCGACGATGAGGCCTTCAACCAGAACCCGATGGAATTTATCGTGGTCTGCACGGACGTAGAGACGGGCAAACCCGTCTACCAGCCTCTCACGAAGGCGACCCCAGACACCTATGACTGGATCCGTGCCTCCGCCTCTATGCCACTTCTCTCGAAGGTGGTGGAACTGGATGGCAGGAAACTCCTTGACGGAGGTGTTGGCGACTCTATCCCTTTGGAGTATTTCGAGAAGAAAGGCTACGATCGTAACATCGTCATCCTCACCCAACCGGCAGGCTATCAGAAAAAATATCTCAGACTGATGCCCCTGATGCGGATGGTCTTGCGGAAATACCCTCTCATGATCAAGGCAATGGATGAGCGGCATATATTCTATAACCAGGAACTGGAATATGTCGCAGAGGCAGAACGCCAAGGACGCTGCCTCGTCATCCGTCCCGACAAGAAAATACCCATCGGACATATCTCACACAATCCTGACGAGATGCGCCATGTCTATGAGTTAGGACGTGCCGTAGGAGAAAGATATTTAGAACGAATCAAAGAATTTTATCAGATATGAGAATAGACATCATCACCGTACTCCCTGAGATGCTGGAAGGCTTCGTCCATGAGAGCATCCTTGCCCGTGCCGAAAAGAAAGGACTGGCCGAAATACGGCTGCATAACCTACGTGACTATACCCTCGACAAATGGCGACGGGTAGACGACTACCCTTATGGAGGCTCTGCAGGGATGGTGATGCAGTGCGAACCCATCGACCGTTGTATCACGGCATTGAAGGCGGAACGTGACTATGACGAGGTCATCTACACCTCTCCCGACGGAGAACGCTTCGACCAGCACATGGCGAATGAGTTGTCTCTCAAAGGCAATCTCATTATCCTTGCAGGACATTATAAAGGGATTGACCAGCGTGTCCGCGACCACCTCATCACCAAGGAGATTTCCATCGGTGACTTTGTATTGACTGGTGGTGAACTCGTTGCTGCCATGATTGTAGATGCTGTCGTCCGTGTGTTACCCGGCGTTATTGGCGACGAGCAGAGTGCCTTGTCCGACTGTTTTCAGGATGACATCCTCGCCGCCCCTATCTATACCCGTCCTGCCGACTATAAAGGATGGAAGGTACCCGACATCCTGCTCTCAGGCAATGAGGCGAAAATTCGAGAATGGGAGTTAGAACAGGCGATGGAGCGCACCCGGCGACTCCGTCCCGACCTCCTAAAAGAATGACTAACGAACGATACTAACTAAAACAAGACAATATGACAAACCTATGGAAGAATGACGAAGAGCTTTTCTCAATAGCTCGGACAGAATTATTTACGGCTCTGGTGGGTGACGTACTGGACAAGATGGGTTACCTCCACCAGTTCCTGCCCCCACACATCAAGCCCCTCAGACGTGACATGATCGTCATCGGACGAGCCATGCCTGTACTGGAGGCAGATGTCTTCGCAGAACGTCAGCAGGACACAAAACTGGACGTGATGCGCAAGCCTTTCGGTATCATGTTTGAGGCACTTGACCAACTGAAACCCGGTGAGGTATATATCTGTAGCGGTTCTTCACCCCGTTATGCCCTATGGGGAGGACTGATGTCAACGAGAGCCATTGCCATTGGTGCTGCCGGTGCTGTCGTCGACGGTTTCTCTCGTGACACCAATGAAATCCTGCGCCTTAACTTCCCTACTTTCTCACAAGGTACTTACGCACAAGACCAAGGACCTCGCGGTAAGGTTATTGACTACCGTGTCCCCATTGAGTTCGGCGGTATCCCCGTCCGTCCCGGCGACATCGTCTTCGGGGATTTGGATGGTGTTATCGTCGTCCCCCGTGAAGCAGAGGAGGAAGCGTTTGCGGGAGCCATTGAGAAGGCTCGTGGTGAGAAACAGGTGAAAGCCGCTTTGGAACAAGGTATGTCAACTGTCGAGGCTTTCGCCAAATTCGGAATCATGTAATGTCGAAATCCCGTAATGTCGTAATACCGAAATTCCGAAATCTCGAAACAACGAAACAACTAAAAACAATATGAATTCATTCAGAATAGACGGTCAGCGTGCCGTAGTGACGGGTGGCGGCTCAGGATTAGGACTGGGCATTGCCAAAGTATTTATAGAGGCTGGTGCCGAAGTGATTATCATAGGACGCCATGAGGAGAAATTGCGTGAAGCGAGTGAACAACTGGGTGAGCGTTGCTCCTATTGTGCCTTTGACGTGACAAAATTGGAGGAGATTCCCGCCTTAGTGAAGAAGATTGGTACTGTCGACATCCTGGTCAACTGTGCTGGCATACACCTGAAGAAGTGGGCACTCGACGTGACAGACAAAGAGTTCTTGGAAGTGTTGAACGTCCATGTGATGAGTGTCTTTGCCCTCAGCCGTGAGTTTGCCAAACTGATGGTGGAACAGGGCAAGGGCAGTATTGTCCTCATCAGTTCCATGACAGCGATTATGGGTATGGAGCAAGTGGTGGCATACACCACGGCGAAGTCAGCCATCTTAGGATTGCAGCGTAGTCTTGTGGCGGAGCTGTCACCAAAGGGTGTACGTGTCAACACCATTGCTCCAGGATGGATTGACACCCCGATGTTCCACAAGGCGACAGACACCGACCCGCAGCGGAAGGCGAACATCCTGCGTCGTATTCCCATGAAGACCTTCGGACAACCTGAGGATATCGGCTATGCTGCCCTCTATCTCTCTTCGCCTGCGGGCAACTATGTGAATGGTGTCTTTCTGCCTGTCGATGCCGGCGCATCGGAAGCCTTCTAACAAAAGAAATCGAAATATCGAAATTCCGAAATTCCGAAATATCGAAAAAAAAACGATTATGAAGAAAACAAATGTCCGTTGGACCGTAGTGGCACTGATTTTCTTTGCCACGACCGTCAACTATATTGACAGACAGGTCATTGGATTACTGAAACCCTATATCCAAGACGACCTGGGATGGACAGAGGCTGACTATGGCTATATCGTCACCGCTTTTCAGGTGGCATATGGTATCGGTATGCTGGTATGTGGACGCATGCTCGACTGGTTAGGCAGTAAAATAGGATATTCCATAGCCATCATCGTATGGAGCCTGGGTGCGGTACTCCATGCTTTTGCACGCACAGTGACAGGATTTGGTGCCGCCCGTGCCGTATTGGGATTGGGCGAGGCAGGAAACTTCCCCGCTGCAGTGAAAGTGATAGCGGAATGGTTCCCTAAGCGCGACAGGGCTTTTGCCACCGGCGTGTTTAACTCTGGAACCACTATTGGTGCCGTCATCGCCCCCATCATTGTGACAGCCATCACCTTGGAATGGGGCTGGCGATGGGCGTTCATCATCACGGGTTTGTTAGGTTTTATCTGGGTGGTCGTCTGGTGGTTGATGTACAAGTCGCCTGAGCAACATCCGAAAGTGAGTGCGAAGGAGTTAGCATATATCAAATCAGCGGATGACAAGCAAGAGGCGGATGACATACCACAAGGACGTACCGTCACATGGCGGGAACTATTCAGTCATCGTCAGACCTATGCCATCCTCTTCTCCCGTTTCGTCACGGACTGGGTATGGTGGTTCTTCCTGTTCTGGACACCCGATTTCCTAAACAAGACACAAGGGGTGGATCTCAAGGCTACCGTACTGCCATTGATTGTCATCTACACCATGTCGAGCATTGGCGGTATCTACGGTGGACACGTGTCGTCACAGTTTATCCGCTTAGGACGCAGCATCGACTTCGCCCGCAAGACGACCATCCTGTTATTTGCGCTATTGGTATTGCCACTGAATGCGGTACCCTATATCGACAACATGTGGATTGTGGTATTGATCATCGGACTGGCTACCAGTACCCATCAGGCATGGGCTTCCAACATCTTCACCATCGTCTCCGATGTCTATCCCAAGCAGGTGGTAGGCAGTATGACGGGGATCAGTAGTGTGGGTGGCGCTGTCGGTGGAGCCCTGGCATCCACGTTTGTGGGACTCATCCTTGAGTGGACAGGCAGTTATGCTACCATCTTCATGATAGCCAGTACCATGTACCTGCTGGCATGGCTCACGCTGCGACTGTTCGTACCCATCCGACAGATTAAATTCGAATCAAAATAACGACCATTATGATAATACAAAAGATTGAGACATGGTGGGTGCGCCGTGACAAATGTCTGTTTGACGACAAGCGCAAAGGTAAGAGTGCCATGGATTGGGACGTGCTGGTCCTGAAACTGACGACAGACACGGGTATCGAGGGTATCGCCACCGCCTTGGCAGCCCGTTCGGGAAATGTCACGGAGGCATATATCCACGACAATATCGCCCCTGTGGTATTAGGACGCTCCCCTTATGACCACGAGAAGATATGGCATGAGTTATGGAACATTGACCGTCATCTGACGTTCTTCCCCGTCTATCTGCCAGGACCTATCGACGTGGCATTGTGGGACATCTGTGCCAAAGCGGCAGGACTGCCCCTCTATCAACACCTGGGAGCTTACCGTGAACAACTGCCTGTCTATGCCAGTGGACTGTTCCATACGACGGAACAGGAGTATATCGATGAAGCGCTATACTACCAGGAACGGGGCATCAAGTGCTATAAGGTACACCCCCCGGGACCCATCGAGACGGACATGCGTATCCATGACCACTTACGGAAGGCTGTCGGGGATGATTTCGGACTGATGTCAGACCCAGTGGCAGAGTACACGCTAGACGAAGCCATCCGCGTGGGTCGCCAGTTGGAACGTCTGAACTATATCTGGCTGGAAGAACCCTTCCGTGACTTCGAGCTATACAAATATACACAACTTTGTGAAACACTGGACATCCCCATTGCTGCCACGGAGACCACCCGAGGCTGTCATTGGGGGGTGGCACAGGTCATCAACCAGAAAGCGGCGGACATCGTACGTGCTGACGTGTCGTGGAAATGCGGTATCACGGGAACCCTGAAGATAGCCCATCTGGCAGAGGCTTTCGGTCTAAACTGTGAGATACATACCACGACGATGAACTATATGGACATTGTGAACCTGCATGTGTCATGTGCGATACGCAACTGTAAATGGTTCGAGTATTTCGTACCAGAGGAGGACTTCCAGTTCCCGATGAAGGGATTACTACCGATTGATAACGAGGGGAACATCACTGTCCCCAAGGCTCCCGGTATCGGAGTGGAACTCGATTGGGAGCTCATCCGGAATAACTGCGTGTCATATAAAGAAATCTCGGAATAATGAAATTTCGAAATGCCGAAATTTCGAAATGCCGAAATGCCGAAAGAAAAATGAAAGCCTATCTTCGCAAAGACGGTCGGAAAGGAATCCGCAACGTGGTGGTTGTCACGTATCTCGTGGAGTGTGCCCACCATGTGGCATCCTGCATCGCCCACCATTACCTGAAGGATGATGTCCACCTGATCGGGTTCAGCGGCTGTGCGCCCAACGACTATGCCGAACTAATGATGCTACAGTTGTGTACCCACCCCAACGTGGGTGCCGTCCTCATAGTGTCACTGGGGTGTGAGAACTTCCAGCGTGACCATCTGTTACAGGACATCAAAGACAGCGGACGCCCCGCTTCCCTCATCGTCATTCAGGAACAGGGGGGCACCCGTTCCTCCATCGACCAGGGCATCCGTGCCGTGGATATGATGCTGCATGACATCAACAACACCCCACAGGTGGATCTCGACTGGAGCGACCTCATGATAGGTACGGTCTGTGGCGGTAGTGACGGCTATAGCGGTATCACTGCCAATCCCTCCGTCGGGGCTACCTTCGACTGGTTAGTAGATCACGGAGCCACCTGTATCTTCGAGGAACCGGGTGAACTCATCGGTTGTGAGACCCTGCTACAACAGCGCGCCACCGACCCAGTCTTAGGGCAACGCCTATACAACTGTATCGTGAAAGCCGACAAATACTACAAACAGATGGGACATGACAGTTTCTCCGCAGGTAATGCCACAGGAGGACTGACGACCATCGAGGAGAAATCGCTGGGCTCCTATTGTAAGAGCGGTTCACGACAGATCCAAGGACTCACCTACCCGGGTATCCGTCCCGACAAACCCGGACTGTGGATGATGGATGTGGTACCTGACGGAGAGGCACGCTGGGGCTTCCCCAATATCAACGACAATGCAGAGATTATGGAGATGATCGCATGTGGCTGTCATCTGGTGCTCTACACCACAGGGCGTGGCTCTGTGGCAGGTTCGGCAATCGCTCCTGTCATGAAGGTATGCTCCAATCCCGACACCTACCAGCGTATGACTGACGACATGGACATCAATGCCGGTGCCATCGTCACCGAGGGTATGACCTTTCAGGACATACGTCAACAGATTCTAAATAATATCGAACGTGTCGCATCAGGCTGTCCCACCAAATCGGAGGCACTCGGTCACCGGGAGTATGCGCTGACCTATAAGGCATTTGACGGATGCACTCCTTCACAACAATAAAGGGACTGTCAGATATGCTCACTGACGAAACGCTCACCCAGACGGAACCCCTCTTCGTAGAGGCGTTCCAGTTTTTCTGTATCCTCCGTGATACGCCCCACCTCCAGAGGACGCTCAGGACGGATGACGATGACCTCACCCCAGTCCTCCATGCGCTCAATCAAGTCTAACTGCTTATTATACTCCGCCGTCCTGTGACTTAATGCGACGCGAAGACGAGGATAGTTCCTATAGATGAACTTAGGTGTCTTGAAATCAAGTTCCGATGAGCGGTAGCCACGGTTGCGGGTCAGTATCACCACATTCTCCTGATGCCCCGTATCGATGGCACGAACAATAGGAATACTGTCAACGATACCGCCATCGAGCATCGGTATTCCATCAACCGTCGTGATATGTGCCACGAAAGGCAGTGAACTGGATGCCTTGATAATCTGTGTCAGGCGACGGTGGTCATGTTTCTCTGAGAGATACATGGCACGTCCTGTCTTACAGTTGGTGGCTACCGCCTCAAAAACACAGGGATTCTTCTCATAGGTGTCATAGTCAAACGGCACAATCTCATTAGGGAAACGCTCATACAGGATTTCCGGGTCGAAGATGCTGCCATTGACTATCAGATTCTTCAGTGAGATGTAATCATACTTCTGCAGCATGTCAATATTCGAGAAACGGGCACGACGCGGTTGACGGCTCATATACGACAATCCGTTACAGGCACCTGCCGACACGGCTACCACATAAGGGAAATAGACCTCATGCTTCATGAATGCGTCAAGTACACCGGAGGTGAACACACCACGCATCCCTCCACCCTCGAGAACCAATCCTGTGTTAGATGTTATTTGCATTTTAATGCTTTTTATGATGCAAAGGTAGTATAATTTCACAAATAATGTGTAACTTTGCGAACTAATTGGATAATATTACCGAATAATAGACATATGTTTGATAAGAATACATATATTCAGCGTCGCACAACGCTCAAAAAACGGGTTGGAAAAGGCATGATCGTGCTCTTCGGCAATAACGAGGCACCATGCAACTATCCCGCCAACTGCTACGCTCCCATGCGTCAGGACTCCTCCTTCCTTTACTATTTCGGACAGCATCGTGACGGACTGGTAGGAGTCATTGACATCGACAACGACGAGGAATGGCTCTTCGGAGACGACATCGACGTAGAGGACATCGTGTGGATGGGCTTCACCCCATCAGTCAGCGACTTGGCTGCTGAAGTAGGTATCACAAAGACCGCCCCTTTAGCACATCTTACGTCTTACATCAAACATCAGACATCTCAACTCCACTTCCTTCCTCCCTACCGCCACGACACGAAGATCCAGATCATGGACCTTACTGGCATCCATCCCTCCAAACAGAAGGAGGCTGCTTCACTGAAACTGATCCAGGCTGTCGTGAAGATGCGTGCCACAAAGGAGCCACAGGAGATTGCCGTCATCGACAGTGCCTGTGATGTGGGCTATGTCATGCATACCACGGCACAGTTGCTCATCAAGCCCGGTGTGACAGAACGCTTCATTGGCGGACAGGTAGATGGTATTGCCCGTTCACTGTCAAGCGGTGTGAGTTTCGCCACCATCTTCAGTCAACATGGTGAGATCATGCACGGTAATCCCTCTGATGCCCAATTAGAGGCAGGTCGACTAGTTTTGTGTGATGCTGGTTGTGAACTCGAAGACTATTGCAGCGACCATACCCGTACGATGCCTGTCACGGGCAAGTTCTCCCAGCGCCAGTTGGAGATATACTCCATCGTGGAAGCCTGTCACGACTATGTATTGGAAGTAGCTAAACCAGGAGTAAGATACAGGGATGTCCATTTTGCCGTATGCCGCATGATGACGGAACGGTTAAAGGAACTCGGACTAATGAAAGGTGATACCGATGAGGCCGTACGTGCCGGAGCCCATGCGATGTTCCTGCCTCACGGCTTAGGACACATGATGGGTATGGATGTACACGACATGGAAGGACTCGGACAGATATACGTAGGCTTTGACGAGGAGACACGCCCGAACCTCGAACAGTTCGGTACTAACTGTTTGCGCATGGGACGTAAATTAGAAGAAGGCTTTGTCGTCACTGATGAACCTGGCATCTATTTCATCCCTGCCCTCATCGACGAGTGGAAGGCAAGCGGACACTGCAAGGAATTCCTGGACTTCGACAAGTTAGAGACCTACAAAGACTTCGGCGGTATCCGCATCGAGGACGACGTACTGATTACCAAGGACGGTTGTCGCTTCCTGGGCAGCAAACGCATCCCCTATCACCCAAAGGAACTCGAAGCCTTTATGGCTAACAACTCGATATAATGAAATCACGATATAACGAAATAAAAGAAAAGAAAAATGAAAAAGCTAATGACACTCGCCCTGCTGGCCCTCGTGGCTGTAGGTGCACAGGCAGAGGAAAAGAAAGACTCTGTCAACAAGAACAAGCCCGTATTCACGGTCATTAAGGAGAACCCCATCACCTCTATCAAAGACCAGAACCGCAGCGGTACATGCTGGGACTACTCTACCCTCTCCTACTTTGAATCTGAGATTTTGAAGAAGAGCGGCAAGACCTACAACCTCTGTGAGGCGTTCGTTGCCAACAAAACCTATATGGACCGCGCCATCCAGGTGGTACGCCTACATGGTGACTGCCAGTTTGCACAGGGAGGCTCCGCCTACGATGTCCACTATGTCCTGCAACACTATGGTATCTGTCCTGAGGATGCCATGCCGTTCCCTGGTTCTCTTTATGGCGACTCCCTGAACAACTTCAATGAATTTTTCTCCCTATTGGAGCCATACGTGAATGCCGTTGCCAAGAACAAGGCTAAGAAAATCTCCGGACAGTGGAAGGTGGGTTTGCAGGGCATCCTCGATGCCTATCTGGGCAAATGTCCCGAGACCTTCACCTATGAGGGTAAGACCTATACTCCGCAGACCTTCGCACAAAGCCTCGGACTCGACTGGAACGACTATGTGAGCATCACTAGCTATACCCACCATCCCTTCTACACCTCATTTGCTGTAGAAGTTCAGGACAACTGGCGCAATCCCCTTTCATACAATGTCCCCATGGACGAGATGATGCAGATCATCGACAATGCCGTCATGAACGGCTATACCGTAGCTTGGGGCGGTGATGTCAGTGAGGATGGCTTTACACGCAGCGGACTCGCCTATGCCATCGACACCAAAAAGACAGAGAGCCTGCAGGGCAGTGACATGGCGAAATGGCTGAAGATGACTACCGCCAAGAAACGTAACCTCATCGACTCCCTCGGGTGCACTGTTCCCGAGATCGTTCCTACCCAGGAGATGCGTCAGGAGCGTTACGACAACTGGGAACTCACCGACGACCATGGTATGCTGATCTTCGGTATCGCCAAGGACCAGAACGGCAAGGAGTACTATATGGTGAAGAACTCATGGGGCGAGACAGGCGATTACAAAGGTATCTGGTACATGACCAAGACTTTCATCGCTGCCAATACGATGGACTATACCGTCAACAAAAACGCCATTCCCAAAGATATCCGCAAGAAACTCGGACTCTAACATTCCTCCCAATAATAACAGAAGCCCCTCGTTTGTGACGAGGGGCTTCTGTTGTATAGAGATTTAATATCTATTATTTCAAGCCTTATCTACCCGCAGACACATCATCGTGAGGTCATCGTTTGGCTCAGCACCGTTGCGGTGGGTTTCAACCTCAGCCTTAAGGGCTTCAATGACCTGCTGGACCGTATCGAAATGTGTGTTGCGCAAGAACTCCAGCAGGCGGTCGTCGCCGAACTGTTCCTGCTGCGGGTTCTCGGCTTCGTTGAGTCCGTCGGTATAGATAAACAACGGACGGCCTTTAATGGAGTCTATCTCCTCCCCTTCGTATTCGAGACCAGACCACAAGCCGAGGGGCGCATTGGTAATCATGTCAAGAAATTCACCATGATGTTCGCCACCACCAATGACAGGCGGATTATGACCGGCATTGCAAAAGTCAAGATGACCTGTCGTGAGGTCTATCAATCCGAGCCAGAAGGTGACGAACATACCGTTCTCGTTGTCATCGCCGCTGAGTGCATCGTTCATGCGAGTGCAAATCTCTGCTGGCATCATACCCTGTTTGGCGAGGGTGAGGAACAGTCGGGTGGCTTGTGCCATAAACAACGAGGCCGGCACGCCCTTGCCTGACACGTCACCAACAGCAAAGTAGAGCTTGTCGCCTTGTAACAGATAACCGTACAGGTCACCACCAACCTCCTTGGCCGGTATCATCGAGGCATACATATCCAAGCCCTCACGCTCTGGGAATTTACTTGGCACCATCGACATCTGGATGTCGCGGGCAATGCGCAGCTCCGATTCTATGCGCTCCTGTGCGGCCTGCATCTTCGTGATGCGGCGACGGTAGATGGTGTAGATGATGAACGACAGAATCACCAGTCCAAGCACAACCATCGTGGCAATCCACCAAAGTCGCGTCAGCGCAGCCTGTTTCTGGGCAATCTGTGCCTCCTTACCCTGCGTGTCATAGATGGTGGCAAGTTCCATGGCATCGCTGTTGCGCCAGCGCACAACGGCACTGTCGATGACGCTGGCAATACTGTCAGCCATCATAATCGCTTTCTGGTTATTTCCCATGCTACGCCATGCCTTGTACTGCGGAACAAGCATTTGGGTGATGCCGTCGAGGGTCATCTGTGTAAAGTCGATGTCTGACGAGTCTCTTCTGTGATACAGATCAATAGCCTCCTGCCATTGGTGAGTTTCGAGCAGATACTGTGCACATTCGCGCTTTGTTTCCTCACTCATGTCACGATTGGCGTCGTAACACTGACGAAACACCATTTCGGCTTTTTCCGGTTTGCCTTGATGTGCCAGTAGCCGCGCCTCAGTGAGTTGCTGGCGGAAGAGCCGGTTGCCAATATTTTGCCGTGCCGAGTCGCAATGCTTCTGAAGATAACGAAGGGTCTCCTTGCTCTCCTCGAGCCAGGAGGCAGCACGTTCGTAACGTCCCTTGTTGAGATACGCTTGTGAGGCGACTGCAGCGACCTGTTGCCTTACGTCGTAAAAGGTGGTGTCGTTGGTGAAATCACTACTGATTTCATACCGCGACTCATTGCGTTTGTAAGCCTCTATGGCTTCCTGGAATTGTTGCTCGCCCTCGTCAAAGCGGTCCAAGGCCACCAAGTTTTTGCCCATCGACATTAATAAAAGGGACAAATTACTATATGTCAAAAAGATATTGGCCTCATGTTCCTTGATTGTGGCGATAACGGGCATGAGTACTTTTAGTGCACCTTCATAGTCATTCTTGGCGTTTAGCAAGATGCTGAGTCGATATCCCGCTGAAGCATAGTCAAGCAACTCATAGTCATCGCCAGTAAAAGATTCCAGCGTTTTTCTAAGATAGAATTCCCCCACCTTGGGTTGGTCCTGCTGTAGATAAACGTTTGCTCTAAGGCCATTGAGTGATGTCGCTGGTAACTTCGTACGCCCTTCTAGACTATCGCAAAGAGTGAGTGCTGCATCATAGTTTTTAAGTTTTAACTGCTCAAATATCAGGTCAGAATCCTTATCTGCCTCTTCATAGTCGTGAAAAGGTACGAAGAACGACAGACCCCATTCAAAAACACGATTGCTATACTCTTGCGGTAAGCATTCAAGAGTAACATACAGCGCTATAACAAGTACCACGGGTAGTCCGACCGCCCACAGCAGCACGCGCTTAATCCATTTCTTCACTCGTTTATTCATTTGTTGTCCTTATTCCGTTTTGGTTGATATCTTTTGAACGCCACAAAGTTACAACTTTTTTTCCGAAATACGATACGGAAAATTGGAAATTAGAAAATACAAATTCTGTTAAATTTACAAAGGTATCTATTCTTTATTTGGTTTTTCTTCGTAACTTTACACCGCATTATGTGCCTATCGTTGGCTGATGCACCCTGAGACGATAAGAATAAAAACAAAATTATAAATGCACTATCAATGGAATTACGAACCACCTACACCCGAAAGACAACAAGCGGCTAAAGAGCTCGCGGAGAAGATTGGAATGAGTCCAATCGTCGCCGACCTGCTCATCCAACGCGGCATCAAGACGGAGTCAGCAGCCAAAAGGTTCTTCAGACCGATGATGAACGAACTGATTGACCCGTTCCTGATGAACGACATGGACATAGCGGTAGACCGCTTGAATGATGCGATGGGACGCAAAGAGCGTATCATGGTGTATGGCGACTACGATGTCGACGGGTGTACTGCGGTGGCACTGGTGTACAAGTTTCTGCAGCAGTTCTATTCGAACATAGATTACTATATACCTAACCGCGAGGAAGAGGGCTATGGTGTCAGCATTAAAGGAATAGACTATGCGAAGGAAACAGGTGTTAAACTCATTATCGTTCTCGATTGTGGTATCAAAGCCATCGAGGAGATTGCCTATGCGAAGGAACAGGGTATCGACTTCATCATCTGTGACCATCATGTCCCAGACGAGGTGATGCCCCCTGCTGTCGCTATTCTGAATCCCAAACGGGAAGACTCTACCTATCCTTTCAAGGATCTCTGCGGCTGTGGCGTAGGCTTCAAACTCATGCAAGCGTTTGCCAAAAACAACGGTATTCCGTTTGCACGACTGATTCCCCTACTCGACTTCTGCGCTGTCAGCATTGCCGCCGATTTAGTACCTGTGACGGGTGAGAACCGTATCCTTGCCTTCCACGGACTGAAACAGTTGAATATCAGTCCGTCTATTGGTCTGAAAGCGATTATCGAGATCTGCGGACTAACAGGACGTGAACTCACGATGAGTGACATCGTCTTTAAAATTGGACCGCGTATCAATGCCAGTGGACGTATGCAAAACGGTAAGGAGGCCGTGGAGTTGTTGGTGGAGCGTGACTTACAGAAAGCATTGACAGAAGCCAACCGCATCAATGAGTATAATGAGCAACGCAAGGATGTCGACAAGGAGATGACGAAGGAAGCCAACGAGATTGTGGCACGTCTGGAAAGTCAACGACACTTGCAGTCCATCGTACTCTATGACGAAGGATGGAAGAAAGGTGTGGTAGGCATCGTCGCCTCCCGACTGACGGAACTCTATTTCCGCCCCACCGTCGTATTAACCATCATTGATGGTATGGCCTCTGGCTCAGCACGTAGTGTGGCTGGCTTTGACGTTTATGATGCCATCAAGAGTTGTCGCGACCTGTTGGAGAACTTCGGCGGACATACCTACGCTGTCGGACTGACACTCAAACAAGAGAATATCCCTGAGTTCCGCCGTCGTTTCCAGGAATACGTCAACGGACATATCCTGCCAGAGCAGACATTGCCAACCCTTGATATCGATGAGGAGGTAGACTTCAAGGATGTCTCCAAGCGACTGTATAACGAGTTGCGCCGATTGGCTCCACACGGACCCAGCAATCCAAAACCTTTGTTCCTCACCCGTAATGTGTACGATTATGGCACATCAAAGGTGGTAGGTCGCCATCAGGAGCATATCAAACTGGAACTTGTCGACTCCAAGTCAGCGGTGGTGATGAACGGTATTGCCTTCGGGCAGAGTGCCGAGGCTCACTATATCAAGTCGAAACGTTCGTTCGATATCGTTTACACCATTGAGGAAAACACCTACAAGCGTGGTGAGGTACAGTTGCAGATAGAGGACATCCGACCGTCGGAGGAATAATTGAGAATTGAGAATTGAAAATTGAGAGTTATCAATTAATCCTGAAGAAGTACTGGGGCTACGATGACTTCCGTGGTATTCAACGGGAGATTATCGAGTCGATAGGCAATGGTCATGACACGTTGGGACTGATGCCTACAGGTGGCGGTAAGTCTGTGACATTCCAAGTGCCTGCCCTCGCCATGGAGGGTGTCTGCATTGTCATCACTCCCCTTATCGCTTTAATGAAAGACCAGGTGCATCATCTGCGTCAAAAGGGAATCAATGCGGCTGCCGTTTATAGCGGTATGCAGCGTGATGATATCATCCGTATCTTGGAGAACTGCATCCTTGGTAGCACCAAACTGCTCTATATCTCACCTGAACGTTTAGGCAGTGAACTCTTCCAGACGAAACTCCGCCACATGCAGGTGAGTTTTATCACCGTCGACGAGGCACACTGTATCTCGCAATGGGGCTATGACTTCCGGCCCTCCTACCTGCATATTGCCGATATCCGCCGTATATGCCCCGATATTCCCGTCCTTGCCCTCACCGCTACAGCAACCCTTCGCGTCGTCGAGGATATCTGCGAGAAGTTAAGCCAACCGCTAACAGCCAATAGCCAACAGCCCTTCCACGTCTTCCGCATGTCCTTCGAGCGCAAGAACCTTGTCTACCTCGTCCACCATGCGATGGACAAGCGAACGGAACTCATCCGACTCTTGGAGGGAAAGAAAGGCGCTGCCATCGTCTATGTACGCAGTCGCCGCCATGCCCGTGAGATTGCGGAGCATCTGACAGAGGCAGGTCTCAGCGCCACCTTCTACCATGCTGGACTGGAGCATGCGGAGAAAGACAAGCGGCAGCGTGACTGGCAGCACGACCGGGTGCGTATCATGGTGGCGACGAATGCTTTCGGCATGGGTATCGACAAACCTGATGTGCGTATCGTGGCACATTACGACCTCCCCGACTCCATCGAGGCATACTTCCAAGAGGCAGGACGAGCAGGACGTGACGGACAATCTGCGCGTGCGATCCTATTATATAATAATGCTGACGAACCGAAACTCATCAAGCGCATCAGCGACACCTTCCCGGAGAAAGACTATA
This sequence comes from Prevotella sp., assembly GCA_017645645.1. Lineage (GTDB taxonomy): Bacteria > Bacteroidota > Bacteroidia > Bacteroidales > Bacteroidaceae > Prevotella. Next base: position 95,182 of record JAGCOB010000011.1, on the reverse strand, counting down.
TCCGTAAGGTGTACGACCATCTCGCCTACTATTATCAGATAGCCACAGGCGACGGCTATGGCGTATCGCGTGAGTTCAATATCGACGACTTCTGTCATAAGTTCAACCATTTCCCCATCCGTGTACATTCCGCCCTGCAGATCCTGCAGCGTGCCGGTTATATCGAGTATACGGAGGAACAGGACAATCAGGCACGAGTCAAGTTCTTGGTGACCCGTGACGACCTGTACCGTCTCCGAGGCGAGAATCCCAACGAGGAGAAAGTCATCATCGCCCTGCTACGCAACTACGGAGGATTGTTTGCTGACTACGGCTTCATCGACGAGAGCCTGATAGCTCATCAGTGTGCCTTGAAGTCTCATGAGGTCTACGATATCCTCAAGGAACTCTCCATGAAGCACGTCATCCATTTCATCCCCCGCAAACAGGTTCCCTATATCCGCTATATGCAGCGACGTGAGGACAGTGAGCATGTGCGACTGTCGAAAGAGGTCTATGAGGAACGGCTTCACCAATACCAAGAACGCATCAACGCCATGCTCCACTATACGAAGAGCAAGGAGAAATGCCGTAGTCGACTGTTGTTGGAGTATTTCGGGGAGAAAGGCACCAAGGACTGTGGACAGTGTGACGTATGCCAGTCTCATCGGCCTCACGACACTAAACAGGCACAACAGCAGATCCTCTCCTTATTATCCGACCGCAAGCGCCACCACGTCACAGAGCTTCTCCGCCTGCGACTACCCAAAGAAGAACAGGATGCTGCCCTCACCTACCTGTTGCAAGAGGAGTATATCATACAGCAGGACGGCTATCTGCTGCTTGTCTGACAAGAACCAGAGCCAAATATCTACAAAGATAACTGTTGTGCCAACCTCACAAGGGGATGAGTCATTTGTTCTGTTGGGCATAAAAACACAGCGGCTTGCCCTGCACGAATGCAGGACAAACCGTATATCGTCATCGCACGTCGACACAAGTGTCGTCGCTCCATTCTGATGTTTGGAGTATAGTGAGTGAGTGAAACCCGAATAATCTTTTTATCAGGAAGTTAACATACGGTTAACACCATTAGGTGCCGCCTTCGCAGGGAGGAGGTGCCGCCTTCCAAACAAAAAGGCACAAAAAACCGCCTCGTGAGCAGAAGGGCACACGAGGCGGAATGAATTCTAATACGATTAGTCTTCCTGGTTCTCCGGACGCAGTTTGCGGACAGTCTCACCGGCGCGCCACATCTCCTGGTTGCGCATAGCCTCGAGTTCCTTCTCCAGACCGGCACGATAGTCGGGCTTAGAGTTAGCGTCGATGGTGATCTGAGCCTCATTACCCGTCTTCACAGAGTAGTACAGCCACTCCATGACAGGCTTGATAGCGTCGTGGAAACGAGGAGCCCAGTCGAGGGCACCACGCTGTGCGGTAGTAGAGCAGTTAGCATACATCCAGTCCATACCTTTGGCACCAAACAACGGACCAAGGCTCTGGGTCAGCTCCTCAACGGTCTCGTTGAAAGCCTCAGAGGGAGAGTGACCGTTCTCACGGAGCACCTCATACTGTGCGAGCAGCAAGCCCTGGATAGCACCCATCAGTGAGCCACGCTCACCAGTGAGGTCAGAGGTAGCCTCACGCTGGAAGGTCGTCTCGAACATATAACCAGCACCGATACCGATACCGAAGGCGAGTGTCTTCTCCTTAGCCTTACCAGTAGCATCCTGGTAAACAGCATAAGAGCAGTTCAGGCCACGGCCCTCGCAGAACATCGTGCGGAGAGAGGTACCGGAACCCTTAGGAGCCACCATGATAACGTCAACATCCTTCGGGGGGACAACACCTGTGCGGTCGCTCCAGTTGATAGCGAAACCATGACTGTAGTACAAGGTCTTACCGGGCTTCAGATATTGCTTGATGGTAGGCCACTGCTGCATCTGACCAGCATCAGAGAGCAGCATGCAGAGGATAGTACCCTTCTCGGCAGCCTCCTCGATAGAGAACAGTGTCTTACCAGGAACCCAGCCGTCAGCAACAGCCTTGTCATAGGTCTTACCCTGACGCTGTCCAACGATCACGTTAAAGCCGTTGTCACGGAGGTTGCAAGCCTGTCCGGGACCCTGCACACCATAACCGATGACTGCGATAACCTCATCCTTCAAAACCTCACGTGCTTTCTCCAAAGAGAACTCCTTGCTGGTGACTACAGTCTCCATCACGCCACCAAAATTCATTTCTGCCATAATTGCGATTTGTTGTTTAAAATGTTATACTTATCCCTTGCCGACTATGCCAGCCCTACCCGAGAGCCGTCGTCTTGCCAGTCTGCTCAGCACTTACGCGAAGTACCGACGAGGGCTTAACTAAATAATTGGCTGCAAATTTACTAAATAGTAATCATACTGCCAAATAATCTTCTATTGTTTATAGGAATTTAACCTTACTTCGACAACATTCCGTACCGTCGCTGCGGATGATGCGAATGTTGAAAGTGCAAAATGGAGAATTTAGAGTGGAGAGTTCTTCCTTCTCCATATAGAAAGACAGTTGGTCACCGGCATGTGCCTCAGCGACATAGGCAATCTCGAAACGCTTGATCTGATGAGTGCGGTACCACTCCATGTCCCAGAGGTCAAGCACATGCTCGATATACTTCACTGAGTTGATATGCCCGTTGATATCCACATCATTATAATAGGTATCGATGGTACGCACCAGTTCGGCATCGTCACTCATCTTCACTCTCCCACCCTTGTCGATAGGACACTCCTTGTCCTTGACGATCCACTGTTCGATGGCACCATTGTCGATGGCGTAGATATCAGTGGGCTGGCGACTCTCGGTGTCTATCATCGCCCAGATAGAGCGACCGTATCCATATACCTTGCCAGACTCATCGACAACCGCGAAGTTACGACTGGTGAAATAGCGCATAGCACTCTCCACCCATGTCTCCACATTAAACTTCGTGTATTGCAACGGCATCTCCTCCATCTCGATGGCGAGGCGTGACAGCACCCATGAACGCTTGATCGTCATGAGGTACTTCATACCGAAACCACGTGCCGAGCTATGGAAATCTGCGGCATTGAGCATGTGGTTTCCCAGATGCCCCATAAACAGTCTGCCACTGAAGTCACAGTGGAACGGCTCTGCCATAAAAGGATAACAACCGACCTTATCCATGCTGGCGTTCCCTTTCCTCTAAGAACTCGCTGACCTGCTCCTGCATACCACGGGTGACGGCGATACGTCCGCTGCGGGTGTACTGGAGTACGCAACCGAACTCATTCAGAGCACGATAGAGAGAGATGATGTCCTCCGTACGACCATTCTTCATCACGATGATATAGGTGGGATTGACTTCCGTGATACTAGCGTCAGACCTGCGGATGGTGCGTGATATCTCCGGATTCTGCATCACTAAGTCCGTGGACAACTTATAAAGTCCTGTCTCACGGATAAACAACTGGTCATCGGTGAAATAGTTTGCCTTCACCACGTCAATTTTCTTCTCAATCTGTTTGGTGATCTTGATAATCTGGTCCTCATCGCTCCAGGCGGTGATGGTGTACTTATGTACTCCCTCAATACTCGATGCCGACACGTTCAGACTCTCGATATTCACCTGACGGCGCGTAAAGACAGCCGTGATCTGATTCAGGATACCTGCGACGTTCTCTGAGTATACCAGCAGTGTATATAGTTTATTCTTCTCTTTCATCTTACTTCTTACATCAAATCTCCAACATCATGTCATTCACATTCATTCCCGGAGGTGTCATCGGCAACACGTCATCATCCTCCTTGATGGCACACTCCAAGATATACGGACCCTTGGTCGCCAGCATCTTCTCCACGGCAGCGGCAAGGTTGGCACGGTCGGTCACTGCCTCATAGGCAATACCATAGCCCTTCGCTATCAGCTCGTAACAGGGGTTGAGCATCTTCGTGAACGACTTACGACGACGCCAGAACATATCCTGCCACTGGCGCACATTACCCAGATAGTTATTGTTCATGACTATCATCTTCACAGGAGCCTGCTGCTCCATGATAGTACCTAACTCCTGGATGTTCATCTGGAAACCACCGTCACCCATGAAACAGACCACGGTGCGGTCAGTGGCAAATGTAGCACCGATGGCGGCAGGCATACCATAGCCCATCGTACCCAGACCACCACTGGTACAGATACTACGCTTCTGTGGATATTTGAAGTAACGGGTGGCAAAGAGCTGATTCTGTCCCACATCCGTTACGAGGACTGTTCCCTTCGGGGCTTTCTCTGCGACGGCGTTGACGACCTCACCCATCAATAGCGGTCCTTCCTTGGGATGGATGGCAGGCTCGATGACTTTCGTACGCTCCTTCTCATCCAACTCCCTGAACGAGTTACGCCATTCCGTATGCTTGTTCTTATTCAACAATGCCGTAATGGCAGGTAATGACTCCTTACAGTCGGCGACGACAGCCACATCGGTCTTCACATTCTTGTCTATCTCACTGCGGTCGATATCCAGATGGATGATCTTCGCCTGCTTGGCATAGGTCTTGGTATTACCCGTCACACGGTCACTGAAACGCATACCGATAGCTATCAGCACGTCACACTCCTGCTCCTTCAGGTTAACAGCGTAGTTACCATGCATACCCAGCATACCTACATTCAGCGGATGGTCAGAGGGTAAGGCACTCAGTCCGAGCATCGTACGACCAGCGGGGATATCCGCTTTCTCCAAGAAAGTCTTCAGCTCTTCCTGAGCATGACCTAACTCTACACCCTGCCCTACCAGCGCAAGAGGTCTCTTGGCGTTATTGATCAGGTCGGCAGCCTCACGGACAGCCTCCATGTTCAGTTTCGGATATGCCACATAAGAACGGACGAAGTCCACCTTCGCAGGTTCCCAGTCTATCTCTTCCACCTGTGCGTTACGAGGGAAGTCAAGGACGACAGGACCTGGTCTACCCGTACGGGCAATATAGAAAGCACGACTCACTGCCCATGCGACATCCTCGGCATGACGGATCTGATAGCTCCATTTGGAGATTGGCTGGGCGACACCCACGAGGTCAACCTCCTGAAAGGCATCAGTACCCAACGCATTGATGGCTACCTGTCCGGCAATCACCACGATGGGCGTAGAGTCCAACATCGCATCAGCAATACCTGTCAGTGTGTTTGTCACACCAGGACCACTGGTCACCAGGGCGACACCCACCTCGCCAGAGACACGGGCATAGCCCTCTGCGGCATGGGTAGCACCTTGTTCATGGCGTACCAAGATATGGTCAAAACACTTCTTTTCACCTCGTGTATAGTCGAAGAGTGCGTCATAGACGGGCATGATACTTCCGCCCGGGTAACCAAAGATGGTCTTTACCCCTTCTGCCTGTAAGGCACGCATCAGCGCCTTCGATCCTGTAATTCTGTCTCTCATAATTCTTATTTTTTCTAGATGATCTAGATTTTCTAGATGCTCTAGATGCTCTAGATGCTCTAGTCTATAATTCTTACTCCTCCCTTATCGGCTGAGCTGACACTCTGGGCGTAAGCTCTCAGTGCCTTACTGATCTCACGCTGGCGTTTCAGCGGCTGCTGCGGACGTGCCGCCAGCTCCTCGTCAGAGAGTTTTACATTGATACTGCGGTTAGGAATGTCTATTACTATAATGTCACCATCCTTAATCTTACCGATATTACCACCAGCGGCAGCCTCTGGTGAGATATGTCCGATAGAGAGTCCACTGGTACCGCCGGAGAAACGTCCGTCAGTTATCAGGGCACACTCTTTACCCATATGCATTGACTTGATATAACTGGTAGGATATAACATCTCCTGCATACCTGGTCCGCCCTTCGGTCCCTCGTGAGTGATGACGACACAGTCGCCTTTCTTCACCTTACCGCCAAGGATTCCCTCACAGGCATCTTCCTGTGAGTCGAAGCAGACGGCAGGACCTTCGAAATGCCACAGGCTTTCATCCACACCGGCGGTCTTCACCACGCAACCGTCCTGTGCGATATTTCCAAAAAGTACGGCAAGACCGCCGTCTTTTGTGTAGGCATGCTCCAAGTCACGGATACACCCGTTGGCACGGTCGGTATCAAGGGTGCCCCACTCCTCACTCTGACTTCCCATCTTTGTCGAGAAACGGTTACCTGGAGCACTCTGGTAGATACGATTAGCGTCATAGTCAACACGTCCGTCCGTGATACAATACTTGTCCATTGCCTCTCCGATCGTCATACCATCGACACGAGGTGCCGACTTCTCGATAAGTCCGCCCTTGGATAATTCATGCATAATACCAAGGATACCACCTGCGCGGTTACACTCCTGTACACTATACTTCTGGGTATTAGGAGCCAGTTTGCAGAGACATGGGGTCTTACGACTCAATGCGTCAATATCATTGATGGTGAAGTCTGCACCAGCTTCTTGTGCAACAGCTAACAGGTGGAGTACCGTATTGGTACTTCCACCCATGGCGATATCCAGTGTCATGGCATTCAGGAATGCCTGACGGGTGGCAATGTTACGAGGCAACACGCTCTCGTCACCGTCCTCATAGTACGCAAAGGCATTCTTCACGATCTGACGGGCAGCCTGCTTAAACAACTCCACACGGTTAGTATGGGTAGCGAGAATGGTACCATTGCCAGGCAGAGAGAGTCCGATAGCCTCCGTCAAGGAGTTCATCGAGTTAGCGGTAAACATACCCGAACAGCTACCGCAGCCTGGACAGGCACAACCTTCTATCTCTTTCATCTCCTCATCCGTTACAGAAGGATCGGCACCTTTCACCATCGCCGTGATGAGGTCGGCATTCTCACCACGCCACTTTCCTGCCTCCATCGGACCGCCAGAGCAGAAGATGGTGGGGATATTCAGACGCATCGATGCCATCAGCATACCTGGTGTCACCTTGTCACAGTTGGAGATACATATCATCGCATCCGCCTTATGAGCGTTCACCATATACTCCACTGAGTCAGCGATGATATCGCGTGAGGGCAAGGAATAGAGCATACCGTCATGTCCCATGGCGATACCGTCGTCAATGGCGATGGTATTGAACTCTGCGGCATAACAGCCCATCTTTTCTATCTCCTCACGGACGATCTGTCCTATCTCATGCAGATGTGTATGTCCCGGCACAAACTGGGTGAAGGAATTGACGACAGCGATGATCGGTTTACCGAACTGTTCGTGTTTCATACCTGTGGCAACCCAGAGCGCACGCGCTCCTGCCATTCTTCTACCTTCTGTGCATACTGCACTACGTAGTGGATGCTTGTATTCCATATCTGTTTAGTTAACTTTTTCGTTATAAGGCGCAAAATTACGCATTTTCCCTTTAAACACCAACGAAAAAGCAGATATTTTTCGTATCTGCTTTTAATTCGTAACTTAAAACAAGAGAATCCTTACGATTTTATTCCAACAAGATGACCTTTGCCGTCGCATTATCCATCTTGGGCATCGTCTCTCCAACACGGGCACCAATATACGTAGGATCACAGACCACAAATTTATGACCATTAAGCAGGATATAATCACCTTTCACGTCTTCCGTAAAGCCGACAGCCATGGCGAGATGACCAGGATAATAGATCAAGATAGTCTTCAAGCCCAACAAGTCACGGACCAGACGGGAAATCAATATCGAACGGTCCTCACAGTCAGCATAAGGATAGAACAGCGACTCCTCGGCAAAGAAGGCACGGTCATGTCCCCATACCTTGTCATCATATTCATAAACCAGTGATGTCTGTACCCAGTTGAGCAGCCTCTCCATCGCCTCCTTCTCACTTAATCCCTTGATCTTTTCACGTAACTGAGGATACATATTATCCTGTACCTCCTTTTCCATTGGCATATTCGCCAACATAGCCCAGCGTGTCATCACATTATCCCAGATGGATGATGACGGATACTCATTACAGAAGGCGATGAGATTCTTGTTGACATGTGACGTGATATCCATGTCTGGATACCTCTTGGATTTTAGATGACGTTCCTCCGATGACACATAGTCAAACTGCTGATCCTGAGGGATATATAATGACATCGACTGTTCCTTCGGGAAGGCGACATCACAGAGTTTCATACTTACCTCATCACTGTTGAACACATAATAGTACTCACTCCCTACTACATAATAGGAACGGTTAAAGATGACATGCTCTGAGGCATAAAGCAGATACAGTTCACCATTCTTTGTTCCCAGTCTCATCCTGTATCCTGACTGACAATAAATATAGGCGGCCAGCAAGACTGCCTCATTGCCATTGCCCACACAGGCTTTCGCAAACTGATATAACATATTCAGATAAGCCCAATCACTGAGTTTCTTGGTGATACGCAACTCCAGACAGTCCCTGATAGTATTGTTATAGGCCTTGCCTGACAACTTCTTCCATGCGTCCGAGATGGTATTCTCACTACAATCCTTCAGTGTAAAACGCTGGTCATCTGTAAACCGTACTTTCAGATTTGTACCATAGACCATAAAAGAGACTGTCTTTTCCACCGTCACAGGCTGTTCCTTAATAGGGGCTACAGGTACCGGTTGTGGCTCGGGTGCCGGCAGTGTCACTATCTCCTCCTCTATCGGCAGGGGTTTGTCCTCTACAGGTTTCTTCAAGTCCTCTTCCTTGATAACAACAGGGGGAATTTCTTCCTCCACAGGTTGGGGAACAGCAGGCATGGCATTGAACTGTTTCCATGCTTCTTTGACGAACTCCGCATAATCCCGATTAGCCTTGTCACGGAAGTTCTCATAATCTGTCTTCGCCTGTTGCTTGAACGACTCATAGGCAGCACGCATCGGATCCTGCGGCTCTTCCGTGATTATCGTGTCATTCTTCTCACGGGTTACAGTGGCAGGGTCACTCGACCTCTTCTGGGCAAGTTTCTCCTTGCCCTGAGCTTTGTCTTTGACATACTTGGCATACTGCTTTGACACTTTCGATACAGACTTCTTTTTCTGCTGTGCCATGACTTCTCCATTTGCACCCACCACCAGCAGGGCAAATAGTATGATTACAATTTTATTGACCATCCTTCTTATCTTTTATTGCGACTATAAACTCATCATAAATACTCTGGGCAAGAACCAGGAATGCCATTGCCGACAACGCCCATCCCATATTCAAGGAGATGTCGAACTGATAGAAGAGGATAAAAGCAATCCACATCCAGACAGCGATCCAGAAGAACATCAGATAGCCTCGCATAAAGGAGGCTGACATCAGGAAGCGCAATACCCTGTTCTTCCGTTTCTTGGCAAATTCCATATAGACACCGAATACGACTTGCGTCAACAGTACCAGTAGGAAGGTGATGACAGCCATCAACCATCCGTTCACCTCTTTTATCTCACTCTTCTTTAACAACGTCTCTATCGAATAGGCAAGCAGTTCCGTTCCCGCCATCTTTCCCAAGGGGGTATAGTGCATGTCATATTCGTCTTTCATCGCTCCGAAGAGTACCAGTTTGTCTTTGATCCATTCCGGATGAAGGGCGATAGAATCAGGCTGCACGACCCTATAGCGTCGAGGAATGAAATTGATATTTACCTGACTCTGCGTGACGGCATCCGTCTCTTTCCCCGCATACATATCGGCTGTCACCGTGATAAAGGAAGGAACCACCTTTCCTTCCGCTCTTTCACCCAGACTCAGCTTCCGTTTGATACCACCATACAGATTACGAGGCATATTGGTAAAACCTTCATTCACCGCTCCTTCCTCATTAGCAAAGAAAGAATGTACCGTTGTCTCATGACCGACAGAGTCGTTGACATAGTCCAAGAGTTTGTAGGAGAACACGATATTATCGTTCGACAATGCCACCTCCGCCATCATCTCATCCCCAATGGAGTCCTCTTTCAGTCCCTCAAACACGACATCCACGCCTATCACCCTCGGCTGTTGTGCCTCGATATCCTGCAGTGCCTTAGCCAAATCCCTACGGTTATAGAGTTCCGACATATCCACAATAGTAATGACATCACTCACCTCTTCGTCGTCTTCATTCGTGTCCTGCAGGATCTGACAGTACACATCCGTCATCTCAAACTCCTTGATAGCCTCCGCAATAGGTCCCATAAACGGGATGTTATAGGCTATCAGCGCGAAGGTCGCTACCAGCACGAATGCCAGTATAGTGATGATAATATGTCGAACGAATGCTTTCATTTCAGTTTCATTTGTTTCCAGTCATTCACCAATGCCTGTGAGGGAATGACGGTGGGTGTCTGCATCTTGTTATTGATTATCACCGACTGTCGTCTCACCTGTTTCGTCACATAGTCCGTCAGTGTTCCTAAATCCACGTCACCTCCTGTTGCCTGTAACTCTTTCAGCAGGAAATAGGTAAACATACCGTGATGTTTCTCCTCCAACTGATGGGCGGTCTCGTCACCCTGTGCAGCAGTAAAGACAATCATCTTACCTTGAGGAGCTGTCTCCTTGACCTTGATGGCGACACCACGACCCGTGGCAAGCATGTCATCCTCACGTTTCGCCCCACTGAAGCAGGCATCGAGGAATACCAAAGATGATTTCAGTTTCAATACAGACAGTTCCTTATAGAGTTTTGCCAGACTATAACCTGTCGTAGTGATATCAGAGACATTTCCGTCTATCGGCAATAAATAGGCTGTAGACTGTTTCTCGTCAGGGAGACCGTGTCCTGCGTAATAGAAGATGACACTCGCCTCACCGTCGTAGGCATCAGCGATGGACTTCATCTTCTCCACAGCCTGGATAATATTGCCAAAGGTGGCATCCTCATAGATGTTGACATGATCTTTCGGCAGTCCCAGTGTCTGGATACAGTACTCCCGGAATATCCGTCCGTCATTCAATGCATATGGTACTGGAGCCTTGGGATAGTTCTCGTTGGCGATGATGAAGGCAAAGACTTTCTCCTGTTTTCCTTTCGCTACAGGGATATCCTTGTCGACATCAGAGTCAGGAGGCGGATAGCGGCTCAGTACAGGACCGCCCTTCTTCCTGTTTGCCAACAGGTTGTCGTCCGTCAATATCTGCGCGGCATCCTTCAACGGATTCTTCAGCATCCGCACCTCACCGTCTTTCTTAATCGTAGCCACATCGTTGACGAAGGGTTTGACACTGTCGTAAATACAGGGTATGACCTCACGTCCTTGGGCATAGTATCCGTACTTCCCGTCCTTCTTGACGATATAGATGTCATCGGCAGCCCATTTCACATCCTCATACTCACAAGGCACTACCTGTTCACCCTCATAGGAATAGGCACCAAAGATCTTCTCCCCCTTCCTCGTCTTGATGAATTTCTCTTCCAAGAGGAAAGTAAGACTATTGCTTTTTGCCAGTTCCTTTCCCTCATAAGACCATACACTCCTGTTTCCACCGTTCTCCTCGGCAAGTACACCCTGTTCCTTGATATCTATCTTGTCATAGCGGCAGGGTACGATGATTTTTCCCTCCACGTCAGCCAGTCCGTACTTGCCGTTCAGTTCATGCAGTTTCAGATAGAAGGGTCCTACGTTCCGCTGGTAATGATAGTTCACAATGTCTATCGCATCGTATTTCCCCTGCGGGATAATCACTTCGCCTTTCTGGTTGATGGCTCCTACTGTCGGGTCAGTCCTGTTGACGACGAAGGTACCGACATGAGCCCATGAGTTCCAACTGGCACCCTCATAGACGGGTTGCACGACCCATCTGCGATTAGCATCCACAAAACCGAACTTGCCGTTGTCGTCTTCCTCGAACCAGTCTATCTGTGCAAGACAACCTTGGAAGACACCAGCCAACAGGAATATCAACAGGATTCTTCTCATCGTATTCAGAATTTAAATTGCTGCCATCGCTCTTCCATCTCCATAGAAACCGTCTGCTGTGGAGTCTGCGCCTGCTTAAACTCACTCATCGATTCCTTCTTCGTCCATTCCGAGGCATTGTCTATCAGTTCCTTCAACGTCCCCTCCCCTTTCGTCTGTTGCAGTTGCTGCAGGATGCCGAAAGTGAACAGTCCGTGCCCGTAGTTCTTGCTGGCATATGCCGTCTCGTTGTCCGTACTGCTGACACAGAAGATGGTCTTTCCCTGTACAGGGATTTTCTTCGGTGCTATCTGTACACCACGCGACTCTGCCAACATATTACCGTTACGGTCCGTATTTGAGAAGGGAGCATCAATGATGACCAGCGTATAAACGGTATTCAGACTATTGAGCGTGTTCTGCAATTCCGTCACACTATAGCCTGTCGTCCCGAGAGTCTGCAAGGAGCCGTCGGCCAACAACAGGTAACGCTCCTTGGTTTTGCTGTCTGTAGCCCCCAGTCCTGCGAAATAGAAGATGATCTTCGCCTCTCCGTCAAAGACTGTTGCCACATTCTTGATGGTATTGACGGCACTCGCCATATTACCATAGGTGGCATCCTCGTAGAAATGGAGCTGTTTGTCAGGAACCATACCGAGTGTCTTTCTGCAATACTCATAGAACACCTTTCCGTCATTGATGGCATAGTCGGCACCTTTCAGGTTGGCATAGTTCTCATTAGCAAAGACAAAGGCAAACAGGTTCTCGTCCTTCCTGCCTGTCTCTGGGATGTTACTGTCGATGTTCTTGCCCGACTCTGTTCCCTTGGCAATCGTCAATACAGTACCTTTCAAGGGATTGGCGAGCATGGAGGTCACACCGTTCTTGGTCACCTGTGCCACACCGCCCTCGAATTCCGTCACCGCCTCATACTGGGCTGGTACGACAATCTTACCATTTACGTCCATATAGCCCCACTGGTCATCCTTGGTACAGAAAGAGGTCAGTCCTTCCAGACTGCTGGAGTCTGTAAGTTGCGTCCCCTCCCATATCACGATGCCCTCCTTCAACGGGTTGATGCGCTTGTAGTCAAAACCTGTCAGGAAAGCTTTCTTCTTCACATCATAGAGGGCATAGCGGTCACTGACGAGTTCGCTGTAATTATCACCAAAGTCACCACTGCGCTGTCCTCCCTCACCCACGATGAAAATAGAACTTTTGTCATTGAGGAAGTCCAACCGTATCAGTGTGGTATACTTCGGCTCCAACAGTTCACGCCCCTCTCTGTCAACAATTCCAATTCCCTCTTCATGCTGAATAGTAGGATCGCGGTTGCTCAGTACCCGGCAGTAGTCTTGTTTCTCAAAATCGTCAAGGTATATCATACCGTATTTCAGCGGAGTGAGCTGCTTCTGCTGACGTGCATCATAGATACCTTCATAGGGCAGTGACGTAGAACCCTCTGCGACATCCTTGCCTGTCGGCAGGTTCCATACGAGGTACATGTCGTCAACCACTTTCATCACATCCGCTCCGAAATAGCCGCAAGGCACTATCTCACGTCCTTGTCTGACATCATAGATTCCCCTCTTACCATCCCTGCTCACCACACAGATATCACGAACGGGTGTCTCTGCAAAATGACCTTCATAGTCTTCCTTGTACAAATCATACACCTGAACACCGTCTTTCTCGTACTTGCAGGGGATAACCTCCTTGCGTTGTTTCAGGTCGTAGAGTCCCCACAGGTCATTCTTCAGCAGCAACATATACTCAGACCTGTTGCAGTCGATGACACCGTCATATATTCCAGGCTTGATAATCTCCTCACCGTCCGAGGCACACAGTCCGATATACGGACCGTTGAGGACCATATAGTGGTTGGAGGCACGACACTTGCGCAGGTCGTCATACAGCAGTTTCCACTCGTCATCGGAAGACTGCTGTGGCTGTGGTGTCTGTTGTCTCTGTTGCGTAGTGGTTGTAGTCCGTTGCGTTGCGACACGCCGTCTCGTTTGTCCTGAGGCGATGCCTGCAACAGTCAGCAACACGGCAAGTATGATTGTCCTGTATCTCATTTCTTCTGCTTATCTTTAATCTGCTGTCGCATCTTTGCTTTATCCAGAAATTCCTTCCAGTACTGGATATCCTCAGGGTCGCCACCACGGGCAATACACTTTTCAAACCAATAGGCAGCCTGTCCGTAGTCCTGTGCCACACCGTCGCCGTAGAAATAGCGGAAAGCCACCTGAGGTTCTGCCATGTCACTGCCTAACTCGGCAGCCTTCTTGAAGCATTCAAAGGATTTGACGGGGTCTTCCGGGATAATGCCCTTTCCCTCGTAGGCAAACCCCATCATGACCAGGCTGTGGACATCATTCTGTGCTGCTCCTTTCTGATACCAATAGTATGCTTTCTCTTCATTCTTCGGAACAACTACCCCATTCAAATAGTAGGCTCCTACAGCACCCTGTGAGAGAGCATTGCCCTGTTCTGCAGACTTCAACCACCAGTCAAAAGCCAGCTTCTTGTTTTGCGCTATACCCTGTCCTTCGGAATAACAGTAGGCAAGCACGTTTTGAGCACGATGATCACCATGTTCTGCCGAACGCTTCAGCCAATAGAAATATCCTTCTGACGGGAATTGGTGACTCTGGGCGACTTTCAGTTCTGCGGCAGCATCCCCTTTCTTGGCTGCCTCGATATACTGGTCGTACTGTCCTTGATTCTTAATATTACTCGGTGCCGGAGGGGTTGTAGGCACTGTCGCCTGCGGCTGTTGTGCCTGCACCGGTTGCTGAACAGGCTGTTGAGTCGTCTGTCGGGTGACACTAGCACCACGCTTTCTTGCCACCTGCCGTCTGGCATTGGCATCATTCTGTCCCATCACTGTCGTTGCGACAATCAATAAAGTCATCAGTAATAATAGTCTTGTTTTCCTCATATCATAATATATTATACCCTGCAAATATAATGAAAAAAGTGATATTAGCAAAAGATTGGGGATTATTTTTTTTATGGCTACAGAGTGGCATAAACACAAAATGTCAAGAAGTTTGGTAGAAATTTTGTTCGGATTTTAGGAGCATCTAGAAAGTTAGGAGCCTTCAAGACGCTTGTTTTGAGCAAAAAATGAGTTTGGACGCACCTAACGAGGAGTTTGAAGGCTCCTTTCTACCCGTTTGGTGCCTTCAAAAGACCCGAAAGGAGGCACCTTTCTATGCAAAAACAGGGGCAAAAACGGTGGTTTTTTAACCGTTTTTGCCCCTTATCCTTCGAGTTATACCACTCTCAAAACGATAACTCTCTATGTATGAGTTGTTTACCAAAATATCCTATATTTCGCTCATTTGCGTCCAGCAGCAAACAAAAACGAAAAGTGCCCCTAAATTTGAGGCACTTTGTCAGAATTATTCATAATATCAGGTCACTTTTGTCTTTTCGTGTAAATCCACAAGGCGATACCTAAGACGAGGAGAATGGCAAAGAGAATCAGCTTCTGTACTTTCTGGTTGGCCTCAAAGGACATGTAGAACCAAACGACATCAAGCAGGAAGATGACGATGCCGCCACACAGACAGATGGCTCCTGCAGAGAGCTTATTACGGAGCGGTGCACCCTCCTGTCCCTTGAATACAGCACGGAAGATACCTCCCGTGACAAAGGCGGCACTGACTGCACACCCTGCCAAGATCAGATACCATACCGTCTTCTTCTTTTCACGCTCCTGTTCCTGCTGTTGCAGTTGTATTTCCAGTTCCTTGAACTTATCCAGTTGCTTTCTCACGTCCTCTGTCACATACTCCCCATACAGGCTATCTAGATTGACATCCTGCGCGACTGCCATCGTAGTAAAACCCATCATGATGAGCAGCAGGAGCATTCTCAGAGGCGTCAGCATACACTTATTTAAAATTCCATTTCTTCCAGTCCTCTGCCTTGTCAGAAGGAATAGCCTGAGGAGTCTGCATCTTGCCATTAGTGACGACACTCTGCTTCATCACCTCACTGGTGACATAGTCGGCCAATTCGCCGAAAGTCACATCGCCTTTTGTATCCCTCAGTTTCTTCAGCAGATAATAGGTAAACATTCCATGATTTTTCTCTTTGTATGGATAGGCTGTCTCATCACCTTGCGCTGCCGAGAGAATGACCATCTTGCCTTTAGGTGCACTCTGTTTGGCTTTAATAGCCACACCACGGGCCGAAGCTAGCATAGCTCCATCACGATTGGCACCGCTAAAGCAGGCATCAAGTAAAACGACAACAGACTTAGCTTTCTTTTCTCCTAGCATTTGATAGATTTCATCAAGGCTGTATCCCGTCGTTATATCAGAGCCGTAGCCGTCGACAGGTAACAGGTAAGACGATTGGTTACTCTCGTCAGGGATGCCGTGACCAGCATAGTAGAAGATGATGTTGGCGTCACCCTTATAGGCCTCCATCACCTGAGTAATCCAGCTCAACTGCCTCTTCATGCGATTCAGTGTTGCATCAGGTATATAACGGATATTGCTTTCTGGTATGCCGAGTGTCTTTTGACAATATTCTTTAAAGACCTGACCATCATTCAATGCATTAGGAACATTGGCAACTTCCATATAGTTCTCATTAGCAATGATAAGGGCAAAAGTATGTGTACGCATCAGTTTGCCTGTAGGAATGTTCTGGTCGACATCTGACTTCTTTGTCTGCTGAGCAGGCTTATTGGCAGTCTGAGGCTGAGTGACAGCAATGGGTTGTGCCTGTACGATGACCTGAGGCTGCTGGACTGTATTCTGAGCCACCTGGTTGGCAGGAGTGCCACTGCTTCCCGTGGGGTTCAGGGCATAGTTCTGCGAATACTTCACACCTTCGTTATAGATAGGTATAAGGTCGGTGAGCAGGAATTGTCCCCCCTTCTTGCTATAGCGCTGCAACCACTCCTTCTCACGTGCAGTGTCCTGCGGCACAGCAATGCCATCTCTGTAGAAAGCAGCAATATGGTACATGGCATCAGGAAGTCCGCGCTCTGCCGCCTTGCGATACATCTTAAAGGCATCGGAATCGCTTTTCTCGGTCCCGATACCATATTGATAGCAGACAGCCAGATAATACTGAGCGGCCAGATCATTGGTGGCAGCTGATTTCTTCAGCTCTTCAAACCCATATTGTATATAGCCCTGCTTGATAAACCCCAGAGCTTCTGAGGTGCGTTTGTCGACCGTCACACTATGTCCGTGAAGGCAACAAAAACAAATCACTATCGTCAGTAATGTTCGCATCAGTCGTCTTGTCCGGTATTCATGATGTCGCTGACATAATTAAGCTTTCCCCAGTCTGCGGTAGCACCGTCGAAATGGATAATCTTCTTATAGGCATTCTCGGAGAAAGGCGTATACCACAACGCTCCAAAAGTAAACAGACCACCTACGAACTTGCCAAGGAAACTACCCTTTTTCTTCGATATCCAGGTGTGATTCAGTGTAAAGGTACCTTTTTTATAATTACCCTCCCAGTCACACACGATGATAGGCGATTTGTCCTCGTCAAACTCAAAGGGACTATTGGCTCTGAGATGGATGATTGCCGGTGTCGTCTCTTTGATTCCGAAGCCCTTCTTATCTTTCTTTTTCAGGTCGGTTGGCATCTCTACGTAAAAAGGAGCAAAAATAACATCGCTTACCCATGTGGACATCGAAACATTCGTCCAATCCTCGGCCTTTTTGTTGAAGGCATAGGCTACAGATGCTCCAATGTTGTTGATACTCTCATCCTCTGTCAAATGACGTACAACCGTTCCTTTATACTCCTTGCCCTTTGGGTCACCCTCCAATGACTCAGTCACCAATTCCTCGACGATAGAAAGCAGTCGCTTGTCATACTCCGTGAAGTCGTCGTCGGTAGTCTCTGTGGTAGTATATTTCTTGTAAAGTGATGTCGACATATTGTAGATGTATGTCTCATTCTGCTTAGCACCGATATTGGGAGCAACAGTGATGTACTCGTCCTCCTTGGTGCTCTTACCCTTCTTGGAGGCTTTTTTATCATCACCTTGCTTGTTCTGCTCAGAGTCGAACATAGGTTTTGCCTGGCCATTATGGAAGACGAAACATTGGGCCTTGTCGATGAATATGGTCTTCTTGGTCTTATTGGTAGCCCACAACTGCTCGTTATAAATCTCCAACTTGATGTTGTCATCTTCATAGACACTGTTTGCCTGTGAGTAAGCAAGAATCAACGCATTGCGGTAATCGGTCTTAGTTCCACCGGCACTTGCATCCAATGCTATCATGCAAAGGACTGCAAAAAAGAATAGTAGTTTTTTCATCATATTTGGTTTTTAGTAAATAATATCTTATATTTATTTTGTAATCTCAATGGGTATCCGTCGCAGGTTCATCTCCTTATCATGCTTGCGGCATTTGACGAGCCACTGCTGGAAGTCCTCGAAGGATAACTCACGAGGCAGGAGGTCGTTCGAGGAACTGTCGGCAGCCTTGGCAAACGGATTGGGAGAGAATACAATATAGATGAGGTTGTGTTCTGAGGAACGCTCACACGTCATCACATACTCGTCAACCATAGCACGTTCCTCTGGCGAGGCACTCTTGATATCAAAGAAAACATAGCGGCGGTTGGCCTCGATGGGATAGATACCCTCCATCTGCGAACGATAAGGAAGGAGGCAGAATGCCTTGTTGTCCGCGTCAATGAGATAGACGGCCAGGAAACCCTTCACGGGTGAGACAAACGACAGGTAGAGGTCGTTTCCGCTCTTGAAGTCGTCATCCTCGAACTTATCATCTGTACCGTTACGAAGCACATGAGCCTTGAAGTCAATCTGAGCCGAGACGATCTCACGCGCCTTACCCTTCACCTTACAAGTGACAATCAACATATTATCCTCATAGGTAATAGTATACTCGGGCTTGCCGATAGTCTCCAGCCATTCTCCTTTCACCTCACTGCCCCCGATGCTATAGAAATCCGTTGCCGCCTCTCCGTTCGTATTCTGAATCCGCGTGGTATTGGTCTGTTGCACGATAGTACCGAACTCATCGGCTATTGCCTGAATCTTGGCACGGTCCAGAGCGGTACGACGAGCCTGCTCCATGGTCACATTCTCAGGAGCATGGTAGGTATATTCTCCCTCCACCGTCTTCACCTTTTGGGCAAAAGCGGAAGTAGTCAAGAGTGTCAGCAGGAGGATAACCGCTTGTCTCATTGTTTACCAGCCTAGGATATCGTCGAGTTTCCTCTGTACTTCCTCACCTTGCTTAGCCAGTTCCTCGCCTGCCGCCTTTTTGGCTGCAGCCTTTGCCATTTTACTATTATAGGCAATACGGACAAGCACCTCATAGCCATTGGGCTTCTCACGGTAGAGTTCCACAACAGGAAGTACACGACCAATGCTTTGAATAATCAGGTTCTTATTCGCCATAATCGACTTGGCAAGGGAGTTTGCCACGTCTTTGCCTACTTGTTCGTTGGCTACCGTATTCTCAATAAGAGCCGTCACCTCAGTCTGAATCTTACCAGCCAAAGCCTGTTTGGCAAGTTCTGTTGCCTGCATCTTTGCCGCATCATAGACACTACCGAAACTCATGGCCTCACCAATGATGAACTTCTGAAATAGATCATCATCTATTTCCATTTCCATCATATAAGAACGGTCTAACTGTTTCTCCATGGGCAATGCTCCAGGAGAAACCTTCCATCCCTCTTTAGTCAGCTTCTTAGCCTCCTTACGGGCTGTCTTAGTAGCCTTTTCATTCAACTCAGCCTTGGTAGCCTTCTTTAACTCCTTACGTGCCTGAATCTGCTCACTGGTTAACTGTGCATATCCTACGGTTGTTCCTGCTATCAGGCAGACAACAACAAATAATAAAACCTTTTTCATCTTCTTCGTTTTTTAGTTATTAGTCGTTGCAAATATAAAGAATAATTCTGAAAGTACCAAATAAAATAAAGAAATATCAAAAAAACAGGTCTCTCATCACGAGAAACCTGTATTTTTCCTTATAACAATCTTCTTACCTAAAAAGCCCCCTATTCTATTGCTTTCTCTTATCAAGGGATTCAAAATCTGGTGCAAATATACGTCAATCATCCTTCTCTTCCTTCATTTATCTTGAAGAAAATAAGTCCCCAAGGCTTATTTTTGACCTGCATCAATCCTGCATGGCGACTCGTCCATGAAGAGATAGGAAGGCTGATAGCCTCCTGCGTCAACCACGATCTTCTCAAAGACGATGGCAGGATCATCCGGCTGTATCGTGAGTGTATGTACATCTCCTGTTCCCATAGGAAGTTCCACAACACTATCAACCACCCGACTGGCAACCGTAGGATAATAGATAGAATAAATATTCTCCTTGGTCTCGTTCAGATTATGATTAAAATTAACAGTAACAGGACTACTGCCATCCATAGACACCTGATAAGTCAGACCACCTTTGTTGAGATAGTCGAGCGTGGATTTCACGACGACATGTACCTTAACCATCTGTATGGAAGTATGATCGGTCTTGAAACAATATGACAATCGGGCACCTGTGACCGGCTCTGTATACGGCATCAGCACCACAGCACTACGAGTACGTCCCATATCTGGTATCACTGTCCATGTCGTTTTTTCAGAGCTCTGCGCCTCGAAGAAATGCTCTGCTTCCATGGATACCACCCCGTTCTTCATTGTAAAGAGATAGCCACCCATCTCTCCTGTCTCCATACGTTTCACCTGAGGCATGCGGTCTGCAGGAAAATCATCATTCCATGACGTATAGCCGATATGCTTCTGTGTCATCATTCCGTTCCACTTGCCATTGGCAATCTTGTAGTTATAGTCGGCACACAGCATGGAATCACGACGGAAAGTCTGCTCCACTCTGTCTGCCCACAGGTTACAGTCAGGATTTCCTTCTTTATACAATTTCTGATTCATCGCCTGGGCATAATACATCTGATAGATATTCGACATCGCCTGGATGGGGAACAGTATCAACTGCTGGTAAGCATCATGATAACGTTCATCAAGTGTCAGATACTGACGTAACGCCTCTGCCTCCAACCGCATATAGTCATCGGCAACTTGTCGCCATTCGCCTGTATATATATTATAGGTACGCGCATCCAGCATCTCTGCCGTGACACGACCACTCATCTTACAACAGAGGTTCAACAATCGTGCAGCCTCGGCAGCTTGTATCTCTCCAAACTGCTGACGACAGAAATCCAAGGTATGACGAGTAATGGTACCTGCATCACACATCTGCGGATTCCATGCCATGTCCATAAAGAACGTGATAGGATACTCCATCGGCTTTAAGTCACCCACATTCAATATCCACATACGTCCGATACCATTGACATAGGCTAGATGCAACTGCTCCCACATATTCTGCGTCGGAGTCACGTTCAACCATTTGGTATTACGGGGTGCACCGACATAGTCGACATGATAATAAAGTCCCCATCCACCTGGATGCTGACGCTCCTTCATATTCGGTACACGACGCACATTGCCCCAGTTGTCATCACACAACAGCATGATGACATCATCAGGTACACGCATCCCCTTGTCGTAATAGTCTAACACCTCTTTATATAAAGCCCAGACCTGTGTGGTTTCCTTTGCTTTCTTTCCTGTCACCTGACTGATGATACGACGCTGATTCTTCACAACGCGCTGTAACAGTCTGGTATCGGCATCCTCGCTCATTGCCTCATCACCGTCACCACGCATACCAATGGTCACCATATCCTCCGTGCCTTTCATCCGCTCGATACCTTCACGGAAGAACTGGTCGAGTTTTTGTTTGTTCTTCTGGTAGTTCCAAGGTCCCCACTCATCACGGTGACGGACATACTCCTGATGATTACGTGCCATCGGCTCATGGTGCGAAGTACCCATGATGATACCCATATCATCTGCCGTCTTGGAGTTCAACGGGTCATCGGCATAGAAAGCCCATCCCCACATGGCAGGCCACATCATATTGCCACGCAGACGGAGAATCAGTTCAAAGACCTTCTCATAGAAACGATGGTCACCATAGTCCGTACCAAAAGTGTTCTTCACCCATGAGGTCAGACACGGTGCCTCGTCATTCAAGAAGATACCACGGAACTCCACTGCCGGCTCACCATCTGTGTATACACCTTTATTAATATATATATGCTCATGATGCGCTACAGGAACATCTGCCCAGTAATACCAGGGAGAAACACCCATCTGCTCCGATAGCTCATAGATACCATAGACGGTACCACGACGGTCACTGCCTGCAATGACTAACTGTTGACCGATTATCGTGATGATGAATTTCTCCCGTTTTCCCTTCAACTGAGTCACATCCAGTTTCTTTTGCTCCACAAGTTGGTCTATCAGGACGGAATGTCCTACTGTACCTATTAATATCTTGGCATCAGATCCATTTCCCACCTGAGCCAATTGACCTGTCACCCTTTCAAAATCTGCAGCCAACGTCTTGACGGCAATGGTAACAGCCTTGGCATCTGCCATATCATAACTGATAGTAACAAGTCCATCGGTAAGCAATACATCCCCAGACTGAAAATCAACGAATCGGGATGCGGCCATACCTGTCATACTCGTCATGAGCATCAAACATGTTACCACAAGATAAAAAATACTCCGAAAAGCAAGAATCATTTGTTTCATAGATATGTTATATTGTTTGTTATTGATGCAAATATACAATTAAAACCAATAACAGACAATACTTTATACACAAAAAATAAAAGTATGAGACAAATTTATATGTTTTTGACAAAAAAAAGCCCCGCAGGAAATCTGCGGGGCTTTTCTCATACTTATCTATTGTAGTCAATTACTTTGTAGTATCAACGAACATAGCAACACGGTTGAAGTCGTTCTCCTCAGAGATTTCGCTGGTAGCACCCAGACCCTGAGTGGTGATACGATCCTTAGAGATCTTGTAACGCTTAATCAGAGCGTTAGCAACTGCAGTTGCACGAGCCTCAGAAAGCTTCTGGTTCAGCTCAGCAGGACCCTCTGGAGAAGCATAACCCTTAACGAGAACCTTAGACTCAGGATGATTCTTCAGGTACTTAGCTACCATCTCAACACTTGCATACTGAGCAGCGTCAATAGTGCTCTTACCCTGACGGAAGATAACGATAGGCTGGAGAGTGGTCTCCTTCTTCTCCTCAACAATCTGAGTAGGACGAGCCTCGCAGTCAGCGAGCTTCTTCTTCAGGTCAGCGATGGTCTGGTTAGCAGCGTTGATCTGACCGTTCTTAGAATCAACATCAGAACGCAGCTCATTGATCTTAGCGTTCAGAGCGTCGATCTCAGCCTGGTCGCGGAGCTCAGCAATCTTGAAGTTGTGAGTACCGTTGCTGTTACCGAACTTGTAGTTAACACCGATGTTCAAACCAATCAGAGAACGGTTCTTGTTAAAGTGTACGGGCTGATAGCTCTGAGCGATGTTATAGAGAATGTTGGGCTCAGCATAAATCTGCCACTGCTTGTCTGAACCGAAGTTGAAAGCAAAGTCAAGACCCAACTTAGCAGTCATTGCATTTGTCTTAATATCATAGGTGTGGTACCAGCCAAGACCTACAACACCAATCAACTCAAATACACGAGGAGTGCCAGGATAGCCACCAAACCAGTTGCTGAAGTTGATGGTACCGAAAGCGCTAACATTGGTAGCCTTTACGGTAGTCTTGATAAATTCAAAACCATACTTCTTTCCAAAGTAAGCCTGTCCTTCTACACCAATACCTAATACCGGGGTAATCCAACGACCAATACGAAGTCCAGCGTCATAGTTCATGTTCTTGAACTTAAAGTCTGCACCGGGAATATTAACACCACCATTGATACCAATATACCAGTTGTCAAAATTCTTGCTCTCCAGAACGGTCTGAGCAGATACACTCTGTGCTGACAGAGCAGCAACAGCAAGCATTAAAAAAAGTTTTTTCATAATCTTTTTACTAACTTTAATTAATTATTTATAAATAAAAATCTACCTATTCTTTTTTAATTTCGGGTGCAAAGTAAATAAAAAAAACAATAAGTTCCAAGAAAATCGTGTAAAAAATACGATTTTAATTGCATTTTTTGATTAATTCGAGTAATTTCTGAAATATTTTATGCATTTATGTAAAAATAACATACATATTAGAACTTATAATCAATACCGATACCAATCACGTTATTGGTACGAGAATAGATGTCCGTTCCTGCAATCCCCAGCCCCTGATAACTGCTCTGAGTCTTCTTATAGTCGCTATATAGACTGATGAAGTATCCGGCATTCAAGCGGATTTTCTCATTAATGTTCCAGGCACCACCAAGACCAATCGACCAACTGTCACAGGCAAACGAGGTGTTCTGCTGATAGTCGTCACTCAATCCGTAGTCAGTATGCTGGGCACCGCAACTAATCGTAAATTTCTCATTAATATCATACTCTATTCCTGCAAGTACCTCCTGAGTTCCATGCGTCAACGTTTTCTGTCGGTCTCCACCCATTTTAGCATGCAAGTCATCGAAATAATGGTATTCCAATGTTCCACGTAACTTTGAAGAGAAATCAACACCCACAGCAAGAACCAATAAGGCAGGCATATCATAGCGTGTCTTTACACCATCCATATAAGCACCGACTTTACTTCCCAGTATTGCCGCTGTTTGCTCTGGTGTCATTCCTGCAATCTCAGCGGTCAGTTCTTTTGTGTCATTAGGCACATTGATCTTCGTACGGAACTCATAACGACCTGCCAAGGTAACAGGTCCCTCATGATAGTTCAGACTGATAATCGGTGCAAAGCCCCAGCCGCGCTGATTACAGTCAAGTTGTAGATTAACAAGTTTGGTTCCCCCCATATCGGCAACCACATGACCACGATAATAACCGTCATAATAGTTGGCACGGAAACCAACAGCAGCAGAGAGGAAATCTGCAATCTTATAAGTGAAGTTGATTTGACCACCATAGATGTACTGTTTACCTTTCATCTGTGAGTCGAGTGTATACATGTCAGGTGTCACCCCCTGTTGGGCAAGCAGTGCCGTCAACGGGACATTAAACATCGGAACACCGTCTTTATATTCCACAAAACCACCACTGCCCACAATACCTATCATTGCCGAAACCACAAAACGATTTTTCTTGTAGGAAGCGAAAAGTGCCGGTACGATGGGAGCCGAAGCCTTGCCATTGTATTTCTGATTAAAACCACCCATAAAACCTGGTATACTGGTTTCAATATCACGGTTCTGCCAGGGCTTCTGGAAGTTCAAAGACAGTTGCCAGCCTTCATGTCCCCATACCAGTCCTGCAGGATTGCTATAGGCGGCATCAATATCAAACGTAGCACCACGCGCCATCATACGGTCGAAGGCGATATGATAATTCGTGTTGGTCATCAGTCCGCCTGCACGGATGCCAACAGATACACACAAGATTGTTGCAAGAGTAAAGATCTTCTTCATTTTTCTTTTCTTAATGGTTTTCGGTTGCAAATATACAAATAATAAATGATATGACCGAAAAAATGACAACAAAAATACGTAAATTGAACAAATAGACTTATAAAAACAATAAAAGGGCATGAAGAGAATTCCCCATGCCCTTTATTATACCTTATTAATAATTAATAATATAAATAGCTACATCTTTACTATCAACTTTCCACCCTCCTCAATAGCTTGCATATTGAGAGGAATCATCTCATGGTGACGCTCGGGGAGTGTCTTGCGAAGAGCCTTCTCCACACCCTTCGTACTGACGACGGGGGCTACTTTGAGAAGTCCGCCGAGGACTATCATATTGAACACCTTGGCATTCTTCATCTCCGCCGCCTTGTCCATCGCGTCGATACGATAGATCGTGATATCCTTACGTGTCGGCTTGTTAATAATGCCAAAGCCATCGTATATCAGGATGCCGCCAGGTTTGATCTTCGGTTCAAACTTCTCCAATGAGGGCTGGTTCAGCACTACGGCGACATCGAACTTACTGAGGATCGGTGACGATATCTTCTCATCGCTGACAATGACAGTGACATTTGCCGTACCGCCACGCTGTTCGGGACCGTAGGCAGGCATCCATGTCACCTCCTTGTCGTCCATCAGTCCTGAATAGGCCAGGATCTTACCCATGGAGAGGACACCCTGTCCTCCGAAACCGCTGATAATTATCTCTTTTTTCATATTGTATCCTTTAAATCTCCTTTCGGATAATACTTGAACATGTGTTCCTCCATCCAGTCATTGGCAGCCTTTGGTGACATCTTCCAACCACTATTACAGGTGGAAACGATTTCTACGAGACTACTGCCCTTGCCAGCCATTGAAGCCTCGAAAGCTTTGCGGATTGCCTTCTTCGCACTACGGATGGCTGCGACAGTCTCCACACTCTGGCGGGTGACATAGCAGGTACCCTCCAATGTGGCGGCAATCTCGGTGATATGCAAGGGATAGCCGTGCAGGTCGGCACGACGACCATAAGGACACGTAGAAGTCTTCATACCCATCAGTGTCGTAGGAGCCATCTGTCCACCCGTCATGCCGTAAATGGCGTTATTGATGAAGATGATGGTGATATTCTCGCCACGGTTCAGGGCGTGAATGGTCTCACAGGTACCGATACAGGCAAGGTCGCCGTCACCCTGATAGGTGAACACGAGACGGTCAGGCCACAGACGCTTGATGGCAGTAGCCACAGCAGGAGCACGACCATGGGCAGCCTCCTGCCAGTCGATATCCAGATAATTATAGGCAAAGACGGCACAGCCGACAGGTGATACACCGACGGTCTTCTCCTCCATGCCCATCTCCTCGATGACCTCAGCCACGAGTTTATGTACCACACCGTGTGAGCAACCCGGGCAGTAGTGCATGAGGTTGTCGTTCATCAGTGTCGGTTTCTGATATACCAGGTTCTCTGGTGAAATGATATTATTCTCCATCGCTTACATCATCTTCTTTAATTCTTCAACAATTTCCTCGGGCTCAGGAACGATACCGCCCAAACGACCGAACTGCTCGACAGGCAATGCCCCGTTGATGGCAAGACGCACGTCCTGTACCATCTGTCCGGCATTGATCTCCACGACGAGCACACCCTTCTTACCCTTTGCCTCCTCGGCAATCGCCTTTGAGGGGAACGGCCACAGCGTGATAGGACGCAGCATACCGACCTTGATACCCTCCTCACGAGCCATCTCGATGGCTTTCTGTGTCAGACGGGCAGCAGATCCGAAGGCCACAATCAGCAGTTCGGCATCCTCTGTATATAAGGTCTCATAGCGAACCTCCTTCTCCCGAATCTCAGCATATTTCTTCTGTAAATGGAGGTTGCGCGCCTCCATCACCTCCGGCTTCAGTTCCAGTGAGGTGATGATATTCGGCTTGCGGTCCTTGGTGCGCCCGATGGTAGCCCATGGACACTGCTGACGAATCTCCTCCTCGGTGCGACGGGGCTTATAAGGGGGGAGCACTATCTTCTCCATCATCTGTCCGATGACACCGTCAGCAAGGATCATGGCAGGGTTGCGGTACTTGAACGCCAACTCAAAAGCGAGGTCGACGAAGTCTGCCATCTCCTGTACGGAGTTCGGAGCAAGCACAATCGTGTTATAGTCACCGTTACCTCCACCGCGTGTCGCCTGAAAATAATCGCCCTGCGATGGCTGAATAGTTCCCAGTCCGGGACCTCCACGCTGTACATTGACAAACACGCCCGGCAGTTCAGCACCAGCCATATAGGTGATACCCTCCTGCATCAAGGCAATGCCAGGTGAAGAAGAAGAGGTCAGCACACGCTTACCAGCGGCGGCACCTCCATAGATCATATTAATAGAAGCCAGCTCGCTCTCAGCCTGCAACACGACCATTCCTGTCGTCTCCCAAGGTTTCAGCTCTGCAAGCGTCTCAATCACCTCACTCTGCGGTGTAATGGGATATCCGAAATATCCGTCTGCACCACAGCGGATGGCAGCGTGGGCTATCGCCTCGTTGCCCTTCATCAAAGTTACTTCCTGCTCTGCCATCTTTTTACTCCTCTACTTTTTTACGATAGACCGTGATACATCCATCTGGACATACTACTGCACATGAGGTACAGCCCGTGCACTTGTCTATCTGTACCGGCTCCACATAGGGATAGCCATGTACATTGACACGATTAGCTAATGCGATGACACCCTGCGGACAAGCACTCACACAGAGCACACATCCCTTGCAACGGTCGGTATTCACCACAATAGCACCTTTCAGTTTAGCCATTTCTTTGTATTTACTTTATGGATTATAATAATCCTTGTGATAATAATTCATAATGTCGTCGAGCATTCGCTTTGCCTCCGCCGCCGGACTGTCGGGGTCGAGTTCCACTGCCTTGATATAGCAGTTGATAGCCTCTTGCCAGTTGCCTGCCTTCCGGTAGGCATTGCCCTGCTCATAATACTCCTCGGCGGTCATTTATAATATTCCTTCTTGCCGGCAGCGAGGGTATTCTTCATCAACGAACAGATAGTCATGGGACCTACTCCACCAGGAACGGGAGTGATGAAAGAACATTTCGGAGCTACTTCGTCGAATTTCACGTCACCGTTCAGGCGGAAACCACTCTTACGAGTGGCATCGGGGACACGAGTAGTACCCACATCAATAATGACGGCACCCTCTTTCACCATATCCGCTGTCACAAAATCGGGCTGACCGATAGCGGCAATGATGATATCCGCCTCACGGCACTCCTCTTTCAGTGTCTTTGAACGGGAGTGGCATACCGTCACTGTAGCGTCGCCATACTGTTTCTGCATCATCAACTGTGCCATAGGCTTGCCTACAATATTGGAGCGTCCGAGGATGACACACTTCTTACCAGAGGTCTCAATGCCATAGCGCTTCAACAGAGTGATGATACCTAGTGGAGTAGCAGAGATAAAACATGGAAGACCAATAGCCATACGTCCCACATTGATGGGATGGAAGCCGTCGACATCCTTACGATAGTCAATAGCCTCGATGATCTTCTGTTCATCGATATGTTTGGGAAGGGGCAGTTGCACGATAAAGCCATCAACATCGCCGTTTTTATTCAGGCGGTCGACACACTGCAATAGTTCCTCCTCCGTGATATCATCCTCATAGCGGATGAGCGTCGACTTAAAGCCACAAGCCTCACAGGCAAGCACCTTGTTCTTCACATACGTCTCACTGCCACCATCGTGACCTACTAATACAGCAGCAAGATGGGGCTGTTTACCGCCATTTGCTACAATCTTCTTTACCTCTTCGGCAATCTCCGCCTTAATGGCTGTTGCCGTTGCTTTTCCATCTATTAACTGCATTCTTTTTTCTTTTCTCGTTATAACTTCGGCATCCCACCGCGCATCTTCATAGCTGCAGCCATCTGCGCCATCTTTGAATTGCCTCCGGCAGTTATCATCTTCATCATCTTACGCATCTGGTCGAACTGCTTCATCAGACGGTTCACCTCTTCTATCTTCGTACCAGAGCCATTGGCGATACGCAGCCTGCGACTCTGATTAATGATGTCAGGATTGGTACGCTCTTTTGGAGTCATAGAATTAATAATGGCCTCAATTCCCTTGAAAGCATCATCGTCGATATCAATATCCTTGATGGCCTTCCCTACTCCAGGAATCATACCTGCAAGGTCTTTGAGGTTACCCATCTTCTTAATCTGCTGGATCTGACCCATGAAGTCATTGAAGTCAAACTTATTCTTACGGATCTTCTTCTCCAGTTCACGAGCCTGCTTCTCATCAAACTGTTCCTGAGCACGCTCTACCAGCGAGACGATATCACCCATACCGAGGATACGGTCAGCCATACGCTCTGGGTGGAACACGTCAATAGCCTCCATCTTCTCACCCGTTCCCACGAACTTGATAGGTTTCGTGACGACAGTACGGATAGAGAGGGCAGCACCGCCACGGGTATCACCATCCAACTTGGTGAGTACGACACCATCGAAATCGAGACGATCGTTGAACTCCTTGGCAGTATTCACGGCATCCTGACCTGTCATCGAGTCAACGACGAACAAAGTCTCATCAGGATTGACAGCCTCCTTCAACGTGGCAATCTCGTTCATCATCTCCTCATCAACGGCCAGACGACCAGCGGTATCAATGATGACAACGTTATAGTTCTTTGCCTTTGCCTCACGGATAGCGTTGTTGGCTATCTTCACCACATTCTTATTGTCAGGCTCCGAATAGACGGGAACACCAACACTCTCACCAACAACATGCAACTGTTGGATGGCAGCAGGACGATAAACGTCACAGGCAACAAGCAACGGATTCTTATGCTGCTTATTCTTCAGCATGTTGGCAAGTTTACCGCTGAAGGTGGTCTTACCAGAGCCTTGCAAACCCGACATCAGGATGATAGCAGGACGATTCTCCAGTTTCAACTCTGAAGCCTTACCGCCCATTAACTCTGCAAGTTCATCGTGAACGATCTTCACCATCAACTGTCCTGGCTTCACGGCAGTGAGCACATTCATACCCATTGCCTTCTGCTTGACAGTATCGGTAAACGTCTTGGCAACCTTATAGTTGACATCGGCATCCAACAGGGCGCGACGCACATCCTTCAAGGTCTCGGCCACGTTAATCTCGGTGATTTTACCTTCACCTTTCAGTATCTTAAACGACCGTTCAAGTCTGTCACTTAAGTTCTCAAACATAATACATTATTAATTTTAGGGTGCAAAGGTACAACTTTTATTTGAAATTTCATTCTTTCTTCCTTCTTTTTTATTATCTTTGCCCATGAAAACTAAACATCTAACACAAATACTACTAAAATGCAAAAGAAAAGACCTAACATGAATCGTCGCGAATTTCTTCGCAGACTTGGTATGGGGATGGGATCTGCAGCCGCTTTGATGGCTATGGAACCGTTAAAGATTCTGGCACAAGACGAAAAGAAGCAGATTATTACGAACCGAATGACCTATCGTGTGCAACATGGCTCTGGGGAACAAATCTCTCTACTCGGCTTCGGTATGATGCGACTACCCAATGACCAAGAGGAAGTCAACCAGTTGGTTGATTATGCTATTGAACATGGCGTGAACTATTTCGACACGGCTCCGATGTACATGGGAGGACAGTCGGAAGTACTTACAGGCAATGCCCTTACCCGCCATCCTCGTGAGAAGTATTACATTGCAACGAAGATGTCAAATCAGAACAGAAGTTTATGGGACATCGATGAAGCTATGAAGATGTACTACCAGTCCTTCCAACGCCTAAAGACAGACCATATAGACTACTATCTCCTGCACAGCATCGGAGGCGGAGGTGTAGACACGCTCAAAGAACGTTTTCTCAATAACGGCCTACTCGACTTCCTACTAAAAGAACGTGAGGCAGGACGTATCCGTCATCTGGGCTTTTCTTATCATGGAGATGTCAGAGCCTTCGACTGGCTACTTGACCATAACGACGACTATCACTGGGACTTCGTACAGATACAGATGAACTTCCTCGACTGGCGACATGCCTCCCTCAACACAAGTGGATGGAGGAAGGATGCCGATGCGGAATACCTGTATAATAAATGTGAGAAACTGGATATCCAGTGTGTGGTGATGGAACCTCTTCGTGGCGGAGCCTTCGGACGTATGGCACAGGAACTCATCGACCAACTGAAGGAACGTCGTCCAGACGACAGCACGGCACGCTGGGCATTCCGTTGGGTAGGTTCGTATCCGAATATTCTCACCACCCTCAGCGGTATGAACCGCATGGACCATTTGGAAGAGAATATCAAGACCTTCTCACCGCTTGAAATATGCACAGAGGCAGAAAATGCCCTGTTAGCAGACATCGCCGACCAGATGTCTGGCTTCCCAACCATTCCCTGTACGACCTGCAGCTATTGCATGCCTTGTCCCTATGGTGTCGATATTCCCAAGAATTTCGCCTATTACAATGAGGCGGTGACAGACCATCTTCTTCCCCTACCCGCTTCCTCCGATGCCAATTATGCAGAACGTCAGCAGCAGTTTATCGAGGGTTATCGCAAGGCATTGCCCGATGCCAACACCTGGGCACGTGCCTGTCAGGACTGCGAGGAGTGTTTATCCAAGTGTCCGCAACAGATACGTATTCCCAATCAGATGAGTCGCATCGTAGAGACCCTGCGTGTCAGGAAGAAATAGACGGATTATTTGTTTTCCTTGATGACACGGTCAAAGGCATACACATGCTTTTGGCCGTCAAAGGTATAGACATGCTCCGTATTACTATCCGTATCTAAGAAATACTCCGTGATGATGAAGTCCTTACCTTTACGAGGCAGGTTATAGCTGTAATACTCTGCCTTAGGCTTGAACGTGTCAGCAGGACTTACCACGGGAGTCATCGTCTCGGTGTCCGGGTCGTAATCATAGAAGCAGACAAGTTCTATCTCCGGGTCGGTAGGACCGCCCAAGAGAATGGCAAAGAGACGATGGCCGTTATCGCAACGCCATACGCACGACTCCATATAGTCACTGTCCGTACCTCCTGAATCAACACACATATAGCCATTGGGACGATCTACGATATCTTCTGAATCGTACTCCGGGTACTTCTGACTGGTGAACTTCGGATTCTTGGCCTGTTTCAAGATGCCACTGACTACATAAATCCTCCATACGTCGTTGAAAGCCTTGGTCAATTTGACAATATCAGGAGCCTTACCACCACCCTTCACCTTGATGGGACGTGTAGCCCAACCCTTGCCGCATTTCACCATGTCCATATCCTCATAAGAGTCATACGTATAAGCTGGTGCATACTTTTTGTCGGGTTTCATCTGTGCATTTGCCTGAAGTGCGAACAAGGCAACACCTAAAATCACTAAAGCTACTTTTTTCATTGTTTTGTCGGTTTATTGGTTATTGTTATCTGTTAATACTTTCCGTTGGGAGAACTCGCAACCACAATACTGTTGGTTATAGAAGGCATACTCCTTCAACAGTTGGTTGCGACGCTCATAGAGTCCACCCTTGCGCCAGTTCTGTGCCCAGAATATCGTACCCTCCACAGCTTGTTCTGCAAGATGTCCAGCACGTTCTATCTGTTCGATACTCTTCCATCTCGAGGAAGCTAAAGTGGTAGTGAAATAGCGTATTCCAAGTTTCTTAGCCTGTCGGGCTGCCTCTGTCAACCGAAGCACGAAACACTGCTCACAACGTCGTCCCCGTTCTGGTTCGTCTTCCAGTCCGCAGATATCCTGTCGCCACTGCTCATGATTGTAATCTCCGTCTATCCATGACAGTCCGAGACTCTCTGCATGCCGCTTGCTTTCATTCTTACGGATATCATACTCTTCACGAGGGTAGATATTGGGATTATAATAGAAAATCGTAGGACGGATATCGTGCTGTATCATCCACTCGACAATGGCAGATGAACAAGGCGCACAACAGGCATGTAACAATACCTCATGCACACCGTCTGGCACTATAATCCTCTTGCTTTCCATATTCGGTCTTTCGCCGCATTAATCTCTTGGAATTTCTTCTCGGCAGCCTTACGGATATCATCGCCAAGGGCAGCCACCTTATCAGGATGATGCTTCAGTGCTAACTGGCGATAGGCCTTCTTCACCTCGTCATCAGTAGCATTCGGTGATACACCCAGTACGCGGTAGGCAGACTCCAAGTCATCTTTGCCAAGTCCCAGCATCGAGTCGACCTCATCGGCAGACATCCGCATCCACTGGGTACACTCTTTCAGGGCTGTTATCTCACTCTGGGGAACGCTACCATCAGCCTGTGCCACCATCACGAGGAAATTCAGCAGCTGCAACCGTTGGGAATAACTCATGTTACGGGCTATCTGCTGACAACAGTCTGCCACTGTCTGTCTAAAGTTCGACATCCCCACCCTTTTCTGTTCGTCAAAGAGTTTCTTCAGGATATCATTACCCTGGATGACAGCTTGTTCTCCAAAGTTCTGACGTAACATCTGACGCACCATCTCCATCTCTGAGTGCATCACCTTGCCATCAGCCTTGATGATATAGGATGAGAGTACCAGCATCGAGAACAGGAAACTGTTACGCTGTCCGTAGTCCGTACGCTGTCTTGCCTGCTGATAACTATTTGCCGCCTGTTGTCCGAAAGGATTCTCAAACGTACCTTGCGTCTCTGGTGTGTTGACGGAATCCATCATCGAGTCGAAGAACTTACCCAACACGATACCAGCCAGTGCACCTAACGGTCCTGCCGTCATCCATCCCAGAAAACCACCTATCCAAGCTCCAAATGCCATATTTTATCTCTCAACTATAAACTATAAACTTTAAACTAGTACTCGTGCCACCATGCCGATTGGTTCTGCTCCTCACGCTCCAGATCGTCAATCAGACACTCTGCCAGTTTATAGACCACCTCCTGAGGCACCAAAAAACGCTGGTCTTTGCTACGCGGATTGATAGAGGCAAGGAAATGAGGAACCTCACCCTTGTAGATCTCCTTCATTCGGAGACTGTGGGCATTCATTCCCGAACAACTATAACTGATATTCGCCAAACGGTCACAGAGTTTGACAAATGGTGCATAGGGAGTCTCGCGGATTCCTTTATAATATTTCTCTCCAGCCCTCTCTGCACGAGTACGTCCTTTGTCATTCGTGAGCGCATAGGCAATCTCCGTTGCCATCAATGCCTGCTCCTCAGTCAACATCTCTCGAGCTATTTTCAACACGTCATTATACGTCAGACGAGCATCCTCGATACTGTCGTGATAATAGCCTCCGAAAAACAATGGCAGCACATCATTCTCACAGGCACACACCAAGTGTCCGAAATCCCTGATACCGTTTACCACCATATCCAAATGATAGCCATACGGCAAGTCGTCACCATACGTCTGATTGACACTGCGATGCAGTTCATGTGCCGACTGCCGGATATCTTCAATCTTGTCGGCATACTTCTCCATCAATGCCTCAAATTCGTTTCTTGTCATTTTCTTTTGATATTTTGGGGCAAAGATAGTGTAATTTGTGTGAAAAACCAAACAAAATAAAAAAAATCGTTCCCCTGCCTCACGGCAAAGGAACGATCAACAAATTTATCAACTATTCATTGTTCTCCCCAACTGGGGATGGTGCAAAGATAGAACTTTTTATTTAATCTGCAAAATAATTTGAAAAAAAAATTATAAAAAACTTCCTATCTCTTGATTTCAATGTCTCGTTTGACGTTATTTCGAATCTTCGTGAGGTATGCCTTCATGCCTTTGGCATCCTTCTCATCGATAATCTCCAAGAGTTCCTTCAACTCGGTACGAATCTGGCTGACCTGATCATGTGTATAGGGGTTGAAAAGGATTTCCTGCAAGAGGTAGTCGTCCTCGTTCAATACCCCCTTGGCTATCCGCATGTGACGCTTAAAGGTAGTACCTGGTGCATCCTGATGCTTCATGACGGCAGCAAAGACAAAGGTAGAGACAAACGGGATACTCAGTGAGTAAGCCACTGTCTTGTCGTGTTCCTCGAAAGTATATTCGTAGATATTGAGTCCTAACTTCTGGTAGAGGTCCTTGAAGAAGATACGTCCCATATAGTCACCCTCACTAATGATGATGGCATTCTCCTCGCTGAGTTGTTGCAGGTTGGCGAAAGTTGGTCCGAACATCGGGTGTGTGGAGACATAGCGCATCCCTGCCCGCTCATAGAATTCTTTCAAATCGGTCTTCACACTGGCAATATCGCTGATGATACACTCCTTGGGCAGATAAGGGATGACCTCTTCAAACACAGGGATGGTGTACTTCAGCGTAACAGCATTGATGACGAGTTCAGGTGCAAAACCCCTGATCTCCTCCATATCCGTGAAACGCTGACAGTTATAAGTAAACCGCATGCGCTTAGGGTCTTTCTCATAAACCGCTACCTCATGGTCAAAACTCAGCAGGTCGATGAAGAAACTTCCCATCTTACCTGCACCTAATACAAGTATTTTCATACCTTACTTATTAATGATCTCTATTTGCTGACGAACACTCTCCTCGTGGATATTCTCAAACACATGGGCAACGAACTCTGGTCCCATGCCTAAGAGTGAACCCTGTGCACCACGTTTGTCCAGAATCTCGTTATAACGGGACGTCTGCAACACAGTCATGTTATGTTCTTTCTTATAGTGACCAATCTCACGACAGACACGCATACGCTTGGCCAATAACTCCATCAACTGGTTGTCGAGTTCGTCAATCTGTTTACGCAGTGTCTGAATACCCTCGGTAGTGGTATGCTCATCACGGATGACGAGCAGAGAGAGGATATAGTCAAGGACATCAGGCGTTACCTGCTGCTTGGCATCACTCCACGCCTTGTCGGGATCACAATGGCTCTCTACAATCAGTCCGTCAAAGCCTAAGTCCATCGCCTGCTGGCACAACGGAGCAATCAACTCACGACGACCACCGATATGACTGGGGTCGTTGATGATAGGCAACTCTGGAATACGACGATGCAGTTCGATAGGTATCTGCCACATCGGCATATTACGATAGATCTTCTTGTCGTAACTAGAGAAACCACGATGGATAGCCGCCATGCGCTTCACACCTGCCTGATTCAAACGCTCCAGTGCACCAATCCACAATTCCAAGTCGGGGTTGACAGGATTCTTCACAAATACAGGGACATCCACACCTTTCAGTGAATCGGCAAGAGCCTGCATCGCAAAGGGATTAGCCGTCGTACGGGCGCCAATCCACAGGATATCGATACCATACTTCAGACAGAGTTCCACATGCTCAGGCGTTGCCACTTCCGTAGCCACCAGCATCTTTGTCTCTTTCTTCACCTGCTGCAACCACACAAGGGCAGGCTCTCCGTGTCCTTCGAAACCTCCGGGCTTCGTACGAGGCTTCCACACTCCTGCACGGAAATTATGACAGCCATACATCGCCAGTTGCTTGGCGGTAGTCATCACTTGCTCCTCACTCTCAGCACTACAGGGACCTGCAATGACGAAGGGGCGTTCGTTGTCACTCGGTAATCTCAGGGGTTCTAATTCCAATTCCATGATTATATTTTACAATTTTACAATTTCACTATTTTACAATTTTCTTGATGCGTTCGAGGGCTTGCTGTATCTTCTCTTCTTTGGCACAAAGAGAGATGCGGATATATCGCTCACCATTCGAGCCAAAGATAAATCCTGGGGTGATGAAGACACGTGCCTCATGCAATACCTTTTCCGTCAAGTCTTCCACGTTCTGAATGTGCTCAGGTATCTTTCCCCAGAGGAACATACCTACCTGGTTCTTGTCGTACGTACAGCCTAAGACATCCATAATCTTTTCTGCCCATTGACGACGACGTGCATAGGTATTGATATTATACTCACGATGCCACTCCTCGCTATTGTTGTAAGCCTCAGCGGCAGCCAGTTGGATACCACGGAAGGTACCGCTCTCGATATTCGACTGTACCTTCAGGATCCATGAGATGAACTCGGCATTGGTAGCACACAAACCCACACGCCAACCAGGCATGTTATGTGACTTCGACATTGAGTTGAACTCGATACAGCAGTCTTTCGCACCTGGCACCTGAAGAATACTGAGGTGCTCTTCGTTGAGGATGAAACTGTAGGGGTTATCGTTGACCACGACGATGCCGTCGTCCTTGGCAAACTGCACCAGACGCTCGTAGGTCTTGCGTTGGGCTCTCCCACCCGTCGGCATATTGGGATAGTTGGTCCAAAGAAGTCTGATGTTAGATGTATGATGTATGATGTCCTCCAACTGCTCGAAGTCGGGCTGCCAGCCGTTGTCCTCCTTCAGGTTATAATAAACGACGTTGGCACCCAGAATCTTCGACAAAGAAGTATAGGTAGGATAACCAGGATTAGGTACCAATACGGCATCGCCAGGATTGACGAAAGCCAGCGTTACATGGAGAATACCCTCCTTCGAACCAATCAATGGAAGGATTTCTGTCTTCGCATCCAGATCGACATCATACCAACGCTGATAGAAACCTGCCATTGCCTCGCGCAACTCAGGTGTTCCCATCGTGGGCTGATAGCCATGTGCATTAGGTTGGTGAGCCACTTCACATAATTTATTGATGGTCTGCTCCGATGGCGGCATGTCAGGACTACCGATGGCAAGACTGATGATGTCCTTACCTTCCGCATTCATCTGTGCCACCTCCTTCAGTTTCCGACTGAAGTAGTATTCACTCACTAAACTTAATCTATCTGCTGGTTCAATTCGTCTGTTTGCCATCTTTGTATTCTCCTAAAATCTTAAAGTCCTTGGTCAATGGAATAATCGCGTCAATAGACTGACGATAGCGGGTCAGGTCGTCGTACATCACATCCACATAGAACAGGTATTCCCATTCTCGTCCGATAATCGGCAACGACTGTATCTTCGTCAGGTTAATCTTGTAGAACGAGAGGATGGCGAGTACATGACTCAGCGACCCTTCCTCATGAGGCAAAGAGAAGACGATACTTGCCTTGTTGGCCTCTGTCAGCGGACGCAACATATCTGCCTTGTTGGGATTGCTGACCACGAGGAAACGCGTGAAATTGTGCTTGTTATCCTCAATATGGTCCTCCAGAACTTTCAGTCCATACTGTCTGGCGGCATCGGCATGACAGATGGCTGCCCATCCTTTGTGCTGTCCTTCGGCAATCATCTTCGCCGAGCCTGCCGTATCCTCAGCCTCCACATGTTTCATGTTCGGATGCTGGGCAAGGAACTCACGACACTGCATCAGGGCAACGGGGTGCGAATGAATCTCCGTGATCGTGTCCCAGTTATCGTCAGGCAGACAACAGATACAATGCGAGATGTGCAACTTATGCTCCCCTACTATCGTCGTACCTGAGTCACGCAGCAACTCATAGTTATGCAACAATGAGCCTGCGATGGTATTCTCTATGGCGAGCATACCAATGGCGGTAGGATCCTCCTTCATGGTCTTAAACACCTGCTCGAAGGTAGAACAACAAATCAACTGTATCTGCTCTCCCTCGAAAAACAGGTGTGCCGCAATATCGTGGAACGACCCGTTCAGTCCTTGTATCGCAATTCTCTTCATCTATATAATTTACAATTTGACAATTTACTATTTACAATTTATTGATTCATTTATCTATTTAAAAATAAACTCCGCTTTCACTTGGTTTGTGAAGCGGAGCCTTATTTTAATTCTTCAATTTTTCAATTCTTTAATTCTTACATACGGCTTTCCGCTTCACAGGTCTCTGCAAAGTAAAAATAATAACCGTAAAAGTAAGCGTTCAACTTGTTCATTACTTCAATTTTTGAATCTTTCAATTCTTCAATTTTCGTTTATCGCCTGCAAAATTATAACTTTTTTTGGAATCCCACAAACATTTTGCAAGAAAAATGATGCTTTTTCTTACATTATTTTAAAAAATGACTATCTTTGCAACAGGAAATTAGACAAATTATAATATATATGCTGCACTATTGTTAATAGGTTCTCTATCCCTTTTTATTATTCTGATATTATATGATGTTTATTTCTCTGCTATTGAATATTTCTCTTATTATTTGTCTTGGACCTTTGATATAATACTCATCGTATTTTTCTGTATGCTTAATAAAAACGTTCAATAATCGATAGGAGACTCAAACATTACCCAGATACACCCGTTTCATACCTTCCTCTTCGGCTATCTGACGGGCGGCTTTCAGTGTGTGGAGGGGCGTCGGGGGGATGTCCTGCATCTTATAGCGAGGAAAGAAACGGCTGAAATGAAGGGGGACGCCGGCAAGGCTCTTTTCGTTCAGCCAACGACACATCCTCCTGATCATATCCATGTCGTCATTGATGCCTGGAATAAGGAGGTTGGTGAGTTCTATCCACACACCGGCATCCCTCATGGCAAGGATGGTATCGAGTACAGGTTGCAGATGACCGCCGCTGACTTCCTGGTAGATGTCGTCGCTAAACGACTTCAGGTCGATATTGGCAGCATCGAGATAGGGCAACAGGTCTTTTAACGGCTCCTGACAGACATAGCCTGCCGTGACGAGGATATTCCACAGACCAGCCTCATGAGCCAGTCGTGCCGTATCCGTGATATATTCCAGATAGGTAAGCGGTTCGGTATAGGTATAGGCGATGCCCGGGCATTGGTGCTTCTGACAGAGGGACACAACGTCCTCTGGTGTGAGGCGGTAATGGTCGACATCGACAGGTGACACTTGTGAGATATCGTGGTTCTGACAGTTCAGGCAACGGAAATTACAACCTGTACAGGCAATGGAGAGACAGGTGGTGCCAGGATGAAAATGATACAGCGGTTTCTTCTCTATCGGGTCAATGGCAAGGGCACAAGGTTGGGCATACACCTCACTGACGAGCACCCCTTGATGATTACGACGACTGCGACAAATCCCCGTCCTGCCATCGGCAATCCGACAGTGATGCGGACAGAGCTGGCATCTCACTACCCCACCCTCCAGTCGCTCATAATACCTACACTCCATCAAAACACGATTGCTTCATAGACATACAGTTCCGCATCGCGCCAGCCGTCCC
This sequence comes from Prevotella sp., assembly GCA_017645645.1. GTDB lineage: Bacteria > Bacteroidota > Bacteroidia > Bacteroidales > Bacteroidaceae > Prevotella. The sequence continues at coordinate 54,812 of JAGCOB010000011.1, read as the reverse complement.
AGCCGAGTCCTGCCTTGTCCTGCGAACAATGTCCTACAAACTCCTCCTTCGTCCAGTTTACCTCGTCTGCCACCTGCGGCAGGAAGGTACCGCTGCGATAGCCCTTACGGATGTAGATGCCATGTCGATGCAACTCGAACTCATCGAGGCTCTGGATGCGACGCATGGGGGTGAGTACGGAAATCTCAATATCGAGATCCTCCAGTTCCTCACGACTGACAGGCATGAAGCGTGGGTCTTCGAAGGCTGCAGCACGTGCCATCTCTGCCACTATCTCATAGAGAGGCACATCCTCTCCGAAATGTCCGATACATCCACGAAGACGACCATGTTTGTGGAGAGAGACGAAGGCACCACACTTGCTTCGCAGTTGAGCGTTGAGGGTTAAGAGTTGAAAGTTTGCTGCCGCTATTCCCTTGCCATCTAAAGAATCTTTGATGCTGTTGAGGGCAATCTCCTTCAGTTGGCGTTTGTCTTCATCGGAAAGGGTGAAGCCTGCTTCTTTGCGTAAGAAGGCGAAGGAGTGATAGCCTACTACACGTGAAGAATTGTAGTTGTCAATATCACCCGAGTTCTGGTACATCAGGTGTTTGATGTCGTATTGTCCGTCGAGCATCAGCATCAGTGTAATAATAGGAAACTCACCACAGGCACTCGTTGCCAGGTTGAGCTTTCCGCTACGGGCATTTTCTTCAATGGCGGCAATGAACTGTTCAACATCACCTGTCTCAATCGCCTTGCCCGTCTTGGCATCCACCTCACAGGCATCGTCATACGAAGGATAGTGTGAGAAGTCACTGCTGATGATGAAGAGGTTCTCGTCAGTGAAATACGTTTTCAGCACCTCTGCCATCCGCCTTAGTTTCTGGAAGTCGTTAGTCGAGATGATGATGGGGACAATCGGGGGCACTTCTTTAGTGTAGAGTTTAGAGTGTAGAGTGAAGTATCTTTGCAGGAACGGCAGCTGCACCTCCAAACAATGCTCCCTGTCATGCGCCTTTGGGCGATAGGAGAACACGCTGTCTTTCTTCGTCAGTTCGATACATGTCTCATGATCCACCTTCACATTCCCCAAGGGCGTGGCATAATAGTCCGCCTCTGTATTCACGGATGCCCCGTCGAGCCATTCGTGATGACTCGGTCCCAACAGGAATATCCGCTGATAGGTCTTCCCGGTATTCAGCGTCATATAGGCCGATGCCGCCACATTTCCTGAGAAATAATAACCAGCATGGGGTACGATGAGTGCTGCCACATGCTCATACATGGTCCTGCCACGATGAAGTTCCAGAAAACTGTCAACTTCAGCACTCAATTCCTTGGGATCGCCTGTGTAGAAGCGGTTTGCCTGAGTGGCAGGTCTCACCACAGGATTGTTTGTCTGTCCGTTACACGAATTCACCATCATCAATAATAATAAAACGATACTCAAAATCATGCCACAAATATACAATTATTTTGATAATAAACAAAATATTTTGGTACTTCAGAATAAAATATGTATCTTCGCACACGAAATACAATAACTATGGAACGAAAACAAATTACTTTCGACTCGTTTATACGGGGTGCCCTGGTGGTTGCCGGCTTCGTGGGAGCCTATCTGTTGCTCGACCGGTTGAGTGGTGTGCTGCTCCCCTTCTTCCTTGCATGGCTCATTGCCTATCTACTGTTCCCATTGGTGAAATTCTTCCAGTATCGCTGTAAGATGCGCTATCGGGTAGTAGCTATTCTCTGTGCCCTGATTACTGTCAACCTCGTATTGACTGGGGTGTTCTGGCTCATGATACCTCCCGTTGTCGAGGAGACGATACGAGTGAAGGACATGCTGATAGAATACGTCACCAAAGATGCGATGATGAGTAATATTCCTGACCGGATAGAGATGTTCATCCATGAGCATCTGACGGCAGAGGATATCAAGGCTATCGTGACGCAGGAAGGTTTCATCAACAGCATCAAGGAGGCAATGCCTAAGATTTGGGACATGCTCATGCAGTCGGTCAATGCCCTTTCCGGACTGGTCACCATGATCATGGTACTCATCTACACGCTCTTCATCCTCATCGACTATGAGAAATTCACGAAGGGATGGTCCGAACTGCTGCCTGAGCGTTATCGTGGCATGGCTGTCCGTCTGGTCGCTGACATCACAGAAGGTATGAACAAGTATTTCCGCGGACAGGGTCTGGTGGCTTTCTGTGTGGGAATCCTGTTCAGTATCGGCTTCCTGATCATCGACTTCCCGATGGCCATCGGACTGGGTATGTTCATCGGACTGCTGAATATGGTGCCCTACCTCCAACTCATCGGCTTCATCCCTGCCATCCTCCTGGCTATTGTCAAGGCAGCGGATACAGGACAGAGCTTCTGGCTTATCATGCTGTTGGTCGTCATCGTATTCTGTGTCGTACAACTCATCCAGGATACCTTCCTTACCCCAAAGATCATGGGAAAGGTGATGGGACTCAATGCCGCCATCATCCTGCTCTCCCTCTCCATCTGGGGTTCCCTGTTAGGTATCCTTGGCATGATTATCGCACTGCCGATGACCACCCTCCTGCTGACGTACTACCAACGGTATGTCATACGGAAAGAGAATGCGGAGAACCAGGAAAAGAAAGAAGAATAGACACTAAATACCACCATCATGAGGACAGGATTCGTTTTAGCAGTGATGCTGATGACTGTAACAGCATCGGCACAGGAGAATCTACAGCGGGGGTCTATCGACTCGCAGGTAAAAAAAACGTTCACAACGGTAAAGGAGATTCCTATCACAAGTGTGAAGAACCAATGGCGCAGCGGTACTTGCTGGGCTTATGCCACGCTGGGGTATTTCGAGAGTGAGATACTGCGACAGACAGGGAAGACATACGACCTGTGCGAGATGTTCGTGGTAAATAAAGACTATATGGACAATGCCACGCACTATGTGCGGATGCACGGCTACAGCCAGATCTCTGAAGGAGGCTCGTGCGACGACGTACTGGAGGTGATTCGCCAACACGGCATCTGTCCGGAGAATGCCATGCCGGCACCAGGTTCGCTGACAGGTGACTCACTGGCTAACTTCATGGTATTCTTCCCTGAACTGGACCGCATGGTGAGGAGTATCGTCGTCAAGGATGCCAAGGCTCCCCTTCCCCACTGGCAGGACAGCGTTCAGGCTGTCATCGACCGCTACATAGGGCACTGTCCGAAATCATTCATGTATGAGGGAAAGACATATACGCCGAAGACGTTTGCAGAGAGCCTGGGGCTTAACTTTGACGACTACGTGAGTCTGACGAGTTATACACATCATCCGTTTGGCAAGTGGTTCATCATCGAGGCTCCCTACAAATGGCGTTTGAAGCCCAGTTACAACATGCCCATCGAACAGTTGATGGAGGTTCTCGACAAGGCACTGGATGCTGGATATACCGTGGCTTGGGGCGGTGACGTCTCAGGCGACTTCACCCGCACAGGAGAGGCCATGCTGCCTGACAGCGTACAACCCACACAACAATTGCGACAGGAGCAGTGGAACGACTGGCGCATGACCTACGATCACGTGATGATCATCTACGGCAAGGCTGTTGACGAACAGGGGAAACCTTATTATCTTGTCAAGAATTCATGGGGTAAGTACGGACAGTACAAGGGTATCTGGTATATGTCACGCGACTACATCGCCCTGAATACCACCTATTTGTTCCTCAACTGTCATGCACTCCCAGACGATTTGCGGGAGACCATCAGGTGTTCCGGATTCTGAAGTACGCTATTTTCCTTATTCCACGCAACCTATTCTCAAACACATCATCGTCAGGTCGTCGTTAGGTTCAGCACCATCACGATGACGCTCCACCTCATCCTTGAGGATCTCGATGACTTGTTTAGCGGAGTCGAAATGGGTGGTACGCAGGATGTTGAGCAGACGATTCTCGCCGAACTGGACCTGTTGGCGGTTCTCTGCCTCGTTGAGACCATCGGTATAGATGAACAACGGGCGTCCCATAATACTCTCCATCTCCTCACCCTCGTATTCCAGACCCGACCAGAGACCGATGGGGGCATTGGAAATCATGTTAAAGAACTCCCCATGTGTCGCACCGCCTCCGAGGACGGGCGGGTTATGTCCTGCGTTACAGAAGTCGAGATGCCCTGTCTTCAGGTCGACGAGTCCCAGGAAGAGGGTGACAAACATGCTGCTCTCATTGTCCTCACCACTCAGGGCATTATTCATACGGGTACATATCTCGGCAGGCATCATCTGCTGGGCAGCAAGGGTACGGAAGAGACGCGTGACCTGTGCCATGAACAGCGAGGCAGGCACTCCCTTACCGCTCACGTCGCCCACTGCGAAATACAGTTTATCGCCTATCATGACATAGCCGTAGAGGTCGCCGCCGACTTCCTTGGCAGGCATCATTGAGGCGAACATGTCAAGCCCCTCATAGTCGGGGAACGTGCTGGGCACCATTGACATCTGTATGTCACGGGCAATGCGCAACTCCGACTCAATACGCTCCTGTGCTGCCTTCATCTTGGCGATGCGATGTGTATGACGGCGATGGAAGTAGGCTATCACGATGACAGCCACCAGAATGACCAGAACGATGATGATAACGAGATAGAGTTGGCGCCGCTCTGCCTGCATCTGCTGACGCTCACCCTCCATCTTCAGTTCAGATACCTCGAAACGCTTGTTTAACTCATCCAGTTTCTCACGATTATCCACCAATGCCAGCGAGTCTTTTATCTCCGAATAATGACGGAATATGTCAAGGGACTCCCGATAGCGTCCAAGACTTTCAAAGGCCTGAGACCTGTCTAACAATACCATCATCTCATGACTGGTATCACCGATTTCCTCGACTAATTTCTGCCTTTGGCTGCAAAGGTTGAGGACCTCCGCCCAGTTTTTCTGATGCTTTGCCAGATCGGTTCTGACGATAAGGATAGTCAACTGACTGATAGCATCAGGATTCTCATTTTCGATATGTTCGTAATATTCGACAGAGTCGACAGCCAAAGCAGCCCCCTTGAAGTCTTCTTTGATCATCAGATACCTCGCCAAGTTCGTCTGATAACTGGCATGCCAATTGGCCCTTGCCTGAGTATCTTGCTGACCAGAAATGACAGGAGCCTTATCGAGGACAGCCTTCCACTCGTTCATGACTGTGTCAAGTGCTTCATATTGGTTGTCACACTCCAGCGTGAGGTAAAGATAGGAATAGGCATCAATAAGGTCTGACAGCGGCTGACCTTTCGGGAAACAGGCAATGGACTTACGGAGATACTTGGCTGACTCTCCGTAGTTCTCCCTGACTCCATAACCGATACCAAGCAGTTTGTACGACATGAAGAGACCATAGTCGTTGTGACGCTTCAGGGCATCGTCCTGCATCCGTTGCGCCTCAATGGCGCCTTTCTCGAAATCGTTGTCCCAGATATACTTCGACACCAGCTTACCCCAGATGAAATAATACTCCCCCATCCTATTATGCTCCTCACAGACCTTCAGTGCTTCCGGCACAAAGATTTCTAATGAGTCGGGCTGATAGTTCTTATAATAAAAAGCCCTATCGCAAAGCGTGGCTGCCGAGTCTACCCAGTTAATGGAGTCGGCAGTACCAACATTCTGTCCGTCCTGCCCATGACGGCAGGATACCATAACGGTTAGCACAAGAGCTGCAATAACGGCTATGGGGGAAAATTTAGATTGATTCATAATGGTTTGGCTTAAAGTTTCTTACTTATACGTATATGTCATTTGCAGGGCGATATAGCCGTTAGGCCATTTCTTCCGGTCTGGATATATTTTGGCATTGCCTTTTGAGAGCAGGAACAGGTCTGGTCTTATTTCACTGAACTCAAAATGCATCTTGTTCTGTCCCTCCGTATAATCTATCCTCTTAATCTGCCAGCAGTCGTCAACGATATGTATCTGCATATTGTCCAGTTTTACCCTGTATATCGTCCTATTGCCCGAGGTGTAACTGCCTATGTATTTCATACCCGTCTCCTGCTTCTTCCGGTATTTCTTCTTCAGTTCCTTTGCCTTGTCACGTACCTTCTCATAGAACTTGTCATATACGTTGGAACTCATGATGCCGTCGTGTTTCAGAAATGACTTTACCTGCTTTGCTGTCAGCTCTTGCTTCATCTCTACCATACGCACGTTGGATGTCTTGATCCTGCCTTTGTTAAATAGTACATCCTCAGCCATCGTGATACCAAAGACCTGATGTTCCATGAGTGCCGACAAGATCTGTCCGTAGCCTGCAAGTCGCGCTGCAAAGGTGATAGTGCGGCGATTGGACATCTGTTTTAGGTCCAAGTCCTTTTCCATTTTACATGTAACAGCATAATGCAAGGTCTGTACGCGTTTCTTCAGCGGTTTGGCATTCTCCAGCACCTGCTTCACCAGATACTCCTCAAATGTCTGACCGTCTGCCAAAATCACTACTTCATTGAGATCCTGCGTAGCATAGATGTCTTCATCCTCTTGAGCCCTGCTGCTTACAGGCAACAGGGCTATGAGACAAAGAATCATCAATTGTTTCATTCCTTAGCGGTCCTCCTGGAACAGCGGATCCTCCGGCATCACCATGACAGGCTTCTGCTCGAAGTCCTTCAGGAGTTTGTCGGAGACATATTTCTTGTCGACAACGAGGCGGAACATATACTCGCGGAACCAGCGGTCCGTCATAATCAGGCAGCCCTGTTGTCCCCACGAGGCACCCCATGAGTTCTCCACTTTCCACTTGGAAGCCTTACCGTTGGCATCGAGGTCGACGGCCGTGAGGGTCATCGCATGGGTAGAACCGCTGTCGAACGTGCTGATACGCTCTGCCTTCGTCATGCCGAAAGTCGTATTGAACAGGGAGCCGTAGTCGAAGTTCTCCGTATCAGCATAGCCGCGCTTACGGTCGAGTTGCTTGCCCACGTCATAGCTGGAATAGAGTTTGCGACCATCCTTCAGGGAGGCGATGGCGAGTTGCTCAATATCATCCATCGGCAGATTGAGATATTTCCAGTTATGTCCGTCATAGGTATGACGATCGTACTCCACCTCGAAAGTCTTGTAATATGGACGGCGGGGGTCGTTCATCACCATGATGAACGTGCCGTTGAGAGGTCCGCCCACCGTTTCCTCATAGAACGACTTCGGCGTATAGCGTTTGGCCGTTGTCAGTTGCTTGCCGTTCTTATCCTTGAAGGCATAGGTGAACTCCTTCACAGGCTCTCCCAAGGTCAAGGCAAGCATTCCGTATATCTGACTCAGTGCTTTTTCCTTTGCTTTCTGGATATCCGCAGGTTTCTTGCCGTCAGCCACCATCTGGCGCAGTTGCAAGCCATACTCACGGAGTTTCGACTTGATGATAGCTGCCATACGGGAAGTGCTCTCCGCCGAGAAGGTCTCAGGCTGTACAGCCATCGGCACCAGTCCGTATTTCTCCGCCAGGTCGGAGACACCGCAGAACGTGCCGCCGTCGCCTATCGGACTCTTGAAGAAGAACTGCACCCGCTGGGCATCAATCGGTTCCTTGGCGGTATCGATGACCCCTTGCAGGAAGAGGTTGGCCTTCTCCAACTGGTCATAGAAGAACAGATAGGCCTGGGAATACTCTACTGTCAGCGAATCGGTACGCTTGGCGAAATTGGCACGCAGCACGTTGAGTCCGCTGAACATCCAGCAGCGTCCACTCGACTTCTGGTCGTGAATCGACTGCTTCTTCGTGTCAATACTGAAATAGGTATCCAACTCACCAGCATTCTCCTGGTTCTTTGTCAGGTTGTCTATCGCATTCGAGGCAATGGCATTACGCAACGCCTTATTAGCCGGCTGGGCAGCATACTGCCGCTCCATCTGCTGCAACATCTGCTCAGAGATGCCGCCACCAGCTGTCTGTGCCGTCATCGTCAGGGCATAAGCCGCTGACAAGAGCATCAGGGTCTTTCTCATATCTTACTTCTTTTTAGATGAAATCTTGATTGTTTTTGTGGTCTTGGGAGTGGTTGTCGTGCTCTTGGAATTCGTTGTCGCAGTTCCTGTAGGCTTATAGTACTTCTGTGCCTCAGGCATCCAGCCCTGGATCTGTTTGATACGGGTCTCGTCCGACGGGTGACTGCTCAGGAACTCCGAAGTCTTCTTATTAGAACTGGCTGCCGCCATACGTTGCCAGAAGCTGACGGCCACCTGCGGATCATAACCTGCCATGGCGGCAAAGATAAGACCCAGATGGTCTGCCTCGCTCTCATGCTTGCGAGAATAGTGCAGGTTCTGCAACTGCAGACCTGATGAGAGTATCGTCTGACCTGCTGACACGGCAGTGCTGCTGGCCCCCAAGACCCCTGCTACGGCAGAGCCAATCTGCAAGCCATACTGCTGACGATACTGCGTACTATACTGTTCTGCAGAGTGCCGGGCAACGGCATGGGCAATCTCATGTCCCAAGACGATAGCCAGCGACGGTTCGTCCTGTGTCACAGGCAGCAAGCCCTCAAAGACGCAGATCAGTCCACCAGGCATACACCAGGCATTCACATTCTGGTCCTGTACCAAGTTAAACTGCCACTTATAATACTGTATATCCTCAGCCATACCATTATTCCTCAGGTAGGTCTCCACGGCGTTAGCCAGTCGCTGCCCCACCCTTTTCACCATGGCGGTATTCGCCTGGTTCGTCGAAGGCTTGGCAGTCTTCATATAATCAGTATACTGCTGTGTCGCAAGACTCAGCATTTCACCATCGCTCACCACCAGGTTCTGCTTACGACCTGTGATGGGCACCGTCTTGGTCGTTCCGCAACTGACCAGAATCAGTGCGACGAGTGCCAAAAGAATTGATTTTACATGTTTCATATCATTCGGTTGTTAGTTTTCTGTCTGCAAAAATAAAAAAAATCGGGCAAAGTACAAAACTTTGCCCGAAATTCCTTTCAATTCTTTTTCTTATTACTACTTCTTTTATTTCAGACCACGGTTTGCCATGGTAATATTAAGCAACCGCACGTACTTTCTGTACTGGTCGGGATTCAGAACATAGTTCATAAAGCCCAGGTCCTTCTTGATGGCTGCGTTCATGCGAGCCTCACGCTCCTCGTTGCCATACTGAGTGGCGAACATCATCTCGGCACAGAATGTCTTGTGGATCTCTGCCACAGCCTCTTTCTGGTCGTCAGCAAGAGCGAGAGCCTTGCTTAACTGACCCATGTTCACGCTCAGGTTGTAAGCCTCTGCGTTGTTCACACTGTTCATGTTCTCATTGCCTGCAAATGTGAGCGTCATGCTCAACATAGCTACTACAGTTAAAAACAATCTTTTCATTTCGTTACCCTTTCTTTTCTTTACTCAGAGCAGTTGTGTCAATTCTGCCCTTACCTTATTAATATGTTATCCTGTTGCGTAGCCCTTTTGGCTTACGCTGCTTTCCCGTTTAACGGGCAAAGCTCAATTATCCTTAGTCGCCCAGATTTCTCTGATTGACGATGCAAAGGTACGGCGAATTTCGATATGTTCCAAACATTTTAGGGTCCTGTGTGCGGAAACAGCCCCTTTTCTTGACCTCCGTCAAAAAAACATTTGCCTATTTCAAAATAAATTTGTACCTTCGCAGCCAAATTGTAAAATTAGACAGACTATGAGCAATAATCCTAATAAATACATTGCCGTAAGCTACCGTCTGTATGTAGATGGGGATAATGGCAGAGAGATGGTGGAAGAGGCACCTGCCGAGCAGCCTTTCCACTTCATCAGCGGTTTCGGTTTCGCACTGGATGCCTTCGAACAGAAACTTGCAGACGTGCCTCAGGGCGATAATTTTGAGTTCTCACTGACAAAGGAAGAGGCATATGGCGACTATGACCTGGACCATGTGATAGAACTGGACCGTGAGATTTTCAGCATCAACGGTCATTTCGACCATGAGCATATCTACGCGGATGCCATCGTCCCCCTGCAGAACGAGGACGGCAACCGCTTCTACGGCAAGATTGTGGAGGTTGGCGAAGAGAAAGTGAAGGTAGACCTGAATCACCCATTGGCAGGCGAGACCCTGCACTTCAAGGGTAAGGTACTGGAAAACCGCGAAGCAACCAACGAGGAAATCCAAGGCATGATAAACCGTATGAGCGGCGGATGCGGAGGCGGATGCGAAAGTTGCGGAGGCGGATGCCATCATGACCTTGACCATTGCGATGATGGCTGTGGCTGCGGTCACTGCCACTAATATTCGGACGATATTACAGTATAACGGTATTACGGTATTACGATATAACGGTATTACGATACAATATGAGGAATACTTTCGGCAACATATTCACACTGACGACATTCGGGGAGAGCCATGGTGAGGCCATTGGTGGTGTCGTGGACGGCATGCCCGCCGATATCGAGATCGACGTGGATTTCATTCAGAGTGAACTGAACCGTCGCCGCCCGGGACAGAGCAGTATTACGACAAGCAGACAGGAAGGGGATGTCGTGGAACTACTCAGTGGTGTATTTGAAGGACGTAGCACGGGATGCCCTATCGGTTTCATCGTGCGTAATACCAACCAGCACTCCCAGGACTATGAGAATATGCGCCAACTGTTCCGTCCCTCCCATGCTGACTACACCTATTTTTATAAATATGGACATCGGGACCATCGGGGAGGCGGCAGGTCTTCTGCACGCATCACCATCAGCCGTGTGGTGGCTGGAGCCCTTGCCAAACTGGCTCTCCGAAAGGTAGGCATACAGATTTATGCCTATACCTCACAAGTGGGGGATATCCGTCTGGACCGCGACTATCGGAAATATGACCTCTCATTGACGGAGACGAATATTGTACGCTGTCCTGACCCTGTGAAGGCTGCTGAGATGATACAACTGATCACCCAACTAAGGACGGAAGGAGACACCATCGGGGGAGTCATCACTGGTGTGGTGAAAGGCTGTCCTGCAGGACTGGGAGACCCGGAGTTCGGAAAGCTGCATGCTGCCTTAGGCTCCGCCATGCTCAGTATCAATGCCGTGAAAGGCTTTGAATACGGAGAAGGCTTCGACGGTGTGACAGCTCGCGGCTCTGAGCAGAATGATGTCTTTGTAAATCACAACGGACTGGTCTCAACACTTACCAACCATAGCGGAGGTATACAGGGGGGCATCAGTAACGGACAGGACATCTACTTCCGTGTGGCTTTCAAACCGGTGGCTACCCTACTCCGTGAACAAGATACCGTTGACATCCAAGGCAATACCACTAAACTGACGGCAAAAGGACGTCATGATCCATGTGTACTGCCTCGTGCCGTTCCTGTAGTAGAATCCATGGCGGCAATGACCATCTTGGATTATTATTTGTTGAATAAAACGACAAAAATATAAAGGTTTCGCATCAAAATACAAAAAAAAATCGCAAAAACCTTTGTCGTTCAAAATATTTGTACTATCTTTGCAATTGCTATCTGAGGGTTTGTGAAAATCCCGATATGCTTTAGTTAAGTCTAGTTTAGTTTTTGTGTTGGTTGAGAGCGGTCAAATGACCGCTCTCAAATTTTTATCCCAAACAGCCAATAATCTCCGTAATAGAACGACATCCATGACTATCAAGCCACTCGTTAATACCATCACGTACTTTGATTGTCACAGCAGGATCGATGAAATTTGCCGTACCTATCTCTATCGCCGTGGCCCCTGCCATAAAGAATTCGATGGCATCCCTCGCATTCATAATACCACCTAAGCCCACAACAGGTATCTTCACGGCTTTTGCCACTTGCCATACCATGCGCAAGGCAACGGGTTTGATGGCAGGACCACTCAGCCCTCCTGTATTGATACTCAAAACCGTACGCCGTTTCTCGATATCTATCGCCATTCCCATCAGTGTATTGATGAGGGATACACTGTCAGCACCCTGCGCCTCACAGGAACGGGCTATCTCAGCAATATTCGTCACATTGGGTGAGAGCTTGACTATCAACATCTTGTGATAACGCTCACGGACAGCCTTCACCACACTCTCTGCCCCTGCACAGGTCACCCCAAATGCCATCCCTCCGTCTTTCACATTAGGACAGGAGATATTAAGCTCTATTGCAGGAATCTTTTCCAACGCGTCAATACGGGCAGCACACTCGGCATAGTCTTCCGGGGATGAACCACTGACATTGACAATCATATTCGTATCGATATCCTTAATCTGCGGATAGATATGCTCACAGAAATAGTCAACACCCTTGTTCTGGAGTCCCACACAATTAAGCATTCCCTGAGAAGTCTCCGCCATACGGGGATAGTCATTACCCTCACGGGGTTTCAGGGTCGTGCCCTTCACGATGATACCTCCCAAACCATCCAGGGGGATAAAGTCCGCAAACTCCAAACCATATCCGAAGGTTCCTGATGCCGTCATCACTGGATTCTTCAGGGACAGACGACCTATCTTGACACTTAAATCTGCCATAACAACTGTTTTACGTTAAATACTGGTCCTTCCTTACATACACAGAGGTTACCCTTCGTGGTTTTCTCCACACAACACAGACAGGCTCCCAAACCACATGCCATCATGTTCTCCAAAGATGCCTCACACTCTATGTCTGCCTGACGGGCATAATGTGCCACAGCTACCATCATCGGCTTAGGTCCACAGGTGGCAATACGGTCAAAATGCTCTTTCTGCAAGACGGAATGATTGGTCACAAAGCCTTTCTCACCCTCCGAGCCGTCTTCCGTAGTAACAAATACACGTCCATACTGGCGGAACAGGTCAAGTTCCAACAAATCGGCATGAGTACGGGCTCCCAAGAGAAAGGTCGGCTCTATTCCTACTTTCTTCATCTCAGCACCCATATACAACAACGGAGCAACACCCACACCTCCACCAACCAGCAGGATGCGCTCTACAGGCTTCTTGGGCATCGTAAAACCTTTACCCAACGGCAATACACAATTAATGGTATCACCTACCTTCAACTCACCCAGTCGACGGGTACCGTCACCAATCATAGCTACCATCAGCCACAACTCGTTTTTCTCCTTATCTACATAGTTAATAGAGATAGGACGACGAAGGAATGTGGTCTCAGAACCATCCACACGCACCTCGACAAACTGCCCTGGCAACATATCTGGAAGGGGGGTGTCTGCTGTCAAACGAAGAAGTACATGTTTAGGACTGATGCACTCTGACTGTTTGACTGTCAAATCAAGAATATATTTCATAAGCATTCGTATTCTACTTTGCAAAGTTACGTAAAAACGAGGGAAATACAAAGAAAAACTTTTCTTTTATTTCCGAGTTGCCAGTAACTTCGCGACTTTTGTCGCAAAGTTACGAAAAATAATATGCTAAAAACTTGTAATCTACAAAAAAAAAGCTATCTTTGCAAAATCAATGGATAGAAAAATAACTCTTACTATATATAGCATCATTATCTTTATGATGTTGGGCATACAGCCCAATGTCAACCTATTTACAGAAAAACAAGAGGTTGACAATGTGGTTGATGTATGTATTGTCACAACTACCCTAGAGGATGTCAGAGGGATAGAAGTCTATCAGGCACTTAGCCAAACGACGTTGACACTCAATAAAGAAACTACACCTGAACTCATGAGTTCCAAGTTTCCTTATGTCTTTAAGAGTCAACACCTTACATGTCAGCACACTCGAGCTGGAACCCTACTGAATATCTTCATAAAACATCTGAAAACAAAACATTTCAGATGTTAGACATCGGAACATTTCTCCGATGATAGGTAGTTCTTTGCCTCAATAATTACTTCTTTGCAGGTACAAAAGTCTCATATGTTTGGTCGTCGTAATATACACGGATCTCAGTTACACGACGCGGCTCTTTTTCCACAATTTTAAGCTCATCAAAACTCTTTTCCAAGTGTGTATTTTTTACACCTTGTTGGAAATTTACACCTGAAGGCAAATTTTGATGCCCATTTGGCGAAACAGAATTAGAAGTATCGAAGTTTAACATCAGATTTTGACCATCGCCAGGTTGCTCTGAAAAATCATCAGACGATGCGATAGGGTGGGATACATACATCTCACCAGTACCATATAGTAACCATTCAATACTAATGTCAGGAATTTTCATTTTTATAGAATCAACTATATTCAGGGTAGGACGTGTCCTTCCATTGAAAATACTGCTAAGAGTAGCAGGGGACTGTTGAAGGAAGTCAGCGAACACTTGCTGGGTCATGTGCTGATCCTCCATAATAAGTTTAATGCGGTCTTTTGTTTCCATATGTAGTCGAAATAGGGCAAAAATGCCATTTTTGATTGATTTTACAAAGGTAAATCATTTTTTTGACATACACAAGGATTCTAAAGAAAATTTTATTATTTAAATTTTTAATTTTCGATTTACAATTCAGAATAACAAATTGCTGAGACGATAAAAAAGGTGAACAATTATAAATCTAAAATTTTAAATCATAAATCTCCTTGATTATTTTCTTTTATTTTCATATATAACTATCTGGCTTTTAATCTAATATTGTTCAGAACAAAAGGGATTCGGAATACCCTATACAACAAAAACTCTTCAATAAACATATATTTCTTAAACCTTAGCTTCATAATATTATATAAACTACTGGTTTTTAGTGGCTTAAGAACGGTCATTTGCAATGGATAATTGTGAATATAAAAACCAAATGTAATTAATTTAGATTTATATATGCATACATAAAGCCTTGTTTTGCGATTTTTTGATTTGTAAATACGTATCCGTCTTCTGAATTATTTTTCAACCTTATAACCATTTACGTTTTCAAATACAGAAAGTAAAATGATAAAAATTGCTAAACCTAAATTTTGACGTTGAGAAACAGAAAAATTTCAAAAATTACAGCGAATTCTGGACAAACGGTCAGAAAATTAAAAAGAGGCGAAATATAAAGGGGAATATTTGTCAGAAACTCTTTTGTTATCGGGGATTGGTGGCAATTTTTTATGTACGGAAAAAATGTGATTCTAGAAATAAAGACATAGAAATTAGGGGATTTTTCAATGAAATGTAAAGAAAATTAACTCCCTTAATAACTCTCCTGATGGGGTATTGGGGTTGTCCAGACCCTTACTTTTAGCATCTATTTCTCTTATTTTAGAAATAATCTGCATCACTTTCATGCCAGAATAATTGCGCAATCCAGTCATATAATCACGGGCTCCCCATGGAGATTTCATGTCAAGCCACTTTGCCAAAGCCTCCTGACTCCCCTTTTGAGGACAATAATAGGCCAACATCAGGTTCTGAAAGTAGTTAAAAAGCATGGGAAGTAGTGCATAAAGTCCGCCAGCCTTTGGATTTTCGTTGAAATACTTGACTATCTGATTAGCCTTGAAGACATTTCTGTTTACAATCGCATCCCTAAGCTCATAACCATTGAAATCCTTGCTCACTCCTATTTGATCTTCCACAACTTGTGGAGTCACTCTCCTATCCTCCTTAGGCAATGACAACAAAACCTTGTCTAATTCACCCACTAAACGGCTTAAATCCGCACCAATGGAATCTGCTATCAACTGGGTGGATTTAGGATCAATAGTGACGTTTTTTGCCTGCAGATAGCCTTCGATGAAGGCTGGAAGATCACGATCACGCAGTTTTTTACTCTCAAAAAGCACACCAACCTGTTGGATGGCCTTCACATATTCTTTTTTCCTACCATCTATCGTACCGTTTTTATGACACATCACAAGGATGGTAGAGGGCATTGGGGCTTTGAAATACTTCTCCAGCGGCTCTGTATTCTTCACATTTTGGGCTTCCTTGACGACCAGTACCTGATTTTTCGACATCATCGGATAGCGTTTGGCAGCATCTACAATCTGTGATGCCGTTACATCTGAGCCAAATAGGATGGTCTGGTCGAAGTCACGCTCTTCAGGCTGTAATACATTCTCCGCTATCCAATTAGAAATCTTATCGATATAATACGGCTCGTCTCCCATCAGATAATAGACGGGAAGGAACTTGCGCGTCTGTAGATCGTGCATGATACTGTCGTATGTCACTATAGCCTGAGCCATGCTGCAAAATTACAAATATGCAGGCAAAAAGCCAAATGATTATGGTAATTTATTTTGATTAGGCAGCGAAAGAATAAAACGCGTACCTTTTGTATACGTATCATCCAACCGTAAATCCCCTCCTAGAATACGGGCTATACGGTGTGCCATAGGCAATCCGAGTCCCAATCCCCGTTTAAAGGAGTCTACCTTATAGAATTTTTCAAAAACACGCTCGCGTTGGTCTTTGGGAATACCAATTCCCGTATCCGTCACACTGATATTCAGCATCGACAAATCCTCAGATAGTTGCGCTCTCAGTTTGACACTCCCCTTCTCCGTGAATTTCATGCCATTGCTCACCAACTGACGCAGTATTCGCTGTAGAGCATCCACATTACTGATAATGGTCTGTGAATCGTCAACCAATGACTCATAGAGAAGTTCCAATCGCCCGTTATTTACTTGTTCTGCTCTATGAATAATATCCTGACAGAAGCCGTTGACATTAATCACATCCTCCTTCTCATAATGATTCTGTCCTTCATTCTCAGAGAACTCTAGAAGTTCATTGACAAAATTTGTAATCTCCCGTGTGTTAGTCTCAATACTTTCAACGATATCCACACGTTCCTCCGTACTTAATTTGAAATTGGGGTTACCAATTACCTGTGCAAAACCGGTGATGACATTCAATGGCGTACGAATCTCATGACTGATATGCTGAACAAAGGCGGTTTTCATACGGTCACTCTCATGGGCATGGTCAAGTGCCAATGCCAATTCACTGTTCTTTTGACGCAGACGATTCACAAAATAAAGTCCCAAAAGACCTATCAACAACAATGCTGCAATAATGATACCCAGGACGATATAAACGTGACGGGTATGCTCTTCGCGTTGTTCTTTCTCTAGCTCATCGACTTTAAAGAGCGTATTAAACTCATTCAACTGGTTTTTCACGCTGTTGATATTCAGGGAATCTGCTAGCAAAAATACTTGCTTATACAAATAGGAAGCCTCCTCGTATTGATGCGACTGGAACAATATCTCTGCCCGTTGCTTCTTCAGCATCAGCACACCCGACGGATCTTCCTGAACGGTATAGCGCCCTATAATCTGATTATTGAAGTGCAATGCTTTCTCATAGTCACCTTTCTTCAAATACAACTGTCCCATATTATAGAATACCGTCAATTGGGAGTTGTCCCTCATGTCCTTAGTCGCCTCATAAGCCCTCTTCAGTAGTTCTTCTGCCTCACTAATCTTACCTAAACCCAGCAGTGCTGTAGCCCGTGAGTTATAATAATAGGTATAATAAGTAGAATGTGCTCCTTTCTCGCCCTCCAGTCCCAGTTCTTTCTTATGTGAGTCTAAATAGAATCGCCATTGGTCTGTGATTTCCAGCATCCGTTTATAGTTTTTCACTTCCGACAAGACGGAACAGTAATATGGATAGACATCCAACAGTGTGGAAGAACCTTTTTCCACCTGATTCAAGGCTTTGATACAACGCTCGTAGGCCTCTATCGCCTCCTCATGAAGTCCGATGTCCATATAGGCATTTCCCATACCATACGAAGCCAGTCCGATACCATAATTGTTCTCCCGTTTCTGGGCATCCTCATACATCCGCTTCACCTCTCGTAAGGCAGTATTGCTATGTCCTGTGAAAATGTGGTGATTGACAATCAGTACCCAAATGTCATAATAGTACTTCCAGTCTTTCTGTTTGAGCAGGAATTCCTGTTGCTGGGGGAACTCTGATATGAGTGAATCCTTCATATCGGCATTGTAATAGTAATACAACAAGGCTACCCGTGCAGTCCCTTGCATCTTCACATCTCCCTGATGCTCAGCCTCTTCCAGCAATTGCGAGATACTGTTGCGTTCTTGCTTGGCATCCCCTGCATAATAGCAGATATTGTATATTTTGTAATACGCTTCCAACAAGTCTTTTCCTTCCAGTTTGGGAATCTCACGACGGATAGAATCGATCTGCTGTTGATAGGATGACTGTGCCTTGCTTCTCAAAGGAAACAGGAAAAGGAGCAAATATAAAATGGGCAAAAGAGAATTCTTAAACATAGTTTTTAGGTTTTCGGTCGCAAAGATACGAAATAATTATCAATTATCAATTGTCAATTATCAATTATTTACTACCTTTGCAAACATGTACGAACTGAATCTTCCAAAATACGAGATACGATTGGGCGGTACGAAAGAGAAACCGGAAATATTCGATTTCCTGCGCCATCGTTTTGTGAAACTGACCCCAGAAGAATGGGTGCGTCAGCATTTCGTACATTGGCTGGTGGAGCACAAAGGATACCCTAAAGGACTGTTAGGCAACGAAATAGAACTTCGAATAGGGGAAAAGAAACTGCGCTGCGACTCTATCCTCTATGACCAACAGGCTCAGCCCAAGATGATTATCGAATACAAGGCACCTACCATTGTCATTTCCCAAAAAGTATTCAATCAGATTGCTGTCTACAACCTGCTCCTGCATGTCGACTATCTGGTTATTAGTAACGGATTACAACACTATTGTTGTCGGATGAACTATGAGCACAATAGTTACGATTTCCTGACGGAAATACCTGATTATAAAACAATATAGGCGTGGAGTTCCACGCCTATATCTTTCTTTATGCCTCTGCCTCTGGAACCTGTGGTTCTTCTGCGGCTTTCTTTGTTGTCTTTCGGATGGCACGCTTACGGGTTTTCTTCTCCTCTGTTCCTGCAGGCGAAATCTTCACACCAGCGAGTTCGGGATCAATCATGATACGACCACAATACTCACAGACGATGATTTTCTTGTGCATCTTGATATCCAATTGACGCTGGGGCGGAATCTTATTGAAGCAACCACCACAGGCATCACGCTGTACATAGACGATACCCAGACCATTACGGGCATTCTTACGGATACGTTTGAAAGAAGTCAACAGACGCGGCTCGATCTTAGCCTCCAGTTCCTTCACCTTTGTCTTCAACTTATCCTCTTCGGCACGGGTTTCATCCATAATCTCGTCAAGTTCACCCTTCTTCACTTCCAGAGCCTGTTGACGGTCATCGATTAACTCCTGATTCTTGGCAAGTTCCTCTTTCTTCTCCTCAATACGGACCTGAGCCTCTTTGATTTTCTTGTTACAAAGTTCGATTTCCAAAGACTGGAACTCGATCTCCTTCGTCAGCGTGTCATACTCACGGTTGTTCTTCACATCATTCAACTGAGTCTTATAACGCTCCACGCTGTTCTTTGCCGTTTCGATATCACCCTTCTTCTGAGAAATAGCGAACTCATATTCCTTGATTTCATTCTGAATCTTCTCAACACGAGTGGTCAGACCTTCAATCTCGTCCTCAAGGTCTTGTACTTCCAGAGGCAACTCACCTCTCAGGGCACGCTTCTCATCAATGGCTGAGAGCGTTGTCTGCAGTTGATAGAGGGTCTTTAAGCGCTCTTCAACCGGCATCTCATTTGGATCTTTCTTTGCCATAGTTTTTTTTAATTATTTCATTATTACGTTATATCGTTATTACGTTATCACGACTATAGATAATATATCGGATTCGTGCAAGTCTCTGCCATCTCTATGCGAACTCCAGGACACTCCTTCAGGATGATGTCACGGAAAATCTCGCTGGTGAACTGTTCACTCTGATAGTGACCAATGACACATATCTGGAGGCGCTGCTCATAGCCGAAATACTGATGGTAGTGCATCTCTCCCGTGATGAAGGCATCAGCACCTTGGGCAAGTGCATCACCCAACAAGAAATCCCCTGCCCCGCCACAGATGGCGACACGCTGAATGGGACGGTGTAGGAGTTCATTGCACATCGCACACTCTACACCAAATTTTTTCTTCACCAGTAAGATGAAGTCATCTGCAATCATCGGGACAGGCAGACTGCCTATCACACCATTGCCAGCCTCGATGCCTTCCACTGTCTTTGGGGCAAAGAAGGTAGTATCCTTCAATCCCAGGTGCTCCGCTATCTTCCAATTTACACCGTCCAGGGCATTATCCATATTAGTATGCATCGATACCACCACGATATCATGCTTGATGGCCTTGATGACACAACGCTGCACATAGTCGGCATCGCTAATCTGTTTGAGTCCACGAAACAACAAAGGATGATGACTCACGATGAGATTACACCCCTTCGCAATAGCCTCGTCCACGATTTTCTCGTTGACGTCTAGACACAATAATGCCCCTGAAACCTCCGCCTCTGTCAGTCCTACTTGCAGGCCAGCATTATCCCAGCTTTCCTGTAAGGGCAGGGGCGCGAATCGTTCAAGGGCGCTCAGCACTTGCTTTATTTTCACGCTTCTAATATGTTTGCGGTGCGAAATTACTACTTTTTCAGCAGATATCACTCACCGTACGCTATTTTTTAGTGTTATTTAAAGATTTCGTCGTCGTGCTCATGGCAGTAACTCGTACCATCGAAGCAGTGCGTACACAGACGCTCCTTGGGTACTCCTATCGACTCGATAAGGTCTTCCAGCGTGGCAAACTTCACACTCGTCAGTCCTAGTCTGCGGGCAATCTCGTCCACCATCCGCTGATATTCCGGTGTCCCTGTCTTGGCATACTGTGCCAGGTTCTTCTTGTCGTCGCCTTCAAAGTCCTTGATGATCCGACGGGTGATGAGTTCCATATCCGTCTTCGATGTCGTAAAGCCGATAAAGGGACAGCCGTAGACCAATGGCGGGCAGGAGATGCGTACATGTACCTCCTTGGCTCCGTTCTCAAAGAACGTACGCACATTGTCACGCAGCTGGGTACCACGAACAATAGAGTCGTCGCAGAACACGATGCGCTGGTCTTTCAAGATAGCAGGGTTGGGAATCAGTTTCATACGTGCTACCAGGTCACGGCGCAACTGATTACCTGGGGTAAACGAACGGGGCCATGTGGGGGTGTATTTCAGGACGGCACGCTTGTAGGGGATGTTCTTACCATGGGAATAGCCCAATGCCATACCCACACCAGAGTCAGGAATGCCACATACGAGATCGGCTTCCAGTTCCTGGTCTTGCTCACCCATAATCCTACCGTTCCGCTCGCGAACATATTCTGTATTAACTCCTTCATAGTCACTGGCAGGGAACCCGTAATATACCCACAGAAACGAGCATATCTGACAACGACTCAGAGGCTTCTGCATCACCTCTTCCCCATCCTTCCGCAGTCTGACGATCTCACCTGGACCAATATGACGCTCTATTTGAAAGTCAAGGTTCGGAAAACTCGTCGTCTCGCTTGATACGGCATAGGCACCTTCTTTGCGTCCGATAGCGATAGGTGTACGTCCCAAAAAGTCACGGGCTGCAATGATACCGTCCTCTGTCAGGATGAGCATCGAACAGGATCCCTGGATCCTCTTATATACATTGTTGATACCCTCCACGAAGGTGTCACCCATGTTGATTAACAAGGCCACCAATTCCGTCTGGTTGATGGTATTGGCCGACATCTCACTGAGATGCATCCTCCGGGCAAGCAATTCATCGGCTATCTCACGCAGATTATTGATCTTTGCCACCGTCACAACGGCATAGCGTCCCAGATGGGAGTTGACAATGATAGGCTGCGGGTCGGTATCACTGATTACACCAATACCCTGATGTCCCTTGAAACTGTCAAGTTCGTCCTCAAAGCGAGAACGGAAATACTGACGTTCCAGTGAGTGGATGGAGCGATGGAAACCGCTTTCCTCATCAAAAGTTACGAGTCCTGCACGCTTGGTTCCTAAGTGCGAGTTGTAATCGGTGCCGTAAAACAAGTCGTTTACGCAGTCTTTTGTTGAAATAGTGCCGAAAAAGCCACCCATATTTCTTACCTAATTTATATTAATACCCTGTTTAGGTCTGCAAAATTACAAAAAAATCAGAGATAATCTACTAACTCTTTTATTTTTTTTGTAATTTTGTGGCGTTAATTGATTTATGTGGGTATGTCATTACGATTTCAACAGACATTTGGATGGATGCTAGTAGCATTTGGCGGACTGATTTATCTGGCTTTCCGCCCTACCACCATTCTTATGTTTTATGTCGCCGACGGCATGGGACTGATGCCATTGGTGACGTCGTGGAGGAGTATGATGACCTTTTGGCAACCTACGGAGTTCTGGGTCTATTCACTGCCAGGAGGTTTATGGGCGGCAGCCTATATCCTTCTCGTCTATGGGCTCCTGTCCCGTCAGTCCGCCCTTCTCCGCCTGACCATCGCCAGCAGTATCCCTATGGTGGGTGTCGTCTCGGAGTTACTACAGGGAGTACACTGCCTTCCTGGGGTCTTCGACTGGACCGACCTGTTGTGCTATGCCACACCTTTGGTGTTATTATATATGTACGAAATCATTAAAAATAAAAGAATATGTCATGGATGGATCGCTTCAACAGTAAGCAACTAACAATCGTTATCGTGTGTATTACAGCCTTCTTCATTACGATGGCTGTATTCACCATGGTCGTAGGCAGCGACGACTCAAGTAGTTCAAAGGATCGTCACCTCGTCGTCGACGGCGACGGCTCTGACGAAGGTGGACGCAAGTACAAGTTCTCGGATCAGGACCGTTCGGAAGGGGGCGGCGACAGTGTCGTTGTCAACAAACCCATCGAGGGTGATCCCTACGAAGAGCTCAATGACCTGATTGGTCTCGATGAGGTAAAGGCGGAAGTACGCTCCCTTGCCAATTTCGTGAAGGTTCAGAAGCAGCGTGAGGAAAAGGGGCTGAAGACTCCTAACCTCAGCTATCACCTTGTATTTACGGGCAGCCCTGGTACTGGTAAGACAACGGTGGCTCGTATCGTGGCACGTATCTATAAAGACCTGGGAATCCTGAAGAAAGGACATCTGGTAGAGACAGACCGTTCCGGACTTATCGGACAGTATGTCGGACAGACGGCTCCTCGTGTGAATGCCATGTGTGACTCCGCCCTGAACGGTGTTCTCTTCATCGACGAGGCGTATGCTATTACCCAGAGTGAGTCAGGCAATGACTATGGCGCTGAAGCTGTAGCAACGCTGTTGAAGCGTATGGAGGACGACCGTGACCGCCTTGTCGTCATCGTGGCTGGTTATACCAACGAGATGAAGAAGTTCATCGATACCAACCCTGGCCTGCAATCCCGTTTCAATCGCTACATCCACTTCCCCGACTATAGCTCGGACGACCTCTACAAGATCTTCCGCAAGTATTTGAAGAAGAACGAGTACACCATTACCAAGGAGGCTGCCGCCTATCTCAAGGATCGTCTCGACTATGCCGTAGAGCATAAGGACCGCAACTTCGGTAATGCCCGTTTCGTCCGTAACGTCTTCGAGAAGACCATTCAGGCTCAGGCCAACCGCATTGCCAAGGCTGGCAAAGTACCTGACAATGAACTGGTAGAGATTACCCTTGCGGATGTCAAAAACGCGATATAAAAGACAAAAGATGAGTTAGTTAAACCTCAGGCAGAGCATGGTAAGGTCGTCACTTTGTTCGGTGTCGCCGACATAGTGATGGACGGCCTGGGTCATCCGTTCTATCAATGGTTTTGGGGAGAGTTCCCCTGTCTGGATGGCACGGTTCAACACATCGAAGATCCTCTCATCGCCAAACTGTTTTTCATCGGCATCCATCGCCTCGTCCAGTCCGTCAGTATAAAGCAGGATGGTAGTTTGCGGTGCTATGACAGCTTCCTGTGTCTCGTAGGGTGTATCGGCATCGAGTCCTACGGGATAGATTGGATTGACAGGCAGAGGTTCAGCCGTCTTGTTGATGATGATGGGAGCCTCATGGCCGGCATTACAATAGCGCAGCAGACCGGATGTCAGGTCGAGGATGCCGACAAAGAAGGTGACAAACATACATTCCTTGTTATCCAGGCTCAGGTTGTTGTTCATACGCGAGACGATACTGTCAGGTGTACTCTCATCTGAGGCATAGGCACGGAACAGGCTCTTAGCCTCCGTCATGAACAGGGCGGCGGGCACACCTTTGCCACTGACGTCGCCGATGCAGAAGTAGAGCAGGCCGTCGCGCACGAAGAAGTCGTAGAGGTCACCGCCGACGGCCTTTGCCGGAGTCATACTGGCATAGATGTCGATGTGCTCCTGTTGGGGGAATACCGTAGGCACCATCGACAGTTGGATGTCACGTGCGATACTGAGTTCACTCTCCATGGCAGCCTTCTCAGCGGTAGTGGTCTTGAGCTGTTCGATATATTGCGTCAGCGACTCCTGCATGTTT
Source organism: Prevotella sp. (assembly GCA_017645645.1). Classification (GTDB taxonomy): domain Bacteria; phylum Bacteroidota; class Bacteroidia; order Bacteroidales; family Bacteroidaceae; genus Prevotella. Next base: position 30,528 of record JAGCOB010000011.1, on the reverse strand, counting down.
GCGAACGAGTCGCGCAACTGACTGATCTCGTCATTGTATTGCAGTTCCGGCAGCGGGGCCTGGAAGTTTCCCTGAGCCACCTCGTCGGCACTCTTGGCAAGGTGCTGCAGGGGAATGGTGGCACGACGGATGGTGAAACGACTGATTCTATAAGCCACCAGCATTCCCAGGATGATAATCGTCAACAGGAGCAGTCCCGTGATGATGAGGGGAACCACGAGTCCGTCTATAGGTACGATGATGGCATTACGCCACGGGGTGACTTTCACACCGCAATAGAAGATGTAGGACGATACACCGTCTATCGTTATCCTCTGGTGACTCATTTCATTAGAATTCAAACCTATCACCAGTTCCTTACAAAGCGCATCGCCCGACTGTCGGATATCCTCGAAGAAATTTCTTTTTCCGATACGTTGTCTGTCAGGATGGTAGATATAGGTACCTACACTGTCGATAACGACGTTATAGGCCCAGACACTCTTATTGTCCTTCTCGTTGATATCATCCTGAAACAGAGGGTTAAACAGATTGAAGCCGACATCTAATCGCTTGACATGATGATAGAGGCTGTCATTGTCTACTTTGCCAAGCCTTTTGTCTATCGACTCATGGCATCCATACAGTCCGCTTATGAAATAGGCATTAGTCATGTCCTTCAGTCCGATCGTAATAAACGTAATCACCAACAGGGCAAGGACGCTGATGGTCACGACATTGACCATCAGGATACGTCGCGACAGCAACTTGGAAAAGGGAAGGAACTTCTTATTCTTCATTATGATTCTATCGTTACAAACAGATAATTCAGTCCCAAATCATTACCAGTCGGAAAGATTGGACGTTGCCTCGATGCGGTTCTCGATATCGTCGTCGAGGGCTGAGAAGAAGTCGATGCCTGTCAAGCGTTCTATCTCATCGACACTATGGATAGCCTGACGCATAGGTTGGCTGGAGCCGACATTCTCGTAGATGAAGCCGATGGCAGCAGGATATTTGCCTGTACGAAGCACAACTTTATAGAATGCCTCAGGAACGGTGATGCGACGACTGCGCTCCCGTCCGATGGTCTTGTGGTTGGTGCCACGAAGGACAGGACCACAGACAATATAGATACGGTCATAGCGGCGTGCCCAGGTACGGCACAACTGCTCCAAATCGTTCCAGGCGTTCTTGTTCAGGTTATGGTTCTGGGGACAGATATTTGTCATGAGGAAAGTCTGCTCCTGAGCCGTACGATTCCATTTGTTGTCACCAGCAGGACACATATGCCCACGGTCGTAACCCGATTGCATATAGTCGAAGGTGGTGACAGGATTGGGTATGTCATTGTCGGGGGTAAAAGAGAAGTTCTTACGCTGACTCTTACCATAGGTATGTTCCTTGGTGAGATACCAACTGACAGCAAGAGGGATGCGCAAGGTCTCGGAATACCACGCCTTGTAGGCATAACGCTGCAAGGGGGTGACATCCTGACGGAGACGGACATCCACCAAGTTTGAAGACTGTTCTTGTTGTTCAACACGCTGTCCACACGACTGCAGACAAAGCAGCGTGACGGCGGTCAGAAGAAGGGATATTCTTTTCATGAACTGATTCGGGTATAAATATAGATGGAGAATATGAGGGTGAGCATGGTGCTGCAAAGGGCGGCTGCTGTCATCAGGGCGAGGAAGGCCATTGACTGCAAAGGCGAAAAACCACCCATCAGTAAACCGCAGAGTAGCGAGGGGATAAAGACAAGTCCTACCAGCAGCAACTGTTGCAATACGGGTGTGAAAGCACGGGTAACCGCCCTAGTAAGGAATGGACGCAACGCCTCTAACGGATTGGCACCATTGCCACGAAGATATTCAAAAAGTTCCTTGTGAGTACGACGTTCAAGGACATAAGTGGTGATACCGCGACGACAGACAAAGAGAGCCTCTGCCTGTAGCATCGTCATGACAGGGAGGAAATACGACGCACTGAACAGCGAAGGTACGTCCATCAATAGAAGGACGACAATACCCATGATGAAAGTCATCACCGTCATGCTGATATAAATGGGGACCGACTGCCACCGCTTACGGCAATAGACTGTTGTGGCAACACCGCTGGTCAGCAACACCCACAGGATATTCACCCATGCCTTGTCCCATTGGAAGATATAGTAAAGACAGCCTGCCAATACCAGCAGTGTCACCGTCAACCGTCCAAGAACGGCTGCTGACTGACGCAGGAAGCGACGGTCAAAACGGAAAAGGATCAAGGCGGGTATCAGCAATAGCAGGATACCGATAACCATTCGTACAATCGTGATATTCATAGTCGTATCTGATTTTGTAGGATTCGTGAATTGACGGCGAAGACAGTAGCTCCTCTGTCTGCTGCCTCTTGCAACAACCGGTCGACCGTCTCCATCGTTTCGGCACTGATAGGCAGACCCGGTTCATCGACAATCAACAAACGCTTGTCTAACTGCATCGCATTCTGGAGCAATAAGAGGTAACGCTCGTCAGCTGAAAGCTCCGCCCAACGACGACCATCAATAGGTACCTTATAGGAGGTCTCGCCCTTATTGACCTTGAGTCCAAACAACATCTCCGACAGGTCGGCAATGCTGTCGTAGTCCTCTATGGCCGTCAACCGTTGCGGTACATAGGCTATCTGGCGGCGGAAATAGGGAGCCGAGAGGGGTGTCAGCAGTTCTCCGTCAATACTGATATGTCCACTGTCAATAGGGATGAAGCCCAAGATAGCACGCAACAACGTGGTCTTGCCGACCCTTTCGGAACCCGTCAGACATACCAGTTGACCGTCACCCACCGTCAAGGACAGGGAGTCTATCAACGGCTTTATCGTTACATTATGCAGTTCTAACATCGTCGTATTTTGGTGCAAAGATACAAAATAATTGAGAATTGAAAATTGAAAATTGAAAATTATTTCGTAATTTTGCACCCATGAATCTGAATAAGAGGCGGATGCCTGCAGAGTGGGAATATCAAAGTGCCATGCAGTTGACAATGCCGCACGAGCATACCGACTGGGCTCCCATCCTGCCAGAAGTCATGAAAGTGTACGAGGAGATGAAGCGTGAAATCAGTAAGCGTGAGCGGCTGATTATCGTCGATGACATCCCCCATAACGACACATGGGCCAGGGATCATGGGTTCATCACCGTATTTGAGGAAGAGTCAACAGCCAAAAGCCAAAAGCCAAAAGCCCTTCTCCTCGACTTCTGTTTCAATGGCTGGGGCGAGAAGTTCCCTGCGGAATTGGACAACGAGATTAACCGCCACCTCTATGAGCGAGGCATAGTAAGCGGCACTTACGAGCCGCATCTCGACTTCGTCTTGGAAGGCGGCAGCATCGAGAGCGATGGCAAAGGGACGATCTTCACAACGCAATGCTGTCTGATGGCTCCCCATCGCAACGAGCCGCTGACAAAAGAAGAGATTGAGGAACGACTGAAGGAATGGTTAGGTGCCAAGCGTATCGTATGGCTCCAACATGGCAGCCTTATCGGTGATGATACCGACGGACATATTGACACGCTCATGCGTATCTGTCCTGATGACACCTTACTCTATACAGGGGCAGATGAGGAGCATCCTGACCTTCTCAAGATGGAACAGGAATTACAGGCTTTGCGAACCATGGAGGGCAAGCCCTACCGTCTGCTGAAGTTGCCCCTGCCCCGTCCTATCTACGATGAGGACTACCGTTTGCCTGCAACGTACGCCAACTACCTCGTCATCAACGGAGCGGTATTGGTACCCACCTACGGGCAACCTGACCTCGATACAGAGGCGATGCGTATCATCGGTGAGGCATTCCCTGACCGCGAGATTGTCGGTATCGACTGTCTTGCCGTCATCTGGCAACACGGTTCTTTACATTGTTGTACCATGCAATATTATTGATTATGAAGATAGGAATCATACAACAGCACAACAGTGCCGACCGCGAAGACAATAAGGCGCGGTTGGCGAAAAAAATAACGGCGCTTGCGAAGCAGGGCGCAGAACTGATTGTGCTGCAAGAACTGCACAACGGACTCTATTTCTGTCAGAAGGAGGATGTCCATGTGTTCGACCAGGCAGAGACGATTCCTGGTCCCTCCACGGAGTTCTTCGGCAACCTCGCCAAGCAATACGGTGTGGTGATTGTCACCTCCCTCTTTGAGCGTCGTGCCACAGGCTTGTATCATAATACGGCTGTTGTACTGGAAAAGGACGGCACCATCGCTGGTAAGTATCGTAAGATGCACATCCCCGACGACCCCGGCTATTACGAGAAGTTCTACTTCACCCCTGGTGACCTGGGCTTCCATCCTATCCAGACCTCAGTAGGTAAGTTGGGCGTGTTGGTATGCTGGGATCAGTGGTATCCTGAGGCAGCCCGACTGATGGCACTGGCAGGAGCAGAACTGCTCATCTACCCTACTGCCATCGGGTACGACCCCAACGATACGAAAGAGGAACAAGAGCGACAGCGCATGGCGTGGCAGACCGTCCAGCGCGGACACGCCGTGGCTAACGGCTTACCAGTAGTAACGGTTAATAGGGTTGGCTCAGAGTACTCAGAGAACTCTGAAATTCCCTTCTGGGGCACTTCCTTCATCGCTGGTCCACAAGGTGAACTGCTTTACGAAGCTCCCACCGACCAAGAAGTAACAACGGTCGTGGAAGTCGATATGCAACGCTCTGAACAGGTGCGTCGCTGGTGGCCTTTCCTCAGAGACAGAAGGACAGACGCTTATGGTGATATCACCCAACGCTATTTAGAATAGAATAAAAAGCAAACTTCAAACAATATGGCAAACAATTTGAGATTTCAGGTCGTGGAAGAGGCTTTCAAGAAGAGAGCCCTCGATGTTCCCGTACCTGAAGAGAGACCGTCGGAGTATTTCGGCAAGTATGTCTTCAACAAACAGAAGATGTTCAGATACCTGCCCTCCGACATCTACGAGAAGATGATTGACGTGATGGACAACGGTGCCCGTCTGGACGACCGCAGCATTGCCGACGCAGTGGCTGACGGTATGAAGAAATGGGCGATGGAGATGGGTGTGACCCACTATACTCACTGGTTCCAACCGTTGACAGAGGGTACGGCAGAGAAGCACGATGCCTTCGTGGAACATGACGGCAAGGGCGGTATGATAGAGACGTTCAGCGGTAAACTGCTCGTCCAACAGGAGCCTGACGCCTCGTCGTTCCCGAATGGCGGTATCCGCAATACCTTCGAGGCGCGCGGCTATTCGGCATGGGACCCGACATCGCCTGTGTTCATCATCGACGACACGCTGTGTATCCCCACCATCTTCATTGCCTATACGGGTGAAGCCCTCGACTACAAAGCTCCCCTACTCCGTGCCCTGCATGCCGTAGGCAAGGCTGCCAAGGATGTCTGCCAGTATTTCTATGACGATGTCACGAAAGTACAGGTAAACCTCGGATGGGAACAGGAGTACTTCCTCGTGGATGAGGGACTCTATTCTGCCCGTCCTGACTTGGTGATGACGGGACGTACACTGATGGGACACGAGAGTGCGAAAAACCAGCAGATGGACGACCACTATTTCGGTACCATCCCCGACCGCGTTCAGGCGTTTATGAAGGACTTGGAGATACAGGCACTCGAACTCGCCATCCCTGTCAAGACACGTCATAACGAGGTGGCTCCGAATCAGTTTGAGTTGGCTCCCGTCTTTGAGGAGTGTAACCTGGCAGTCGACCACAACATGCTGTTGATGTCACTGATGAAGAAGGTGGCGCGCAATCACGGTTTCCGTGTGTTGCTGCATGAGAAACCCTTTGACGGTATCAACGGCAGCGGTAAGCACAATAACTGGAGCCTGTCGGCAGACAATGGCGTACTGTTGCATGCTCCAGGTAAGACTCCTGAGGAGAACCTGCGCTTTGTGACGTTCATCGTAGAGACGCTGATGGCTGTCTATCGTCATAACGGACTGTTGAAAGCCTCTATCATGAGTGCTACGAATGCCCACCGCTTGGGCGGTAATGAGGCTCCTCCTGCCATCATCTCCTCTTTCTTGGGAACACAGTTGACTGAACTCCTCGACAAACTTGAAAATGTAGAGTTTAAAACTGAGAGTGTAGAATTTCCTACCGGACTCCCTAACTCTATGGCGGCAGCAAACTCTACACTATCAACTCTAAACTCTAAACTAATAGAGGAGATTGACATCCCACAGATTCCCGATCTGATTGTGGATAATACCGACCGTAACCGTACGTCACCCTTCGCCTTCACGGGTAACCGATTCGAGTTCCGTGCACCAGGCTCTACCGCCAATTGTGCATCGGCAATGATTGCCCTGAATGCCGCAATGGCAGAGGCGCTCAACTCCTTCAAGGAGCGAGTGGATAAAAAAATCTCGGAGTACTCCGAGAATTCCGATAACTCCGAGAATACCGCCAAGATTCACGCCATCCTCGAGGTGCTGAAAGAAGATATCAAGACCTGTAAACCTATCCGCTTCGACGGCAATGGTTATTCTGAGGAATGGGTAAAAGAGGCTGCCCGGCGCGGTCTCGACGTAGAGAAGTCATGTCCTGTCATCTTCGAACGTTACCTCGACGAGTCGAGTGTGAGGATGTTCGAGAGCACGAAGGTGATGAACCACAAGGAGCTGGAGGCTCGTAATGAGGTGAAATGGGAGATGTATGTCAAGACCGTGCAGATAGAGGCTCGTGTCCTTGGCGACCTCGCCATGAACCATATCATCCCTGTCGCCACGCACTATCAGAGTCAGCTCATCAAGAACGTACAGGGCATGAAGGATGTCTTCTCTGTGGAGAAGGCTGAACGTCTCTCTATCCGTAACATGAAACTCATCGAGGAGATTGCAGAGCGTACGGAGAAGATTGAGCAGTTTGTCGAGGAGTTGACAGAGGCAAGAAAGGTGGCTAACCGCATCGAGAACATCCACCAGCGTGCCATCGCCTATCATGACACGGTAGAGCCGCACATGGGTGCTATCCGCTATGAGGCAGACAAACTCGAACTCATCGTAGAGGACGGTCTCTGGACTCTCCCCAAATACCGTGAGTTACTGTTCATTAGATAAAGACATTTAGTTGAGGATATGTCTATTTTGACACACCCTCAATAACTTTAAACAATACAATTATGAAGAAAAGATTATTAGTATTGTTCCTTGCTGTCGTCGGAATGCAAATGCCGAGTGAAGCACAGACTGAATTAACGTATCCAAAATTTACAAAGGTTCTTGAAGTTATTTCAAAAAGCGTTAATATCAGGAAGGAGCCGTCCACGCAGAGTGCAAAGTTAGGGAATAGTCCAGAGTATCTGTTAGTACTTGACGAGAATGAAGAATGGTATCATGCATGTATCTTGAAAGAAGGTGCCGTTCTTCCACAGCCTGGTTATGTGTCAAAAAAAGTATGTAAGGTAAAACCCTCTCCCAATCTTGACGGTAATTATGTAAAACAGTGCTGGGATGGATCAGGAGTAAGCATTGAGAACCGTACAAACGGGAAATATAAAGGATATTGTATTATTACATACTATGAGTTTTACTGTGGAGCGGAGAGAAACTGGATATTCATAGGGAAAAACAAGGGTAATGTTTGCATAGGCAGACAATGTTCTTATTCACGTGTATGGTCAGACGATACGGAATATTCCCTGCAGTCTATTAATGGTGAAGCGCTGGAGGTTCCCATGAGTCGCATAGGCGATAGCGATGGTCCAGACTGGAACAAACTGACAGACCGTGAGATTGACAAGATTATGTCCTTTGATAGTATTGAACTGATGGTAGCTGGTACACAGACACAGGCCTACAGGGATGGTCTGGGAACGACAACAGAGTCTGGGAAAGGTGTCGTTACATATTCTTTTGACAAAGCTAAATATACAGGTGAAACGATGAGCACAAAATAAACATGATGAAACAGAAATTATTATCAATGTTTGTATTTCTGCTGATGGCGGCAGTGCAAGGTGAGGCACAAGTGACACTAAAGATTCCACAGTGGCAGAAGTTTGTAAAAGTTAATAAAAGTGCTTCTTTCAAGAAGGCTCCCAACGTAAAGAGTGCCACGCTTTGGGCAGACGGCGGCTCTACATCCGTCACTTTTTCCTGGAAGAAAGAAGAATACATGAGAAAGTATTTCATGCCGAGTTTTTACCAAGAAATCTGCCCTGTCATCAAAGAAGTCAACGGATGGTATCTGGTGTACATTTGCGACGGCGGTCAGGGTCTTAGCGTAATGGAGGCTTACGTGCAGAAAAGTCAGTGCAGGGAAGTGAAAGTATCCTCCCAGCAGGTAACGCTTGACGATGACAACATAATAGCCAAAAGCAGCAAGGGTTGGCTGCGCAACCAAGGCTACGCCAATAGTCTGGAGTGGGCTTATATTGGTACGCGAGTTGGCAATCAGGTGGTGTGGATAGATTGCGGTGGTGTCTACGAAGGTCCCGCCATCGACTTCTTCACGAAGCATTGCGGAACACCCTTTGAGCCTAAGCCGTCTACGCTTAACGACAGGAACATCAGCGAGTTTTTGAATTCCAATACTCCACGCAGGTATGGTATAGAGTATCAATTCCAGGATGGTCATAGGGAAACCTTCTGGATAGAGGCTGACAGCTATAAATATCCCGTTAATACCATTGTAATATAATCCAAGTTTCGCAAGTTCCTAACTTGCCAGTTTTAATTGATAGATTTCAATAGCATATCTAGTCTTTTTCGAACTCACAAGGGGACATCCCCCTGTGAGCCCAAGATTAAGATTGGAGTTGTTAATGCTCAATACCGGCACCCATTCTGACTTATTTTAATATCATGTCAAACCCTTTAAGTGCTGAAATGCCTATGGGCTGAGACAAAAATTATTAGATTAAGGACATACACCCATCGAGGGAGCTTGATGCTCCCTCGTTTACTTTTTCCTCCCCCACTCTTGCCTTCGACCATGCAGATATCATGGCGAAAGCTGTCAAGTTGAGGTAATATAAATGATAGAACAGATTCGCCAAGCCATCAGTATGCTACGAGGTGTGACATCTGTTTCATTGAAGTGACAGTCCAAAACAAGTATGGATCGTGCTATTGACGACATCAAGAAAGGGCACGTCTATGAAGCTAACAGCGTAGAAGATCTTATCAGCCAGTGTAAAGATACTTATAATGACTAATACAGGTACACATTCAGACCTATTTGGAAAGAATATACGATAATACTATTTTACAAAAACATAGTATAGGTAGAAGGGTATCTACACAACGAATAAAGGTTCACGCAAGAAAGTGTGAACCTTTTCGTTTTTGAAACGCCATTGCTTGCATCCCTCTCCCTTCGTTAAAACTTCATTCAAAAAGAAAAATGACCTTCCTCTTGGTTGGATGAATATTTCTTAGGATAATCAACGATATAACAAGACTATAAAAATCATTAATGGAGAACGATAAATTATTGAAATGTTAAAATCTAAAATATAATAATATCTTATTTGGAAATATTAATATTATTGTTTATATTTGCACTTGCATCTTAGTATGCAGACATATTGCTCGATTGCCTAAGAAATCACCACTCAAAGAAAAGAGAGCAAACAAACATACAGAACAAAGCAACACCTTTAGGCGTAGGCTTTTCTATATCTGTATGTGGGTTTGTGGTGAACCTCTTAGGCGTATGGAGTACCTGCGCCTTCTTTTTGTAAGTTGGTGCTGAACAAATAAAAGTATTAACTTAATAACTATAATTATGGAAGATATTCTAAAAATTCTAACGAAAGAAGAAAAGGAATTCATCAAACATCACGGTATTGAACCTTCGGATATTTATGATGCTCGTGGAGAAATCGTAAAGGTGTATCACGATAAAGCTAAAAAACTAGGTTGTGGCTTTGTTATAGCTAATCCCTGTCCTTATGGACACCGATTAAAAGACCGATCAGGTCATTGTATTGTATGTAGACCTATGGGGATTGCTATCCGTAAGAGGGAAAGTGGAACTGGTGTGGTTTATGTTGCAGTAAATGGCAAATACACAAAGGTCGGAATGATTGAGAATAATATAAAGGATGTAGATAAAGCAATTAACAAAAGAGAATACCGATTGAATGACGAAGGTGGCTATGGTGGGCGCTCAGGTTGGACTACCGTGAAAACATGGCAACTGGAAAAGAATGCAGGTAAAGTTGAAAGGGAAGCCCAAAACCTCTTAGAACAATATAAGGTTGAAAAAGACTACATTCATAGCGGTGAACTACATAGTACAAAAGAACTCTATGAATGTTCTATACAGACGGCAGTAAATGCTGTAAAAAAAGCAATGGAACTAAATAATCTAATTAAATAATAAGAGCCGATGGGTAACGGCATATAAGGCCTATATAAGCGAATGAAAAAGTTTTATTTATTTCTAATCCTATTGGAATTTTGTTTTGCTGGTTATTCACAAGATTATTCCTTTCCGAAAAATAGTAATGGGAAATATGAGTTTTCTGAAATTGTAAATGCAAATTTGTCCAAATCGACATTATTTGCAAATGCGACATCATGGGCAATAGACTTTTACAAAGAAGAAGGGTATAAAAATGTTGTACAAATAGAGTCAGAAATAGATGGCAGACTCGTTATAAAAAACTATAACGAGGTTGTTGATTTTTACACAGCAAAAAAGAATCTACCTTTAAAGACAATAAAAATTTATTATACCCTCACAATTGATTGTAAGGACAATAAATATCGTTATATTATTAATGATATTGAACTAAAATCTCCCTCAACCTCTTCTACATTTGGAGGTATACTGGGGAGTGATTTAGAATGGGATCAAACCCATGAAAGCCATTTAGATAAAATAAAAGAATATCAAAATCAAATAAATGTCCTTAATGCTCAAATGCAGAATACCAAAGGTAAAAAATTATCAAAACTCCAAAAACAAGTTGATGATTATAACGAAAAAATCAAATCAGAGCAAGATATGTATATAGAAGAATACTCCAATTTTGAAAGATTAATTAGGACGCTCAAAGAAAAAATGGCTAACAATAGTGATTTTTAATGCTAAAAGTATACTATACTGGCTGCTATATACAAATAGGGAACGATATACCTGTTGACACCAACTTCATTTTTTTCGATAATAAAGAATAAATCCCGTCGGCATACAAATATCTTTCAGTCTATGGGCTGACAGATATTTTGGAACGATTCTGAATGATCCACAAATGATAATAATCTCACGACTGGCAGAGCAACGATTCTGCCAGTCGTTTTCCTCATAAAAAACAAAAATCCTGCTATCCCTGCTACAAGGGGGCTGAAATGCCGATGTATAAAGGGTGGAGCCTGTAGCACGATTAGGAGTTATCCTGCTACAATGGTGCTACCATCCTGCTACAGACAGCAACTCCCTTTGAGTTCCCTTTCATTTCAACTCCCTCAACAGCAAATCGGGGTTTGGGGGCATATCCCAAAGACAAACGAGACCGAACCAATAGGGACAGCGACTGTTTTTGAGCGGTTTGCTTTCGGCTATAGGCGTTCAGTTGTTTGACTGGAGCCGTTCAGTCGTTTGGCTATAGGCAAACGGTTGAAAGGGCGTACCTTTCTCCCTCGAAGGTAGGCACTAACACCCCATCACCAGTAATCTTCTACCCAAACACAAGGCAGTAAGATTGGCAGAAGTATCTACTATGAAAGTAAATTCAGTGTGTTTACTCAGTAAATTCACTGAATTTACTCACCAAATTCAGTGAATTTACTGAGATAGGAGATATTGGAATGGTTCAGGGTTAAGGGTTAAAGGTTAAGGGTTAAAAACGCCTCAACACCTCACCTGATATGGTTTAAACGAAGAAAGGTTTCAACAAGCATCGTTACTCAAAGGAACGATGAGAAAAAACTATGAGCCATGATTCTCATCATGAGCACTCATATTCTTGATAAACAGATTGACAAGACGCTTCGTGATGATGGTATGACGAACGGCATGGCGCGCCTTATCTGCCAATGAGTTCTTGTCGCCAGATGGTTTAGCAGCCTTTGCCTCTGCTTCTGCCACTTGTTGCTCGCGCTTGTCGATCTTAGCACGCAAGCTCTCTGAAGCGTGATTATAAAGGAAGGTATAGCAGGGTATAGCAGCCTTCATAATATAAGGTGTGAGGAAGGTGGTCACTACACTGGATGCCACGATGATAGGATAGATGATAGGATTGAGAACACCCAGGCTGGTACCCAGTCCAGCAATGATGAATGAGAACTCGCCAATCTGCACAAACGAGAAGCTGGTAAGCATGGAGTCGCGCATCGTCTGACCGCCCCACCAGCAGCCCAAGGTGCCAAAGAGAATCATTCCGACGATAATTACCAGGCTGACATAGACGACACTCATCCAGTATTCCGCCAATGAAGCCGGATCAATCATCATACCCACAGAGATGAAGAAGATAGCAGCAAAGACATTCTTCAGCGGTGTCATCAGTTTTTCGATACGATGCGACTCCACCGTCTCAGCAAGGATAGAGCCCATCACGAAGGCACCGAGTGCACTGCTGAACCCTGCTTCCTCTGCCGTCAGCACCATACCCAGGCATAGACCCAGGGCGAGAATGATAAGCGTCTCGTCATTCAAATATTTTTTCACTTTGCGTATCAGAGTCGGGATAATCAGTATTCCGCAAATGAACCATGCAGCGAGTGTAATGGCAAGATCAAGGACCTTACTTGCCAGCTCGGCACCCTCGAACTGATGGCGGATGGCTATACTGGAGAGCAACACCATCAGTACCACAGCCACCACATCCTCCACGATGAGGATACTGGTCGCTCCCTTGACGAAGCGCTCCTTACTCCAACCTGCCTCGTCAATGGCCTTCATCACGATAGTGGTGCTTGACATACAAAGCATGCCCGCCAGAAACAAGGAGTTGACCATATCAAAATCAGCATCCACACCCACAGCATAACCAAAGATCATCATACCCACGATGATTGTCAACGCACCTATTGCTGCCACCTTGCCGCTGCTGATGAGGTTCTTCAGGCGGAACTCCAGACCGATGCAGAACAAAACAAACAGTACACCGATATCGCCCCATGACTTCACATTGTCCGCATTCACAAAGGTCTTGCCAAACAGATACGGACCAACTAAGACACCCGCAACGATATACCCCAGCACCACTGGCTGCTTTAACAACTTAAACAGAATGCTGACTACAGCTGCAGTAATCATCAAAATGTATAAATCTTGTACCATATTCTTATATTTTAATATTATGCGTTCGTATTAAACTCTGGGCTGGAATTCTCTTATAACTTGTCTTGTTTTGGGTTAATATAGTATTACAGTTTTTGCAAAGTTAATAATTATCCTTTAAATAACCATACCAAAAAGCATTTTTATTTCAACTTCTGATCATTTGGGAACTCCGACCAATCCATCCAGTGAGGTTTGTCCAACAGATGATTTGATAAAATTCTCATGGCGATATCTCCCAAGGGGCGTGGCAATATCTGTTATCACCCCTATGACGATGCCTGGTATCACCCATGGGAGATAAAAGAGAGCCCTGTCAACCGGCAGGACTCTCTTATAGGTATGCTTTCTATTCCTTTACTTCTTATTCCTGAAAGCCTCCAACTCCTTGACGATGACATCGAAGTCGTCGGTGAGAGTCAGTTGGAGGTTCTTGTATTTCCCAAGTTTCACCATTTCCTGCAGGAAAGGATATACAGGCATCTCCTTGGTCCAGAAATCGGTGCCGAGGAAAATCATAGGACTGGCATAGCCGAACGACAGGTAGTGGTTCTGTACAGCATCCTGGAAGATCTCCTGCATAGTGCCCGCACTACCCGGAGTATAGATGATACCACCGAAGGCAACGGTGAGGATCAGGTCCTCGCGGATGCTGTTCTCGAAGAACTTGGCGATATGGGTAGCAAAAGGAGCGGAAGGCTCATGACCATAGAGATAGGTGGGGATGCCGAGGCTCACATAGTCACCCTGACGGGGGAAGCGCTTCATCACCTCAAAGGAAGAAGCCAGCCATCCCTTGTCGTTGAATGACGGAGCCACCTTCAGGATCTCGACGGCAGCATCCACATCAGCCTCCGTGCGTCCTGCCAGCCATGCACCCAGATGGGTAGCCTCCATAGCACCAGGACCGCCACCACTCAGCATGATGAAACCCTGTTCTGTGAGACGCTTACTCAGCAGCACCACCTTCTTGTACATCGGGTCGGTACGCTTCAAGGCGTGACCACCCATGATACCGAGACAGAGACGAGAATTATATTTCTTAAAGAACTCGTTAAGAGCCACATGGATACCATTGTCGTGCAAAGAGCGGGCAAGAGACTCCTCCGCCGTCTGCGGCTGTTTACCCGTTGCCATGAAGTGCTTGTACACCTTCGTGTCGTAGCAGGTCTCGAAAGTCTCCGCTTTCTGGGGATCGTAACCGGCATAGAGCTCTTCCGCCGTGTAGAGTGACGTACGGTTGACTTCAAAAGGTACAGCCTTCAGATAGTCCATCGCTTTCGGAGTGAACAGGTCGCTCATCGACTGTGCATTAACAGCTGTTGCAAGCATCATCATTGACATCATACAAATAATTCTTATTGTTTTCATAGCTATATTAATTAAATTATTACATTATTACATTTTCTCATTTTTACATTTTCTTCATTCGTCCCTGAGGCTGGGCATATTCCTGTCCGATATGTCCGTTGAGGTTCTTGGTGACATACTCGATGAAGATATCGTTATAAGTACGTTTCGTCTCCCATTTGATCTTACAACCTTTAAAGGCATTGTAAAGACCACCGTCCGTCACGCAATACTTCGTCGTGGCAACAGTATAGATACGGTCGAGGTTAATAGGCTCGTAATGCTGTGTATAGCTGTTGAGGACCTGTACATCGCTCACACGATGCTCTTTCTCATGGATGACGAACTTCATGCCAGAGACCTGTGGGAACTGACCGTCCGGCTTGGGCAGGAAAGCCATCAACTTATTCAGCATGGCAACGATAGTACTGCCCTTCACCTCAGCCACCACGATATAGTTATCGTAAGGCAACATCGAGAGGAGGTCGCCATAGGTCAGGTCACCAGCGTTCACCTCATTGCGGATACTACCGCTGTTGAGGACGGAGATGTCAGAGCCCGTCACCAGACGGAAAGCATCCGTCACGATATCGCCACCATTCGTCTCCCCCATACGGACAGCCTCACGCCCCTCGTCATCCGTAATACGCAGAGGTACCTCACTATGGCAGATCAGACGACTCGTCTGCGCATGAAGCATGGTGTTGATGCTGTCCACCAGATGGGCGACATAGGCGTTCTTCTCCTTCACACTCGCAATGGGGATGAGGGAAGTCGTCATCCTGCCATCCGGGGTGATGAGCAACTTACCGACATTGGCGAACTTCGTACCCGTCTGTGTCACGATGATGGGTTTTCCTTCCTTGTTCAGAACAGTATCAGCAGTGATGACGGCATGGGAATGACCATCCAGCACGATATCGATACCCGTGGTATTCGCCACTACCGTATGGGAGTCGGAATGACGGGCATTCTCATTCTCACCCAGATGAGAGTCCAGGATCACATAGTCGGCACCAGCCCTTCTCGCCTCATCAACGGCACGTTGTACCAAGACGGAGATATCCTCAGGTTGCAAGTCGTAGATGAGACTGTCACGCTCATCCTTGAACGCATACGCCTCATCCTCCATAGAGGTCGGTGTGACGACACCCACAAAGGCAATCTTCTTGTTGCCCAGCCGTTTGATGACGAAAGGCGCATACACCATCCTACCCGACCGCACATCATAGAGGTTGCAGCACACGATAGGAGCAGGCACCTGACGCAGCAGTTCGAACATACGCTCCATGCCGTAGTCAAACTCATGGTTACCCAGTGTGACGGCATCATAGCTGAGAGCCTTCATCACATCCACCACATACTGTCCTTTCGAGATGGCGCCCACCGTCTGTCCCTGGACATAGTCACCATTTGACACCAGACAGACATCAGCAGTGTCGGCAATGGCGTCACGCAGTCCAGCCAGCTTGGCATAGCCGTCCATCGCACAGTGTGCGTCATTCTCATAAAGGATGACGATGTTACGCTGTCTCTGATTTTGGCTGTACGTATACCCTACATGGCAAAGCATCACATACGCCAACACAGAAATCCATACTATTCTTTTCATATTTTTGGTTGATTAATTAATGAATTACTATTAAGGCTTCTCAAAGTGCTGGTAGTCCTTTACCGTCCGCCAGTTGCCGCCCCATTTGAAGCCATGCTGGATAAACAAGCGATAGCAGAGGTCGTTCTTCGTGATCTTATACTTGAACGTCTTACAGCGGTTGACGTAGGGTTTACCCGTGGCAGGCTGGATGAGCAGCGTTCCGTCTTTCTTCCTGCGGACACAGGGATTATACAGCGGATTGATGTCGATGGCGAGTCCACGCGCATGGTTCGACAGTTTCGTACTACCCTCCACGACACGATAACAGTAACACGACGTGTTGTTGGCGCGCATCGAGGTCTCGTCATCATTGCCATATTCGGAGATGGGACGCATGCGCTCGATAGGATATTTCGCCTTGTAGAGTTCTGCGAAGATCTCCTGCAAGTCCTTTGATATCGTCTTGTTACAGACAAGGACACCTACCTGTGTCTTCCCCTCTCCGTCGATATGCTGGATATGCAGCGTATCAAGGACCACACCGGCAGGCTGAGCCTGCAGGGAGGTAAGAGGTAAGAGGTAAGAGGTAAGAACTAATAGCAGTCTTCTCATTATTTTATTGTTTCCTAACTTTCTTCTTTAACTTGCCGATGGCGTTTTCCAGACTCTCCGTCGGCTCGATGATGTTATAGTCTTCCCAGAAATCCGGGTCGTCAAAGTACTCTACCTTGTCGTAGAAGCGGTCTTTGATACCAAAGGAGTTACGCCCACGAGGACGCTTCACCTCATCGCCCTTGAACTGGCGGTCTGTCACCACCATCTCACTCACCGTCGTAAACGGAGAGGCAAACAGCCGGCGCTTCCAGTCACAGTTGAACTGCATCTCATTCCGCACATAGCTCATGCGGGTAATTCCCTGCGCATCCGTCTCATAGACAATCGTCACCGTCAGTTCCTTGGGACGGAAACGCAGTCCTAAGGGTTTATGCACCAACATATAGTCAGATGCCCTACCCCAGTCTCTCACATCCAACTGCAACTCGGCACGGGTGAATGCCAGCGTTTCCTGATCGATATAGAGGGTGCCGTACATCAGTGGAAAGAGCGTTATCATATTGGGTTCCATGCTCACCACATACTGCAGACGGTCATCAATCTTGACAGGTGCCTTCAGGTGGAAGGTACAATTGTTGAGTTCATGTTCACTGAGCACATACTCCCTGTTCTTCGCCACGTCCACCATCAACGGCAGCACAGGACCACCCTGTATCTTCACGCCCAGCGTGTCCCTTGCCTTCATACTCATCAGCCGTCGTCCTTTCAGGATGGCAACGGCATCCCACTCCGGTCCCCGACTATAACCACTCTTATACATATCTGTCACTGCCTCGGCTACAGAGATGAAACGGGAACCGCGTCGTGCCGTCTCACGATAGAAGCAGCGCACCAGTTCGGGACGGTCAGGATAGTTTTTCTCGATACGCTCTATCGCTGCCTTGACAATGGAAAGCGGGTCTTCTATAGAGACGATCACCTCGCCCAGTTCTATCGTATTCCCCACCATCATGATACGGAGATTCTCCGTATTACCCGCTGTCAACGGCTGACGACGGGTCTTGTAACTGATATGACTCAGTTGCACATATTTGGGCATCTCAGGGGTCTTCAGCACGAAACGTCCCTCCTCATTGGTGACGGTATGTGCATTACTCCCCTCTGCCGTAACACTCACATGGCTCAAGGCACGCCCTGTCTGGCGGTCTGTCACCACACCACTTACTACTGACTGCGCCCTGATTGTGAGCAGCACTGTCAGCAGCATCATTGTCATGAATAGCCTCATCTTTGTCATAGTCTTGCGTTGTTAGTCGGGTACAAAGATAAACAAAATAATTGAAAAAGGATGCATAGAATTCATAAATATTTCTTACCTTTGACTAACGTCGAAGGTACTCACGTTCGAAAATGCTCAAATAAATTTGGCATTTTACTCACTTATTCGTACCTTTGCCCCCATCTAAAGATTAAGAAGATGGATAAGAAGACGAACGAGACACTGCTGAAGAATGTAGAGCAACTATCTAAACTCACGGAGCAGGAAGTGAAGATGATGCCCGCCATAGAGGCTCCGCTGCCCTCAGTGGAACAGGTGAAGCAGATCGTGGCACTGGCGAAGAACATCATCTTCCCTGACTTTTTCAACAAACGACAGTCTGACGAGACGATACGCTCATACTATATCGGCGTACACATGGAAGAGTTGTACGGACTGCTGGTGAAACAGATAGCCCATGGACTCCAGTTCTGTGAGGACTGTGAGGTAACGACTTCGAAAGCAAAAGTCTACGCAAAGGCCGAGAAACTGGCGCTGGAGTTCATCAATGAACTGCCGGAGATCAAGCGGTTGCTGTATACCGATGCACAGGCGATGTTCGACAACGACCCTGCTGCCCCGAACTACGGGGAGGTCATCTTCTGCTATCCCGTCATGAACGCGATGACCCACTACCGCATCGCCCATAAGTTGCACGAACTGCAGGTACCTGTCATCCCCCGTATTATCACGGAACAGGCACACTCGAAGACGGGTATCGACATTCACCCAGGAGCCACCATCGGTGAGTACTTTGCCATTGACCACGGTACGGGTGTGGTGATTGGTGAGACATGTATCATCGGCAACCATGTGACACTCTACCAGGGCGTGACCCTCGGTGCCAAGAGCTTCAAATACGACGAGAACGGCAATGTGCTGAACGTGCCTCGTCATCCGATTATCGAGGACAACGTCACCGTCTACTCCAATGCCTCTATCCTCGGACGTATCACCATTGGACACGACAGCGTCATTGGCGGTAACATTTGGGTAACGCACGATGTACCACCCTACTCTCGCATCCAACAGTCGAAAGCCGTTGAAGGCTCCTTTGACGGAGGACTGGGAATATAGTGAAGAATTGAAGAGTGAAGAATAAAAAAGAGAGCCGTTTGGCTCTCTTTTCTTGTTATCTGAATTCCTCTTTGGGAACTTCCACAGCGCCCTCTTCTTCAGTTACTGAACGCATATTTTCCGCTACCTTCACCAAATCGAAGGATGCAAGTTGAATACCGTCGTATGCATCGTCAAGGTAACCGCGGAAGTGTGTGGTTCTACCTACGTTATAAATCTCATAGTCACGAATCACAACCTCATAGTTGTCATCATAATAGATATAGATTTTTTGGTTCTTGACCTTCCAGTCGAATTCATAACGGGTATAACGTCTCGTCTCACGGTTGCGGTCTATCTGATAACCTGTACCGCCCTTAGAAAACTCACCGCTCTGATAGAAATAGATCTCCGTATCATAGATATCTCCTTCCAAACCATAGCGGTCGTAATAATAATCACCGATAATCGTGCCTGACCATAAACCGTCAAGGTCCCATGCCAGCATCGTATCCTTGTCACAACTCGTAAAAGTTGTCATCATCAGCGCGCTCATGAGCGCCATCATTGTGTTGGTATAAAACTTCTTCATAATCCACTTTGTTTAATATTTCTGTCGCAAAGATACGGAAAAAATCCCGTACCTGCAAGATAAAACACCTATTATCGTGTAGGGATTTTCCTATTCTTCCGCTTCTTCCACTTCTTCTTTTTTCTTTCCAAACTCCGGGTCAATCTTCAGGAATGCCGTGACGATATAGGTCAATGAACAGGCTCCTATCACGATAAGGAAGAAGGTCTGATAACCCACTGCCTCCTGCAAGGCACCTGCAAACAGTCCCGGTATCATCATCGAGAGTGCCATGAAAGCAGTACAGAGCGCATAGTGACTCGTCTTATGCTCACCCTGACTATAATATATAAGGTATAGCATATAGGCGGAGAAACCGAAACCGTAGCCAAACTGTTCGATGAACACACAGACATTAATCACCAACAGATCAGAGGGCATGACGTACGACAGGTAGACATATACCAGGTCAGGCAACGTGATGGCAAGCACCATCGGCCACAACCAACGTTTCAGTCCGTCACGTGCCGCAGCAAAACCGCCAAGGATACCTCCTAATGTCAGTCCGATAACACCTACCGTTCCCTGAACGAGTCCGTACTCACCATCCGACAATCCCAGACCTCCGTTATGGGAAGCATCCACAAGGAAGAGTGCGGAAACCTTGGCAAGCAATCCTTCCGGCATTCGGTAGAACAGCATAAAACAGATACCTGCCCACACCTGCGGCTTCTGGAAGAAGGTAACCAGCGTCTTCCAAAACTCATGAATAATATCGTGGGCGGTTTTCTTTTCTTTCTCTCCGTCCTCAGAGGGCTTCGGCAATGCCCAGTGATGATAGAGCCACAAGCCGATAAAAATGCCTGCCATCAGGTAGAACACGAGACTCCATGAATAACGGATATTACGGGTAATCACCTGCAAGGCACCTGCCAGTCCTACCAGAAGTCCTGACGAGAAGATGGTGGCGATACGGTAAAATGTGCTGCGGATACCAACGAAATAGGCCTGTTCGTGCTGGTCGAGTCCTAACATATAGAAACCGTCGGCAGCAATGTCATGGGTGGCACTGCTGAATGCCATTAGCCAGAAGAAACACAACGAGCCCTGCAGCCACCAAGGACCCGGAATGGTAAAGGCAACACCACCCAAGGCTGCGGCAATGAGTATCTGCATGGAGATAATCCACCAGCGCTTGGAACGCAGCATATCCACGAACGGACTCCACAGGGGCTTGATGACCCACGGCAAATAGAGCCACGAAGTATACAGGGTAATATCGGTATTCGACAAACCCAGACGCTTATACATGATGAGCGAGATGGTCATCACAGCCACATAGGGAACACCCTCGGCAAAATAAAGTGTAGGCACCCATGCCCACGGAGTACGTTTATTCATCTTTCCTTAATATATTTTCTTAATCTCCGCACCACGATAGTAGTGCAACAATATCTCATCGTATTTATATCCTTTCTGTCCCATCACGGCAGCACCGATCTGACAGAGTCCGACACCATGTCCCCAGCCCTTTCCTCTTAGGCAGAAGCCAATGCTTGTTTTCTCAACATCGAAAGCGGAACTATACAGGTGACTCTCACTGAGTGCACGACGTATCTCCAGTTCCTTACCAATCGTCAGGGTTTTCTTCGTTCCTACAATCTTCAGTTTCCAGATACGTCCACTCTTGCCTCGTTCCAATGGAATAAGATCGGTGATGGTGCCAAAGTCGTCCTTCAGTTTTTCACTGACAAGACGCGAAAGCTCATCCACGGTATATTCCACCGTCCAGCGGTAGAAGTCATTGGTTTCTTGGTCGTAGTCGTTTAATACCTGTGAAAGCACTTCCTTGTCGTCAGTATTGCAGAAGGGATCCTCCACGGAGATAAGATAAGGCTTGGGCGTGTCTTCCCAACAATACTGGAACTCTTCTGTTATACCGCCACAGCATTTTGAGAAGCGGGCATCACATATTTCGTCACCATAGCACAGAATACGGCCACGGGTAGCCTTCAACGCCTGCTCTACTGCCTTGCTGGTCTGCTTGGTAATACCCTGATAACGCTGACAATGGTCGTCGGCACAGACATCAAAGATGGTATGGTCTTCACGGTCGTACCAGCGGATGATCTCATCGTCTTTCTTGATGAAGGAGAAGAAACCGTCTCTCCGCTCTCCACTCTCCTCTCTCCGCTTGATCTGGGCAAGGAGCCATGAACGGGAGATAACGGCATGTGCCTTCAACAGCTCCAGTCCTGCCGTCGCTTTCATCTCACTGCTGATGACACTCGCCAGATACTGTTCGACGGGCAATTGGTTGATGGCGGTAATTTTATCTGCCTCTACCACCAGGCGTAACGTACCGAGAAATACCTGTGTCTCCTTACGCTCCCAATGGAAATTCACACCAATGGTCACATCGTGTAACGAGAAGGAGGCGGAAGACGATTGTGGGGTAAAGGTCAACTCACGATACTGCATACCGCGCCAGAGGATACCACCTTCCGAAAACTCCACCACCTGTTCGCCTTCTATCAGTTCACCCTTTGCCATATACGGTGCATTAAGCGTAAACTGGATTTTCTGTCCACTGACAATACCGACAGTGACATCAGGCTCTTGGCTCTTGACTTTTGGCTTTTGGTCTTTGTCAGATGTCCAATGACGGACAACAGCCTTGACCTCTTCAATCTGCTCTGGTGTAAGTGACACTTCCTGTAAGATGCCCAAGGCGACCTCAGGGGTGATCTTGCGGAAGTCCTCTTCCCGGGGGGTGATGAGGAGTCCACCCATGTCCACAGCCCCAGGACTGATGACATATTGTGCCTTGCCTTCCTTGGTATAACAGTCAGGACGATGCTTCCTTCTCGGCAGTACCACACTCAACATCGTCTCTCCTTGTCGCCAGGCGATGATATTCATCATGGGTTCTGTCTCATCCTCACGCAGTGGAAGACAAACATAGAGACGCTTGAAAAGCGCTTCACTTTCCTCCAGTGAGTTACTACGAACCAAGAAAGCTGCAACAGGATAGTCGGCAACATACCAGATACCGTTTTCCTCCTCTTTCCGCACAATCTCTACCAAATTACGACTCAGTCGCTGCCAATATTTCTGTAATGGCAGAATACCTGTACTGACCACCTGCAGATGGGCATGGTCCGGTGCAGAGGCACCACACTTGGGACCATTATATAGAATCGTGAGTTCTGTGTCCTTCTCTAATAACCGAAGCATCTCCCCGTACATTGGAAGGATGGCCTGTGGTTGATGCTTCAGGGTAGGCAGTGTGAAATGGATGGGCAGGATAGGGAACGGATTAACCAACAATTCATACTCCTTGTCTATCACACGGTGTATCTGTTCCTTCGGACGATTTGCCGCACAAAGGAAACACGGACGCTCCGCCAGTGAACGGGCATCAATCTTTGCTCCAGTCGAACGGATACGGGCAGGATTCCACTGTACTGTCAAGGGCATCCCCTCTCCTACTAATTCGCGTGTCTCTACATTCGACAACTCACGATAACGCTGGCGAACCTCCTCCCATGTCTTTAACTGACGGTCAAAGAAACGCATCAACGGCGAGAGGGGCTTGGCTTTTTGTTGATTCATCTGTTGACGTGCCTTAACCTCCAACGTGCGCAGACGATCCTTATAGAGATTATTGGCATTGATTTTCTCCACAGACAGTGCCGCATCAGAATTGCCACCCCATCGACGACACAGATACAACTCAGTAAAGATTCTGCCAATACGGAAACGACGTGAGAAAATCAAACCTAAGGCATAATCCTCGCCATAAGAGGTGTTCGGGAAACCGATACTACGCAAGACAGGCGTGAAGAAGGCACGAGGAGCACCCAGGCCATTGATGCGCAAGGCATTGTTAGGACCGTTCTCGTCCGTCCATTCCTGATGGGCGATGAGTCCTGGCGGCAAGGTATTCAAGTCAAAGTCACACATCCTGTAAGAGCCTACGATCATGGCAGCCTTTTGTTTGTAGAAGGCATCCACGATGGTCTGCAATGTCTTGGGCGACGAATAGAGGTCATCGGAGTCCAATTGTACGGCAAAACGTCCGCAATAGGGACTGTTAACCGCCTCGTTCCAACAGCCTCCAATGCCAAGGTCGCGTCGTTCTGGTACCAAAACGACAAGTTGAGAGTTAAGAGTTGAAAGTTGAGACAGGATTTTTCCGGTGCCGTCCGTGGAGTGATTATCCACCACGATGACATTATACTTGAAGTTCGCCTTCTGAGAGAGGGCACTCTCCACGGCATCCTTGATGGTCTTCGCACGGTTGAAGACAGGAATCACAACAGATGCCTCCACCTCATACTCCTGTTCTCCAAAATCCACATCCTGATACCGGGTGGTGTCCACCAATGCTTCTATCTGACGGAGATGAGCCGTACACGCCTGCTCCATCTCAATTTGTACTTCCCGATTGGCAGGATTCACATAGTCAAACTGCTTCTCACCAGAGGCACGCAGGTCGGTTTCTTCTTCTGTATACAGATATTCATTGAGATGGAACAATGTTCCTTCCCTACTCAGGAACAAACGAAAATCATAGAAGCCAGCCCATTGGTAGTCACGCTCCCGATCAGTCGTAGCATACTTATGCAACAAAGAGGTACGTATCAACAACAGACTTCCAAAGTCGAAGTCGTCACGCAATGAACCTTCCTGATAGTCGATGACGGGATGTGCCTTTCTGCTCCCCTGCTCCATCTGCCAACGGTCACTATATACCATCGCAGCCTTGGCATCTTCTGCTGCCCACAGCATACGTTCCAAAGCAGTCTCACCAATGGTGATCGGTGTGGATTTCATACTCAGCAACACATAGGGAGCCACTACATGTTCTGCCACACGCATCACGAAGTCACTACTCTGGATGCGGTCTACCATTACTACCGTACAGTCTTGGGGGATATCGGACAATGCTTCACTGGTCAACAGGAAGATATGTCTGACGGCAATGCTCCTTCGCAACTGGGCAATAGTAGTCGAAATCTCAGCCACTGACTGACAGGCAAGGAAGCAGTCTATTTCTTGTCTCATGATGTCATCTTTTGTATTTTAGGCACAAAGATACGAATAAAATTGAAAATTGATAGTTGAAAAATGAAAATTATTTGGTTTTTCGCTCACTTTACACTAACTTTGCACACATGAATGGGAAAAAGAGACTACTGGGAATGACTCCGACGGAACTGAAAAGTGTCGTCAGCGAGTTGGGAATGCCTGCCTTTACGGCCAAGCAGATAGCCCAGTGGCTCTATGTGAAACATGTTCGGAGCATCGAGGATATGACGAATCTCTCGAAACAGAACCGCCAGCGCCTTGCAGAAGGATATGAGGTAGGACTGATGGAACCTATTGACTGTCAGCGTAGCAAGGACGGCACCGTCAAGTATCTGTTCCCCGTATGTTGCGACCCAGTCGCAACAAACAACGATGGTCTCTTCGTCGAGACCGTCTATATCCCTGACAACGACAGGGCTACCATCTGTGTCTCCTGCCAGGTGGGCTGCAAGATGAACTGTCTGTTCTGTCAGACGGGCAAACAAGGATGGCAAGGCAACCTCACGGCAGCGGATATCCTGAATCAGATCTATGCACTGCCGGAAACTGACACGTTGACGAATATCGTGTTCATGGGACAAGGGGAACCAATGGACAACCTTGACGCGGTGTTGCGTGTCTGTGAGATTATGACGGCGGAATGGGGATACCAATGGAGTCCCAAGCGCATCACTGTCAGTTCGGTGGGTGTACGTGGAAAACTGAAACGCTTCCTCGACGAGAGTGACTGTCATGTGGCCATCTCCATGCACTCTCCCATCCATGAACAACGACAACAACTGATGCCTGCCGAGAAGGCAATGCCCATCGCAGAGACGGTGGCACTGCTCAAGGAATATGACTTCACCCACCAACGCAGATGTTCCTTCGAGTATATCTGTTTCGGAGGACTCAACGACTCCCCTGTCTATGGACGGGAGATTGCCAAGCTGCTCAATGGACTGGAGTGTCGTGTCAACCTCATCCGTTTCCATGAGATATCGGATGTCGACCTGCCATCTTCTGACGAGAAACGGATGGAGGCCCTGCGCGACTATCTCACACATCATAGCATTACCACCACCATCCGCGCCAGTCGAGGACAGGACATTTTCGCTGCCTGTGGTCTGCTGAGCACAGCAAAACGAAATGGAGCAATGAATCAATAAATTGTAAATCGTCAAATTGTAAATTATACATATGGAACAAGAAAGAATGATTCGCGTGGCTATCACGCAAGGAGATACCAACGGTGTCGGCTATGAGGTCATACTCAAAACATTTTCCGACCCTGCCATCTTGGAACTATGTACTCCTATTATCTATGGCTCACCAAAGATTGCCACTTATCACCGCAAGGCACTCAACCTCGACACGAACTTCAGCATCATCAACACGGCTGAGGACGCTCGTAACGGCAGACTGAACATCCTTGCCTGTTTTGACGAGGAAACCAAGGTGGAGCTCGGACAACCTTCTGAGGAGGCAGGACAGGCCGCTTTCAAAGCACTTGATCGTGCCATGACAGATTTTCGTGCCGGACTGTATGACGTACTGGTAACGGCACCTATTAATAAGGCAACAATCCAAAGACCTGGTTTTCATTTCCCTGGTCACACCGAATATATTGAAACCAGTGTGGGTGACGGCAACAAGGCCCTGATGATTCTCATGAACGAGAGTCTGCGAGTAGCATTGGTGACCACACACCTTCCTATCAAGGAGGTTGCTAAGGCCATTACCAAAGAGGCGATTATCGAGAAGGCGACAATCTTCCACAAGAGTTTGAAACGCGATTTCCGTATTTCCAATCCTCGTATTGCCGTTCTCTCACTGAATCCGCATGCAGGAGACAACGGTCTGCTGGGATCTGAAGAACAGGAAATCATCAAGCCTGCCATTGACGAACTGGAGAAACAGGGTATTCAAGCATTTGGTCCCTACCCTGCTGACGGATTCTTTGGCAGTAACACCTATGACCATTTCGACGGTGTCCTCGCCATGTATCACGACCAGGGATTAGCCCCCTTCAAGACCATCGCACTGGAAAGTGGTGTCAACTATACGGCAGGACTACCCATCGTACGTACATCTCCTGACCATGGAACGGCATACGACATCGCAGGACAGGGCAAGGCTGATGAGAATTCCTTCCGTCAGGCCGTATATACTGCTATTGACATCTTCCGTAATCGTCAGAATTACGATGAGCCATTACGGAACCCGTTACCAAAGCTTTTCCACGAAAAACGGGATGACAGTGAGAAGGTACGCTTCGCCATTCCAAAGGCAAAAGAGCAGAAAGAACCGACAGAAAATTAATTTTCTGCCAAAGTATGCCATTATGTCAGTTTTTCTTCGTACCTTTGCAGGCTGAATGAAGAGTTCGGAGCTACAGAGCATCAAGCAGCGGTACAACATCGTAGGTAACTGCGAGGGGTTGAACCATGCGTTAGACGTCGCCTTACAGGTGGCGCCGACGGATTTGAGTGTGCTCATTGTAGGAGAAAGTGGTGTCGGTAAGGAAATCATTCCTCGTGTCATCCATGACAATTCTCCCCGTAAACGAGAGAAGTATTTCGCCATCAACTGCGGTTCTATCCCTGAAGGTACCATCGACAGTGAGTTGTTCGGACACGTAAAGGGCTCTTTTACAGGAGCCATCAATGACTCTCCCGGCTATTTCGGAGTCGCCAACAAGGGAACACTGTTCCTTGACGAGGTGGGTGAACTGCCTCTTGCCACACAAGCACGACTGTTGCGTGTGTTGGAAACAGGCGAGTACATCCCTGTAGGAGCCACAGAGGTACGTAAGACGGATGTACGCATTGTGGCTGCGACGAATGTCAATATCCGTCAGGCTATCAGTGAGGGACGCTTCCGTGAGGACCTTTATTACCGTCTGAATTCTATTCCCATTCAGATTCCGCCTCTTCGTGACCGTGGTGAGGACATCGTACTGTTGTTCCGTCTCTTCGCCATGCAGATGGCAGAGAAATACCACATGGACAAGATTGTACTGACGGAGGAGGCTAAGCAGATGCTCATGCGTTACAAGTGGCCTGGCAATGTGCGCCAGTTGAAGAATATCACGGAGCAGATATCTATCCTCTCCACAGAGCGACAGATTACGCCTGAGATTCTTGCCCGCTTCATTCCGCAGGATCAGGAGACGACCCAGCTTGCTACCATTCATAGTGATGGTGACCACTCTTTTGAAAATGAGCGTGAGATACTCTATAAGATTCTCTTCGAATTGCGCAGCAATGTCAATGACATGCGTCGTGAGATGAGTAACCTGAAGAAACAGATCGAGGACGTGCAGACAACACCCGCAGCTGCCATCCCCACGACCCAGCTGTCACCCATCCAGCCCATCCAACCCATTTCCTCCCCCCTTGAGGATGCTGTTGCCGAGGAATATGTGGAACCTGTCAAAGAACCTGAGAATCTGAATCTCGACGCATGGAGCCGACAGGCTCTTGAGAAGGCTCTTGACCGTAATGGCGGCAATAGAAAGAAGGCGGCTCAGGAATTAGGTATCAGCGATCGGACACTCTATAGAAGATTGAAACAATATGGATTGGACAAATAAAGGCATAAAAGTGTTGTTGACAGTCATGGTACTCGTCTTGACTGCCTGCTCCGTGAGCTATAAGTTCAACGGAGCCAGCATTGACTATTCCAAGACGAAGACCATCCAGATTAACGACTTCCCCATCCGCTCCAGTTATGTCTGGGGACCTATGGGTCCGATGTTCAATAACCAGTTGAAAGACCAGTTTGCCAGTCACACACGCCTCGAACAAGTACGACGCAATGGTGACCTGAAGATTGAAGGCGAGATTACACAATACCAGCAGCGTAACAAGTCGGTATCTGCGGAAGGCTATTCGGCACAAACCGAGTTGTCCATGACCGTCAACGTACGCTTCACCAACAATGTCAACCACAACGAGGACTTCGAGCGGCAGTTTACGGCGACATCCGTATATGAAACCACTCAGTCATTAAACTCCGTACAGGAGGAACTCGTGGGACAGATGGTCAAAGACCTCTGTGATCAGATATTTAATGCTACAGTGGCGAACTGGTAAGAAGATAAGAGATATGGAGATAACAGAGCTGATCAATCATCCTGAACGAATGGACCGCGACACATTATATGAGTTGCGCTCCACATTGGCGCTCCATCCCTATTTCCAGACAGTGCGCCTACTGATGCTCCAGAATCTCTACCTGATGCACGACCCCTCATTTGACGAGGAATTGCGCCGTTCTGCAGTCTTTATCACTGACCGCCGTAGTCTTTTCAATCTCGTAGAGGCTGCCCACTATCAGCTCAAGCCAACAGCCAATAGCCAACAGCCAACAGCCAAGAGCCAAGATGGTAATCGTACGATGGCACTCATCGACACCTTTCTTGATTCCATCCCTGTTGAAACAGAAGAGAAGAAGAAACGTCGCCCTACTCCAAAGGATGCCACCGTCGACTATGTCGCATACTTGTTGGAAAGCGAAGACAACACCTTCTCTGAGGACACACCGCAGATGCAAGGACAAGACCTCATCGATAACTTCCTTGAGAAAGAACAAGGACGAATCCTTTTGAACGATATTCAGGAAGAAGAGAGACAGCAAGTCGCTCCTGTCATTGAGGAAGATCCGGCAGAAGAGGAATTCTTCACCGAGACCCTGGCACGTATCTATATCAAACAAGGACGCTATCAAAAGGCACTTGACATTACACAGCGGCTTAGCAGCAGCTTCCCCGAGAAGAACGCATACTTTGCCGACCAGATACGATTCTTAGAGAAATTAGTAATAAACAGCAAGAAAGATTCAAAATTAAATAATTAAAAAATTAAAGTCATGTACACATTATTTGTAATTCTTATCGTGATTGCAGCCGTACTGATGATCGGTATCGTGCTGATTCAAGAGTCAAAGGGCGGCGGTCTGTCTTCCAGCTTCGCCTCCTACAACCAGATTGGTGGTGTCCGCAAGACAACCGATTTCGTAGAGAAAGCAACATGGGGATTAGCCCTTGCCATGGTTCTCTTCAGTGTTGTATGCGCATGGGTAGCTCCTACAGCTATTACCGACAGTTCCGTGATGGAGAACTATCAGGCTCCTGCCACCAATCCTAACAACCTGCCCGGCTTCGGTGCCAGTCAGACTAAGGATGGTGCTGCTCCTGCTACACCTGCCGCACCTGCAGACAATGCTCCTGCAGATGCTCCTAAGACACCTGCACAGCCTGCAAATTAAAGTTTTTCCGCAAAAAGTACGTGATTTGTTTGGCAATATCAAATAAATCACGTACCTTTGCATCCGCTAAACCAATATGGTGCCCGTAGTTCAGTTGGTTAGAGCGTCAGATTGTGGTTCTGAATGTCGACGGTTCGAGTCCGTCCGGGCACCCTCATAAAACCTTGTAGGTCAACAACTTACAAGGTTTTTCTTTTTATCCTTAAATTAAGATGTTAACTTAAATTTAACTTAAATTCCAACGGTTTTATGTTAAAACAGGAAATATTGGCGCAAAATTGGCGCAAAATCAAATTTAGAATCTTTAGATAGAAACCAGTTACAAATATCTGATTCTTAAGTAATTACATCATTACAAAATACCAAGAAATCGACTTATATATTATATCTAAAACATTTTGCGCCAATTTTATTTCCAAAAATGGTAATCATATCCAAAAGTGGAACTACTAAAATAAGACTCACGCATTATCAAAAAGAT